>CAYTKQ010000019.1:0-60602 GCA_964438705.1 uncultured Christensenella sp. | reverse complement strand
GATTTTTCAAGGTTCGCCGCGTTTTTTGCGGCTCATTTATAATACCAAAACCACCTTCACCTGTCAACATCTTTTTGCACTTTTTTATCCTTTTTATTAGAAATAAAAAAAAGCGCTTGGTTATGCGCTTTTTTTGCCGTCTTTTTAAGTGATGGAGAACGTCCTGATCACGTCGCTCACAATTTCTTTGAGCTTCTCCATATTTCCATCCCGTTTTGAAACGGTAAAGGTGTAGTTGCATGCGTCCGCCAAAAAGAATACCTGCGCCGCTTCGGTCAGCTCGTCTCCGCTCTTGAGCTTGAGGGCAAGCAGCGCGTTTTCATAAAGCGGCGCACCGGGATCGAAGCCGCCGATCCGCTCAACCGACTCCACCGTGCTACCCAGCGTTTCAAGCGTTTTGCGGTAAACTTGAAGCGCCTTATCAAAGGTGATGTCCTGTCCGCTCAAATTGAGCCGGGTCACATTGAGCACATACCCGTCTCCAAACGCGAAGACCTTCTGTGTTTCGGTATCTTCGAGGATCGTACTCCCCTCCGGATAGCGGAAGGAATATCCGTCTGCCTCATAGCGCTCACCGTAGGAAAACTCTGCTTCCCCTGCGGTGCCTTCGCTCTCTCCGGTGACGGTCGTGCCCTGCGGTCCGGGCGTCGTTTGGATGTCCTCAATCTCTCCGGATGCCTGCGGCGCGGCGCTCCTGGAAGCGCTCTCCTGCGTACCGCCTTGCTGCGTATCTGCCGGGGATACCTGCATATCCGTCTGAATGGTTTGCTCTGTGCAGCCACTCAGCGCGATCAGCATTGCCGCAATTGCGAGCACGAAGATCACTCTTTGTTTCTTATACATCGAATAATTGCTCCGTAATATTTTATGTGTATCATGATATCTTGTCGCCCGTCCATCTGTCAAGAACTCTCCGCCCGACTTTAAACAAAGGGGGCTGTTTCATTAAGGAACTATCCTCAAAGCAAAATAACAAGCAAGTGCGTGAGCACAATCCTGTTTTTTGTTGTAGGACAATTTTGTGCAAAGTTCTAAACAATTAGGGAATCACGTTCAAGCCTCTATTGCCATTGCCACTAAGGGAGCGTTCGTACTATCGGCCTACCCCTTGAAGGGGTCTTCATACTCTTTGACACTCAGCTTATCAAGAGCAATATCGTGTTTTTCCTGCTCTTGGATATACTTTTTTATTGTTGCTTCATTCAGCCCGACCGTTCTCGCATAGTATCCTTCCAACCAAAAGTGCCTGTTTCCAAACTTATGCTTCAAGTTTGCATGTTGATCAAACATCATCAACACGCTTTTTCCCTTTAGGTATACCATGAAGCTGGATACACTTATTTTGGGTGGTATACTATCTAGCATGTGTACATGGTCCACCGTTAAATACCCTTCACCCTTAGATTTGCACATCCACTTCGTGTGCGCCAGACTATGCATTTTGTTTGCCATTAAATCGCCCTCCCTTTCTTCGTATAGAGGCTTGAGCATCTTAATACTACTGGACTGTTGATTTTTTTTATAACTTCTGACGCGCACTCGAATAGCGGATGGGTTTTCGTTTCGCACGCTTCGCGTCCTCAACAGGCTAAAGTCTCGTACATAAAAAACGAGCTGCCTCAGTTTTTATTCTGTGACAGCCCTTTTGTTGCGTTATTGTCTTGTCGCTATAACCTTGGAATTCCATATGAACTGCATATACTACCAAACTCCGACGAATTAACAAAATCCCAAAAAACTTCTTCCCTGCTTTTCCCAGCATAAATTTGATTTTGCCAAAATTCAAGACCCGCCGCATCCGATTGTCTGTTCATCATCGCCGAATATAAACGTTTGATATACTCTGAGCCATTATAATTTTTGTTTTTGAACTCCGGGCTGAAAAAGAAGTTATACGCCATACTTCCGCCCTTCACCGTTTTTTCCAACAATTTGCCGGCCCAAAAATTGAGTCCGTTCGCATCCCCGGAACGACCCATGCATGTTTTGTAAAGCCGATTGATAAAGCCGGTCGCTTTCGGATTTTTATCTCTCGCTTCATCGGATACGTAAGTGCCCAGAGTGATTCCCGCAGAATTGCACAAGCCCCTAAACTCAGAACTGTTCAAAAATCCTGTTATGAGATATTTTCTACTTACGCCCTGATCAAGAACTCCCATCCAATAGCTTTTCCCGCTTGAGTCCGCCTCCCTGTTCATGCACGTTCTGTAAAGTCTGGTAATATATTCTCCATTGCTTAGCTTTTTGTTTTCCATTTCGGGAGAGATGAAAAAGCTCGCCGCTGCCTGCATACCAGTCGTGGTGCCTTTGATCAAACTCTTTGCCCAGTATTCCTTGCCCGCAGCATCCGCGCTTCTGCCAAGCGCTTTTGTGTATAAACGATCTGCAAAATTGTATATTTCCGTCGGCGCGCGCAGTTTGAAGCTAACAGTGTGCCTGAACATAACGAGCCCGCCATCGCCACCCTGCTCTGTATGTACGATCCCAAACAATTCATAGTCCCCGGCAGCATATCTGCTTGTGTCAAATGTACCATAATAAGTCATATTGTTTGTTTTAATGAAATTGTCCTCGGTGAGCACCTCATAAAGCTTTCCGTTTTTAAATACCGCCAGACTGTAATACCACGGCCAGCAATCAAGCATACGAGCTTCCGTATAAATATCAGCTCCAATATTAAAGGTTTTTGCGTCTATGGGTTTTGTGATTACGAATCGGCTTGCGTCCGAAGGTAATCCCATAGCGCTGAGTTCATTTTCCGTCTTTTCCGCAGAAGCATCTTTCATGCTAGCATAAGCATCGTTGAACCACGCTTCATTAAGCTCGGCACCACTTTTCGTCTGTACAAACGGCTGAATCAGTTCGTTCTCTGGTGCATCAACAACCTCTTGTTGTGTTTGCACTGGTTCTGCCGGTGCGTCTTGTAATTCCTCTGCTTCTAAAGGTGCGCTTCTTGGCTCAATTTCATCCATCGCTGAATCGGACGGCGCACCATTTGGCTCACCGTTTTCCGCTAACACATCGGAAATCGCGCTACCCGGCTGTGCGTTTGCTCCTAGGGTTGTCGGAATTCCCGCCGCAAATGCAACAGAGTTCAGCATGAGCAATACTACCACAATTAATACAACAATTTTTTTCATTACAGGACCCCTCCCTTAAATTTTCATTGTTGTTTATAAAAATATTCTTCTACATCTAAGATTATAGCAGTTGCAAAATATTTTGCAACACCAACAATAAAAGTTCTTGTGAGAATGGCTATCAAAAAAACGGACGCACATTGGCATCCGTTTTTTATCATTCTTTTTATTTGAGCGCTTCCCTAAGCTTCACGCCCAGCTCATAGGCTCCCGCGAGTTCTTCCTCGTTCGGGTTGAGCTTCGCTTTCGCTTCGCCCACCACCTTCACGCCAAGATTTGTGAGCCGCTCCGCCATATACTTGCACGCTTCACCGCTCCATGCGTAGGTGCCAAACACCGCCGCAGGCTTGTCCTTCACGATATACGCGCACAGGGAGGTCATCACATCCCACACCGGCTTTAACGCATCACGGTTCAATGTAGGCGAACCAAGCGCGAACGCATCCGCCGCGTGAATCTTCGCCGCGACGTCGCCGGGCGACAGCTTGGAAACATCCTCGATTTCTACCTCTACGCAATCCTGATCCGCTCCGGCATACAGCTTGTCCGCAAGCTTGGCGGTATAGCCATAGCACGTCACATAACCGATGTAGATCTTCTTCGGATCATTATTGGCGGGGCAAGACCAGTTTTCATACCGCGTAACAGCGCCCCACGGGTCCTGACGAAGCACCGGTCCGTGCGACGGGCCGATCACGTCGATCTTCAAATCGCGAATCTTTTCGATTGCGGCAAGCACGTAGCTCTTGAAGGGCGACATGATCACGTCGAAATAATACTTCTGCGAAGCGATCATGTTGTTATCAAGCTTCGTCAGATCGTCAAAGATATCCTTCGCCGAATAATGGAAGCCAAACACATCCCCTGACGAGAGAAAACCGTCCTCCTTCACATACGTGAACATGGAATCCGGCCAGTGCAGATACGGTGCCGAGATAAACTCGATCGTCTTGCCGCCAAGGTCAAGCGATACGCCATCCCCCGTCACGATGCATTCAAAATCCTCGTTAACGATTTCCTTAATAAAGCTCTTCGCCGGACGCGAACATACGATCACCGCATTCGGCGCGGCTTCCATCAGCTTAAGGATCGCGCCCGAATGATCGGGCTCCGTGTGATTGCATATAATGTAATCGATTTTCTTCGGGTCCACAATCTGGCTGATGCGTTCGAGCTGCTCGTCCGCAAAGCCCTGCTTGACCGCGTCCACAACTGCAATTTTTTCGCTTCCCTGAATCAGATAGGAATTATACGACGTACCCCATTCCGTTCTCATGATCACGTCAAAAATACGCAGATCAGGATTTTGAACACCTACCCACCAGATGCCGTCTTTAATTTTTGCCGGTGTTGCTGACATACTACATACCCCTCCGAATCATTCCTTCTCAAAAGCGGACTTATCCGCGCCGCAAACGGGGCAAACCCAGTCCGCCGAAACATCGTCCCACTTCGTGCCCGCCGCAACGCCGTTGTCCGGGTCGCCCGCCTCGGGATCATAAACATAACCGCAGATCGTGCATACATACTTTTCCATTTTGATTTCTCCTTTGTTTTTCATATGAAACGGCCTCTGCAAAAAGGCCGTTTGCGTTCGTTTGATTGTCGTGCGTGCTTATTTCGTTTCCAGATACGCGTTGAGTTTTCCCTCTAGCGCGTCCGCATCGATGCCATGCACCGCACAAGCCTGCTCGAGATTTTCAAAATGCGCCGCAGCGCAGCCAAGGCAGCCCATACCCGATTCCATGAAGATCGGCGCAAGACCATCGTCGATCTGCAGGATTTCCATGATGTTCATATCCTTCGTAATTTTTTGTGCCATTGTTTTTTACCTCTTTTCCCTCAATCAGTTGATATATTTTTCTACAATATCGTCCAATAGTATAGATACCCACAGCGCCTTTTTGGTAAACTCCTTTTTAAGCGCCAAACGTGACGATCAACTCCGGCGAACCGCTTTCCCTGTAGTACTGCACAAAATCCTGCGTCGTCCCGATCCCGTCGGGGAGCATCACGCCGCCCCGTCCGATGTCCTCCTCGCCGTGCGCGTCGCTCCCGCCGATCACCAGAAGGTCATGCTTGGATGCAAAATCGATCGCCAGCGCGTTGTGCGAAAAATGGCGCGGATGCGTGTTCACCATCTCGATGCCGTCATAGCAGATCGGCTCGATGGGGTGCAGGCCGTAGCGGTAGGGGTGCGCCTGAAATACGAGCAAGCCGTTTTCGCGCATCTTTTTATAAAACGACTCATAATCCAGCTTATAAAGATAAGGCTCACGCAGCAAAAAATCCCGGTCGGCCCCGTAGACCAGAAAATCGTTTCCGAGACCGTCCTCACCGCGGTCGAGCACTACCTCAAACGCGTTGAGCACAACGAGGTCCGTTCCCTGCGCCGCTTTTTTTGCCGCTTCGTAACCCGTCAAAAAATAATCGATGCGCTCCTCCCATGCCTTTCCCCCCAGCGCCGGGTTTTCAAGCACAACTGGATGATAGTGATCCGTGATGATCACATAACGGTACCCCGCCTCTTCATATCCCTTGACCAGATACTTTGCCGGGATGCGCGAGCACGGGCTCACTTCGCTGGTGTGGCAATGCGTCTCCGCCTGATAGTATTTCATGGTTTTGTCCTTCCTTCCGTTCTTATCATATTATATATACCGCCCAGAATCAACGGGCATCTTGCTTCCATGCAAAAAATTACATATAATATAACATGATTTTACACAGCAAAGGAGTGCTATCATGTCAGTACAAAACCGTTATTTCTACATTTCTCCCAGCAACGATCCCCACCACACGCTCGCGGTGGAAGAATATCTCGTTGAGCACATCGGCCTCGATGACGTCGTGCTCTATCTCTATACACACACAGATTCCGTGATCATCGGGAAAAATCAGAATGCGTGGGGGGAATGCCGTCACGAGGTGCTGTACGCCGACGGCGGAAAACTTGCCCGGCGCGTTTCAGGCGGCGGCGCGGTGTTCCACGATGTCGAGAACCTCAATTTTTCCTTTGTCGCGGGTAAAAACGTCTACGATCTGCACAGGCAGCTGAAGGTGATGCTCCGCGCAGTGCGGCAGTTCGGCGTTCACGCGGAATTTTCCGGCCGCAACGACATTCTCGCGGATGGGCGAAAGTTTTCGGGCAACGCGTTTTGCATGCGCAAAAACGGCGCGTTTCACCACGGCACCATCCTCATCAATACGGATATGAGCAAGCTTTCCGCATATCTTGCCGTACCCAAGGACAAGATCGAATCCAAGGGCATCGCGTCTGTGCGTTCGCGTGTGGTCAATCTTGCGGAGCTGAATCCCGAAATCACGCCCGCCAAAATGGCGGAAGCGCTGAAAAAAGCGTTTGTGGATGAGTACGGTTCCGTACAGGATTACCCCTTCACGCCCGAGGCATGGGCGCAGATCAAAGACATCGAGGATCGCAATTCCGGATGGGATTGGATCTTCGGCGAATCCCCCAAGTTTGATATCACCATCAAGACTCGCTTTTCGTGGGGCGGTGCCGAGCTGCTTCTGAGTACGCGCGAAGCAAAGGTCACTTCCGCCAAGCTTTATTCCGACGCAATGGACGCGGATTTCATCGAAACCATCCCACCCGTGCTCGTTGGCTGCACCTTCAAAAGCGAGGCGCTTGCGGAGCGCATGCGTTCCATTCCCCACACGGAAGAGCAGGCGCAGATATTGAACGATCTCGCGGATTATATCGAAGCGCAGGGTTATTAAAAAACACTGCCCTTGAAGTCGGCGGCTGATCCAGACCGACTTTAAGGGCAGTGTGTTGAAAAACATCGTATCATACGATCCGTTATCAGAATCCGAGCTCGTAAAGTTCCCCTATCGGATTGCATAAAGGCGTGAAACCTTCTTTCGTAATGGCAACGCCTTTCTCCCATCTAACGCCAAAGTTCGGTGCACTCATAAACGTATCTACCTGAAACGTCATATTCGGTTCCAAAAGATATTCCGATGTCGTCTCCATCCACGGCGCCTCAACTTCTATCATCCCCGTCCCATGGCATGGTCCGTAAAGATAGTTTTCCTCATAGCCATTGCTGATATAAAGCTGATAGAAATCTTTTGCTATATCACCTGCGCAAATACCCGCACGCAGTTGTTTCTCCGTCCAGCGGTGTGCATCCAAACAAAAATCGATATACTTTCTGCGTTCGTCTGTCAGCTTCCCCATACATACAGGCATACCGATGCTTGGAGAATATCCATCTACACGTGCAGAAAGATTGAGCTGAACGATATCATTTTTTCCGATCTCTCTGTCAGGACGCGGACGTGAGATCGCATGGCTTGTCGACTTTTCACTAAAGACATACATGGGCAAGCCCTCATATTCCGCACCCATTTCATAGATCGCTCGCTGCGCTACGCCAACCATCTGGCACTCCGTCACACCGGGCTTTAATGCGTGGATGACCTCCTGCATCGCATACTCGACGATCTTAAAACCCTCTCGAAGGCATGCGATCTCGTTATCCGACTTGACCTCACGCAGCTTTATCATGATTTCGTTTGCATTGATAATCTCCGCTTCAGGATAAGCCGCTTTCAATCCGTCCATCATCACGAGCGTCGTATCAAGCCAGCTCGCGACGCCTATTCTGATTTTTTCCCCTGTCACGCCGATTGATCGCAGCACGTCACGGTATGTATGCGGCTTTACTTCGGGCGCGCTGGGATCAGCCGATTCACGATACTCCATCAACACATGTATATTGTCGATAAACCCTACATCCGCCGCAAATATTGCACTCTCCAGGCCAACCATGAGCGCCGCGTCCCCCGCCGCTGAAATTGCGACGCCGGCACGCTCAAACAAAGGCCAAAACCCGCTAAAGTACCGAACATTGGCAAAATCCGCTTCGGTCGAATTGACGATCAAAACATCAAATCCCTGATCTAAAAGCATCTGTGCCGCTCTTTTTCGTCTGTCCTCATATTCATTTTTTGGAATTTTCACTAAACGTTTCATAGTCGATCTCCTTTTTTATTTCATTGCCCCAATGTATTCCTTGAATTGCGCAATCTCTTCTTTTCCATCCAGCACCCCAATCTCCATGCGCATTGCGCAGGTTTCGAATGGCTTTAATTCTTTTAACCCGCCCTGCTCCTTTGCTGCGATCCTTCCGATCGGTTTGCAGTTCGCGGCGAGCATGCCGAACGCGTAGTCACCCGATTTCATGCATTTCCATTCGATCATGTAGGGCAGCGAGGCGGTATCATATTTGATGTAGAGCCCCATTTCAAGACGCGGATTCGTCAGACAGGCAGCGCTATATCCCTCCCGATCACATGCAGGATATATGCAAAACAGATCCTCCTCCACATGATCCTCCGGTGCTGTGATTTTATGATACGCATCGAGGTGCTGTGCCGAACATTCGCTCATGGCTTCTATCTCTCTTTGCGCGGTGCAGTATTCCGCTCCTTCGTCAAGCAGAGGGTATCCTGCGTTCAAATGATATAGGAGCATGATCTCGTCACTTTTAAAATCCTGATTTTCGATCATGTCCTCGATGTGTATGCATCTGCTTCCGGCCATTGTTTTGATTTTCCTGTTCAGTATGAGGTTGCGTCCAAAAAAAGCCGATTCGTGCATTTCGCCCGATAGCTCGATCTGATATTCATCCCCCCTCCATCCACTCCGGATCGAAAGATTGCGGGCCGAAATGTTTTTGATCCGGCCATGCCCATACTGCTCATCGCCCGCATCCGTACATCCTCCGCCCACATTGGCAAGCCCTGCGGTATAAAGCATCCCGCAGCCCTGCGAGTAAAGGAACGAGGTGTTGCGCTGGTCAGCATTATAAGGGGAGTGCAGTCCGGCTTTGGATATGAATCCCAAATTGATGCCTCGATACGACATCCTGAAAATATCCAGGCATTTATTCTCGTTGACTGAGAAAGTGAGGCCTCCGCCGGTATCCACCTCATGCGCCTTTACGAGATTTGCGTCGCCTGCTGAATATTCGACGGAACGCACGCCGCAAATTTGCTCCATGCTGCCCACTTTGCGCAGCAGTTCCTCTTTTTTGAATTTTTTACCATCCAGTTCCATTCCGCTTCTCTCCTCTCATTCAAATAATGTCCACGGGTATTCCTGACTTTTGCGACGCAAAGCACGCGTCTATGATTTTCACCGCATCAATCGGCGTTTGCATATCGACCGCAAACTCCTTGCCATTGAGTACGCAGTCCGCAAAATGATCTATTTGCAGTGCCATATCACCGTGCATTTTTTTATTGAAGATCGGCGAAAGCATTGTATCGGGATAGGCAAATTCATCGTGCGTGGCAATCGTAAGCCCTTGCGGACCGGCTTCCACGACCCCGACACCCTCCGTTCCGCTCACACGCGCATAAGACCACACCGGCATAGGCATCGTTTCCGGATAAGACCAATCGATCTCGAAGCAACCTACCACGCCGTTGTCAAAGTTTACGATTCCAAATATTCCATCATCATCATTATATTGCCCGCATATCTTATTGGGAAACTGTGCATAAGCACGTACCGGGCGTCCGCCCGCATATGCGCACAAAAGCTCAATATCGTGTACGCCCAGGTAGTACATAAACGACACCTTCCCGCCAATCCGTTTGCACGTGGAAAGATTGTTGCAGCGTTTCACAAAAACACTCGAAATGTCGCCTAACCCTCCCTTTTTCGCCGTATCGAGCAACACCCCATATCTGGCGTCAAAATGGAGCAGATGCGCAATCATGATGCGTACGCCGTTTTCCTCCGCCGCCTGTTTGATCTCAAGCGCTTCCGCCGCTGTCTTTGCGATTGGTTTCTCCAATAGAATCGCTTTCCCGGCATTTGCCGCTGCGACCGCCGGACCAACGTGGAAATCCTCCGTAACGCAAATGTCGAACGCGTCCACTTCTTCTTGTCCGATACATTCCTCGATTGAACCGTACGCGCGGCAGCCATATTGCTTCGCCAGTTCGTCCGCTGCGTCCCTGTTGATGTCGACCACCGCACGAAAATCGATTTTTTCGTTTTCGTGCAGAGCAATCGCATGCACATGTCCGATAACCCCTGCCCCTACCAATGCCATTTTCAATTTGCTCATTTTCTTCCCCTCCGTATTTATGATTGAATACCCGCAGCGCTCGTCATAAGCAGATCCTGCGTGATTTCCATTTCGCGCGAACCAAATTCGCCGCTGATCTTGCCCTCATACATCACGATAATGTGATCACATGCGCCTATGATTTCGGGAAGCTCGGAAGAGATCATGATCACCGCATAATTTTCACGAACCAGTTGATCTATGATTTTGTGGATCTCTTCTTTTGCCCCAACATCGATCCCCTTTGTCGGCTCATCCAAAATAATGATTTTTGGATTTGTCGCCAGCCATTTTGCAATACAACACTTTTGCTGATTCCCCCCCGAGAGGTTTCCGATGCTTTGCTCGCTCGACGGTGTCTTGATCTGCAATCTGTCTACATATTCAAGAGCGATCTCCTCGTCCTTTTCTTGATCGATCCATCCGGCTTTGCTTATGTTATGAAGGATCGGCAGCGTGATATTGCTTTTCACCGACATCAGTGGCACAATCCCTTCTCCGCGTCTGTCCTCCGTAACGAACGCGATCCCCTTTGAAATCGCATCGCGCGGATTCTTCACCCGCACCGTTTCTCCAAACAGGCGGATCTCGCCTTCATCATATTTATCCAACCCAAAAATACAACGCATCACTTCCGAACGTCCGGCGCCGATCAGCCCGCTGAATCCAAGAACCTCCCGCTCATGCAAGGTAAAGCTGACATTTTCAAATACGCCTTTCTTGGTCAAATTTTTTACTTCGAGCACGGTTTTTCCATAGTCCAAATGTTCACGTCCATAAATATTGTTGAGATCCCTATCCACCATATAGCGTACGAGCTGCGCATCATCGACTTCAGAAACGGGTGCCGTAATGATATGCTTGCCGTCGCGCATCACGGTTACCTCATCAGCGATCTCAAAGATTTCCTGCATCCTGTGCGAAATATATACGATCGCCACGCCCTGAGATTTCAGCTCGCGGATCGTGTTGAAAAGCTTGTCCTTGTCCGCGTTGGTGATGGAGGACGTTGGTTCGTCCATCACGATCACAAATGAATTCGAACCCACCGCTTTCACGATCTCGATCATCTGCCGCTGCCCGACAGTAAATTTGTTCGTGCTTGTGCCCACATGGATATCGATCCCAAATTTTTGAAGCAGCGCCGCCGCCTCTCGTTTCATTTTTTTTGTGTCGAACAACACGCGGCTCTTCCCTGTATATTCTTTTCCCAAGAATATGTTGCTGTAAACAGAAAGTTCCGGAACGAGCTCCAGCTCTTGATAAATGACCGATACACCCAGTTTTTGCGAATCGATCGGCGATTTGATGTCTATCGGCATTCCATCCACCAGAATACTGCCCTCATCCTTGTTATACACTCCCGCCAGCACCTTCATCAACGTCGATTTGCCCGCGCCGTTTTCACCCACCAGCGCGTGTACCGTGCCGCGCTTGATCTTCAGCGAAACATCGTCGAGCGCCTTTACGCCGGGAAAACTTTTCGAAATATTTCTCAATTCCAGCACTTCATGCTTATTCTCATGGATCTTTTGCATGACCGTGTTCCATTGTCCTTCCTCCGCAGTTTTGTTCTGTTGGAGCTGCCCCCCCTTCTTTTTCAATTCCAGCGTCAACCTCCGTCCGCCACCTTGCGCGCTTAATATATCGGAATATACCGCAACCAGGATCAACGCACCCTTCATCAAATAGTTGATGAACACCGGAATATTGACCATTCCGAGACCGGTGGCGATCGTCCCCATCAAAAGCGCGCCCAGGATCGTTCCGGTGATCGTACCCACGCCGCCCATCAGGCTCGTTCCTCCAAGCACAACAGCCGTAATGATCTCAAACTCCATGTTCAAGCCCACGAGGGGCTGCGCAGAAAGTGCCCTTCCCACCGTAACCATCGCCGCCAGCCCGCACAATACCCCATTCAGCACAAATACCATCATAATTTGTCTTGTCGGGTCAATCCCTGCGATTTTAGCGGTCGTTGGATTGCCGCCCACTGCATAGGTTTTTCTGCCAAATTCCATTTTATTCAGCAGAACATATCCAAATATTACGATTGCCACCAGCAAAACAGCCACACCGGGAAACGGCCCGATGGTTCCCTGTGCCATGAAATTATAGATATCGTTATTAACAGCGATGCGTGCATCGCCGCAGATCACAAGCGCAAGCCCTCTTGCCAGCGTCATCGTTGCCAGCGTAGTGATAAACGAGTTCACTTTGCACGCGCCTATCATAAATCCATTGAAAAAACCGCACACCGCTCCCGTCAGAACCGTTGCGGCAATTCCTGCCACCGCCCCCGCAATGCTATTGTCCGGAAAACTGCTGACAGCAAGCGCTCCAACCACACCGCACAGCGCGATCTGCGATCCCACGGACAAATCGACATTTGCGGTAATGATGACAAATGTCATGCCAATCCCGATGATGAGCAAGGATGAAGACTGCATGATCAGATTCATAAATGTTTGGATATTTAAAAACGCCGGGGAAACGATCGAAAACACAATCAACATCAATACAATGATGGATAGAAGAACGATATATTTTTTTGTGTGCATATTCATCCCATCCGTTTTGAATCTCTTGATCACAATGCTTACCTCGTTTCTCTGTCGTTGTTTTATACGGGCGCGCCTGCTATGCGCGCCCGCACAAACCATGGTTTCATCTGCCTTTTCGCAAGGCTTGTCTCTTTCAGCCCGTATGACTATGCACGCGGCTTATAATGATCCACATTGTACGCATCCGGCCCGAACTCCTCGGAAAATCCATCCAGGATTTTTGTGGCGTCTTCCGGCGTACACGTCTCCATATTCTCCGAAAGACCCCATTCCTGAACCTTTCCCTGCATTTCCTGTGTCAAAATAACCGATGTCGGCAAATAGATCTTATGCGGTATTTCTTTTCCGTTTGCGAGTTCTGCGGCCGTCGCTACGTTCCAATAGCCGATTCTGGCTCCGCCCATCAGCAAATCGAGCAAATACGTTCCATCCTGCACCCCGGGAATATTGTCGACCATGCCCGCGAAATTGGTCACGATCAAATCATCTTTTCCTGCGGCCTGCGCAGCCTGAACGATTTGAAATCCCACCGCGTCCGCGCAGATGACGCCATTCAGATCCGGCTCCGCGACCAACAGATCCGTCACCATTTGCTGTGCGACCGTTGCATCCCATTTTGCGGGGAGAACAAATGGCTTGATATCAGGGTATTTTGCGACGGCTTCTTCAAACCCTTTTTGTCTGGCATCAGAGACCGCGCTGCCCGGCGCGCCTACGATACATGCGATCTTTCCTTTTTCGCCGATTTGCTTGGCCATGATATCGGTGATGCATCCTACGTCATAGGCGTCATTATAGATCGTGCAAACGTTGTATTCCGTGTCGATCTCATTTCCCGCCGTAATGACGGGTATGCCGGCTTTTCCGGCTTTTTCGATCGCCGGAACGATTCCCTGCTTGTCAAGCGGGTCTACAATGATGCAGTCAACTCCCTGTACAACGAGATTTTCGATCAGAGAGATTTGCTTTTCGAGAGAACCTTCTCCGCTTTTGAATACGATCTCGATTCCATAATCCTGAGCTGCCTGTTCGCCGCCGCGCATCATGTCTACCCAAAATGCGCCCTGCATATCGATACATACAAAAGCGACCGTCTTTTTCCCATTGTCCGCTTCCGGCTGAGGCGATTCCGCAGCTGTGCTTTGTTCCGGCGTGCTCGATGCTTGTGTTTCTTGCGGCGTGGCCGGTTGTGTACAGCCCATGACCAACGCAAGCAGCAGAACCATAACTACAACAAAAATCCATCTTTTTTTCATTCCTATTTCCTCCTCATTTTTTATTTATATCTAAAAGATTTTAGATATTAATCTCTTTTGCTTTTCCTGTTGACCAGCACATCGATCAGCAGGGCAAAAATAATGATACAGCCCTTAACGACATCATGCATATTTGCGCTTACGTTGAGCAAAATAAGCGAATTGCTGATAACCCCTATGATCATCGCACCGATCACGGTGCCGATCACGGTGCCCTTGCCTCCCGTGACGCTGGTTCCCCCGATAACTGCCGCAGCTACGCCATCAAGAAGCAGTGTCGAATTAACGCTCGAATAAATTGCCGCCATCCTTGTTGTAATCAATATGGTCCCCAATGCAGAACAAAGCCCCGCACTCATGTAGATCATGATTTTATATTTCTTAACATTCACACCGGTATAGGTCAGCGCCTGCTCGTTTCCGCCGAGTGCGTAGGTGTAAGTGCCCAGCTTTGTACGCTTTGTCACTAACCACATAATGACCGTAAAGACAACGAGCACCAAAAATGCGACCGGAATACCTGCGATTCTGCCTTTTCCCAAAAATTCTACCGTAGGGCCGGAAAGTTGTATGATATTTCCTTCCGCAAAAAACAACATGATTCCATGTACGATGGATTGCATCGCCAATGTCGCAATAAACGGCGGAAACTTTATATATGCGATCAATACGCCATTCGCGAGCCCGACCATCAACCCAATTGTGATACATCCAAGGATCAGGAACAAAACCTGATTGCCCGATTGCAGATACCACAGCCCGCCGATCACCGAGCCGCATGCCATTACCTCCGCCGATGTAAAATCGATGCCGCCGCTCACGAGAACCATCATTGCGCCGATCGCAATAAACGCCACGCCCGAATACTGCATCAATATATTGCTGATATTGTCCCATGTGAAAAATATGGGGTTCAATATCGTCACCACAATGCTGATCGCAACAAACAAAATAGCGGGCAGCATTTTTTGTATCATCTCGATCGGCTGCAGCATTTTATGCTTATGAGTCGCCTCCATCCCATCATCTCCCTCTTCTTGTGCTCTTTATTGGAACAAGATTTTTCTAAGTCTCTCCAGCACCCGCTCAGTCATCTGCCTGCCGATCTGCGGTGATGCCTCTTCCGCACTTTTCGCGAACCACTCCGTATTGTCTTCGCGACGTTTCATATCCACCGCTTCCGGCTCCACATAGCTCAAAAACGATGTTTCCCATTTTCCGGCATGATCGAATCCAAAATCATCAATGATCGCCTGTTCGCTGATCGTATCCACCTTAATCCAATTCCATGGATTTTCGCCGTCGCCCTCCGAAAGTCCCTCATAAAACGACGCATTTTTCTGATCTCCCCACCAGCCATGTCCCAGATGCGTCTGCAAATAATCAAAAACAGCTGTTCGCGCAGCTTTCATCACGCTCAGCCCCATAGGGTTGAGCGCCTCGCTTTGATGAAAGTAGAACACATAGATGTTCCTCCACCCGCCCTCCAAAAGCGAGGTGAACATCCCATAAAATATTTTTTCCAATGCGTCATAATCCACATGGATCGAACAGGGCTTCTCCGGTCCGGCCACGGCCCAGCTTGCCGGCCCATACCAGAACGGCGGTGCAAGCACCATCTTATTCTCCTTTTCCAGCATTTTAAGCGGTCCTTCGGCAAGAAATGTGTCGCATCCGTTTGCAACATGCATCGCATGGTATTCGACCACTCCAAGCGGAATGACAAATGGCCATCTTTGTTTTTTCGCCATTTCCAGCTCTTTCGGGAAAGAGTATTCCAGTCTCATTCTTTTACCTCCTGTTTTTATAAATTCGATGAATAACCGCTATTTGTATAAAACGCCATCGGCTGATCCCGTGTGTCAAGGCGCCCGTATTGCATGACCACCGGAACATTGCTGACAAAACGCATCGCATACTGTTTTTCTCTGGGGATCACATACCCGTCCATGTCGCGGTGATCGTTGGTGCGAATACACCGGACTCTTTCGGGGGCGACATTTATCTTTATACCGCCTTGCGGAGGTTCCTCTACATAATAGAGCGTCAGATATATTTCCGCCTCTTGCTGCGTCATGTTCAAAATGATGATCGATTCGTGCCCCTTGAGTTCAAAATTCCCCTCCGGCGGTAATTCGCCGTCCGGAAATACCCATACTGTCTTTCCGTCGATCGATTCCATAAGCGCATCCTTCTGATATATAATTTTCGTCGATTGATTATTTTACGTGAAAATGATTTGTGGTATGGCCTAATTATAATTTTATATTTCGTTAAAAACAAGTATTTTATTTAATTTTATTTTAAATTAATTTAAACGTTTCACTTTACTTGTCCGCAAATACTGTTATAATAGATGTTAAAAGATTAAAATAAATCAATATTTGTTATAATTGGGGAAGGGATCAAATCATGACTACCATCAAAGATGTCGCGGTTGCCGCAGGCGTCTCCATCGCCACGGTTTCCAACTACATCAATCGTACAAAGCCAGTCAGTGCGCATACGGAGCGAAAAATCAAGGAAGCGATCGAGCGGCTTAACTACACACAAAATCTATCTGCAAAAAGCCTGAAATCAAATCAGTACAATGATGTCGGGGTCATTCTTCCAAATTTAAACGACTCCTATTACGCGCAGATTTTTCAAGGGATCGAGCACGCATTCCAGAATACGCAATATTTTCTGAACCTGTCTTTTTCTTACGATATTGCGGATGTCGAACAAAATGTCGTACACGGCCTCTTGAAAAAAAATATTTGCGGATTGATCTTGATTACCTGTCAGCCGGACAATTGGCATTTTTACTACGATCATTTCAGCTCACACGACAAACCGCTGGTTTTGGTCGATCGTTTGATCAATAACCTCGATGCGATCTTTGTTTCTTTCGACAATCACAATACCCTCTTCCGCATCACAAAAGCGCTTCTTGCTCAAGGGAAACACAATATTTATCTTTTCACCGGTCCCCGGCGCTTTTATTGTGAAAATGAATGTGTGCGCGGATACGAAGAGGCCTATCAAAGCATGAAACTTCCCATATCGAGCGGGCGCATCATTACGGCGAGTCTCAACAAGGAGGATGCCTTTCGCCAGACCGTTCGCGTTTTGCGTGATGATCGTCCGCAGGCAATCATCACCACGTCCGAATCCAGCGCTATGGGCATCATTGAAGGGCTTACCTTGCTGGGGTATCGTCCTGACGACATTCCTGTGATCACTCTCGGTGAAGAGCATTGGAATCAATTCACCCATTCCTTTGCGTCCGTCTCCACCGTGCGCCCCGCTATGCAAATGGGAGGTGAAGCCGCAAAATTGCTCATGCAGCAAATGCAATCCCCTAAGACCTTCGAAAAGCAGCATGTCCTTTTGAAAGACAGGGCGCAGGATCAGCCGACAAAGCTTATGTCCCCCGACGTTTCCGTGGCGCGTGTCAACGGACGCAAAGATACGCTCTCCATATTAATGCCGGAAAATCCGCAAGTTGATACGATACGCAGTATCCTACCGCATTTTGAAAACGCCTGCGGCATAAATGCAACGCTTGACATCGTGCCCCATCGATATTTGTTCGAAAAAATCATGAGCGAGTATGCGGAGCCCGACGGCCGGCAGTCCGATGTTTTTATGTATGACATTCCATGGCTTTATGAGCTTGCAGCCACCGGCGTGCTGGCAGATATCTCTGAATATATCAACGATTCATCCTTTCATGCCGACATCTATCTGCCCAATTGCCTAAAATATTTTAGTGAATTTGAGGGCAAATATTTTGGTTTGCCATTTATGTATGCTCCGCAGATTCTGTATTATCGAAAAGACCTGTTCGATCATCCCGCACTTCGCGTCGAGTATGAGAAAAAATATCACTCCAGATTGCAGCCTCCGCGCACATGGACAGAATTCAACGCGATTTCAGAATTTTTCACGCATTGCGATTCACCGGAAAATCTTGTGAATTATGGAACCTCCATCCCTACGGCCTATAAGGAATGCCTTGTGCCTGAAATCTATATGCGCCTTTGGTCGCATGGTGCAAAGGTGTTTGATCAAAATAACAGGGTCACCTTTGATACGCCTCAAACGTTAAAAGCATATGTGAATTATAAGGGCACCTTGAAATCTGCCAAGCCGGATTTTCTCACTGCAACGGACGTGAGCGTCGTTTCCGATTTCATCAACGGCGATACGGCCATGCTCATCACATACCCCTCCTTTTTGACCGACATCGTAGATCTGCGGCGAAGCAGCCTGACGGGCAGCATCGGATATAGCCATATCCCCGGGCGTACTCCCATTCTTGGCGGATGGAGCTTTGGCATCAATGCAAATTCCGCAAACAAGGAGGCCGCCTTCAAGTTTTTGAATTGGGCCTGCACGGAAACGAATGCAAACTATTTTGCTCTTCTGGGCGGACAGCCCGCCATTGCGCAGCTGTTTACAAACGATGAACTCGTAAAACTATATCCGTGGCTTCCTCTTTATTTGTCCGTATACAAATATACCAAGCCCTTGATCCCTCCTTATCAAAAAAAGGGGGCGATCATTTCTCAGGATAAGATTGATTCCGCCCTCTTTGAGGAGGCAATCCATCTGATACTCGATGAGACCGATGTATCTGAAGCGATCCAAAATACACAAAGCAGACTGGAAACCATTTTCGCAGAATATATCAAATAGGTCGTCCTTAGGCGATCCTGCGGATGATATCAAAGTGCAATTGACTCATCAAAAAAAACCGGTGCACATTGTACCGGCTTTTTTTGCGACCCTGCAATCACATCAATCATCCCCAAACAATTCATCCAGCATACGCTGCGGCTGATCCAAAATCGCTTGGTGATGAAATGATCTGCATCTCAATACATATAATAGCTGGTTAACATTACCGCGCCCATGATCCAGTTGATGATGGAGATCACGAGGAAAATAATACTCACAACAAGACCTGCCGTCGCAAGGCCCTTCGCGGTCGAACGCCTGCCCCTCACGCCCTGCGCGATGCCGATGATGCTGCACACGACCCCAAGGATCGGAATCAACAGTCCAAGTATGCTCACCAGCCCCAGTACAAGCGAAGCGACCGCACTGCCGCTGGTGTTGTGCACGATCACCGGTACCGCGGCCTGTTGCTGCATGGGAGGCATATTTTGCTGCATGGGCTGGCCCTGCTGCACAGGCGGGACATGTTCCATGTTTTGTTGCACAGGCGGTGTTTGCTGCTCATATGCGGCGTTTTGCGGGGGCATTTGCCCGGCAGTTTGTCCCTGCGGTGGGCCGCCCGGAACCATCTGCGGCTGCTGCAGCAGACCAATCAGCTGATTTACCTTGCTGCGCAGCGCTTCCTTGATCGCAAAGCCCCACGCGCCCGAGAGGTCCATTTCTGCCCCGTGCACACCCGGCAGCCACACCGTACGCAGCCACACCTCCACATGCACATGCCCGTCCTTGTGCTCTACCTTCAGAAACTGCGGCGCGGCAAGCGCCCCCGTCCCCTTTTTCCAGAGCATCTCACCCTTGTAGTCCTGATATTTGAACCCTTCCTTTTGCAGAAAATCAAGCGTCACATACTGGATAAATTGATCCGCATCCGGTCTGTTCACCATAAAATCCGTTACAAATCTTGCCATATTATCTCTCCTTTATAATTCCATGCACTTCCCAAGCCGCAGGAAGTACAGGTATTTCTCCTTGACCGGGATTCCGGTGATGTCCTCCAGCGCGCGCGCATAAAGCGCAAGCTGCACCGCATATCCCTCCACCGTTTGCTGCACGGTTGCTTTTGTCACGCGGTCAGTCTTATAATCCACGAGCACCCATGCGTCCTCCAAAAACGCGAGGTCGAGTATACCCTGCACAAGCATCGTTCCCTCGCCCTCAAAGCCGATATCCTGCGCCGCCGTCTCCAAATTGAAGGGCTGCTCCTTTAAGACCCGCTTCGCCTTTTGGATGCGCGCATAGATCGGCGTTTTCAGAAATCCTTCGATCCAGTCCGCATGCCGCAGCACCGCCTCATATTCCGGCCCGTCGAGCAGCAAACGTCCGCGCATTTGCCGCGCCGTCTCCTCCACGCTCTTTCCCGAAAAAACGACATGCTCCATCATGCTGTGCACAAGTGTTCCAAGCCGTGCGCCCGTGATCTCCTCGTCCGCATCGGCAAGCACGGGCGACAAAAACCGCCTGAACTCCTTTTGCGCCTGCTTCACCGCGCTCACCGAAACCTTTGCGGGCGCGGACGCGGTTTCCTGTACACTCAAAAGTGCCGGGCGTTCCTCTGCCGTGCGCAGCTTTTCACGGTAGGCCGCCAGATCGGGCCGTGCGCGCTCCTCTTTTTCCTGTTCGTCATATAGATGCACAGGCATCAGCGCGTCCTCGTTCGCCGCCATCACCCACGCAAGCATAGACTTCGCGTCGCCGTATCCGTCCATGTCGTGAATCAGCCGCCATTCCTCTTGTGCACGCTCCAAATCCGCCACGCTTCCCGCAAGGTATAATTTTTCCCGCGCACGCGTCATCGCCACATACAGCACACGCAGCTCCTCGGAAAGATATTCCCGCCGCATTTGCCGCTTTGCAAGCTCCAGCTCCAGCGTGGTGCGCCGCACAAGCTTCTCGTCGTCGATGTACTGCGTCATCAGCCCGTAATCCGCGTGGATCAGCATACGGTTTTTGAAATCCTGTACCGTGAGCGTACGCTCTAAGTTTGCCACATATACGATGGGATATTCAAGCCCCTTTGAGCCGTGGATGGTGGTGATATGCACACAATCCGCACTGCCCGGGCGCACAGCGGCCTTCAGATACGCTCCGTCCCGCTTCTTCGCGTCGTGCAGCGCGCACAGCAGCAAATAGAGGCTGTTTCCAAGCGACGCTGCCGTCTCTGACGCCACTGCCATAAACTGTGAAAACACCGCCTGCTTCATCTCGCCGCCCGGCGTGCACGCAAGATAGGTCTCAAAATCGAACTCCTGTACCACGCGCTCAAGCAGCGCGCGCACCGAAAGGGAAGCCGCACACGTACGCAAAAAACCGAGCCGCGCAAACAAAGCGCGAAGCTTTTTTGCGGTGTCGTCGTCATTTTGACTGTAGCGCTCGGCACTCTCACAAAAGGGCGCGCCCTCCCGCTCGTCCGCCACGCGGATTCGCGCAAAATCTTCCTCGTCCATGCCGCCGACGTACGAGCGCATGACGGACAGCAGGGGAATATCCTGCCGGGGATTGTCGATCAGCTTAAGTATGTTCACAAAAAGCTCGATCTCCCGGAGGTCCTTGGACTGCTCCACATCGATCGCACAGGGGATGCCTCGCCGGTCAAGCTCGGATTTCAGGAGATAGATCATATCCCCGCGTGAGCGGAACAATACCGCCACGTCCCCATAGCACACAGGGCGCGGCGCACCCGTCTGCTTGTCGATGATCTCCCCCGCGAGATCCCGCTCGATGCCCGCGGCGATCATCCGCGCTTCCAATGCGTGCTTGGTTTCCTCCTTGTTTTCCACGCACAGCAATATTTCCGCACCGCCGCCCGTAGCGCTGCCCGCGAGGCGCTCTCCCTCGTCGTAGCACACCTCGCCAAGGCTTTCGCACATCACGCGCTCCATCACGCCGTTCACCGCATTGATCACGCCGCCCCGGCTGCGAAAGTTGTCATTCATCAAAATCAGCTCGCCGCTCTTTGTTTCTCCACGGAACTCGCGCGCCTTTTCACGGAAGATGAACGGGTCCGCAAGGCGAAACTTATAAATGCTCTGCTTGATGTCCCCCACCATAAACAGACTGCCCACACTCGCCACCGCACGCACGATCTCCTCCTGCACAGGGTTGGTATCCTGATATTCGTCCACGAAGATATGCTCGTAAAGCCCGGCGTACACCGAGCGCACTGTTTCGTCGCGAAAGGCCCGCAGCGCAAAGTGTTCCATGTCCGAATAATCGAGCACATTCGCCTCGGATTTGTTTTCCGCGTATCGCGCATGAAAGCGCCGCGCAAGCGCCATCATAGCCCTTACGTCCTGCTGCGTATGTGCCAGCTCGCGCTTCACACGCACTTCAAACGGCTCGTCCTCTTGCCTGAGCGCTTCCTTCAAGGCCTTGCGCGCCTCGCCGTAACAGCGCTTGATCTGCTCCCTGTTTTCCTCCTGCAATCCCCGCACGACCGCCGGGATCTTCGTTGCGCTGTACTTGCCGCACAGCGCCTCCGCCCCGTTTTGGCGTGTGTATTCCTCCATCTCCTCGAGCACGGCAATGCACGCGAGGTCCTGTGCGTGCTGTTTTTCTTCGCTTAGGCACGAAAGTACCTCCGAGGCCTGTATCCACTCCCGTGCGCGCCGCAGTTGATCCGCCGCGCCCGTATCATACTGCGCTTTGAGCCATGCGATGTATTCCGCATTGTTTTTTTCCTCCGACCATTTCGCCCAGTCAAACGGATCGGGCTTGCTCATGAGGTAATCGTACACGCGGAACATATATTCCGCAAGGCGGCGGTCGTCGTTTCGCCTTGTATACCGCCCCAGCAGCCGTAAAAATCCCTCGTCGTTCTCCTCGTAGAGCCCGTCGAACAGCTCACGCGCGGCGGCGGATTTCATGCGGTTCATCTCTGCTTCGTCCATCACCCGCGCGCCGGGCGAAAGGCCGAGCATCGCGTAATTTTTGCGCACCACCTTGCCGCAAAAGCTGTGGAAGGTGGAGATGTCTGCCGCCGCAACAAACTCCGCCTGCTCATACAGGCGCTTATCCTGCACGCGCGCCGCCTCCTGACGCAGCTCCCGCGCGATGCGCTGACGCATTTCCGCCGCCGCCGCGTTGGTGAAGGTCATCACCAGCATCGAACGAATGTCCCCGCCCAAAAGCACGAGCCGCGCCACGCGTTTTGCGAGCACGCTCGTCTTCCCGCTGCCCGCCGCAGCGGATACGAGCACGTTTTTCGTATCGGTTGTGACGGCTCTCGCCTGTTTCTCCGTCAGATTCACGCCTGATCCTCTTCCCCACACATTTGCTCCATGGCCTGTTCGCGGTCCATTTTTTCAATCACGCGGGGTACGTTTCCCCTATATCCCTCGTCGTACATACACACCGACGCAAAATCGCAGTAATCGCACCCCATCCTGCCGTCCATCAAATAAGGCCGAATACGCGTGTCCCCCGCCTTCATCCCGCCGACCGCCTGTGCGATCAGCCTGCGCGTAAAGCCGATGAGGCCCGAAATCTCCTCCGGGCTGAACAGCTTTTCTTCCGCACTTTTGGCGATCTCCCCATCCTTTTTCCGGCTCAGCGTTATGGTCAGCACCGTGTTTTCCTCGCCGCCGTAAAGCTGCTGCGCGGTCTCAAAATCCACGCCGCACACGCCCTCCATGTCAAAATCCTCTTCGGGCTTCTTCCCTTCCTCCGTGAAGGAAGGCAGGTGTATCCTGAAATAATTCGCGCCCGCAAACACGGCGTTTTCCCCCAGCACCTCTGCCGCTGCCATGATGTAGATCATCAACTGGAGCGAAAGCCCACCCGCAAGCGCGCGCAGCGAAAAATGCGGTTCGCCGGTCTTGTAGTCCACGATGCTGAAATACGGCGTTCCGTCAAGCTCCGCCGCGTCGATGCGGTCGATCTTCCCGTTCACCACCAGCCCTTCTGCCAACTCCTGCGTGAAAAAGTGTTCGCTTTCCCACGGCTGCAAAAGCGACTGCTCCGTTTGCAGCCGGATGGCCTGCGCCGCCAGCCGCACCTCGCGTTCCACCGCACCGAGCACCGTCTCGTTGTGCCTGTTGAGGGTATACTTGCCCTGCTCCTCGCGCGCTGCTTCAGCGCTTTTCTCAAACAGCCCGTCAAATTCTTTTTGCGGGATATCCGCCCAGCGTTTGCCGCTTTGCTTGATGTCCCGCGTCATCGTTTCCAATATCTTATGCGCGTAATTCCCCACATCCAGCGGGTCGATGGTGTATTCGCGCGGTGCCTTCACATTGAGCCCGTATGCAACAAAATGCTTGTATGGACATTCATAGTATTGCTCGAGCCGGGATGCGCTGCCCTTCATTTCACCGTAAAGTGCCGTCGCAAGCTCCCCCCGCAGCGAACGCGCCGCATTTGCGTTTTGCGTGCCCCATTCGATCGCGCGCAGCTTTTGCGGAAACTCGTCGTCGTGCATCACGGCGGCAGCAACGCTTTCGGAAACGGTACTCGTAAGCCCGCTTGCATATGCGCGCAGAGAATGCGCGGTCAGCAGATACGCGTTTTGCTTGAGCATGGGCAAAATGTCCGCCGCTTCGTTGTGCCGTATCCCGTCAAAAATCTCACCCAGCCGGTCGAGGATGGGGGATGGCTTCTCCCTGCCGTCGTCAACGCAGCTCAAAAACAGCTTTTCTCTCGGCTTGGTGAACGTTTTCAAAATCGCAAGCTTTTGCTTTTCCACATTGCCCGTGTATTGAAGCCCCGCCACCTGCGATAAAATCAGCTCACGCTCGTGGTCCGCAAGCAAATCGGAGGTCTGCTCGTAATTTGGCAGCACGCCGTCGTTTGCGCCCAGTATAAACACAGCCTTCACCTCGTCGAGGCGTATATACGAAATCTCGCCCACCGCCACCTCGTCCGCGCCGGGCGGGATGACCCCCACCTTTTGCGCCGCGAATCCGGTTTTTAAGAGAGAAAGCAGAAGTGCCCTGTCCATGGGGGCGTCCCGCAATATTTCCTGCGCCTGCTTTAAGATGCGCATCGTTTTTTCGTACACCTGCGCGTTCCATTCCGCGCTTTCGTAAAGCCCCGCGCGCTGTGCGCGGATGTTCTGTGCGTTTAGCTTTTTTGCCGCTTCGCGTCCTTTTGCGTAATCAAGCACGCACGCGATCAGCTGTTCCGCCGTATTTGCGTCCTTCGCACGCTCGCGCAGCGCCATCACCGGCTCCATCAGCGTCACCCTCGCACGCTCCGCCTCCTCGGCACGGAAGGGGAAGGTGAACGCAAAACCGTCGCGCACGTTTGAAAAAACATAGTTTTGCAGTGCGCAGAGCTGCCGCTCGCTCAAATCGCAAAACCCTGTTTTTGCGTGGGCCATGAGCGTATCCTTTTTCAACCGCCCGCCCATCAGCGCAAAAGCAGTCAGCAAAAAGGTGCTGAACGCGCATTCGTCGAGCGTGCGCTTCTCTCCCGCAAAGCAGGGGATGCCAGCCTCGCGGAAACGCCGCGCGATCAGCGGAACGTAACGCTCCGCGCTGCCGCAGCACACAGCCATATCACGGAAACCGTAGCCTTTATTTTGGTTGAGCCACACGATCTGCGCCATCACCGCACGCACCTCCTCGTCCGCCGAGGCCGCGCGGGTAATGCTCACGTCCTTCGCCCGCTCCGCTTTTTGGGGCGGATAGGCATAGAGGTTTTTTTCGATGTGCAGAA
Organism: uncultured Christensenella sp.; assembly: GCA_964438705.1. Classification (GTDB taxonomy): domain Bacteria; phylum Bacillota; class Clostridia; order Christensenellales; family Christensenellaceae; genus Christensenella. The sequence continues at coordinate 35,157 of CAYTKQ010000019.1, read as the reverse complement.
TGTCCGGCGAAATGCCCCGGTCCTCCGTCACGATCTCCGTCTTTAACCCCATCTGAATCGCGTCCGCCAGAAATTTGTTGCGATTCTCGTCGCAAATGCCGTAGGTCTCCGCGTCGGGCGCGTCCCCATCCGCGTAGTAAAAGGACATCACCGTGTCTTTGGCGGTGCGCATCAGCGCCTTCAAAAAGCGCACGGTCTGCGCGTTATAGATGTCGAACCCATGGATCACAAGAAACGCGTTTTTCACGAACTCCGCCTCCGGAATGTGGTCGATCACCATGTTGATCCTATCCTCGGTGTCGAACAGTCCCTCGCTCTGCTCATTGAAGCGTTCATACAAAAGCGCGATATCCAAAAGCTTTTCTCGCGTATTGACGTGCTCCGTCTGAATGTCGCGCAGCAGCGCGGGCGTAATGTCGAGCGTCTTGAATTCCGCAATGAGGCTTGCCAGCTCCACGGGAATATCCCCACGCCCCGCACACCGCGCAAGCGCGCTCAGCTCCTCCCTGTGCGCGTCCAGTATGCGGCGCAGCAGCATGCTTTTGCCCGCACTGTCGATGCCCGTCACCGTCCTGCCGTAGGTGCTCTCCAGCACACGGTCGCAAATGCGCGCAGGGCTTTGCACGCACACGCCCATCAGTCCCTTTGCGCGGAGCGTACGCAGCAGCTGCTTTTCGGTGATGTAGGTGGATTGCGGCGGCACCACAACAAGGACGTCCGCAAGCGGATCGCCCGCCGCAACGTCCCTGATCTTTTCCATCACACGCTCGTCCCGTTTTGAGGCCGTGCGTCCCAAAATAAATGTTACGCCCATAAATGCTCCCGTCTTTTATGCTGCTATCATTATACCACGAGAACGTACAAAATTTGGCACATAAAAAAGGTTATGGCATCATCTACCATAACCTTGGTTCTTCGTAAGGGTTTTACCCTCTTACCAGATAGTTCAGCAAAAGGTTTAAATCCTCCGGCTCGGAAACGATCAGATCCAGTTCGTCGATCTGCGCATCCTTGAACATCTGCGTGAGCGCAATGTACTGGCAAAGCGTCGATTTCAGGTTCAGTCTGTCGCCCTCCGACGTAACCAGCTCTACCTTGCCCTTGCAGTCCTTCAAAAGCTCAAAGAATTTCTGCGGCTCGCTAATGTTTTTGATTTTCACTCCGTTTGTCCTCCTAACACATAATTTTTGTGGGTTTTGGGGAGTTTCTTTGGAGCTCACCCTATGCGTTAATACTAACACACAGCCCTACACACTGTCAATATAACCCATTCCTGCCCGCTTAAAACATTTTAATGAATTTATTGCGCAATTCCCCATTTTTCTTCAAGAATCCGTGTGGTGCCGTCCGCTTCCATTTGGTCGATCAGCCTGTTGAACTCCGTTTCCACCGCGCTTTGCCCCGTGGGGAGCATGATGGAATAGCCGACCTCATAAACAGGCTCCGCCACGATGCGGTAGTCTGCGGCCTCAAACTGTTTGGAAACCGCGCGCGGCATTGCCACAGCGGGGATGCGGCCCGCATCCAGATCGAGCATCGCGCTCTCGTAATCCGAATACCGTACAATATCTGCCTCAAGCCTCATGTCCTTGATATGCTGAATAAAATCGCCGGACGGCACCGCTGTTGTCAAGAGACCAATCTTCGGTTTTTCCTCGCCCTCTCCAACCGATCCTGCGGGCACGGCGATCTCCCTGATCGACTGCGCGCGCGCACTTGGGTTCATCACGAGAACCACGTCGTCCGTATAATATGGCTTTGTGAGCGTGAAGCCCTTGGTTTTGTCCGTGCCCTCTGTCAGCAAACCAAGCGCAATGTCGATGTTGCCATACTTGATCTGCCCACCCGCGTCCTGCGAATTGAGCGGATAGTATTCGTACATCTTTTCCCGGTCCCCAAGGAGTTGCTTTAAGATCGCGTCGATATATTCACGATCAAAGCCTGTGAGCATGCCGTTCTCATCGAGCTGACCAAACCCCTGCACATCGGTGCGCAGGCCAACCTTCACCGTGTCCCGCGTCATGAGGAAGCTCGTATCAAAGCCCTGCTTCGTTGCAAGCGCCGAAACGATGATCACCGCGGCAATCACCACTGCGGCAATGCTCCCAACGATCGTAAGTCCTTTTTTATTCGCCTTAAAAAATCGCTCCGCCGCACTCACGCGGCGGGAATCCTTGCTGTATCTTTTCAAATCACATCTCCGCTATTGGTTTATGCTACATTATAATGATTTCTGCTTGCTTTTTCAACAAAACACTTGTAAACTATTTTTAACATCTGGCCTTTTGATGGACAGGGTGCTGCAAAGGAGTATAAAAATGCCGCAAAGAACGATCGATTCGATCATGGTGGTAGGGGATTCCGTCGCAAAAGGCGTGGTCTTCAATCCCGAAAAAAAACGGTATACATTTTTAAAGGATGGCTTCATTTCAAAGCTGAAATCCGTTTTGCGCGCAAACGTACACGACTTCTCGAAATTTGGTACGACCTCCGGCTATGGTCAGGCGCTTCTGCATGATAAACTTACGGATTTGAACCCTGATCTCGTGCTGATCGAATATGGCGGGAACGACTGTGATTATAAATGGGACGAGGTCGCCGCTGACCCGATGGCCATTCATCTGCCCAACACGCCCGTGGGGCTTTTTGAACAAAATATCACGCGCATGGTGGATTCCCTCAAAACGCTTGGCAAAATCCCCGTGCTCATGAACCTGCCGCCGCTCAATGCAGCATCCTATTTTCGCTGGTTTACCAAAAACGATCCGGGGCGTGCGCGCAACGTTCTAAAATGGCTGCGCGACGTTTCGAAAATATACTGGTGGCAGGAAAAATATTCCTACACCATCGAAAAGGTAGCCCGCAGTGCGGGTTCGCACCTCATCAACGTGCGCAATGCCTTTTTGCGCCAGAGCGATTATCGCACCCTCATCTGTGAGGACGGCATCCATCCCAACGAAGAAGGGCAGGCGCTCATTGAGCGCACCTTTGTCGAATATATCTGCAAACACGCGGCCTATATGATGACATAATACCCCAAACGCACAAAAAATCTCCCGTCTGTAAAGCAGAGGGGAGATTTTTATTACGTTCTTTCAGCTCGCGCTTCGTATCGCTTCTAACGGACTCATCTTTGTCGCCTTGCGCGCGGGATAGATTCCCGATATGATACCAACGCCCACGGCAATGCCGATCGCGCCGAGCGCAAGCCACCACGGGATCAGCAGCTGTACGCCGCCGCCAAAATTCATGCCGAGGAAGCCCTCAGCGCCGCCGCCCATGTTCACCGCCGCGGCAAAAATATAGCTCGCGCCCAGCCCGATGACGCCGCCCAAAAAGCCGATCATCGCAGCTTCCACGAGAAACATCAGGTTGATCCTGCTGATGGAAAGCCCGATGACCTTCATCACGCCGATCTCACGGCTACGCTCCAAAATGCTTGCGAGCATCGTATTTGCAATGCCAATGGCAGAGATCAGCAGGGATATGAGGCCGATTGCCGTTAAAAGAGACTGCTGCCGTGCCTGCTCCTCTTTGATCTGGTTGATCCATTCGGTGTCGCTGTAGGCCTGAAAGCCCATATCCTTGATGGTCTGCAGCGCGTCCGCAACGCCGTCCGCGTCAGTGGTATACACATAGGCCATGGAATACTCGCCTTCCTTTATGTTCTGCTGATCCATCAGCTTGCGGTTTTCACGAATCATCTTGTTCGCTGCCGGAAGGCTCATATAAATATTGTAGCTTTCCATGTTGTCCGCCTGTTCGAGCACGCCCGTGATCTTTGCGCGGTATTCTTTGGGCTTGGGCTGGTCGGGCGTCGCATATTCCGGATTTTCGACCAGATATCCATCCCCGGGGTAATATTTTACCGCTGCGTTCACCCAGTCTACATCCGGCCCCACGGGCATCTGCATCTCATCTGCCGACATCGCCATTCCGCCGCCCGCCATCATCGTCATCCCGCCGCCGTACATACCGCCGCTTGGGTCGTTTGGGTCATAGAAATTCTGCCGTGCGTTTGAGCCCACCACAAGCTCCACATTCGTGGTCTCGGAAAACCCGCCGCCCTCCATGAATTTGAAATCCATGGCCTTAGGATCCACCGCCCACACAGATGTATTGGCCCGGTATTTGCCCAAAGAAATATACGAATAGAACTGAATCACGCCCGTTGCGCTCTTCACATTTTGGATCCCGCGCATCTGATTGAGCGCCGCGTCGTTGAGCTTCTGGTTTTCCCCGTTGCCCATGGGCGAGACCTGTATCTGCGTGAGATTGATACTTTGCATCATGTTCTGATCGAATTGCTCAAGGTTTCCCAGCCCCAGCGCCACCATGATGATGATGCATGCCGTGCCGATGATCACACCCAGCACCGTCAGAAAAGTGCGCGCCTTGCGCCGCCACAAATTGGAAGCGGCGAGCGCGACAATATCAATAAAGGTCATCGTCGTCGATCTCCTCTGAAAGCTCCTGCGCGCGTTTTTTCTTTTTTCTCACCACCAGCACGACGATCACGACCGCCGCCGCGCCGCCCGCGATGATGACCCAGCCCCACCACGGAAAACCTTCGGGCTCCGGCTCGATGGGAATCATGTCTCCCCCGCCGTAATCCGGCATGGGGACAAGCTCTGTTTCCACGGGTACCAAAATCTCGTATTGCTCGCCGTATTCATCCTCATAGGTCACGACAAAATTCCCACTTACAGGACCGGGCTGCGCTTCGCCGGTCATCGGCTCGCCGCCGTCCTCCATTTCGCGGCCCGACATGCCCTCTTCTTTCACTGCGCCGCCACCCGCCGCAGGCGCTGCAGCTGCGTCCGCCGTCGTTCCTCCAACGGCCATTCCGTCTTGATTCACCCCAACGCCGCTCATGCCGCCGTCTCCGGCGATCCCGCCATCCGTCATGCCGCCCATGCCTGCGTTCGGGTCTGCCGCAACGGCAGCATAGATATCCGCCGTCTTTGCGGTGCCGGATTCCATGTTGCCCAAAAACGCGCTCGATTCCGGCGTGAGGCCGGGCACGTCAAGTGTCACTGTCACGTTGTACAGCGTATTTTTTCCCTTGTTGTAGAGGTTGAGCTGCGCCGAAGTCGTATCACCCATAAACACCTGCGTCGGAAACTTTGGCGGATCGTATTCCAGCCGTATCTTCTGATGCACCTCCACACTGATCTCATCCGCTGCCGTAAGCTGTGCCGCCTGAGCGTCCTCGTACGCGATCGCGATGTCTATTTTCTGCGGACCGGCCTTCGCATCCGCGCGTGCCGCCATCGAAAAGCTGAAGGATTCCGTCTTTTTCGCGGCGATCTTTTCAATATACGCGGTATTTGTGTTGTCTCCAGGCATCAAATCGGTCGTCTGGCTTTTGAAGGTTACCGTGATGTTTTTGACGGTTTGGGATTTGCTCGTGTTTTCGAGCGTCACGTTGACCGTAAACTTTTCTCCCGCATTGACCGGGTCGGGCGAAATCGTATAATTGCTGACAATGACCTTGGGCTGTGAGGTGACTCCTCCACCGCCACCACCGCCTCCACCGCCGCCGCCGGGATCGGTCGGTTCGGGCTCCGGCGCGGGCGGTGCAACGTCGCTGATGGTTACAAACACCGTAAACGTCTGCGTCATTGCGCTTTGGTCGTCCAGCACATAGCTCGCTGTGATCACGACCGGATAAACGCCGTTTGCGCGGCTTTCCGAAAGCTGCAGATCATACTGGATTAGGTAAGAGGAAACGGCTCCGCCGTTCACCTTGTTTTGTGCCAGCGAAAACTTCCTGTCATAATTTTTGATGACAAACGGCGAAGCGGATGTGTCGCCAAGGTCAATGGACGTATTGATATCCCCGCTGATCTTCGCCCCGCCCACGGGGATCAGGGGCAGCACAATGTTGGCATACCCGTTTGCCACCGTGGGTGTATAGCCCTCGCTGTACGTCTTTTCCATCAGCGGCGTGCCGTCAGCATTCAAATACTGATGGGCGCTGTCGATTTGCAGCGCGCCGTTGTCCCCCGCCGCAAACGCGGCCGGAGCCATGCACGATAATGCAAGCACAAGCACGAGTGCAAATACAATGATCCGTTTTCTCATCTCATTTCTCTCCTTCGGTGGCTTCTTTGTTGATGGGGTCACGCACTTCCCTGCTGGCGACCTTGCCGTCGATGATGTGGATCACCTGATCGGCATATGCCGTCTTCGAAGAATCGTGCGTCACAAAAAGCAGTGTCGCCCCGCGCTTTCTCGCTTCCCCGCACATAATTTCCATAATTTGATCCGCCGTATGCGAATCGAGGTTGCCCGTCGGCTCGTCCGCAAAAATGATCTCCGGCTTGGAGATGATGGCACGCGCAATGGAAACGCGCTGCTGCTGCCCGCCCGAAAGCTGTGTTGGCAAATGCTTTAGCTGCGGGCCCAAATCCATCTGCTTCAAAAGCTTTGTCGCCGCCTTCATGCGCTTTGCGCGCGGCACGCCGCGAAACATCAGCGGGAGCGCCACATTTTCGGCAGCGGTCATCGTGGGCATGAGGTTAAACGACTGAAACACAAAACCGATGTGCTTCAACCGGAAGTCCACCAGTTCCCGTTCATTCATTTTATAGGTTGGCTTTTTTTTGATGAATATTTTCCCGGCGGTCGGATGCTCCAACCCGGCAAGCAGAGACAAAAGTGTCGATTTTCCGCTCCCCGATGTACCGAGGATCGCGCATATCTCTCCGGGCATCACGTCGATATCCACCCCGTCGAGCGCGTGTATCTTCGCATTTCCCATGCGATAGATTTTTTTTAAGTTTCGTGCTGCGATGATCGGTTCCACAAACGTCCTCCGTTTCAAAAGGGCGCGGCATTGCCTTTCCGCAATGTGCGGAAGGGTCCATGACCATGCATAAAAATCCGCGCAATGCAATGCGCGAAAAACATGCCCCCAGCCCATCATTCCTACAGCTTCATTATAGCACAAACCCTGTTGCAGTTTCTTAATAAATTATGACTTTTTCAAAAGACGCCAAAACGGCGGAGGAAGCAGTTCCCCCGCCGTTTATTTCTTTTTATACTCCAATGATCTTTTTGAATCGCGCGTATTGCTCTTTCCACATTTCCGCGTCCTGCGGCTCATAAGTCTTGAGCTCTGTGGAATTGGCCACCACGCGGCGCGCCTCGCTGATGTCGGCGATCTCGCCTGCGGCGATGAGCTGCACGGCAATGTTGCCAAAGCAAGTCGCCTCGTCCGGCCCGGCGATCACGCGCTTACCCGAAGCGTTGGCCGTCATCTGGCACAAGAGCGCGCTCTTGGTACCGCCTCCAAGGATGTGGATCGTCTTATATTCCCTGCCTGTGCATTCCTCCAAGCTGGCGATGCTGTACGCAAATTTCAGCGCAAGGCTTTCGTCGATGCAGCGGATGGTCTGTCCCGGATCCTGTGGAATGGGCTGGCCCGTCTTTTCGCAATATTCGCGTACCCTGCGCGGCAGGTTCCCCGGCTTGCCGAATTCCGGACTGTCGATGTCGATCAGGCTTTGGAACGGCGCGCTCGCCTTTGCAAGCTGCTCCAGATCGCCGAATCCATATTCCTTGCCCTCGCGGATCCACTGGCGGCGGGATTCCTGTATGAGCCACGTCCCCATTATGTTTTTCAAAAAGCGGTACGTTCCCGCAACGCCGCCCTCGTTCGAGAAGTTGTATTCGGACGCCTTTTCATTGAGGCAAGCCTCGTAAAGCTCTGTGCCAAGCAGGCTCCACGTACCGCAGCTGATGAAGATGAAGTCCTTTTCCTGCGTGGGTACAGCCGCGACCGCCGACGCGGTATCGTGCGACGCGGTGCACATGACCTTTGCCTTGGGCGCGCCCAGCTCTTCGCAGATGTCGTCGCGCAGCAGTCCGCATTCCGAGCCCGGCGGCGTAATGTCGCACAGCTTTTCACGCGGGATGCCCGAAAGCTTCAGCACATCTTCGCTCCAGTCGCGTGTTTTCGCGTCGAGCATTTCAGAGGTGGAGACAATTGTGTATTCCGATTTCATCACGCCCGTCAGGAAATAGTTATAGAGGTCGGGCGTAAAGAGTACTTTCTTTGTCGCCGCGAGAAGCTCGGGCTGGTTTTCCTTTAGGTGGATCAGTTGATAGAGCGTGTTGATTGCCATGTGCTGCAGCCCCACCTTGCTGTAGAGGTCTGCCGGATCGACGCGCTTGAAAAATTCGTCAAACGGCTTTTCACCGCGTCCGTCCCTGTAATGCACGGGGTTTTGGATCAACTGTCCGTCCTCGCCGATCAGCCCAAAATCAACCCCCCATGTGTCGATGCCGATCATATCGAAACCGCCCGCGTTCACAGCCTTGGTGATGCCCTGCTTGATGTTATAAAAAAGACGCAGTGCGTCCCAGAACAGCGTTCCGTTCAGCGAAACCGGATCGTTCGTGAACCGATGTATCTCCTCCATCGTGATCTTTCCGTCCACATACTGCGCGATCATCGCGCGCCCGCTCGACGCGCCGAAATCAAATGCCAAGATTTTGCTCATTGTGTTCGCCCCTTTCCCGTTTTTCGATGAATACCCGCACGCGCGGGCACAATTGTTTTATGTTAATTACTACTATACTGAATAATCAAGGGGGAATCAATCAAAAAAACAACGCAAAACGTGTAAAATTTCAACATTTCAGCGTCGTTTTTTTTATTTATATGTTTGTTTTCTGCCGATGTGACGCATGCCGTGTGAGAAGCAACGGCTTTGCCACACGTCTAACCCAAAATCAGTTCGTTTTTCTTTCTCGATTCGCATACCTTTTTCAGCATCTTCTCCACGCCGAACAGCATCATCTTGTTCAGGCTGCGCGCTTTTTGCGGACACACGCTGATGCACCCCATGCACGAAATACAGCGCGCCTCCTCCGTTTGCTCCGGATGTTCGCGCGGGATCGCGCCCGCCGGACAATGGGAGGCGCAAGCCCCGCACTGTGTGCACGCCTTTCCCGCGTGCGGCTTTAAAGGTACGCTGCCGTATTCCCTGTAAGGCGCGTCCTGATCAAATCCCACCTCGGGCGCGTCCGCACAAAGCGCCGCCAAGTGCCGCGCGTAGGACGTCAGCTCCGCCGCATCGTATTCATCCGGCCTGAGCGCGCCGTATTGGCGCGCGATGGAATGCTCCGCCACAGCGGCGACCGCCGCGATCACGCGAAAGCCCTGTTGTTTGAGGATCGCCGCCAGTTCGCGCAGCGTGTCATCGTACGCGCGGTTTCCAAACGCGACCACTGCAACCGCGGGCGTATCGTCTCCCGTAATTTTCGCAAGACGCTCCGCGGCAAGCGCGGGCACCCTCCCGCCAAAGGAAGGCACACCAAAGATCACGGTCTCGTCGTTTGAAAACGCATATTGCTCATCCTGCGCGGAATATGGCGTCACGTCAGTCTCCGCAGCTTCTTCCCATGCCTTACCCAATATTTGCACGATCCTTTTCGTGCTGCCTGTCGGGCTGAAATAAACCAACTGAACTCCCATTTGCTCTTCCCCCTTATTTGTCCTTTTTTCCGTCCATAAACTTCATACCCTGCCGCACCAGTTTTTTGTCGAGAAACTTATCCGCCCACTTCTCCACAAACCGCTCGAATCCACGCATGAGGAAGGGAACGATGATCACAAAAATGAACACCACCACGGCCTGCGGCAGACTGATGGGCGCCACATCAAAAAATCCGGCCAAGAAAATCATACACAGCGCAAAAAGGCCGATTGCGCTCCACAAGATGACCTTGCGCGCCGTGGTAAATGGTGCACTGACCTTCGCGACCACCCACATGCCCGCCGCCACGGCAATCAAGATGCACATTGTGGACACCGAGGCGGGCGTATATTGGAATATCCCCGCGAGGATGTTGATGGCAATGATGCCTAAAATCACGCTCAGCCCGCCGGGCAGGGAGCGCTTGAGTACGTTGATGAGAAAATGCTGCTTGATGGGCGCAAAATTTGGCTCCAGTGCCAGAAAAAACGCAGGATAGCCAATCGTCACAAAACTGATGAGCGTCATTTGTATCGGCGAATAGGGATAGCTGCTCTCCACGAGAATCAGCGTCAGCAGCGCGAGCAGCACCGCGTAAACCGTCTTGGTAATGAACAGCGTAGCCACACGTTCGATGTTGTTGATGACCTTGCGCCCCTCGTTGACGATATCGGGCATTGTCGCAAAGTTTGAATCGAGCAGCACAAGATTTGCGATATTTTTTGCCGCGTCGCTGCCCGAGGCCATCGCGATGCCGCAGTCTGATTCCTTTAAGGCAAGCACATCGTTCACGCCATCGCCCGTCATAGCGACCGTGTGACCTTTGCGTTTCAAAGCAGCGATCAGTTCCTTTTTCTGCGCGGGGGTCACCCGTCCAAACACATTGTACTTTTCCGCTGCCGCATCAATCTCCTCCCGCGTTTGCAGCGTAGTGGCATCCACCGCCCCGTAATTTTTCACGCCCGCCTTCTTGGCGATCGCGCTCACTGTGACCGGGCTGTCCCCGGAAATGATCTTGATCTCCACTTCCTGCTTTTCGAAATATTCAAGCGTCTTTTGCGCGTCATCGCGAATACGGTCAGAGATCATCAAAAATGCAACGGGCTCCATGCCGGCGGGCACGGCATTATCGAGCACGTCTTTCGCGTCGCTGTGCGCAAGCACCAGCACACGGCTGCCCTGCCGCGCGTATTCCTCCGGATCTATTCCTAAAACTCCGTCCGGAAAGATGAACTCGAACGCACCGAGAAAGTACGTCCCTTTCTCTTCAAAGCTGACGCCGCTGTATTTGCGCGCAGAGGAAAAGGGCACGATGGTTTTGATCTGATGATCGAACCGCTTGCCAAATTTTTCCACGATCGCATGGAAGGTGGCATTGTCATCCTGCAGCGCCCCCGCCATGTTGGCAAGGATCGCGTCGATATCCTCGCACGTTTTGACAGGCACGATCTCTTCCACATGCATTTTACCTTCCGTGATGGTGCCTGTTTTATCGAGGCACAGTACATCCACGCGCGCGAGCGTTTCGATGCAGTATAGATCCTGCACGAGCGTTCGCTTGGTCGCGAGGATCACCGCACTTGTCGCAAGCGCCACGCTTGTCAGCAAGATCAGCCCCTCCGGGATCATGCCGATGAGCGCGCCTACCGTCTTAACGGTGTTGTCTGCAATGGGCAGCCCCACCACAAGCCACTGCTTCAAAAACAGCAGGATACCCACAGGCACGATGATCAGGCTGATGATCTTCAAGATGCGGTTCAGCGAAACGCGCAGTGCGGACGTACGCTTTTTCGAGACCTTCGCGTCATACGAAATCTTGTTCGCGTAATTCTCCATTCCAACGCGCTCGACCCGCGCATAGGCGTTGCCCGATACGATAAAGCTCCCGGAATACAGGAAGTCTCCCACCGTTTTGACGATCACGTCCGATTCGCCCGTGATGAGCGATTCATTGACCTCCACCATTCCCTCAAGGACCCTTCCGTCCGCACACACCTGATTGCCGGGCATCAGCTGCACCACGTCATCCAGCACCAGCTCCGCGACCCCGATCTCCTTTTCTTCGCCATTGCGCACCACCTTCACGCGCGCCGCAACGACGACCGAAAGCTTATCGAGCGTCTTTTTTGTGACGATCTCCTGCGCGATACCGATGGCAAGGTTACCAATGACGACGAGCAAAAATACGAGCTCCTTGATGTAGCCCGTCATCACGATGAACACGGTAAACACCATATTCAGGATATTAAAAAATGTAAATAGATTGTCCTTGAATATTTGACGGTATGACTTTGTGGTATTCGTATTGTATGCGTTTGTTAGCCCCGCTTCGATGCGGCTTTTGACCTGCTCGTCAGTGAGCCCGGTTTCGCAGTTCGCCTCGTAGCGCTCCTGTTGTTCGTCCCCCATACTGTTCCTTCCCTGTACCTCAATGTATGTTCATTATATCATATTTCGTGCATACACCAACGCCCGGCGCGCAAAATTTATAAAACCGTAATAAAAACGACGGATTTGTTCATCCGCCGTTCATAAATCCTTCATGAATCTCTTTATCGTGTATAAAACCGGTACTCTGTCACATCATGATAAGTTTTGCCTTTCTCGAGCAGGCACGACGGGAATTCATCGTGGTGCATACTGTCCGGAAACAATTGCGTTTCAAAACAATAAGCCATGCGCGGACCATACACCATGCCGTTTTTGCCAACGATCTCCCCTAAGGTGTTCGCCGTGTAAAACTGCATGCCCGGCTTATCGGTGAAAACCTCCATCACGCGGCCGCTTTGCGGGTCTTCTACACGCGCGGCACAGCGGAAGCCTTCGCCCCACAGCACATAGTTATGGTCATACCCGCCGCGCAAAAGCGGATCGTCGATACGCTCACCAATGAGGTGCGGATGCGTAAAATCGAGCGGAGTTCCGAGGACTTCCGCAAACTCGCCCGTCGGGATCTTGTTTTCATCCACGGGCGTATATTCTCCCGCATTGATGATCAGGATATGGTCGCCGATCTCCCCGCCGCCGCGCAAATTGAAATAGGAATGATTGGTCAGCGAAAGGATGGTGTCCGCATCCGCCTGTGCGAAATATTCAAGGCGCACCGCGTTGTCTTCCGTAAGCGTGATTTCCACACGCACATCCACCGCCGCAGGAAAGCCGTTTTCCCCGTCCGGGCTGTGATAGGATAACTTGAGGGTATTCCCCTCCGCGCTGCCCTCCCACACCTTGCGATTGAAGCTGTCCGGCCCGCCGTGAATGAGGTTGATCTCCTTCTCGTTGCACGCAATTTCGTAATTCTTGCCCCCGACGGTAAATTCGCCGCCCGCGATACGGTTCGCAAAGCGGCCGATCGTCGCCCCGAAATAGGAATGTTTTCCATAATATCCTTCGGGTGTGTCGAAGCCGAGCACCACATCATCCACATTTCCCTGCGCATCCGGCATCTGAATCGCCATGATGGTTGCGCCGTAGTTCGTGGCCGTCATACTTCCGCCCGCCTCATTTGTGAACGTATAAGCGAAAACGTCCTTGCCGTCTCTGGTATCGGTTTTGTGTGTTTGAATCATGGCAACCCCCTGCCTTTTTTGATGTTGTCTTCATTGTACCTCAAACAAATCATTTTTCCTATGAATTTTGTGAAATTTGTTTTGCAATCTTTCTGAAATATGCTATAATAAAAACCGTTGGAGGCATAGCTCAGTTGGTCAGAGTACCTGCTTCACATGTAGGGGGTCGCTGGTTCGAGCCCAGCTGTCTCCACCAAACAAGTCCTATACGAACCCATATTTTTTCATTGGCGGTTTCACCATAACGGTTCGATTGTAGGCAAAGAGTAAAGCCGTATTTCCTGCTTGAGGAAGTACGGCTTTTATCATTTCAAAAAAACGTTTACACTTTTTTGTACGTTCGGAGTTTTTTCGTTCATAAGGGTTACAACTAATAAATTTCCTGCTTAATATCTTCGAAAAGCGCGTCATTAAAAAAATCCTTCATCTTGATTTCAAGCCCATCGCAAATTTTTACAATGGTGGAAATTGAATCAGATCTCCCTCGTCATTTTCTTTGATTGAGGAAGAAAGGGATAGCGGTCATCAGACGCTTTCGACTTTTGCAGCAGCGCGGTTGCGCTCATCCTGCTCTTTTTGCTTTTGTCTGGAAATGCTCCGGTCCTTACGATCGGCATTTATCGTTGATCAGCTTACACCTTGCACAGAGAAAACGATATTTTCCAGCGCCCCATTCAGCTCTTCTTCTGAAATCCGACAAAAAATCTCTACAAGTTCGCTGTCAAATTGTTTTCCGCTTTCTTGCCGAATAATCTCCATGGCCTCTTGATAGCTGTGCTTTGGCCGATACACCCGGTCCGTTACCAGCGCAGAATAGGCGTCCATAATTGAAATCATGCGGGCTTGGGGCGGAATGCTTTCTGCCGGGATCTGATAATATCCATGTCCGTCTATGCGCTCATGGTGATAAAGGATCATATCGCCAAGCTCTTTAAAGCTCGTTTTCTCCAAAATTTGCTTGCCCATTTTCGGATGCTGACGAATGAGCTCCCATTGTGCTTCATTCAGCTTCCCCGGCTGATTAAGCACATGATCCGCAATCCCAATTTTTCCGATATCATGCAAAATAGCGGCATCCAGCAACTGATTCAGGTTGATTTTACGTTTCCATTTTTCAGGTAAATTGCTATAAAATATTTGTGCCAGATTGGCGACATGCACAGAATGTCCGCGTGTATATTCGTCCTTTGCTTCCATCGCGTTTACCAGCGTAAGCACGATCTCCTCCGTCTTTTTGGTGATAACGGCCGACATTTGCGCCTGCACTGTCACCACGACATAGACAAAAACCGCTCCAAAAAAGAAAATGCTGGCCACCAAATAGGTTGACGGCTCCACCTCCGGGCCGAACAAATAGTATCCGCCGAGTACGACATAGCCCAACAAAAAAAACAACATCAGCAACATACAAAAGCCGTACGTCCATTTTGAAAACACGCGTTTTTCCCGCGCCTCTACCCGAAAACGAAGCAAAAGTCTATAATACTTGATCATGCTGACCAATAAAATGACAGCTCCAGCAAACACAGCAATGATGCAAATCGTAGTCATAAATTTCCTTTTCTACACGCCTGACTTCAAATGACGCATAACGTCATAACCGTATTATATTTTCTTTTCCGGAAATTATCCATCATTATCTGTGAATTTTTTAAAATTTATGCACTTTTTTTATTTCAAGAATGTACGCTGCCAAACCATTTTGAAGGTTTCATACAGAATTTCCGCGCCTCTGCTCGTCGATTCTCACATCACATTCCGCGCTTGTCAGATCATCCTCCTGTTTGGCGGTTTTATGTTTTATTGTTATTAAAACGCAAAATATGACAGCCTATCATTGTCGAACCGGAAGAAAGGAGAAGACAAAAAATGTTTCAGATCCCGCTGATGCCCAATGAGGTTGCATGGCCGCTGCCCACAACACTGGCTCACGAGCAGGACAGGCCGCCCGATGGGGTCGGCATCACCCTTGCCGACAAGCGCGACTATTCCCCAATGGTCTGGCACATGATGGAAACGGTATGTCTTCGCGCTGAAAAAGTCCAGATCATGCCCTTGAACCACATTACGAAAACAGGCAAGCGCTTTTTATATGCGCTTGCCTGTTTGTTTCATTTTGGCTACTTTTTCTGGATACAGCCCTTACTTCTATACTTCGATTCCTTATAACTGGGGACCCGCAGAAACCAACGCCTTTCCTGCTTCGTTTCCTTCATATTTTGTAAAATTCTTTACAAAGCGCTGCGCCAAATCCTTCGCCTTTGCATCCCACTCGGAAGCGTCCGCATAGGTGTCGCGCGGATCAAGAATCTTGGTATCCACACCCGGCAGTTCGGTCGGGATCGCAACGTTGAAGTACGGCAGCATTTTCGTCGATGCCTTTTCGATGGAGCCATCAAGGATCGCATCGATGATACCGCGGGTATCACGAATGGAAATACGCTTTCCCGAACCGTTCCAGCCCGTGTTTACGAGGTATGCTTTTGAATTATTCTGCTTCGCTCTCTTCACAAGCTCTTCTGCGTACTTGGTCGGATGCAGCTCCAAGAATGCCTTTCCAAAGCAAGCGGAAAAGGTTGGTGTCGGCTCCGTGATTCCTCTTTCCGTTCCGGCCAATTTTGCCGTGAAACCAGACAGGAAGTAATACTGCATTTGTTCGGGCGTCAAGATCGACACAGGCGGAAGAACGCCGAAGGCATCTGCGGAGAGGAAGATAATATCTTTCGCTGCCGGAGCTGTCGAAACCGGCTTCACAATGTTTACAATATGATCGATCGGGTAGGATACACGCGTGTTCTCTGTCACGCTCTTGTCCGTAAAATTGATCTTGCCGTTTGCGTCAAGGGTAACATTCTCAAGAAGTGCGTCCCGCTTGATTGCGTTGTAGATATCCGGTTCGGATTCCTTATCAAGGTCGATAACTTTCGCGTAGCAGCCACCCTCAAAGTTGAAAATACCCTTGTCATCCCAGCCATGTTCATCATCGCCGATCAAAAGACGCTTCGGGTCTGTGGAAAGCGTAGTCTTCCCTGTGCCGGAGAGCCCAAAGAAAATAGCGGTGTTTTCGCCGTTCAGATCGGTATTTGCCGAGCAATGCATCGATGCGATGCCCTTAAGCGGCAGATAGTAGTTCATCATAGAGAACATACCCTTTTTCATCTCGCCGCCATACCACGAATTCAGAATGACCTGCTCTTTGCTGGTAAGGTTGAACAGGATTCCCGTTTCGGAATTCATGCCCATCTCTTTATAGTTATCCACTTTCGCCTTGGATGCGTTATATACGACGAAATCCGGCTTGAAGTTTTTCAGTTCTTCTGCCGTAGGCGTAATGAACATATTTGTAACGAAATGCGCCTGCCATGCAACCTCCATGATGAAACGGATCGACATGCGCGTGTCTTCATTCGCGCCGCAGAATGCATCTACAACAAAAAGTCTTTTGCCTGAAAGCTCTTCCATCGCGATCTTTCTCGCCGTTTTCCACGCTTCCTCGCTCAAAGGACGATTGTCATTGACCTGTTCGTCAGAAGTCCACCAAACCGTGTCTTTCGACGTGTCATCCATAACGATGAACTTATCTTTGGGGGAACGTCCCGTATAGATGCCGGTCATCACGTTTACCGCACCAAGCTCACTTTCCTGGCCTCTTTCAAAACCTTCGAGGGATGATTTGGTTTCTTCCTCGAACAGCATTTCGTAAGAAGGATTGTGAACAATCTCTTTTACCCCTGTAATCCCATATTGACTCAAATCAATACTCATCATAAAAAACCTCGCCTTCCTATATTTTGCAAATCATTAAATCAAAATATACACATATTTGCCTGTGTATATGTTGTTCTAAATAATTGCCCGTATTTAATATATTCTATAAAACTCCCTTCATTCCTTTTTCCTTTTCTATTTTTTATAAAATAAAAGACTGAAGGGTTATGCAGCGAATAAAAAAATCCACCGAACCAATAAGCGAACGCGGATTTTTTGCAATCCTTATACATACGCAAAATCTTTATTTTTCGTAAGACAAGCGATTTTCTATTTTCGTTTCATGTGTAAATAACATAAAAAGACGGAGCCGCGTTATGCGCCCCCGTCTTTGCTGTTTCATTGATCCGATGCATAACGCACACCCCACTCGCTGCGCAGTTTGTCCGTCACCCGCATGATGTCCTCGCTTTCCATAAGCGGGAAGTAAGGACTCTGCGTTTTACCCTCCGTCAGACACATGCACACATGGGCGATCTCATACTGAAATCCATGCGATTCATAATCATCCTCAAACGTTTCACGCAGTACCTTTGTGAACACGTCGTCCCCATCATACGAATAAAGCTGCGCCCGATGCGGGCACCACAGCTTTTCACCGAGCACGATCGCGCCCTTATCCCCATAGATCGTGGCATGATGATCGGTGATCAGTTCAAATGAGCCGGAAAGAAATGCCGCCCTGCTTCCGCCATAGCGAAACATCATTTCTGAATGTACATCCGCACCATCCTTGAGCGTACAGACGGAAACGATCGACTCCGGCGATGTCTGAAAACCGAGGAACGCCATCGCCACGGCATATACGCCCACGTCGCGCAGCGCACCGCCGCTCGCCGCCGCACTCGCCTTCCATGACTGCCAGTCGGGCGCGGACTTGATGCCAAAATCCGCGCGCACAGACATCACCTGCCCGATCGCGCCGTCCGCCATCCATTCGACAGCCCTGCGCACTGCGGGGAAGCATCGCGTCCACATTCCCTCCATCAGAAACAAGCCCTTTTCCCGTGCCTTTGCAATCATCTGCTCCAACTGAAACAGATTGTCCGCCATCGGTTTTTCACACAACACATGCACGCCCAGTTCGAGCGCGCGCATCACAAGGTCGAAATGAAGGTGGTTGGGCACCGCGATGTAGACGATATCCGGCTGCGCTTGTGCGATCATATCCTCCATGCTCGCAAAACTCTGTTCAAAGCCGTATTCCTCCGCGAAGGCCCTCGCCTTTTTTTCGCTCGTTCCCGTCACCGCTGCTTTTTGCGCTTCAGGCACGAAATCCATGCATTCCGCAAAATTGCCCGCGATATACCCCGTGCCTACGACGCCCCATTTAATCTGCTCCATGATGTTCTCCCTTACTGTTGTTTGATCGCTTCCGGCGGATAGAGCTCATAGGGCACATCGATCGGCCCGGGCACACCCAGCTCGAGCATCATGGCAAGGTCCTCCTGCGTATCCGGATACGCGTGGAAATCTTCGTCCACCCATCCGGTCTGCAAAATCGGGTTTCCATTCGCCTCGAAATATTGCACCATTTCCCCTACTTCTTCCTTGTCGATCACCACTTTCACATGGTGCAGGCCCTCGCCTTTTTCCTCGAGGAAACGGAAATAGCAATTCGGCCCCTTGATCGGCTGGATGATCTCAAATTCAACGCGACCGACCTGACAGACCGCAATGTGAAAATCGAACGCCTCCTCGACCACCTTGCCGTCCACCTTGAAATCCCTGACGATCTCATTTGTAAAATGGCGCAGCTTCCACGGGCCAATGCCCATTTTTTCCCAATAATTCCTGACGTACTTTTTCAAATCCCTGACAACGATACACACCTGCATGATATCCCAATCTTTTTTGATCATAACGCTTCTCCTTTGCCCAGCGGGCCTTTATTGACTTCATGTTATCACACTGCCCCGCCCTATACAACAATCCCCGGTTTTTTCATTAAATTTTCATGCTTTGCCAAATAGACCACAAAAAAACAGCGCTTAAGGGCGCCGCTTTTTGTTGATTATTTATGTCCGTCCTGATTTTCCTCGCCATCGAACCGCAGGAACGAGGCAGATACTCCGTCATCAAATTCCTTTTCATCCTCAGGTTTTTGAAGCGTCACATCTTCCGGGTCCGCAAATTCTCCGGGCGTGATTTCTCTTTTTTCCATAATGCCGCCTCCTTTTCGTTCTGCTTTTCTTATATATTACCCCGCCTCCCTTTTGATAAACATGTTTACACCCATGCAGGATGCTTATTAAACAAACAGGAAGGATTTGATTCTAATGAGCAAGATAAGGAGGAATGAATATGAAAGCGTTTATTGACGACGGCTGCATTGGCTGCGGGCTGTGTGAAAGCCTATGCCCCGGTGTGTTCCGCATGACGGACGAAGGCATCGCCGAGGTCTATGCGGAGGTTTCCGCCGAAAACGAGGAAGGCGCGTTTGAAGCGCAGAGCGGTTGCCCCGCGGATGTCATTCGCGTGGAAGACTGACGTTCTGCTCTCACGCCGCATATCAAAAAGCTACGCAGAGAAACCTCCGCGTAGCTTTTTTGCGTGTTGATGGGGTTATGCCGGGTTGTAGTAAAGCCCCAGCATCTTCTCCGTAAGCTCCTGCTCATCCATCATATAAAAATCGAGGTCACGACCCATATATTCATCATATTCCATGGAATAATCACCCACCTCAAAGATCGTACGTTCAATGTCCTCGAGCGATACCTTGTCGAGCACACCAGCCATGGCGACGATCTGGTCGAGGTTCAAATTCAGGTGTACGACGTCCTGCAATTGCGTGAATAACTTGGATGCCGACTGCACCGCGCCCATGTCCTTGATTTTCCGGGCGATCGCCATCATAAACTCCTGCTCGTGACGCTGGCGATCCGTTTCGCCGCCCTCCATCTGTTTGCGGTTTTGCAGATAAAGCCGCACCTTTTCTCCCTTCAGATTGATGGTGTCGCCTTTTTTGCCAATATCCGGATAGTTCTGATCGAGCGTCACCTCCACGCCGCCAAGCGCGTCCGCAAGATCGCTTAAGTGTTCTAAGTCGATGGACAGGTAATACTGCACCGGAATGCTCAGCTGTCCGTCGATTTCGATCAGGTCTTCCGTCGCGCGCATCGCGTTGTCTGCGCCATAACCCTTCGTCATACCGCCAATGTTGTAGGCGTGGTTCAGCTTCGTGATCCAGTCCTTATCGAGTATTTTTCCCGTGTTCGCATCCACCTTATGCACCGTCGTACGCGTGTCGCGCGGAATCGAGGTGAATGTGATGCCTTCCTCGCCTCCCTCCAAATCGACTGTGCACAGCAGCATCATATCGCTGCGCTCTCCCTGCGCCGTTTTTTCCGCGCTGCCATCCGAATCGATGCCCAGCATCAGCACGGTGATCACGTTTTGCTTCGCGCTATATTGCTTTCCGTCAATGGTCACGGTCTGCACGTTTGCGTTATTATCATATTTCAGGTCATCCGTGGCTGTGGCCGCGTCGTTCCCTGTTTGCACAAATGCCGACATCGGGTTCGCGCGCAGCCCCTGATAGGTATTGTATAAGGACATAAACACAAAAACTGCCGCAACGATCAGCACGATCAGCGCAGCCAGCAGTCCCTTGATTTTTTTATGATGGTTCACTTCCGCTCTTTGATTCAAAACCCATGTTCCTCCGCTTGATTCCTCTGGTTTACTATCTATCTTATATTAATTGATTTCAATCGCTTTGCGAAGCCTTTTTTCGATTGTTTACAAAATTTTTAAAAAGCCCGCCGCCAAAAAAGGAGGCCGCCCCGTGTGGGAGCAGCCCCCGCTTTCTCTTTTTGCTCAATAGCCTTGATTGTAATAATCTCCGCGCCGGTAATCATAGACCGCACCTGCGCTGTATACGTCGATGGATTCGAGCGCCTTGCCCGTGCCGATCGCAACGCACGACACCGCATCCTCCGCCACGTAGCAAGGGATCTTGGTGCGCTCTGTCAGCAGTCTGTCAAGCCCATACAGCAGCGATCCGCCGCCCGTCATGCAGATGCCGTTTTCCGCGATATCCGCCGTCAGCTCCGGTGGGCACCGCTCCAGAACGCTGTGCATGGTTTCCATGATGCGGTTCAAGGGCTCCTGCATCGCCTCGATCGTCTCGTTCGAGCTGATCGTGATCGTCTTCGGAAGGCCGGAGATCAGGTTGCGCCCCGTCACCTCCATATATGCTTCCTCTTTGCGCGGAAACGCGGAGCCGATGTTGATCTTGATCTCCTCCGCCGTACGCTCGCCGATGAGCATATTGTATTTCTTTTTGATGTATCTGGAAATATATTCGTCAAACGTATCACCGGCAATTTTAATGGAGTCGCTGATGACCGCCCCGCCCAGGGAGATGACAGCCATATCCGCCGTACCGCCGCCGATGTCGAGCACCATGTTGCCCTGCGGCGCGCCGATGTCGATTCCCGCGCCGATCGCCGCCGCAATGGGCTCCTCGATGAGGCAGGTATGACGCGCGCCCGCCTCCTCTGTCGCCTCGATAACGGAACGCTTTTCCACCTCCGTTACGCCGGAAGGCACACATACCACCACGCGCGGCTTGAAAAACATGCGTTTGCCGATCACCTTACGCAGAAAATAGCGCAGCATGCGTTCCGTGTCGTGGAAGTTCGAAATCACGCCTTCGCGCAGCGGACGCACCGCCACGATGTTTCCGGGCGTACGGCCGAGCATGATGCGCGCTTCCTCACCAATGGCAAGCATACGGCCGGAAAGCCTGTCTACAGCCACGACCGAAGGCTCGCGCAGAACGATTCCCTTTCCTCTGACATAAACCAGAACCGTCGCTGTGCCAAGGTCGATTCCTATATCGTTAAAATTACCGAATAAACCCATTCATCGAAGCCTCTCTTCTCGATTACTCTTGGAGGCACAATATGCCTACATATCATATATCATAATACAACAAGGCCCTTTTTTCAACTGTTTTTGTTACGGAAACGTCATATCTCAAGCTTGTGTCGCTTTTGTGTACCACGGACAGGCCATTCTGAACAAAAACATATTATTTTTCATGTTTTTCCATTTTTGAAAAGATTTTTCCCGCGCCGCGAAAAATGATTTGGTTCGCGGTATTGAACATCTTTCCCTTTCCCGTTAAAATAATGATATCAACGCATTTTTGTTGAACAGGCACGCTTGTGTGCCTTATTTGAAAGGAGTGGAAATTATGGATTATTCCAAACTGCAAAACGGCAGCGATATACGCGGTGTGGCCCTCGGCGACGGCGCGAACCTCACCGAGCAGGTCGCGCGTGATCTTGCGCAGGCATTTGCAGCGTGGCTTTATGCGCACGGCGCAAAAAAGCTCAAGATCGCCATCGGTATGGACTCGCGCATCACCGGACCCGCGCTCAAGCAGGCGTGCATCGAGGGTTTTTCTGCCATGGGCGCGGACGTTGTGGACTGTGGCATGGCTTCTACGCCCGCCATGTTTATGACGACGGTGACGAACGGTTTTATGTGCGACGGCGCGGTCATGGTGACCGCGAGCCATCTGCCCATGAACCGCAACGGGCTGAAATTCTTCACAGCGCGCGGCGGGCTGGAAAAAGCGGACATCGCAGAACTCATCCGCATCGCGGCGGACGGCACGACCACCACCGCGGCGGCTGGCAGCATCTCACAGGCGGATTTCATGAGCGTATATGCGGGCATTCTTGCAAATAAGATCCGCACCGCCACGGGTGAAGAAAAACCCTTTGAAGGATTCAAGATCATCGTGGACGCGGGCAATGGCGCGGGCGGCTTTTATGTGGACAAGGTGCTAAAGCCCCTCGGCGCAGATACGCAGGGCAGCCAGTTTCTCGATCCGGACGGCACGTTCCCCAACCACATCCCCAACCCGGAGGATAAGGACGCGATGAAGAGCATCGTCAGCGCGGTCGTCAGCACGGGTGCGGATTTCGGCCTTATCTTCGATACGGACGTAGACCGCGCGGGCGCGGTGGATAAAGGCGGCAGCGTGCTCAACAAAAACAGGCTGATCGCGGCGATCTCCGCCATTCTTTTGAAGGAATTTCCGGGCACCACCATCGTCACGGATTCCATCACCTCGAGCGGCCTCGCGGAATTCATCGCGGCGCGCGGCGGCGTGCATCACCGCTTCAAGCGCGGATATAAAAATGTCATCAACGAATCCATCCGCCTCAATGAAAGCGGCACGGATTCGCAGCTCGCGATCGAGACCTCCGGCCATGCGGCTCTGAAAGAAAACTTCTTTTTGGACGACGGCGCATACCTTGTGACCCGTCTGCTGATCGAGATGGCGAAGCTCAAAAAGCAAGGGCATTCCATTTCCGACCTGATCGCGGATTTGAAGGAGCCTCTTGAAAGCGAGGAATTCCGCCTCAACATAAGTGCGGATGATTTTAAGGCATACGGTGCGGATATGATCGCCGCGCTCGAGACCTATGCCGGGGAGCAGGACGATTTTATCATCGCACCCGACAACCACGAGGGCATTCGCGTTTCGTTCGGCGACGGACACGGCAACGGCTGGTTCCTCGTACGGCTCTCCCTGCACGACCCGCTGATCCCCGTGAATGTGGAAAGCGACATCTCGGGCGGCGCGCGTGTCATCACGCAAAAGCTGTACGCATTTTTAAAGGATTACGATAAGCTCGATCTCTCTCCCATTGAGAATTATTTAAAATAAATCTGCAGACGCAAAAAGCGCCGCGTTTGAAACGCGGCGCTTTTTTGATTCGATTTACATTCTGGAACGATCGCCCATCTTGTTTGCGCCGCCCGTCTGCTTGGGCTGCTCGTGCACCTCTTGCGTGTCGTCATGCTCGAGCTCAAACTCGCGTTCGCGTCCGCGCGGCTCGTTCATCATTTTGTCGATGTTGCGCTTTTTCTTCTTGTTGTGCTTCAAAACGACGATGATCACGATCACCACCACGATGATCACTGCCACCATGATGATGCCGAGCGTCAGCGAATCGATCCCCCCCGGAACCTTGTCCGCGACCTCCTTGAGGGTAAAGGCGTTTCCGTTTTGCTCAAATTTGAAATACAGGTCTTTGGTCGTGCCCGGCGTCTGCACCACATATACGTCGCCCTCCGCAGCCACGATCTTCGTCGTTGCACCCTGCTGCACCTCGATCGAGAGGATGCTGGCCTGTTCCAGTGCTCCGCCTGCGGGCATAAGCCCCCACTGATAACTGCCGATGCCGCCCTGGTTGAGCACAAAACGTCCTTTTGCGTCCGTCATGCCCTGCCCAAGCGCATTTTCTCCCTGCTTAACGAGTACGCCGATGCCGCTCACCGCCTTGCCCGCCGGGTCCACAAAATCAGCCGTAAACTTGATTGCACCGGTAACCGTGGGCGTTGCCGTCGCGGTCGCCTCGGGCGCGGGCGTTTTCACCTCGTCCACAGCGGTGATCTGCAAGGCCTGTTCCGCCGCAAACAGCACGGACATATACAGGTTCCGCGCGCCGTTCGCCACAGATATCCCATATTTTCCGCCCATCGCAACATCTTGAATGGCGGTCGTATCCCCGCGCGAAAGGGTGATCCTTCCAACGCTCTGTTTTCCGTCTTTATTGGTGATTGTCACATTGTGTTCACTGACCGGCACCTCGGGAAACGACACCATGCCATCCTTGTTGGTGGTCTGACTCAGATTGCTGATCGCGACCGTATACCCCGACGCAACCGTACCATTGTCGTAAATGTACATCGTCACGTTGACATAGTTCTGTGCGTCGTCTTCGCTGGGCGATGGGGACGGCGACGGAGCAGGGCTTTGCGTGGGTGCCTGTGTCGGCTCCTGCGTCGGCTTTTGTGTGGGTGTCTGCGTAGGCGGCGCCTGTGTCGGCGCTTGCGTCGGTTCCTGCGTGGGTGCCTGTGTCGGCTCCTGCGTGGGTGCCGTCGTTTCCGTAGGCTGTGTGTCTTCGTTTTCCGCGAACGCTGTCATCGGCGCAATCAGCGTCAGCATCAGTGCCGCCACAACGACGATCCAAAATATCTTCACATGTTTTTTCATCGATTCCTCCATCTTACAAAAAGGCCCTGTCTCATCATAGTCGAATATAACAAGGCAGGGCTGCTATTACAAATGCTGCTTATTTTCCGCAGGATTCCTTCAAATCGTCCTTCAGCTTCTGCGGCACCGCGGAAAACAAAGTGCTGACCGATTCCCGCTCATGAATACGGTAGACCGCCTCCGCGAACAGCGGCGCGACGGACACCGTCTGGAATTTCTTCTGACCGATGATAAACGGATTTTCCACGCTGTCCGTGGAAATAACCGATTCGATCGGGCTTTCGTTGATGGCTTTCACACCTTTTTCGCGGAGCATAATGTGGCCCAAAACAGAAACGATGCGCTTTGCGCCGCGCGCTTTGAGCATGTTCGCAACGTCGATGAGCGTACCGCCCGAGATCGAAAAATCATCTACGATCATGCAGTTTTTACCCTCCACATTTCCGATGAGCTCCAAAATCTGCGCATTTTCATCGTGACCGGTGCGCGTCTTATCGCCAATGGCAACGGGCACCTTGAGGTAGTCGGCATATTTGCGCGCCGTCTTGGCAAAGCCGGCGTCCGGCGAAACGACGACAAGGTTTTCCATGATGTCCATCCCCTTGATGTATTCGCACAGGATGGGCAGGGAAAGCAGATGATCGACCGGGATCTTGAAAAAGCCCTGCACCTGCGCGCTGTGCAGATCCATGGTGATCACGCGGTCCGCACCCGCCGTCTCTAAGCAATCCGCGCACACACGCGCACGAATGGAAACGCGGGGCTCGTCTTTTTTATCACCCTTGGCATATCCAAAATATGGAATGATGGCTGTGACCGAGCTTGCGCTCGCGCGCTTGAAGGAATCCATCCAAAATAAAAGCTCCACCAGTTCGTTGTTGGGATCCAAACCTATCGGGAGCACTACATAAACGTCTTTGTCACGTACAGTTTCTTTGATGCGGATAAAAATATTTCCGTCAGAAAAGTGGATTACCTCCGACGCTCCTAAATCCGCACCGAGGTAGGTGCACATTTTTTTGGCGAAAGCAACCCCCGAGGAACCGGCAAATATCTTGATATCCGGGCTTCCGTTCAGCATAAATCACTACCATCCTTGTCAAAATCGTTTTAAATCTCTATGTATTCGATTATAGCACCCGGCCCCGGGCTTTTCAATCATATTGCATATTTTTCAATGAATTTTTTGACGGACTCCTCAAGAAGCGGGCCTGTTCTCTTCTCGCAAGCGATCGCCGCGTATGAACGCATCGTCCCGTGATAATCGCTTCCGCACGTCACCATAAGGGCATTGCGTTCCGCGATGCCCACATACCGTTCCACATCCGCGTTCGAATGCGCGGGATAATATGCCTCGATGCCCATGAGGCCAAGCGTCTTCAGCTCTTTTACCACGCCCTCGATGTTCCCCGTGCGCACAAACTTCGGATGCGCGAGAACGGGAAGGCCCCCCGTTTTGCGGATCATCTCGATCGCCTGCTGCGGATTCAGCTTGCGCCTCTGCACATAGCAGCTTCCCTCCTCGTTGAGGTAGCGGGTGAAGGCGTCCTGCATATCACTTGCGTATCCCTTCTCGATAAGCGCAAGCGCCACATGCGGACGGCCAAGCGTATTTCCCTGCGCAAAGCGCGCCACATCCTCAAAGCCGATCTTCATGCCCTGCGCCTGCACCGCGCGGATAATTTCATGCACACGATTCACCCGCGCCTCCCGCAGCTCGTCCATCAAGTCGCTTAACTCCGCGTTGCGCGTATCGATTCCATAACCGAGAATATGAAGCTCGCCCGTATACCGCACGGAAAATTCCACGCCCGTCAGATATCTTATTTTCAGCTCGCGCGCCGTCTCTGTTGCCTCTCTTTGCGAATCGATGGTATCGTGATCCGTGATGGACGAAAGCTTCAGCCCCAGCTTGCGGCATTTTGTGATGATCGCGCGCGGCGTGTCCGTACCGTCGGATGCCGTTGAATGCATGTGTAAATCTATCATTTATTTGCTCCACATAAAGAGTGAGGCGCGATAGACGCGCCTCTGTTATTTGTTCAGCAAGCCATAAAAAGTTGTGCTTCAAAAGCCGCCGTTTACGCGTCCTCCGGATTCGGCGGCTCAACGATGATCGCCTCCGCTTCCACAGCATCGACCGGCTCGTCCGGCTCGTCGATCATTTCCGGCTCTTTTTCCGCCGGCTTCGTTTCGATCTCCCAATCGTCCGGTGAATCGACGGTGATGTCGTCTTCAAACAGGCGCTTGAATTCTTCGCCCGTCAGCTTTTCCTTGCGCATCAGGATCTCGCCGATGTCCACGACCTTTTTCAGGTTTTTACTGAGAATATCCGTCGCCTTGGCATACGCGCTCTCGATGATGCGCGTGATCTCCGCGTCGATGCGCGCGGAGGTGCTTTCGGAATATTCCGGCGTCTGCCCAAAGTCCTTGCCTAAGAACACCTCGTGGCCGGACGCGAGGAACACCGGGCCGAGCTCGTCGCTCATGCCGTATTTGGTGACCATATCCTTCGCCGTCTCTGTCGCGCGCTGTAAATCGTTGATCGCGCCTGTGGAAATATCCTTAAGCGTCAGTGATTCCGCAACGCGTCCGCCGAGCATCATGGTGATCTCATCCATCAGGCGGGATTTGAACACATGCTGCTTATCCTCCTCGGGCAGCGTCATGGTGTAGCCTGCCGCCATACCGCGCGGAATGACGGACACCTCGTGCACCGGATCGCACTTCGGAAGGACGTGCGCCAAAATCGCGTGGCCCACCTCGTGATAGGCCGTGCACCGTTTGTCATCCTCCGTCATCACACGGCTCTTCTTCTCCGGCCCCGCAATGACGCGTGTGATGGATTCCTCGATCTCGCTCATGCCGATCTTCTTTTTCCTGCGGCGCGCCGTTAAGATCGCCGCCTCGTTGAGCACGTTTTCAAGGTCCGCGCCGATAAAGCCGGGCGTACGCCGCGCGATGACCTTAAAGTCCACCTCGCTCTCAAAGGGCTTGCCGTTCGCGTGCACCTTCAATATCTCCTCGCGTCCCTTCACATCGGGATAGTTGACGGTGATCTGCCGGTCAAAACGTCCTGCGCGCAGCAGCGCCGGGTCGAGAATATCGCGGCGGTTTGTTGCCGCCATCACGATAATGCCCTCGTTGACCTCAAAACCGTCCATTTCCACAAGCAGCTGATTGAGTGTCTGCTCACGCTCGTCGTGACCGCCGCCGAGGCCCGCGCCGCGCTGACGGCCGACCGCATCGATTTCGTCGATGAACACGATGCACGGCGCGTTCTTCTTCGCGTTTTCAAACAGGTCGCGCACGCGCGAAGCGCCCACACCCACAAACATTTCCACAAAATCCGAGCCGCTGATGGAGAAGAAGGGCACCTTTGCCTCGCCCGCCACCGCCTTTGCCAGCAGCGTTTTACCGCCGCCGGGAGGGCCCACGAGCAGCACGCCCTTTGGAATGCGCGCGCCAAGCTCCTTAAACCGTGCGGGGCTCTTTAAGAACTGCACGATCTCCACGAGCTCTTCCTTTTCCTCATCCGCGCCCGCAACATCGGAAAACGTCTTGTTGGTGTCTCCGCCGTCCGTCATGCGTGCCTTGCTCTTCCCAAACGCCATCGCGCCGCCCGTGCCGCCTGCGCCGCCCTGTGCGCGCCGCATGATCACCACCCACAGCACCAGAAGAAGTACGATGGGAATGAGATAGGGCAGCAGCTGCAGGAAGAAGTTCGGCTCCGGCGTAGGCACATAGTTCAGCTTAAAACCATAAAGCTCGGGGTTCATCTCCCCCGTCACCGATGCCATATCCTGATTGAACTGCTGGATATTCGGTATCGTCGTCTTAAAATCGAACTGCTGCTCCGGAAACGCCTCATCCGGTATTTTTGTATCCTTATACCGTCCCACAAGCGTGCGATCCTGAATCGCGATGTCCTTTACGCCTTCGTCCTGCACCTTTTGCAGAAATTCGCTGTACTGCAGCTCGTCGATTTGCGTTGTCTGCGGATTGCCCAAAAACTGCGCCGCCAAAATAATGACTACAATAATGATAATGTAGATTAGGGGACCCCTGAAAAACTTGCCCAATACTCTATCCTCCTTGTCGGGCAGTGCTTACTTCTCGTTGGAAACAAGCCCATGCATATACTGTTGATTCTTTATTCTTACCTTGTTTTCGGCCGCTTTAAACGGCTCATTCATATACGGAACGCTTCAAAATGCCGACATGCTCGTAATTTCTGTACTTCGCCGCATAATCGAGGCCATATCCCACCACAAACTCGTCCGGGATATCAAAGCCTACATATTTCACGGGAACATCCACCTCGCGGCGTTCCGGCTTATTGAGAAGGCAGCAGATGTTGATGCTTTCCGGCTTTCTCCCCTGCAGCATTTCCATCAGGTTCGCAAGCGTCCAGCCCGAATCTATGATGTCCTCGATGATCAGAAGATGCTTGCCCCTGATGTCCTCCTGCATATCATATTTGATCTGCACGCTGCCCGTCGAGGCGCTTGCCTTGCCGTAGCTCGACACCGCCATGAAATCGATCTCCATGGGAATCTTGATATGGCGCATCAAGTCGGAGAAAAACACAACGCTTCCCCGCAATATGCCCACGCCGATCAGGTCTTTTCCGTCATAATCCTTGGATATCTGCTCGCCCAGCTCCCTGACGCGCGCCTCGATCTGCTCCTTTGAAAGCAGTATCTTTTCGATATCCCGTTCCACATAATGTTGCATGTTAGCTTTCTTCCCCCGTCATATCGTTTTGTCGCTTCGCGCGGATATAACGCATCCGCAAAATCCGTTCTGTTGCGTCTGTCACGCGGTACGCGTCGCCGATCGTGTGACCGATCACCCAGACGATGGTGCTGCCTTCGGCAAGGAGGGGCGTTTTTTCCCGTTCCTCCCGCGTCAGCTTTTTATCGATAAAATAGTCCTTCAGCTTTTTGCTTCCCCCGTTCCCCAGCGGCGCAATTCTGTCGCCCGCATAGCGGGTACGCAGCTTGAGCCGGGGCGGCAGACGGTCCGCGTCCACATACGCTGTGTATGGGTCCGCATTTTGAAAATCACATTCATCCACCCGCTCGCACGTCACATAATCCCCGTTTTTCAGCTCATTTTTTGCTTCCGGGTCAAAGCTCATGCAAAAGCTGTGATCCTCTCTGCGCCCTGTGAAACGGATGATGAGCGTTCCGTATTCCAGTTCTGCGCACAAATGGTTCGAAAGATTCACGCACGTACCCGTCCGCATATTCCGCGCAAGCCGCATCACCGCGCCCACATGCACCTTTTCAATGTCGCACGTCACGTAAAGCTTTGCACACGCGATTTTCAGCACCCGGTACGCCACCGCCGACGCAAGGCCTAAAAACCGCTCCGCGTCAATTTTGATCTTATCACCGTCCGTCCGCGTGCATGCCTCAAAGGCTTTTTCCGCCTCTGAAATCAGAAATGCCGCGTCCTCCTCCGCAATCTCGCTTAAGCGATTGAGCGCCCCTGAAACATCCGGATTGATACGCTCGCGCATCTGCGGCAGCAGCACGTTCCGTACAAAATTACGGGTGTGCTCCGTATTTTCGTTCGTTTGGTCCTCCACAAAGGGAACGCCGTTTTCGCGAAGATAACCGAGGATATCCCCGCGTGATACGCACAGCAGCGGGCGGATCATGTTCGCGTTGCGAAGCGCAATGCCTTTTAAGCCGTCGATCCCGCTGCCCCGCAAAATGTGCATCAGCACACTTTCCGCGTTGTCGTCCTTGTGGTGCCCCGTCGCAATCACGTCCACTTCCCCGTTTTCCACGAGAGAGTTGAAGTACGTTTCCCGCGCGCGCTTGGCCGCCGTTTCCGTGCTCACGCCCCACGCCTGCGCAAGTGCGGGCACATCCGCCGCGCTCATGTAAAACGGTACTCTGTGCTCCGCGCACCACTGGCTTACGAAGTCCGCATCGGCAAGCGACTCACTTCCGCGAATGCCGTGTTCAAAATGAACGCAGGCAATCGAACATGAAAAAAATGGCGCGACACCAAGCAGACAGTGAAGGAGCGCCATGGAATCCGGCCCGCCGGAAACCGCTACGCCCACAGTCTGTCCAAGCATCAGCAGTCCGTTTTCTGTTATGAAATCCTTCACGCGTTCTTGCATATCAATTTTTCCCTATTATATATAATATACTTTAACGCCTCACTTTACAACCGTCAAACACAGGGAAAATGCATGAATATTTTGTAAATATCCATCTGTAAACTATTGTATTCCGGCAAAATGAACACAGCATGAATCGACACACAAAAAAATTCCCTTGGCGCGGACTTTTTTTGTGGCGGTTCTCTTTGTGTTACATGAATTTGTAAGCTACCGATAAAGGAAGGATAATATTTTCTAAAAACGCAGGTGCTTGCAAAGGCGGATGAATCGCTTCAACCCTTTGCAGCGCCCAATAAGTGATTGCACCGGCTTATTGAAAGCTGCTTAAAAAACGATTATCCCGAAGAATATCGGCGCATTATCGCCAAAAAATCGCCCATTTTTTTTTCAAAACGGGCGATTACAATAAAATCAATTCATGATAACATAGATATATATATCCAACTTATGATTTGGGGTCAATAAGGAGAAAAAACATGAAAAAGAGATGTGTTGGTATATTTTTGTTGATGTGTATTGTATTGGGAATGGTTTGCTCGTTTCCCGTCGCTGCGTTTGCAGCCAGCGGGACATGGGAAGATGTGGCGGATACATCTATTTTTGCCGACCCAAACCAAATGGTGTATGAAATCAGCACCGCCCAGCAATTGGCGGGGTTTGCCAAGCAGGTCAATGATATGAAAAGCACCTTTTTAAACAAAACGGTGAAATTGGTCAGTGATATAGACCTGCGAGGCAGAGACTGGGTGCCCATCGACCACAGCGGCTCCAGAACGGGGGCCGGATTTTGGGGCACCTTTGACGGCAACGGCAAAACGATTTCCAATATGGAAATCACCAAGGGCGGTTATGAGGAAGTGGGCTTTTTCGGGCACAGCGACGGCACCATCAAAAACGTGAAGCTGACAAATATCAACATCAATATATCAACAGATGTAAAATATGTGGGCGGCATTTGCGGCGGGCTGATCACCACCTCCAAATGGATAGCGGGAATGGTTAAAGACTGCGATGTGCAAGGCAGCATTAGCGTCCCTTCAAAGTTTGTAGACGCTTCCGTCGGATATGTATATCCGGGCGCAAGCTTTACAAGAGGAGAGGAAAAGGTCACCTTCAAAGCAAAAACGTGGGCACAGGTGGCGGATACAAGCATGTTTACCCCCAATAAAAAATGGTATGATATCACTACGCCGGAGGAGCTTGCGGGCTTTGCAAAAGTACTGAACGATGGCCGCATGAATTTTGATAACGCGGCAGTGACCCTAAAGAACAACATTGACCTGTCCGGCTTGGAATGGATCCCCGCGCGTAATTTCAGAGGCACGTTTAACGGTGCGGGAAATGCTATTTTGGGCATGAAGATCACATCGAACACCACGAGCGGAGACGCCGGCCTTTTTGCGTCCAGCAGCGGCATAATCATAGACCTCACCGTTTCCGGCGATATTGATATATGGAGCGGAAAAGACGTCAACGTCGGCATGATATCCGGTACGTCATCGGCACATATTTCTTACTGCTATACCTACGGAAGAGTTAGAAATGTGGCGTCCGGCAGTGACTCTTCCGTAGGCGGATTGGTAGGAAAATACACGAACGGGGGAAATGTAATAAAAAACTGTGTCAATGCCGCAAGCATAGAGAGCGTCAGTAATTTGCTTTTCTCTTATGCCGGAGGATTGGTGGGCAGTTTTGACTTTGCAAATATAACCCGTATCGAGTTTTACCGCAATTCAAATGTCGGCAGCATCAAGGGCGGAGTTTATGCAGGCGGGCTTGTGGGTGGTTGTGTGCCTCGATCATCAAACAATGATAATGAGGACAGGAAACTGTTGATCATGGATTGTGCCGTGGCGGATACAGTTGTGATAGATGGAGCAAGGTACGCAGGAGGTTTCATCGGTCGCATCAATCTACAAGTAAATGGGGGGAATGCGAGGGACAAGCAGTATGAAATCGCAAACTCCTACTGCACGGCAACCTTTAAAAATACCAGCTTTACAGCTGGGATTATAGGAGCTCTTCAGTCGTCGTATAATAGAGACAACAATGCAATAATTACGTTAAACAATATCTATTTCATGCCTGTGCTTGAGAACACCAAGGGGTTCACTTATTTTATAACCACAGAAGTTAATGATAGTGGTATTACAGTATCTACAACTAAAAATTATATTGGATATATAGGTGGCAACTATCGATATGTAAATGCAATTAGGGGTGATAATTTTAATGATGCGAGCTATAAAAAAGATACGATTCTCTTATTTGATAACGCCACTAATTTTGCCATGGCGTCTAATCCAACCAAAATAGTGTCAATGGAGAGGAGTTTTGCTGCTGATTTAAATAAAAATCTCGATGACATAAAATTGGGGCTGACCGTTTCGTCATGGTACGCGAAAAACGGCCTCAATAAAGGCTATCCCATGTTGAACGACGATAGCTTAGAAAAATTTTATGCAAAGCTGCATGCCACAAGCAAAGCAACAGTCAGCGGTGATCCGCAGGCGAGCCTGGAAAAAACACCCTACAATAACTTACAGAAGCAGCTTATTGTGGATAAAGAAACAGGCTTTATGGTGCGTGTGGAAAGAATGTTTGAATATAACGGCAGTGAAGACACGATATCAACAGAATATATCGAGTTTTTCGAACCGCTGCCCGCAGGAACCAAAGTGACGCTGCGCAAAATCAAAAGTGATTTTTCAGGGTATGAGGACGGAGAATATACCACGAAGGTAACGGGTAGCGAGACCAGAAGGATCGAGTTGAATTCCTTAACAAAAGACGGAACTGCGATAAAAAAATTACCGCAATCAAGGGGAAAAACGGCGTACGATGTGTTTTTTGAATTTGAAAATACAAGTTTTGCTGACTATGAAACAACATATCTCGTTCATGTAAACGGTCAAACCGTTCCAGGCACAGGAACAAATGAGATGATCGAGATAAAAACCATACCCAAACACAATGTTACCTTTGAGTATGACGAAAGCGCAGGCGAGGTCACATCGTTTGCCGATCCCGCCAAAATTGCTTCAAATTCATCTGTCAAAGTGCTTGACGGCACCACCGCAAGCTTCTTCATTGCGCCCCAAAAAAGCCATAGCATAAAAGAAATCACGAGGGAAGACGGTACGCCTGTTCCTCCATTGCCTGACGGAGGAAGGATTGACCTGAATAACGTAGCAGCAGATACAACCGTTAAGATCACCTTTGAAAAGCGTACCTATGATGTAACCTTAGACCCCGAAAGCGAGGGCGTAAAAACAGATATCACTTTGCCTGCGCAAGTAGCGTATGGAGATGATCTTACATTTACGGTGGAGCCGGATGTGGATAACGGGTATAGGAAAAATTCTTCCGTTAGCGTGAAAGCCAACGGCAAAGAGATCCCTGTCGGTACAGGCGACACGTATACCATTAAAGACATCACACAAAACACAAAAATTTCCATCGCGGGATTCACAAATGACTCGGATACGGAAAAACCCACAGTCACATCGGTTGTGCCAAGCGATACAGGTGCACCATTAAGCGGAACAATCACCGTCGTATTTAGCGAGGCTATACGAGAAGCCTATGGAGCACTAACGCTGAAGCTCGACGGCTCGTCCCTACCGCCCATATCCCTCAATGGCCGCCGGACAGATGCCAAAACCTACACAGCCGAATACGCAGGGCTTGCTCCACAAGCAACCTATACCGTAAATGTGTCGGGATTTAGAGATCTTGCGGGCAATGAGATGGATGAAGACAGCACCCACAGCTTTAAGACAGGAAAAGCAACGCCGGCTGTTGCGCTGGATATTCGCACAGACGCCACACAAACATCGCCGGCCATCATCCTCACCGCAAAGGTATCCAGCGGGTTTTCCCCCACAGGCACTGTCGATTTCTTCATAGGCAATGAGTTAATAGATACCGCTCCAATAGATACTGCATCAGGTACGGCAACCCTGACCCATATCCCTCCCAAGGGAGATGAGGAGTATATGTATCACGCAGTGTATAGCGGTGACGGAAAACATAACACGGCAGAATCACAGCAAAAACCCTATACGCTCGATAAGAACTATGGAGAGATCATCATAAAAAACGATATCTCCAAGGTGTATGACGGCAAGCCGGCAGATGCGCCCGAAACAGAACAAAACAGCA
>CAYTKQ010000018.1:0-64159 GCA_964438705.1 uncultured Christensenella sp. | reverse complement strand
CAATACGTTTTTCAAGTGGGCAAAAGAGGTTTCTTGGGAAAAATAGTAGACATTTTTGAGCGGTAAAAAAATAACGATTTCTCGTCAAAAATTCATTAAAATTTCGCTTATTATCAGTATAATCTACGCGGCTTGAAATGTCTAAATTTTTGCGCGTCATATGGAAAAAGGGGGAGGTCAAATGTGTGATCAGGATCATGAATATGCCGCGTCTTTGCTGGATAGGATCGCGCTGGAGATCTCCTGTAATTGCCTTTCCGAATTGCGGACGCCGCGGTTGTTCCCGCTGATCGCGCAGATTGTCGAACACATCGACGAAAGTGCGTATGCGCAGCGGGAATGGGAGGAAGCCATCTACTATATCACAAGGGAAAAGTGTAAAAGCGGAACGTGCGGCAAAGATGATCTGATTCACTGTCTCATGCTTCCGAGGTAATATCACGCATCCGGTGTGCCGAAAGGGTATGCCGAGTATTTTGTGTTGCGCAAATGTCTAAAATATAACAGAAAAATATAGATTTTGTGGGATTGTTTTTTTCCTGTCGCCGTATTACGATGAAAATGAATGAAAACGCCAAAATGCGCGAAGGGGGAAAACATGTTACTGGGGATCGATATCGGAACGAGCAGCCTAAAGGTCATGCTGCTCGATCCGCAGACGGGAACGTATGAGCTTGCGGCGCGAGAATATGACGTGAAAATTCCACAGCCCGGCTTCGCGGAGCAAGCGCCGGACCTCTGGTGGGGGGCGCTCGCAGACGCGCTGGGCGAGCTTGCGATCAAGCATTCTGCGAAATTTGGCGCGATCGGCGCGGTGGGATTTTCCGGGCAAATGCACGGGCTGGTAATGACGGACGAGGCGGGTATTTCCCAGCGCGATGCAATTTTGTGGCTGGATCAGCGCAGCGGAGCGCAGGTCGGGCGCATGAACGAGGAGATTTCGCCCCATGAAGCGGCGGACATCCTCCAAAATCGCCCGTTTACGGGCTTTGCGGTGCCTTCGCTTTTGTGGGTGAAGGAGCACGAGCGTCTGTGTTATGATCGGTGCGCCCATGTGATGCAGCCGAAGGATTATCTGCGGCTGCGCCTCACCGGGGAAGCGGGGACGGATATGAGCGACGCTTCGGCGACGGGCGGCTTCGATGTGGGGAAGCGGGCGTGGGCGGATAACATTTTAGGGCGGCTCGGGCTGGATACGGAGAAATTCCCGCAGTGCCATGAGGCGACAGAGATCGCCGGGTTTGTGAGCGCGCGGGCGGCGGAGGAGACGGGCCTTAAGGCGGGCATCCCCGTGGTATACGGCGCGGGCGACCAGCCGGCGCAGAGCATTGGCAACGGTGCGGTACGCGAAGGTCTGGTGATCGCAAACATTGGTACGGGCGGGCAAATCGCCGCTTACAGCGCGGCGGATGTGCATGACGCAAAGCTGCGCACGCACACATTCTGCCATGCGGTGAACGAGGCATATACGGTGTTCGGCGCGTCGCTGTGCAGCGGGCTTTCCTTAAAATGGTTCAAAAACAACGTTCTTGAGGTCGGTTCCTATGAGGAGATGTCCGTGCTTGCGGACGGTGTCGCGCCGTGCAGCGGCGGGCTCGTTTACCTGCCCTACCTGACGGGCGAACGCACCCCGCACATGGATCCAAAGGCCAAAGGCATGTTTTTCGGGTTGACGCTCGGGCACGACCGACGGCATTTGACGCGCGCGGTGATGGAGGGCGTGACGTTTGGTCTGCGCGATTCGCTCGAGGTCCTCGCTGAGGCGGGCATTGGCACAAAGCGCGTGATCGCCTCCGGCGGCGGCGCGCGCAGCGGCGTATGGCTGCAAATGCAGGCGGATATTTTTGGCAAAGAGGTGGCCGTGTGCAAGGTGAAGGAGCAGGCGTGTCTGGGCGCGTGCATCATTGCGGGGATGGGTGCGGGCGTGTTCAAAAGCGCAGAAGAAGCGGCGGAGCGGCTGGTTTCCTTTGAGGAACGCATTTATGTGCCGGACAGGACCG
Source organism: uncultured Christensenella sp. (assembly GCA_964438705.1). Taxonomy (GTDB): domain Bacteria; phylum Bacillota; class Clostridia; order Christensenellales; family Christensenellaceae; genus Christensenella. The sequence goes on along the minus strand of CAYTKQ010000018.1, from coordinate 62,159 downwards.
CGCACAGGCAATATACCGAAGCCTACGGGCTTTTTCAGGAACTATACCGTGCGAACAAGGCGCTGTTTGGAGGGTGAGGAATGAAGAAAACAATTTTGTGCTACGGAGATTCCAACACATGGGGCTTTGCTGCGGAGCTGCAGCCAAAGGATAAGCGCTATATTGTGCGGTATGCGCAGGACATACGCTGGACGGGCGTGCTGCAAAGCATATTGGGGGAAGGATACCGCGTGATCGAGGAGGGACTCAACGCGCGCACCACCGTGTGGGACGATGTGACGTGGCCGGATCGCAACGGGCTTGCGTATCTGCGGCCGTGCCTCAACACGCACGCACCCATCGACCTCGTTGTGCTCATGCTGGGCACCAACGACTTGAAGGTGCGCATTTCGGGCTATGTGCCGGACATCGCCCGCGCTGCGGGCACGCTGGTGAAGGCCATACAGGGCGGAAACGACGGCCCTGACGGGCGCGCACCCGAGGTATTGCTCGTTTCGCCCATTCTTGTGGGGGCGCGGCTCAAAGAAGCCGCACCGGACATCTACGACGAGCTCGGACAAGAAAACGCTCGCGATAACTCCCTGCTGTTTTCAAACTATTTTCTGGCGGCGGCAGAGGAAAACGGATGTCATTTTATGGACGCGTCGCTGTATGCACAGCCCGGCCCAGCGGACGAGCTGCACCTCGATGTGCAAAACCATCGGAAGCTGGCAGAGGCATTTGCCGAAAAAATTATAAAGATCATGGAGAAAAGCGCGGAAAATGGGGAAATCCGGTAGCTTAAATTTAGTATTTGGGCACGTTTTTTAGGTGTTGGGCAAATGGCATTGCGCACGGAAATCGGCGTAAACTATAATACACTTATCATCAAAGGGTAAGTGTATTTTTTTGCCTTGCCGCAATGCCTCACATTCCGTAAATCACATCATTATATTCAGGAGGACGATATGACGACCACAAACAGGGAACGATTGAGCGCAATGCTCCATGATCAGCCGTTTGACAGGGTTCCTGTCATGCACTTCGGGTTTTGGAACGAGACGCTCGAAAAATGGGAACAGGAGGGGCACCTCAGTCACGAGGAGGTGGAGCCCTTAACGAGCGGTCATGGCAACCGCTCGGACGGAAACGAATATGAGCGCGCCATCGCGCAGAAGCTGGGCTTTGACGACAACATCCTCGTTTACACCGGACAGAAGGGAGACTGGTACGACATGCCGCTTTATCCGGCGTTTGAGGAGCAGGTGATCGAACGCTACGACGACGGCTCGTTCATGCGGCTCGACATCGACGGTGTGCTGGAGCTTGGCAAGGAGGGCGCCGGGTCCATCGCTTCCGAACTCGGGCACACACTGGTGGACCGGACGAGCTGGGAAAAGGAATATCTTCCGCGCCTGCAATGGACGCCGGACCGCCTCGATATGGACGCGCTCAATGAGATGATCGCAGAAAATGATACGCGCGACCGCCACACCGCCGTATACTGCGGAAGCCTCTATGGAAAGCTGCGCAACTATTGGGGGATTGTGGCATTGAGCTATTTGCAGCTTGACGACCCGGCGTTGATGACAGAGTGTATTGATGTGATCGGCGCTCTGTGCTATGATGTTGTAAAACATACGCTCGACACGGGCGTCAAGGTCGATTTTGCTCATTTCTGGGAAGATATCTGTTACAACAAGGGGCCGCTTGTGAGCCCTGAAATTTTCCGCGAAAAGGTTGGAAAGCATTACAGGCGCATTGCGGACGAATGCCTGCGTCACGGCGTGGACATCGTTTCCGTTGATTGCGACGGTTTTATCGAGGAGCTGGTGCCGGTGTGGCTCGACAATGGCGTGAACACGATGTTCCCCGTCGAATACGGCGCATGGGAGTATGATTTCGAAACCCTGCGCAAAAAGTTTGGCAAAGAAATTCGCGGTATGGGCAACATCAATAAGCATGTGCTCAGCAAGGACAGGGGCACGATCGACAAAGAGGTGCAGCGCGCACAGCGGCTTGTGGACCTCGGCGGATTCGTGCCGTGCTTCGATCACAGGATCCCGCCGGACGCGGATTGGGATCTCACGAAATATTATTGCGATCAAATGAAGGAGACGTTCTGGAAATAAGCCCGTCGTTTGTATGGCGGTGCGGATTTCGGAGGGAAAGCGTTGCAGGAACTTGTGAGAATGGAGAATATATGCGGCAGCAATATTCTGAGCCACGCGCGCCTCAGCGTCATGCGGGGCGAGATCGCCGGACTTCTGGGCATGAACAACGCCGGAAAGACGGAGCTTTTGAATATCCTTGCGGGAAGGCAGCGGCCGGAGACGGGCAAGATATACTTTGAGGATCGGCCCGTTTCCCTAACCTCGCCAATGCGGGCAAACGAATGCGGCATCTATTACCTCCATGAGGAAGAGCAGATATTAAAGGACATCACCGTTGCGGAAAACATTCTTGTGATGCGCAAAAACCCCGGGCGCGACCTGTTCAGCAGAAAACGGATCGTAGAGCGCTGCAGCCAGCTTCTGGGCATATTATTTACAGAGGAAACGGGAATCGGGCTGGACGCGGAAGATTATCTGCGGGAACTCAACGATTTGCAGCTGCTTGCGGTGCAGATCGTGAAAGCGATCAGCGCCGACGCAAAGCTCATCATCATCGACCACTATTTGGATGGCTTTGCGCAGCCGTGGGTCGAATCGCTGCAAAAATGGCTCGAGCTGCTTTCCAAAAAGCTATATCTTTCCTTTATCGTCACCGATCACCGCGCGCACAATCTTGTCCGGCTGTGCGACAGGATTTTTGTGCTGCGCCGCGGGATGAACGCGGGCGCGTTCGGAAGGGAAAATTGCGACGAAAAGATACTCACCTCCGTGATGACGGGCAGCCTGATGGAAAACGGCGCGGTGCCCGGCCGTCCGGTGCAGGAGGGGGAGGCGATCCTCTCGTTTCGCGGCGTACGCGTACCCGGCGAGAGAGCGCGGCTTGAGGCGGAACTTTTGCCGGGAGAAATGACGGGCATATGCTGTATGTCGCACCGCTTCATGCAGAGCTTTTGCGACATGTTTACCGGCGAACAGCCGGTGCGCGAGGGTGAGATCGTTCTGGATGGAAATGTGCTGCGCATCAGTTCGCCGGACGACGCGACGGACTATGGCATCGGTCTGGTGCTCGGCAAATCGGGATTGTTTCCCAACATGAGCTTTACCGAAAACGTATCCATCACGGCACTGCGCAAATTCAGCGCAAAAACGGGCGTGATCAACAACGGCGCGACCTCGCTTGCGATGAGTGAGGCGCTTTCCATCTGGAAGCTGCCCTATCTGATGCCCGAAAATGCGGACAAAGTAGACCGCTACACGGAAAAAAAGATGCTGATCAGCCGCGCGATGGCGATTTTGCCGCGCGTCATGATTTACCAGAATCTTGACAAGGGGCTGGACGACATCGCCTACGACAGGCTCATCAAGCAGATACTCGAGATGCCCATCAAGCCGAAGGCATCGCTGTTTGTTTCCCAAAACATACAAAACCTGATCAAAATGTGCACAAAAATCTATTTCGTGTACGAGGGCGGGGTGGTCAACACCGTATATCCCTCCAAGACGAATCGGGAGACATTGCTTTCGTATTATCGCAGTTTTTGCGCGCTGTAGCTCATTGCAGCGGAAGCGTGATCTCTACCTGCGTTCCCACGCCGACTGTGCTGGCGATACAGAGGCCGTATTCGTCCCCGTACTGCATTTTGATGCGCTGGTTGATGTTGATGACGCCAATTCCCACGTGCACGCTGTCTGAAATTCCGGCGGCGTGTTCGTTGTTCAAAAGGGATACAAGCTCCCGCAGGTTTTTATCCGGAATACCGCTTCCGTTGTCTGCTACCTGCATGATGAGGCGGGACTGCGTGGAATAGATGGTGAGCATGATCTGCCCGCCGGAGGGCTTGTCTTCCAAACCGTGCGTGATGGCGTTTTCGAGGATCGGCTGGAGGATGAAATTCGGGATCAGGCATTTCAAGAGATCGCGGTCGCTGTTTATGATGCGCTTTTCAAATGAGAAGCGGTCCTGAAAACGAAATTTTTGGATCAGGATGTAGTTGTCCACATTTTTGATTTCGTCGGAAAGGGGAACAAGCAACCCGATTTTGCGCGTGTTGTTGCGAAACAATTGTGAGAGGGATTCGAGCATCTCGGCGATTTCGGGCACGTTTTTTATCAGCGCGAGCCCGCGGATGGATTCCAGCGTGTTGTACAGAAAATGCGGATTGATCTGGCTTTGCAGCTGGGAAAGCTCGGCCTTGTGCCGCAGCAGGTTTGCCGTCAGTTCACGGTTGTGCGAATCTTTGTGCTGCGTGATGACCGCGTCGATGATCTCATAGATATTGGCCTTTGTCAAATCTTTCGCAAAGCTTTTTTCGCCTATGATACGGCTGTATGCGTCGAAGACGATGCGGTCCGCCTGATAAAGCGGCTTGATATATTTGACGCACACGACGACGACAAGGACGGCAAGGACGATAAAATAACAAAAGAACAGCGCGTTCAGCGCATCGGAAAAGGACGGTTGCGCGGCGAGCGCGGGGGTCGTTGCCACAAGCGCCCGGCAGATGAAGAAGAGGGCGGCGGGACAGGCGACAAACAGCGCAAGCACGATGAGCAGAATGTGCGTGGAGCCCTTGTATTTGAGGATAAAAGACCACATGACGATTCCCCCCGGTGTGATTAGGATTGGTTGTGCCGCATATATTTGCTGCGGTATTGAGATGGCGTGATGCCCACGATGCGTTTGAACATCTTGGAAAAATATTTTGCGTTGGTAAAACCCACCTTGTCGGCAATGCCGGACAGGGAATAGGAAATGTCCTTCAAATATTTTTTAGAAATCTCGATGCGATATTTATTGAGATAATCCACAAAGTTGATGCCGACCTCCTGCTTGAACAGGATGGAGAAATACACCGGATTCAAAAACACAAGCTGCGCGATGTCGTCGAGCGCGATTTTTTCCATGTAGTGATCGGCAATGTATTTTTTGGCGATCGTGATGTAGGTATTGTCCGCGCTGTCCTCAAGCGAGGTATAGTCGTTGATGTGCTTGCATATGCGTTCGATGAGCGCGGAGCGAAGGGCGAGCACGTCGATGCACGAATCGAGAGAGTGCAGGAATGCCTGCATTTCGGCCTTGTGGTCGGCAAACAGGTCGAGGTTTTGCGTGATGTTTAAAAAGAGCCCGTAGATTTGCGTGCCAAGCGACCAAAACAGCTCGGCGCAATCGCGTCCAAGGCTCTCCGCAAGAGCAAACAGCTGCGTGATCTGCGAGCGAATATCGTTCAAGTCAAATTTTTCGATGCTGCGCTGCAGGCTTTCCTTCGACGCCTGAGAAAAAATGTCGGCGAGGTCTGCGGCAGGGTCGCAGGAAGGCGGCGTATCGATGACCGTATCAAGCCGCCGCAGCACGCGCGCGCGCAGGGCGCGGGACGCGTTTTGACAGGAGATGGGGAGATTGAGCGGATCGGTCTCCGCGCTGCCCATGCACACCGTGAAATAGAGGTTTGAATATTTCTTGCACACCAGTGCCATATCGTCGAGGAAATATTGAAGATTTTGCCTGAGCTTGCCATCCGAGGCCGGGTCGTAATTGACGAGCACAAAGTATTTGGAAGTATGCGCGCTCGTGACGGTCTCGTAGCAGAGCCCCTCGATGAATTCCGCGATGCCCGACACCACGCGTTCGTAAAGCTGGGTGGGATAGGCGGCGTCCTCGTCGAGCGCACGGCAATCAAATTTTAAGATCAGGAAACGAAAATATCCGGGCCGGAAGTTCAGCAGGTAATCGGCGTTTAGCACGTCCAAATCACTGGTCAGCGGCAGGGAATTTTCACTGATCTTATCCAAAAAACTGTCGTGCAGCTTGAGGCGCGCTACATCGAATTTTTGGTTCATCTCCTTGATTTCCGCTCCGCGGCGCATGTTGCCTTTGATTTCAGCCGTCAAATTGACAAGGATATCCCGCAGATCGTCCGCGTTGATGGGCTTTAGCACGTAATCCTTCACACCAAAGCGGATGGCGGTCTGCGCGTATTCAAAATTATTGTGCCCGCTTATGATGACAAAGGCGGTGGTGGGCTTTTTTGCCTGAATTTCCTTGATCATATCGAGCCCGCTCATGCCGGGCATGCGGATGTCGGTGATCACGATATCGGGCGAGGTTTTTTCGATCTTTTCGAGGGCGGTCACGCCGTCCTTCGCGGTCCCGACGACCTCTAAATCAAGCGCCTCCCAATCGATGAGATGCAAAAGAAGCTCTATCACAAAAATTTCATCGTCGGCGATAAATACTTTCATGGATTCCATGATCCTCCCAATCTTTATTGTCAGGGGAAAATATGCGTTCAACGGGAACGGAATGGGGGCATGCGTCTTTGCGGGGGAGTGGGGGGAGCAAAGCCGCACGATTTTATGGTCTTTATTATTGCACAGATGTTTTGAAAAATCAAACGGTCGAAGAAAATAATACTAAAAATCATGGCGCAATTATAAAAATCATGTCATTGAACCGCGTTTTGCAATACGCTACGCTGAAAATTAGAGTGCTGCGCATTACTGCATATCGGGGTTGGCGCTGGTCATTTATCCCATGCTCAAACAGGTAATTGCTTCGCAATTAAACTGCGCGTGGGACAAACAACGCACCGCCAACCCCAGTGAACCGCTTGAATAAAATCAAACCACGAGGAGAAAAACGGGATATGAAAGCAAGAGAACGGGTGAAAAAGGCGATCCGCCACCAGCTGAGCGACAGGGTACCCATCGACATGGGTGCGACGGCGATTTCAGGCATCCACGTTTCAGAGCTTACGCGCCTGCGTGAAAAGCTGGGGCTTGAAAAAAGGACGGTGAAGGCACTTGACCCCATGACGCTGATCGCCGAGGTCACGGACGACGTGCGTGAGGCGCTCGGCATCGACTGCGTGGGGCTTTATACGAGCGGGGACAGCCTCGGCCTGACCTCGGAGCGCTATAAGGAATGGACGCTCGCGGACGGCACGCCCGTGCTGGTGCGCGAGGATTTTGCGTGGAGCAGAGACGCGGACGGCAAGATTTACGCATATCCGCAGGGGGACACCTCCGTGCCGCCCAGCGCTTTTATGAGCTCCGCCTCCCTGTATTTTGACAACATTCCAAGGCAAGAGGACCTTGAGGCAAAAACGGAATGGAACGCGCGCAAGGATTACGCGGGCATGTATACGCCGCTGCCTGAAAAGGATCTGCGCTATCTTGAGGAAACATCAAAGGCGCTTTACGAGAACACGGATTATGCGATCGTGGGAAGCTATGGAGGGGGCGGTCTGGGAGATATTTTTCACGTACCCGGGCCGTGGCTCAAGGAAACCAAGGGTATCCGCGAAGTGGAGGACTGGTATATGGCGGTGTATCTGCACCGCGACTACCTGATGGATCTCTTTGACATGCAGACGGAGATCACGCTTGAAAACATGCGGCGTTACTATGACGCGGTGGGCAACCGCATCGAGGTGATGGTGCATTCGGGAACGGATTTTGCATTTCAGGGCGGGGCGATGCTTGCGCCCGAGCTGTACCGCGAGGTGTATGCGCCGTTCTATCGAAAGGTGAACGACTGGATACACAAACACACGGACTGGAAAACCTTCATGCATTCATGCGGCTCTGTCGTGACGCTGATCCCGGAGTTTGTGGCGGCGGGCTTTGATATTTTAAATCCGGTGCAGGTCTCCGCAAAGGATATGGACGCTGCCTCGCTGAAGGAAAAATTCGGCAAGGACATTGTATTCTGGGGCGGCGGATGCGACCCGCAGTTCATCTTGCCGAACGGCAGCCCCGAGGAGGTTTACGAGGAGACGCGGCGCAACGCGCAGATTTTTTCGAAGGGCGGCGGCTTTGTGGGCGGGAACGTGCACAACATCCAGTATGAGGTGCCGCTCGACAATGTTCTGGCGGAATTTTCCGCGCTGCATGACACCATCCCGCAGGAATGATCATCTAAAAATCAGATGCCAATTCTAAATTTTGGCGCATTGTTCCTGCTAAATTTTGGTGTTACATTAAGAATACAAAAATACAAAACCGAAGAAGAACTTCCAAAAACCAATCGATACGGCACGACAATTTCATGAATTTCTATTTGCACGGCAGCGGGGAAACGCTGCCGTGCGGAACACTATATAAAGACTCAGGAGGAAGAAAGAATGAAGAAAATCTTAAGTTTGGTCATTTGTCTGGCGCTCGCGGTGACGGTGTTTGCGGGATGCACAACGGCACAGCCCGGAGCGGAGGCGAGCCCGTCCGCATCGGCAGAGCCGACGAAGGAAGCGACGCAGGCGCCCAGCGAATCAGCTTCTGCGGAGGCGAGCGCATCCGCAGTGACGGGAGACACGGAGCTGAACTATGACCTGACGGGCAAAAAGATCGGTGTGACGTTTTACGACCTGACCAACCCGATTTGGGCGGCGACGGGGGAGAACATTGTGAACATCGGCAAGAGCCTCGGCGCAGAGGTGACGCTTGTGAGCTGTGAAGGCGTTGCCTCCACGCAGGTTTCCCAGATCGAAAACATGATCACCGCAAAGATGGACGTCATCGTGATCGGTCCGCAGGACGCAAACGCGCTCGGCGACGTTGTGAAAAAGGCGAAGGACGCGGGCATCATGGTGATGGCTTACGGACAGTCGATGGAAGGCGTGGACGCGCAGTACGTCGTTGAGAACTACGCGGCAGGCAGCCTCGTGGGCGAAGCGGCAGGTGCGTGGATCAATGAAAAACTTGGCGGGAAAGCCAAAGTCGGCGTGCTTGATTTCCCCACGATGGAAGACCTCATCGACCGTGCGGACGGCATCAAGGATGCGCTTGCAAAGGCTTGCCCGGGTGCTGAGATCGTGGCAACCTCTGCTTCCGCAGACGCGGTGACCGGTATGAAGGCGGTGGAAACCTTCCTGCAGGCGAACCCTGACATGAAGATCGTGGTGTGCATCGGCGACGGCGGCGCTGTCGGCGCGAACGAAGCAGTGAAGGCGGCGGGCAAGTCTGCGGAGGATTTTGGTATTTTCAGCGTAGACGGCACGGAAGAGGCACTGTCCGCCATGATGAAGAATGAACCGATCCGCATGTCGGTAGGCCTTGGCACACCGATGCAAAAGGCAAAGCAGGTGGTGGACCTGGCGGCGAGAATGATCCTCGGACAGCCTTACGATCAATCTGAATACACCCCCATGGATCCCGTTGACATCAATAACGCGCAGGAATATTGGGACATGGCTGGCTACGGAAAATAAGAACGGCATACGGCAAGGCAGGCGGCGGGCAAGGGGGCCCGCCGCCCCGCTGCCGTAAGAACGGATATGGGGAACCAAAACAGAAAAAGAAGAGGTCGCAAAGTGGAGCAGAACATCGTATTGAAGTTTGAACATATTTATAAGGAATATCCCGGCGTGCACGCCCTAAAGGATGTGAGCTTCGAGCTGAAAGAAGGCGAGGTCCACGCGCTGGTCGGGGAGAACGGCGCGGGAAAATCCACACTGATCAAGACGTGCAGCGGGGCGATCAGCCCGACGGCGGGAAAGGTCATTGTGAACGGAAGTGAATTTTCCAGCCTGACGCCGATTGTGTCGCGGGAAAACGGGATCGGCGTGATCTATCAGGAATTCAACCTCGTCAAAGAAATGTCTGTCGCGGAAAACATCTTTTTGGGCCGTGCGATCAGGAACGGGGTGGTGATCGACCGAAAAGCGATGAATGAAAAGACGGTGGAGCTTTTTGACCAGCTCGACATCAAAATCGACCCGGACATGCTCGTCAAGAACCTGACAACAGGCTATCAGCAGATGGTCGAGATCGCAAAAGCGATTTCTATGAACAGCCGTATTTTGATCATGGACGAACCGTCTGCGTCGCTGACAAACCGCGAGCTGGACGCGCTGTTCCTCATCATCAGGAAGCTGAAGAGCGAGGGCGTTGCGATCATCTATATCTCGCACCGGCTCGATGAGATATTCGAGGTGACGGACAGGGTTTCCGTCATGCGGGACGGCGAACTCATTACCACCATCAATACGGCGGATTCCTCGCGCGACGAGCTTGTAAAGCTCATGGTGGGGCGGGAATTGAAGGAGACCTTCCCGGTGCGGGAAATGAAACCGGATTCAGACGTTTTGCTTGAGGTGAAGCACCTGAGCGGAAACGGCCTCACGGATATTTCCTTTCACGTGAAAAAAGGCGAGATTTTGGGGCTGGGGGGCCTCATCGGCGCCGGACGCACGGAGTTTGCGGAAATATTGTTTGGCGTGGCACACGCGACAGCGGGCAGCATCAAGCTGCGCGGCGAGGAGATACACGTTAAATCTCCATCCGAGGCCATCAGCAAAGGAATCGCGCTTGTGCCCGAGGACCGGAAGCAGCAGGGGGTGCTGCTGCATATGTCTATTCAGGACAACATCACGATGCCGATCCTAAAGCGGATATCCAAATGCAGCGTGATCAACAGAAAACGCGAAAAAACGATCATCGATGAATATAAGGACAGCCTGCGCATTAAGGCGCCGAGCGTGGCGCAGTTGACGGGCAACCTTTCCGGCGGGAACCAGCAGAAGGTGGTGCTCGCGAAGTGGTTGGCCACAAATCCGGATATCATCGTGTTTGACGAGCCGACCCGCGGCATTGACGTGGGCGCGAAACAGGAAATTTATATGATCATGGACCGCCTGGCCAAGGAAGGCAAGACGCTCATTATGATCTCTTCCGAGATGGAGGAGCTGATTGGCGTATCGGACCGCATCATTGTGCTGGCGGAGGGGAGAATGACGGGAGAGCTCAAAAAAGAGGAGTTCGATCAGGAAAAAATCCTGCAATACGCGTCTATGTCGTAAGACTTTCCAATAAGAATTTAGGAGCTGGATTATGAAGAACACAACATTTTTTCAGAAATATGGAATTGTCGTCGTGCTGGCGGGGCTGATCGTATTTTTTACGATCATGTCCAACGCGTTTCTGACGATAGACAATCTTTTCAACGTGGCGCGGCAGGTGTCGATGATCGGCATCACATCCGTGGGTATGATGTTTGTCATGCTGACGGGGGGCATCGACCTTTCGGTGGGTTCGGTGCTGGCGTTCGTCAACGTGGTATGCGCTTACTTCATGGTAAAGATGGATATGAATCCGTTGGTGGCATGCCTCCTGTGCATGGTGATCTCTGCGGGCTTTGGGTTCTTAAACGGCACGATCATCACCAAGCTGAGAGTGCCCCCGATCATTTCCTCCATGGGATTTATGAACATTTTGAGCGGTCTTGCGTTCATCATCTCCGGAGGCCTGCCGATCTACGGATTTGATCCCGGATTTACCGTGATGGGACAGGGTTACATCAGCATTATTCCGATCCCCGTCCTCATCATGATCGGCATATTCATCCTTGGCTGGTTTATCCTCAACAAAACCTATTTCGGACGCTATTTCTACGCCATCGGCGGCAACGAGGAGGCGGCGAAGCTGGCGGGCATCAACACGCAGTCCACCAAGCAGATGGTGTATACCCTTTCGGGTGTGTTCGCCGCACTTGCGGGCATCATCATGCTCTCCCGCCTGAATTCCGGACAGCCCACGACGGGCAAAGGTTTTGAATTCGAGGTCATCATCGCTGTCGTTTTGGGCGGCGTGAGCGTAAACGGCGGATCGGGACGCATCTTCGGCGTTGTGATCGGCGTGCTCATTATGGGCATTTTGAGCAACGGGCTTGTGCTGATGAACGTCAACGATTATGTGCAGGACGTGGTGCAGGGCATCGTGCTCGTGGTTGCCGTCGGGTTCGACTGCGTTTCCAAGGCGAGAAGCGAAAACAACCTGAAGGAAAGCGTCAAAAACAAAGGGAATACGATCGCCGCGTGACGGCAGGAAGAGGTTTGTTATGAAGGCTGCGGTTTTTTACGGAATACATGATATCAGGGTGGAGGACGTTCCCATGCCCGTGGTGGGGGACGATGATGTACTGATCAAGGTGAAGGCATCGGGCGTGTGCGGTACGGATGTGCACATCTACAACGGCGACCCCGGCGCGGCAGACATCACGCCGCCGCGGATTCTGGGCCACGAATTTGCGGGACAGGTGGAGAGGGTCGGCAAAAACGTAAGCGAATTCAAGGTGGGAGACCGCGTGTGCGTGGACCCGAACAAGCTGTGCGGAGGCTGTTATTATTGCCGCAGCGGGATCGGGCATTTCTGCGAGCACATGATCGGCTACGGTACATCGACGAGCGGCGGCTTTGCGGAATATTGCGCGGTCAACAAAAGCCAGGTATTAAAACTTGCCGACACCACGACATATGGAGAGGGCGCGATGGCGGAGCCTGTTTCATGCTGTTTGCACGGCGTAGATATGTGCAACATCCAGTCGGGCAGCAAGGCGGTGGTGATCGGCGGCGGCATGATCGGCCTTATCACGCTTCAATTGCTGAAGATCGCGGGGGCAAGCAAGGTGGCGCTCGTGGAAATCGTGGAAGGCAAGCGCGAGATGGGCAAAAAACTCGGCGCGACGGTGTGCATCGATCCTTCCGCGCAGGATGTGGAGGCAGAGCTGAAAAAGGCGGGTATCGACCGCGTGGAGGCTGTCGTGGAATGCGTGGGACTGCCGCAGACGATGGAGCTTGCGCTTAAGATCGCGGGCAAAAAATCGGTCGCCATGCTGTTTGGACTGACCTCGCCGGACGATACCATCGCGGTGAAGCCGTTCGACATTTTCCGCAAGGAGGTTGACATCAAGGCATCCTTCATCAATCCATACACCATCGACCGCGCGGCAGAGCTGATCAATGCCCGCAAGATCGACGTGGGCTTTATGCAGTGTGAGCCGCTGCCATTAGAGCGCCTCGTGGATGCGGTATCCGATATGGAGCTGCGCAAGCAGGGTAAGCTGATCATCAATCCGGAGCTATAGGAGACATAGTATGGAAAACACAACGATGCTCAAGCAGATCAGGGAAGCAGAGGAGGAGATTCGGACGCTGTGTGAAACGGATGAAAACAAGCGCCGCAACGCACTGTGGGATTCAGGCGGCGTATCGTCCGATTATTTTCACGCGATCCCTGCGGATAAGGACAAAAAGCCGCTCGTCATCGAGTTTGAACGCGAGGCCTATGCGGCGGCGCTCGATTACGACCTGATCAAGTTTTATCACGATCCGGCCCTGCATTATTTGAGCGGGCTGCGCACACAGATTTTCAAATTCAAACATTTTGACGACGACACGCCGATCTCTAAAAAACAGGCGGTGTATGAATCGGCGGCGTTTGAAAAATGCATCTTCGGCGGAGATCAGGCAATTTACACGGAGCACGACGCGGTGGTCTCGAAGGAACCGCTCATCAAGGAACGCGCGGACCTCGACAAGATGGACTATCCGGATTTCTACACAGGGGGCTGCATGCCCCGTACCATTCGCTTTTTTGAGCAGGTGCGCGAGATTGCGAGTGATGATTTCGAGGTCAGCTTTCCGCAGTGGGGGCGCAGCCCGTGGGGATGCGCGTGGCAGGTGCGCGGGCTCGACGATCTGATGATCGATTGCATCGAGGACCCGGAATGGCTCGAGCGGCTGCTCAACTTCCTTGGCGAGTCGCGCAAGCGCTGGACGGTTCAGCGCAACGAATATCTGGGGCTGCCGCTTTCAGAAGGCAATATTTATAACGACGAGGTGACCTACCCGATCGTAAGCCCGGCTTTGTATGAAAATTACATCCTGCCCGGCGAGATCGATCTTGCCAATTTCTTCGGCGGGCTTGCCTACTGGCACAGCTGCGGAGACACGACGGAGCTTTATTCCCTCATCAACCGCATTCCCAACGTAAAAATGCTGACCGTGAGTGCGTGGTCGGATGTGGAAAAGGCGGGGAAGGAATATGATCTAAACAAGGCCCTCGAGGTGCAGCTGCACAACTACAGGGACGTGATACAGCCCGAGACGGAGCATACGCTGCCCGAGCGGATCGCGCTCATAAAAGAGGCTACGAAGGATTACAAATCCATTGTACATGCGTGCGGCATCGTGCCTGTGCACGGCCTTGAGCATGGCATGGAGCGCCTGAAGGTTTTGAGCGAGACGGCGCGCGATTTATTGGGATAATAAACTTCAGGAAACAAAAAACCGGCTAACGCCGGTTTTTTGCTGATTGGGGGTATGTATTGTTTTGGCGTCACAACCCGCCCGAAGGCATTGATGACACCATATATATAACCGACGAAGAATGCCTTAAACACTATTTTGATTTTAATTTTCGCTTTTTGTTTTTGCGCGCAGCCGAAACGAGGGCGAGCAGCCCCATGAACACCTGCCCGTTGACGATCATCAGCACACCCCGCGCCATGCCGTAGGTGAATCTGCCGCCGGACATGGAAACCAGCACGCGCATGGGGTTTTCCTCCAGCAGCTGGAGCATGATCTTTGTGCTTTGAAAGCCGCCCGGACTGATGTGCTTGGTCACAAAACCGGAAACGAACTTGTGCACCATACGACCGATGGCTACGGAATCAAAGTCTTTGAGCGTTGCGTTGATGGTAAAAGGCTGGGTGCTAAAAGAGATATGCGGGATTTTTTCAAAAAACGCATAGTAGCGAAGCGCATCCCAATGCCCATCGCGCGAGACGGGATAGTCGGGCAGGGGAGAGCCGTCCGGGATTTTGACCGCAGCCTCAAGGCGGATATCACGCGAGGATGCGCCGATCAGGACGTGTGCGTCTGCAAAAAGCTTCCAAACATTCGCCTGCGCATCAAAAAAGGAGAAATCCCGCTCTGCAAGCGTGAAGGACACCTGCGTTCGTTCGCCGGGCTGTAAAAAGACCTTCTCAAAGCCGCGCAGATTTTTGTATGGGGCGGTATCCGCCTTAACATAGCACTGCACGACCTCCGCGCCCGCCACATCCCCCGTGTTTGTGATCTGTACGCTGAGCGTAATGGTTTGACCGGCGGCAAAGGCCTCGCGGTCTATGCGCAAATCGGAATATTCGAAGGTCGTGTAGGAAAGACCGAACCCGAACGGAAAGAGAACATTTTTTTCCGCCGCGTCATAGTAACGGTAGCCGACATACACGCTTTCGCGATATTCCACGTTGTGGCGGTCCTCTGAGAAGAAATGATAGGAGGGGTTATCCGCGAGGGAAAGCGGATAGCTCTCCGCAAGCTTTCCGCTGGGGTTCACCTCTCCCGTCAAAATTTGTGCCATTGCCGAGGCACCCGCCTCGCCGCCGAGATAGCAGTGGACCAATGCGTGAATGGAGTTTAGCCACGGCATCTCTACGGGCGCACCGCCGCACAGCAGAACGACCACGGGCTTGAGCAAGGCGATCCGCGCGATCAGGTCGATCTGGTTTTGCGGGATGCGCATATGCTCCCGGTCGATGCCTTCCACCTCATAACGGGGAGGCAGACCGGCGATAATAACGGCGAGATCGCAGTCGCGCACCGCGCGTTCCGCTTCCGCGAGCATTGTTTCGTCGCTTTCGTCTGTTTCGATGGCAAAACCCTGCGCATAGGTGTAGTGAATCCCATGCTTGCGGAATGCGTCGAGCGCGTTTTCAAGCTGCGCGGGGTTGATGCCCGAGCTGCCCGCGCCCTGATAGCGCGGCTTTTCCGCAAATTCGCCCAGCAGGGCGATCTTCGTTCCCTGCTTTAACGGTAAAACGCCTTCGTTTTTCAGCAAAACCGCGCTTTGCGCCGCTGCCTTGCGGGCAAGCGCATGATTTTTTTCCATATCGCATATATAAGGAAGCGTTTTGTTTTCCTCGCAGCGGAACACGAACGCAAGAATGCGCCGCACACACGCATCGAGATCAGCTTCGTCGAGCTTTCCGTTTTTGACGGCGCGCACGATGCGCTCTGTGTTTTCCTGACCGGAATAGGGCATTTCGAGGTCGAGCCCGGCGGCGATCCCGCGTTCGCGGTTGTAGCACGCGCCCCAGTCGGAGACGACAAGGCCGTCATATTTCCATTCCCCGCGCAGCAGATGTTTGATCAGCGCGTCCGATTCTCCGCAATAGACCCCGTTGAGCATGTTGTAGGCGCTCATCACGGAATAGGGCTTTGATCGCGCGATGGCACGTTCAAAGCCCGCAAGGTAAATTTCGCGCAGGGCGCGTTTATCCACGACGGAGTTTGAAACCATACGGAAATATTCACGGTTGTTTGCCGCGAAGTGCTTGACGCAAGCGCCGATGCCCGTGCTTTGTATGCCGTCGATCATTGCCGCGCCCAAATCGCCCGCCAAGACGGGGTCCTCGGAAAAGTATTCGAAGTTACGCCCGCAGAGCGGGGAGCGCTTGATGTTGATGCCCGGCCCCAAAACCATGGAGACATCCTGACTGTGTGCCTCGCTGCCAAGGGCCTCGCCCACCTCGCGCAGCAGCGCCCTATCCCATGAGCACGCCGTTGTGGACGCTGCGGGATAGCAGGTCGCCGGGACGGACTCCTCCAGCATGGCGGAGGATTTGTCGTATTGCTTGCGAAGGCCGTGGGGGCCGTCCGCCATCAGCACGCCGGGCACGCCCGCTTCCGCAACGGGCGTTGTGTTCCACGCGTCAAACCCGGAGCACAGGTCGGCCTTTTGCTCGAGGGTGAGGGTCGAAATGATGTGATCGAACTTTTCCATGAATTTAGGATCCTTCACTTTCCCAATCTTTAATGATTCCAACAACTGACTGAAATACTCAATGATTTTCCCTGTTTGATTTGCGCCAAATTGGATTGTTTGTCTGCTTTTTTTAATCCGCGGTCGTGACCATGAACAGAACTTTTAACACCGCAAGGTCTGCAAAAGTTATTTGTCACAGATATTTCTCCCTATAATAAAAAGATAAATGAAGAAGTAAAATAATTATACCATATTCCGCAGGGGCGTAAACGCTGTCACACAATTGTTAAGAATTGAATCCGTTCAAAAACGATTTTTGTTTTTTTTCTGAAAAACCTTTTTAAAATGGGAAACGGAGGGCATATATTACGTAAATATTACAAATAATTTAAAAAACTATGGACAAATCTAACGAATTGTAGTATACTCAGTTTACAAATTCGCAAAAGCGAAAGAAAAGGAGACCAACCATGATCAAGCCATTTGGGAAACACAGGACGTCTGTCCATGCAAGACGGAATAACGACGTTTCCTCAAATAGCGGGACGGGATCCCGTGCCATGGTGCGTTACCGCACCAGGAGGAAAAAACGTTTATTCACAGTCGTGACGGTTGTCGTCGCGTCCGTAATGGTTCCGATCATGATCGCGTCGGCGGCAAATGTCGACATGAGCATGAAAGCGGAACCGGAAGCGCAGGTAGCGCAGGCGGAACAAGCGACCAAGCCGGAAGCGACGATTGCTCCCGAGCCGACAGCAGAGCTTACGGAGAAAACGCTTGCAGCGACAAAGACGCCCGAAAAGGACACTTCCACCGTTACGGCGGAAGGGGAAGCGACGCCGGTCGCAGAGGTGACGCCGGAGGCAACGCCCGAAGTGACACCGGAGCCGACCCCCGCCTATACGACTCTCACGGAGGGCATGACGGACGCATCTGTCCCGGCACTCCAGCAGCGTTTGATGGATCTCTACTATATGGGCGCTGATGAAACGACAGACTACTTCGGTCCGCAGACAGGTCAGGCGATCCGCTATTTCCAGCGTAAGCACGGCCTTGCGGTGGACGGCGCAGCCGGCCCGGAGACGCAGGCGCTTCTGTTCTCCGATCAGGCGAAGGAATACACGATGGCGCTTGGCGCGGACGGCGCGGACGTTGAACGTCTGCAGGAGCGTCTGCAAGAGCTTGGCTATCCCGTATCGTCCACGACCGGCTATTTCGGCGAAGAGACGGACAAAGCGGTTCGTTACTTCCAGCGGATGAGCGGCCTTGCAGACGACGGAAGCGTCGGACATATGACGCAGGAGCTGATCTTCTCGAAGGATGCAACGCCTTCGCTCGAGTATGAGGAGCAGCAGAAAGCGGCAGCCGACAAGGAAGCGGCAGATAAGGCGGCGGCGGATAAGGCAGAGGCAGACAAGAAGGCAGAAGCGGACAAGAAGCCCGAAACGCCCAAAAATGAGGATAAGGTAAATCCGCCCAGCACCTCTGCGGGCAACGCGGAAAGCAAGCCGGAAGCGCCCAAGGAAGAAGAGGCGCCGAAGGATGAAACACCTTCGTACACAGCCGATCCCGGCTCTGTAGAAGCGTTCATCGCGGTTGCGGAAGCGCAGCTTGGAAAGCCCTATCGCCTTGGCGCAAAGGGACCAAACGCGTTTGACTGTTCGGGGTTGATCTACTATGCTCTGCGCGAAAGCGGCAACGACGTGCCCTACAGAACGTCGGCAGGCTGGAGAAGCACGGATTACCCGACCATCAGCAACATGGACGACATGCAGCGCGGTGACATCATCTGCATGAACGGCCACGTGGCGATCTATCTTGGCGACGGCATGGTGCTCGACGCATCATCGAGCAAGAACGCGATGGTCAAGAGAGAATTTGGCTCGTGGTTCAAAAACGGGTTCATCTTCGCAAAGCGCCCGCTCTAAACAACGACGATTAAGAGGATACAGCCAATTTTAAAAGGAGTACAGCGAATTCGTTCACTGTACTCCTTTTAACTGGCACTTTTCTATTTTCAGATACCGCTTTAATTTCCCAAGTAAACCTGAGCTTGATAATGCCACTGCAAAATACCGGATACAACAATTTGCTGCACTGTAAACTTTGGTTGAGCTGCATGTTCATTCTTTGCAATCTGTAGGAGCTCTTTTAATTTGGCACTTCTGTTTTCTTCGGTGCAGTTTGCGCACAAATAGTTTCCTTTTGGCAATATCTTTAATCCATCGGTATTTTCGTAGCGAGTACAAACGGCGAACATTTTAGAAAATCCATCTTCCGTGTAGATACCTGCAATATCTTCAAACGAGAATTGCCCTTTTAGCGATGCGCCGATTTTATCGTAGAAATGGCTCAAATAGCTCCAAAGGTTATCGAGGGTTGGGGTTTCAAGCGTATCTGAAAGCAAGATAATACGCTCTTGAAAATATTGAATCGTTATACCCTCTGTTGGGATATGCCCGCGAAGTTTATTCTCATAATTCGATTTTGCCAACTGTATTTTCGCTTTGCTATATTCCAGCAGCGCCATTTTTTCATCTGCTCTTTTTTCTGCCTCTGTTAAAAAATCAATAATTTTTTCAAGATCCTCAAACGATAAAACCTCTTTGATTTTTTGCAAAGGCAAATCCATCTGCCGCAAGGCGCGCACTGTATTAATTCGCACAATATCTTGTTCTGTGTAATAGCGGTAGTTGGTTGTGCTATCTTTTTTGCTTGGCTTAACAAGCCCGATACGGTCATAATGCCGCAGTGTTTCGATCGTTGTATGAACTGCTTTTGCAGTTTCGCCAACCGAGAAATATATTTTCATGATTGCCCCTTGACCCTTGTGTTGCACAAGGGATTAAAATGATTATAGCATGGAAACTGACGCAAATCAATTTAAGGTACGGAGGAATATTTTATGAAAAAAATGGTTGCATTATTGATGTGCTTCGTTATAGGTGCTGCTTGTTTCACCGGCTGCGCAAACAATGGTGAAGCGTTTACAGAGAAAAGCTATACATCGGAGGGCAAGGAAATCACGGAAATCTGCATCGATGTTCGGGACAGGCAAATTGAAGTTGTGCCATCCCCTGACAACAAAATTCACATTGACTATTTTGAAAGCGACAAAGAGTATTACGACATTTCCACTTCTGACAATCGCACGCTGACAATGGCCGCCGCAAGCGATAAGGCGTGGACGGATTATATAGGCGGAAAATCTGCTGCCGATTCTCGAAAAATATTGCTGCAGGTGCCGAATGCGCTCTCTCTCAAAATATCTACCACGAATGAAAATATTATCGTTTCCGCGTTGACTGTTCATGAGGATGTTTCGCTTTCCTCTCAAGGCGGCAACCTTGTTTTTGATCAACTGGATGTCAAAAACACGATCAGTCTTCATGCAAAAAATGGAGATATAACCGGATCGATCGTTGGAAGTTATGATGATTATGCGATTTCCTGTGAAAGCAAGAAGGGCGAAAGCAATCTGCCATCAAACAAAGAAAACGGTGCAAAAACGCTGACAGTATCAAACAACAATGGTGATATCGATATTGAGTTTATAGGCAAGTAAATATCTGCTTCAAGCAAAAGGGTGATGTGAAATTGATACGCAGCCACAAAAAAAGTCCGCTTCCCGCGGACTTTTTTTGTGGTGTGGCAGGCGGCCGTAAGGGGTTTTATTCGGGTCTTTTCTTGTTTACCCGAACGACCGCCAATAGCGTTGCCGACAACAATGCAAGCAACGAATAGGGGAGCAGGGGAGTGTTGTCATCTGTCGCCGCCGCTTTTTTGCCGGTCGGTGCCGCATTGACCGCATTGATCAAGATTGGAGTGCTTTCTGTGTATGTATTGCCGGTGGCTTCAAACCCTGTGCCATCATAAACCTCTTCTTCAAAGGTCACCGCCAGCTCATAATTTCCCGCCGTATCCAACACAAAGCTTGCCGTATAGCTGCCGTCCGCAAACACGCCCTCCGGATTGCATTTCCATGAAGCGGGTCTCCACCTTGTATCTCCTGATAGCGGCGTTGTGTTATCCATCCCGCTTCCTGCGGCTGTAAAGGTGATGGTTTCGCCTGCCGTGTAGCTGGCGTTGACGCCGCCGATGGTGCTGCTTTGCGCTGTTGGCGTTATGGATTTTCTGCGCACCTCTACAGATACCATGATGCCTTCCGCTTTTTTGTAGTTTTTCGTATCCGGTATGAATTGCAGTTCAAAATCTGTTTTACTGCCCACCGCGCCCACATCCGCCTCCGGCGTTTTCCATGCGAAGGTTCCGTTTGCAGCATACGGGCTTAAATCTATATCGCCCAATTTCGTCCCCTCCATGACAAGGAAATAGCTTGGGGCGGTATATGTGGGGTCTGCCGGCGTGATTTCAAAGCGACCCCAAGCTTCCGCTCCGTTATATTGGTTATCCGGCGCAAGGGTGGCGCGCACTGTGTAGCTGCCCACATCCGTGGGAGGCGTGGTTGTGTAGTTGATCCCATCTGCCGAATATTCTATGGTCACCGCTCCCGTGCTGTTTTGTCCTGTTTCGGGCGGGGTTACCGGCTTAGTGTCATACACCTTGGAGATATCGTTTTTTATGGTGATCGCTCCATCACTCTTACCGAGCGTATAGGGTTTTTGCTGTGATTCTGCCGTGTTATGTTTTTCGTCACCGCTATACACTGCGTAATACATATACTCCTCATCTCCCTTGGGAGGGATATGGGAGGGGGTCAGGGTTGCCGTACCTGATGCAGTATCTATTGGAGCGGTATCTATAAACTCATTGCCTATGAAGAAATCGACAGTGCCTGTGGGGGAAAACCCGCTGGATACCTTTGCGGTGAGGATGATGGCCGGCGATGTTTGTGTGGCGTCTGTGCGAATATCCAGCGCAACAGCCGGCGTTGCTTTTCCTGTCTTAAAGCTGTGGGTGCTGTCTTCATCCATCTCATTGCCCGCAAGATCTCTAAATCCCGACACATTTACGGTATAGGTTGCTTGTGGAGCAAGCCCTGCGTATTCGGCTGTGTAGGTTTTGGCATCTGTCCGGCGGCCATTGAGGGATATGGGCGGTAGGGACGAGCCGTCGAGCTTCAGCGTTAGTGCTCCATAGGCTTCTCGTATAGCCTCGCTAAATACTACGGTGATTGTTCCGCTTAATGGTGCACGTGTGCCGCTTGGCGCAACCGTATTTACTGTAGGCGCTACATCCGTAAATCCTGTAATGGAAATTTTTGTGTTTTTTGTGATATTTGCCAAGGAATATTTACCGCCTGCATCGGCAGTCAGCACATCGTCGTTGGCTTTTACGGTAACGATAGAATCTTCTGCATATCCATCTTTTGCAGAGACTTTAAAATCTAATGTATCCCCATACTCTACTTCCGCAGGCAGCGAAATACTTGTTTGCGCCCCTGCACTTGCGGCATCTAAAGTTACATCATATGTACGTTTTTTAAAGTCTATCTTAACGGTTGTGTCTGCTGAAATATTTTCAATAGCGAGATTTCCTCCGCTAGGAAATGAAACAGCCGTGCCGTTTATCGTGAGCTTTTCAATTTTATAGCTTATTTCGGGCGCAATGAAGAAACTTGGGCTTGTGCCGTTCAGTATACGGACAGGCGTATCTGGAGAAATAACTGTGCTGCTGCTCCCACTTTTTACCATGCCTGCGCTTTCGTCATACTCAAAGGTAACATCGCTTTTGGGGAGGTCTTTCACCACAATTGGCTCCCCTGTGCCGGGAACGGGTTTACCGTTTACGGTGACGGTATATGTCGTGCTGTACTCAGAAAAGCTGGCATTTTCAAAATTAAAAAACACATCGTACGCTCTTTTTTCCTTGCTTTGAGGCAAGCGGGCTATCGTATTACCGTCCTTAGTTAAGTTATTGAATACTATTTCTCGTGTAGGATCAGTCGTTACCTCCGTGGTATATTCTCCGTCCTCATACCCTGAAAAATCACTTTTGATCGTGCGCAGCGTCACTTTGGTTCCTGTGGGCAGCGGTGTGCCAAATTTGATCGACTCCCATGATGTTGCCTCAACATTTCTGTGTTCTTTATTTGCAAACATTCTTTCCATACGCAGCATAAAGCCTGTTTCTTTGTCTGCGGTAAGCTGCTGCTGCTGTTGCAAGTCATAGTAGGATGTTTTTTCCAGGCTCGCCTGCGGATCTACGCTGATTGTTGCCTTGCTGACAGAAGGCAGCTTTGCATAAAAATCCCGTAACTTGACCTCTTTTAGTACAGGATATTTTTTGTTGAAATCGGACAACTCCTCCCATCCCGAAGGTGTGCCACTAATAAGGGTTGCAATTTCAGCGTTCTTGCTATTTGCGTCCAAATCTCCGGTAAGAGAGCCTTCTGCAAAAGTGTATTTATTATTTTTGCCTGCTGCTACATCATATGTCCATGCAAAATGCTGACGGTCGTCAGGAAAACACATCTTAGTATCGTTTTTATAATTCGTCTCATTATAACGACCCCCATCACTCGTTGTAAATCCATATTCACTAGGCTCGCCTATACACACAATAAAATTTTTGTATGTAGAGACAGAAATCTTGATTGCGTCTTTGTTCATATTAGCAAAATAAACATAAGTTGGCACATTATCGAGTGTGGACGCGGAATAGATATTGCTTAGCTTAACGGGTGTATTCGCTGCGTTAGAGAGGCCAGAACCCCACATCCAATAAATGTGCCCGATGATTCCCGCTCCCATTTTTCCCGGATTTTTAATGGTTGCGGTACTGTATGAATTTGCGATTTGTACCGTCTCCTTTCCATCCATTGAAGGCGCGTTTGTTATGTCTTGCAGTACGAGCTGGCCAACAAAACCTCCTGCGTAATCATTTGCACGATCGATAATAACTTCATCCGATACGGCACAATCCATAATTAACATTTTCTTTTCCAGTATAGCAGTGGGGTTGGGATCATACGTAATTGCACCCACAAGCCCGCCGGCACAGCGCCCGCCCGTTATATTGCCTACATTCGCACAGCGGTACAGCATCGCATCGTGTGGAAACGTATTATCTGTTTGCCAATTTCCGATCAGCCCTCCAATAAAGCTTGAAGCGCCGCCGTTTGAAGCTACATCTACAGCATTGATGCAGTTCTTTATTCCATTGCCGCCGTTGTAGAGCCCTACCACACCTCCTGTATTAATCCGTTGACCAGGAGGATAATTATTAATCGTTCCGTAAGTATAACAGTTTGAAATATCTGCCGATGATGTAGCGGATATCATTCCCGCATTGGCAACGCCACTAGCCCTCACCTCAATATCGCCTGAAACGGTGAGGTTCTTGATTGTGCCGCTGCTGGATGCAAAAAAGCCGGCGTTTTGGGGCGAAAATTCAGGTGTGATCTTCATGCCCAAAATAGCATTTCCATCACCGTCAAAAGTGCCTTCAAAATTCTTTGCCGGTACCCATTCCCATTTGGAAAGATCGATGCTGTTTAGAAGAGTTACGGTCTTTCCCTTAAATGTCGTCTTGCTTTCATTCAGCATTTTTGCAAAGCCCGCAAGCTGTTCCGGGGTGCTGATATCATAAGTAGGTTGGTCTTTTTCAAATATCGTCGTATCCGCCCGCCTCGACCACAATTT
Organism: uncultured Christensenella sp.; assembly: GCA_964438705.1. Classification (GTDB taxonomy): domain Bacteria; phylum Bacillota; class Clostridia; order Christensenellales; family Christensenellaceae; genus Christensenella. The sequence continues at coordinate 37,921 of CAYTKQ010000018.1, read as the reverse complement.
GTCTGCTGCCATTGTCACACCCGAATCTGATACGTCCGTTACAATTGCGCGGTGGTTACGACCTATGGCAGCGTTTTGATAGTAAGCGCCAGAAGTAATTTTACCGCCTGTTACAGCGCAGTTTTTCGCTGTGGCTGTGACTTGATCTGAATAGGTGGTGAGCGCTCCGCAAAGGCCGCCCACAACGTCTGCGCTTGATGTTATGTCGATGTTTTCAAGCGTAAGATCTTTTATCACACCGTCACAACGCCCGAAAAACCCAACCTCAACAAGAGTGCCGTAAGGGCTAGGGCTGTTAGACTTGATCGTCATGTTAGAGATCGTTTTGCCGTTGCCGTCAAAGGTGCCCCAAAAGCCCGCGGCTGGCCTTATTTTGACGCCGCTGTAATCTATGGGTATCCAGTCATGACCTTTGAGATCAATATTGTTTCCCAATTTAACCGTTTTGTGCAGGAAGCTATCTTGTATGTTGTTGACGACATACGCAAACCCGGCCAGCTGCTCCGGCGTCGTTATCACATATTCCATCTGGTTTTTGTTGTCGAAAATACTGGTATCTTTATAGTCCTCCCATGTATTGCCGGCGGCAAACGCAGCAACGGGAAAGGAACAAACCATTCCCAATACAATACACATCAACAAAAATATTCCAACACATCTCTTTTTCATGTTTTTTCTCCTTATTGCCCCCACACCTTATTGCCCCCAAACCATAAGGGTAGACCTATATAGAATAATGATAACATGTATTGATTTTAATGTAATCGCCCGTTTTGAAAAAAAAACAGGCGATTTTTTGGCGATAATACGTCAATATTATTCGGAATAATCGTTTTTTAAGCAGCTTTCAATAAGCCCGCGCAATCCTCTATTGGCTATGCAAAGGGATGAAGCGATTCATCCGCCTTTGCAAGCACCTGCGTTTTTAGAAAATATTATCCTTCCTTTATCGGTAGTTTATAAATTCATATAACACGTGAAAAGGATCAGCAGCATGTAAATCATTTTGTGATTTTCACATTGATTTCCTGCACAAAAACAGGTATCATGAAAGCGTAGGCATTGAATATCAGAATGAACGGACAAAAGGGAGGAAAAGAATGAAAAGCTTGACAGATACGTTTACCTTAAACAATGGGGTCAAAATTCCCTGCATTGGCTTTGGCACATGGCAGACGCCAGACGGACAAACGGCGGTGAAGGCGGTGCAGGCCGCGCTTGCATGCGGTTATCGCCATATCGACGCGGCGGCGATCTACGGAAACGAGGAGAGCGTGGGCGAGGCGATCCGCGAAGCGGGCGTGAAGCGCGGGGAGCTGTTTGTGACGAGCAAGCTCTGGAACGACGAGCACGGCTACGAAACCACGCTGCGCGCGTTCGACAAGACGCTCAAGGATTTGGGACTTGAATATTTGGATTTGTACCTGATCCACTGGCCGGTGCCCGCAAAGTTCCACGACGATTGGGAAAAATCCAACGCGGAAACGTGGAAGGCGTTCGAAAAGCTGCATGAGGAAGGACTGATCCGCGCGATTGGCCTGAGCAACTTTATGCCGCATCACATTGAGGCGCTCAAAAAGACGGCGAACGTGGCCTCCGCGGTGAATCAGATCGAATATCATCCGGCGCTCATGCAAAAGGACATGGTGGACTACAGCGTGAAGGAGGGCATGCTCATCGAGGCATACAGCCCGCTTGGAACGGGCAAAATGCTCAACGATCCGACGCTGATGGCGATCGCGGAAAAATACGGGAAATCCGTGGCGCAAATCTGTATTCGCTGGGTGCTTCAAAACGGCGTGCTGCCGCTGCCCAAATCGGTCACGCCCTCGCGCATCGAGGACAACACCAAGGTGTTTGATTTTGAGATTGCCGCAGAAGATATGCAGACGATCAATGACATGGCGCAGATCGCGCCCGTAAACGATCCGCAAAACATCTCCTTTTAAAAAAACAAAACGCAAAGACAGCGGTTCGCTTCCCGGCCGCTGTTTTTTTATGCCTTCGTGTGGCAAGCGGAAAAAAGTGGCGCGAAAAGGTGGCCTGTTGGTGTACGCAGAGGTATAAAATAAAAACAATAATAAAAAAATGGGTCTTTATGTCCGGAAACATTGCGTGCGCAGTAAAACAAGTGCAGAAAAATCAGCACAAATCCGCTGCGGGATATGCCATTTTTGATTTATATGGGAGGCAATAATGATGAAAAGAAAAAGTTTGATCGCGGTCGTTTTGGTGATCCTTCTGGCGGTGTCTCTGCTGCCGATCAGCGCGTTGGCGGAAGACGCAGAAAAGGAGCGGGTAACGCTTTCCACATCGCTGCTTGCGGCTTCGACACCGCTGAAAGGAGGAAGCGGAACGACACTTTCCGCCGGGAATTATACGGTGAGCGGAAGCATTGATTACACCAACTCCCTTAAGATCGCGGCGGGCGCGACGGTGACGATCGAGCTTGCAGGCGGATCGGTGCTGAGCGCAAGCGGTACGGGCACGGGCATGGCGGGGATACTTATTCCATCAAATTCGACGTTGATCTTTAAGGGAAGCGGCATGGTGAGTGCCGCGGGCGGAAACGGCACAAACGGCGGAAACGGCACCAATGGTATGGATGGCCAACCGAACCTAAAAGGCGGAAACGGCGGCGCGGGCGGCAAGGGTGCATCCGCACCCGGCGCGGGCATTGGCGGCAGCGGCGGCAGCGGCGGCAGCGGCGGAAACGGCGGCGTTATGAAGGGCCCTGATATGGGCTATACGGTTGGTGATTCGGGCGTCGGCGGAAGCAGCGGCAGCGCGATGGGTACGCTGATCGTGCTGGATACGGTCAGAGTGAACGCACAGGCAGGCACCGGCGGAAGCAGAGGCACTGCTCAGGGAGCCGGAGGCGGTTTTCCGAGCAGCAGCAGCGGAGCGGGCGGCGGAGGAGGCGGCACGGGCGGCGGCGCGGGTGCAGTGCCGAATATTGGCGGCGGCCCGGGCGGCGGAGGAGGCGGAGGAGGCGGCGGGGCCGGCGCGCATGACGGCGGCGGCGCGAGTACCTTCAACGGAGCGGGCGGCGGCGGAGGCGGCTACCCGAACGGTATTGGCGGCGGAGGCGGCAGCGGAAAAGACGGAGGTGCGACAAACGGCGGCAGCGGCGCAAGCCCGGGCACCGGAGGTCTCGGAGGAACGGTACCCGGAGCCAGCGGCAGGGATGGCGGCAACGGCGGCAATGCGGGCATTGGCGGAAGCGGCGGCAGGGTGTGCAAGGCAGCAGGCGCTACGGTGAATGTATCGGGTGGAGGAAGCGCCACGCAAGACGGCAAAGCGGCGAGTGTATCCACGATGAGCGCGACGCTGACACTAGATCCGCAGGGCGGTACGGGAGGCACGACGAGCATCTTGGCGACGCCGAACGGCATACCGCTGCTTGAGATTACGCCTCCCGCAAAAACAGGATATCTTTTTGATGGATATTACAGCGCGGCGAGCGACGGAACAAAATATTACGACGCAAATGGCATGGGCGCAACGGCAAACCATGGGCTTACTTCAAGTACGACGATTTACGCTCAGTGGAAGCCGATCGAATACAAGGTCCGTTATAACTCGAACGACGGCACGGCAAAGACATTCGACCAGAACGCGACATATGATGTGCAGGGCGCATACCTGACGCCCGCTGCGGCGGGCATGGACAGGACGGGTTACACGTTCTCGTTCTGGACGGCAAACGCAGGAGATACGACGGGTTTCGCTGCGGGTGTTTCGTATACGAATTTAACAGCGACAAAGGACGGGCTCATCAACCGCTATGCAGAGTGGACGGCGAATACATACAATATCACCTACGATCTCGACGGCGGGAAACGGAAGCCGGGCGGTGATTATCCTGCCAGCGCGGTTTATGATGCGGCCTTTTCGGTAGCCGAGCCGACGCGCGAAGGTTTTACATTCGACGGATGGACGGTGAGCGTCGGCCTAAGCGAAGCAACCGCGAAATATGGTTCGGACGCGACGACGGGCAGCACGATCCCGACAAATCAGGCGCGGTGCAAACCGGGCACACCCGGGTCGAACCTATATTTCAAAAACGTGAATACACAGGCAGGCGGAGCGGTGACCTTAAAAGCAAACTGGAAGGGCGAGGCGATGAATGCGGAGCTGAGTCCGACGAGCAGCGCGGAAATCAGCACGGGTACAGGCTTTGGTGTGGGAAAAGCGCCGTATGGCACAGGCTGGACGGGTACGCTGATTGCGGACGGGTACACGATCTCTATTGAGAATGTGACGGTGGGCGGACAGGCGCTTGCCGCAAGAGACTATACCTTTGACGCAAAAACGGGGATGCTGAGTATTGGGGCGGACAAAGTGACGGGGCACATCCTCGTGAGCGCGAAAGCGTCGATCAACGGCTACACCATTCGTTTCCATGCAAACGGCGGCAAGGGCACGATGGCCGATATGCCCATGCAGTATAAGGAGAAAAAAGCACTGAGCGCAAACGCGTTCACACGGGACGGCTGTAAATTTTTGGGATGGTCGCTTTCACCGACGGCGACGACCTACACCTATATAGACAAGCAGCAGGTGAACAGTCTTTCGTCGGTGAGTGGGGCGCAGGTGGTGCTGTATGCAGTGTGGGAATCCACGTCAGGATATCCGACGACCCTGCAAAACGGCAGCTTTGAGGCGCCGGTAAATAAAAACGCATTTTCGCAGACCTACAGAAACGGTACGGCGGGGCTGATCTGGAAGACGACAGCATCGGACGGCATGATCGAGATCGCCAACCCGTCCATCAGTCCGGGCGGTGCGCAAAGCGCATATAAGGTCAATGTTGCGTCGGATGGAAAGCAGTTTGCGGAGCTCAATGCAAACGGCGTAGGCGCACTTTATCAGCAGGTGGCGACCACGCCGGGCACACAGCTTTACTGGGGACTTGACCACCGCGGGCGCGCGGGCGCGGATACCATGCACGTATGGATCGGTTCAAAGGACGATGTGGAGGCGGCGTTAAACCAGTATGTGAAGGCAGGCAACAAGGTGAGCGGCGTGGACGCGGTGCTTCTAAAGCGGGTCGCACAGGTGGCGAACGGAAAGAGTTCGCCGGATATCGTGGACGGAAATACGGCTTGGGGGCGGCATACGGGAACGTATACGATTCCGGCGGGCCAAAATGTGACGATGTTTGCGTTTGTGAGCGTGAAGGGCGCGACGAGCGACGCGACTTACGGCAATCTTTTGGACAACATCTATTTTTCATCGGTGATCCCGACGGACATCAAGACGATTCCTGTGTTGGTGGATTTTGTGGGAGACGGAAGGGTGGAACGCTATCTTGACGGCGTAGCACAGTCGGCGGCGGACAACACAAACAGGCCGGTGGTGGAGCCGATCGAGAATGGACGCTTGCTGCGGCTGGCCCCGGTTGCGGGTACGGACTATACGTTTAACGGCGGATATGTGGACGGACGATATTATTCGGCATCCGCGCTTGGGAACATGAGCTGGAGTATTGGCAAAGATATCACCAGGCAGCGGGATGTGACCATTCTGTTTTCCAAAAACAGCACGCTTGTGTTTGACAAGCAGGGCGGCAGCTATGCGGACGATGAAAAAACGCTGAACGCGACGACTGCGGACACATACAACCTCGGCGCGGCCGCAAAGGACTGGTATGACTTCAAGGGCTGGCAGGTGGCTGCGGAAGGGCGGGATATCCTTTTGCAGGACGGCGATACGGTGAAATATGTGACGGAGGGCGGGGATACCTACCTGATCGTATACCGCGGGACAAACGAGATATACCGCACGACGGTGGACACGGGGCTTAATTTGATCGCAATTTTTGAGCCGAAGGCAGCCGAAGCGTGGAGCGTGAAGGTAACGCTGGACACCAAGGGCGGCACCTATACGGACGACACGGTGGTGACGCTGGATGCGGTCGACGGAAGGATGACGCTGGGCACGCCCCAAAAGACAGGGTATACCTTTGACGAATGGAGCTATAACGGGACAACGCTCGCAAGCGGGGACGAGATCGCGTTTACGATCTCTGCGAGCGACGCGGCAAAGATCAAGCTGGGCACAGACACGCCCATCAACGCGCCAGCTGGCGGGCTGACGCTGACGGCGGGATATACGCCCAACGAATATACGGTGACGCTGGTCAAAAACGGCGGCACGGTGAACGCGGGCGATCTGACAAAGTATACCTATGAGGTGAATGCGCTGCTGCCAACGAACGTCACAAAGGCCGGAAATGATTTTGCGGGCTGGTACGACAATCCCGCGTTTATGGGTGCGGCAATCACAAACATTCCGGCGGGCGCGATGGGCAACAAGACTTATTACGCGAAATGGACGCCGGGCAGCTATACGGTGACGGCAAACTATACAGGCCTGACCGGCTCCAATTCAGCGGCAAAGGCGACATACGGAACGGATTACAGCACGACACTCAAGCCGAACACGGGACGCAAGCTGCCAACGACGGTGAACGTCACAGTGGGCGGCATGGCGCTTGGCGCGGACCAGTATTCCTACAATCCCAGCATGGGCAGCCTTGTGGTGTACGGGACGGAGATCATTGGCAATCTGAGCATCACGGCGACGGCGGAAGAGCTGAAATACACGGTGACGGTTTCGTCCATTCAGGGCGGCAAGGTGGGCATCAATGCGCCCGCAAGTGGTGCAAGCGGCTCCGCGATCATCGGATACGACAAAACCGCGACGCTGAATGCGGAACCGGACACAGGATATGCTTTCGCGGGTTGGTATCTGAATGGAACGAAGGTCTCAACGGATAAGGCATACACCACACCGGGCATCCGTGTGAATGCGGATTATTCGGCGCTGTTCTACGCGCCGATGTATGTGACGCTGGATATGGCGGGCGGAACCTATGCCGGCAGCAAAAATATACAGGTGACAAGCGGGAACTTCACCAACCTTCCGGCAGTGACGGACGTGACGAAGGTGGGATATACGCTGAGCGGGTTCGCTGTTACCTTCCAGGAGAATACGACGCATGCGCCGGGAAGCACGCTTTTGCCCGGAACGCGCATCACGAACAACAATGTGGACTTCAGCAACGCGAGCAGCCTGATTTTAACGGCACAGTATGTGCCCACCCCCTATGCAGTGAACTATTATGACCGCGGGACGCCCGCGGACAAGGAATATTCGGGCAGCGCAATCGCCGAAGGCAAAAAAAGCTACACCACGGTGAGTGGACTCGTGTTGCCGGAGGTGACAAAGACGGGCCATCGCTTCGGCGGATGGTATGGCGTGCCGACGGGAGGCAGCAAAGCAACGGAAATCGCCGCAGGAACAACGGGAGATCAGCGTTTCTATGCGCAGTGGACGCCGCAGACCTATACGGTGACGCTTGAGCCGAACGGCGGAACGATCGCTGCCGGCAAGGATGTGACGACGTATACGTTTGGAACAGCAAAGGCACTGCCCGCTGCGACAGACATGACAAAAACGGGTGCGACGTTCGCGGGCTGGTATGAAAACGACAAGTTTACGGGAACTGCAATGACGGAAATCCCTGCGGATGCGACAGGGAGCAAGACGTATTTCGCCAAGTGGGAGTTGATCGACTATGCGGTCAGCACCGCGCTGACGGACCTGAGCGCAACAGGCGGGACAACGGCGCATTACGGCAAGGATTACGAGATGACGCTGCGGCCCGAACCGGCGCAGGGCTATAAGCCCCCGCAGTCTGTGACTGTGACAGTCGGCGGAACAACGCTTCAGGAAGGACGGGATTACGAATACGATCCTGCCACAGGAAAGATCGTGATTCACGGGGATGTCATCACGGGGGATATCGAGATCACGGCGGATGGCGTACTGCGTGATTACAAAGTGACACTGCGTGCCGTGGGCGGCGGAAGCGTTGGCTTTGCGACAAATCCGACGGAGAAAAACGCAGAAAAAACGGTGAAGTATGATACGACGGTGGATGTATACGCGCAGACGGACATGAGCTATCAGTTTGCGGGATGGTTCAAGGACGGAATACATGTATCCGACGATTTGCATTATCCTTCCGGGACGATCACTGGAAATACGGCTTATTCGGCTGTGTTCTACGCAAACCTGCATGTGCTGTTCGACCTGAACGGCGGGCAATATGACGGCGATACGGATACGGAGCTTCAGCCCGGCGAATCGCTTGTGCTGCCCGGGGAGCCTGCTGTTTCCAAGCTGGGATACGAGTTTGGCGGATGGAAGGTGTCATTCCAGAAAAATACCGCTTATACGGAAGGGACGGCGCAGACGCGGATCGAAAATGTACAGGACGGGCTCAACAGCGGAAGCGTTGTACTTTCGGCGGTATGGAACCCCAAGACATATCTTGTGACATTTGACGCGAACGGGCACGGCACCGCACCCAAAGCGGCGCGGCAGGAATATGAAAAGACGATCGCCATTCCACCGGAACCCCACGCAAACGGCTACACCTTCAAGGGTTGGTTCAAGGACAGTGTGTGCACCGATCCGTGGAACTTTTCAGAGGATGTGGTGGAGATGAACACCACACTGTACGCAAAGTGGCAGGTGAACACATACATGGTCAGTTTCAGCATGAACGGTCATGGGAGCGCGCCGGCTGCGTTTGCGGCAAACTATGGAACAAGGATCACGAAGCCGGTGAACCCGCAGGCATCGGGATATGATTTTGGCGGATGGTATCTCGATCAGACCTGCACAAAAGCGTGGAATTTTGCCGCAGATACCGTGCAGGGCAATATGGTGCTGTACGCGAAATGGACGGAGGTGACGCCGGCGCCCGATCCGGAACCAACGCCCACGCCAAGACCAACGTCCACGCCGAGCCCAACGCCTACGCCAAGCCCAATGTCTACGCAAAAACCGGCGGCAAAGCCTACGAAGAAGCCGGGCACGGCAACAAATACCGGCGGAGAAGCGTCGGCAAGCGCCAGTCCGTCGGCCAGCCCGTCGGCAACGTCGACAAAGGGTGGAAAACCGGAAGTGAGCGTCGAGTTTACCAAGCCGGGCGGTGGGAATGATTTCAATGTGACCGGCGGAATCAAAGACCTCGGCAAGGTTGTGGACGACGCGTTTACCGAAGCGGAGAAAAAACAAATAGAAAAGGGCGCGGATGCGACGCTGCGCGTGGAGGTTTCGGACAGGAAGGATGTGAATCCCGCGCAAAAGGAAGCAGTGGACAAAGCGCTGCCCGAAGGATTTGCGGAGGGCGCATATTTCGATGTGAGCATCTTCAAGAAGGTCGGTGACGCAGAAGAAAAGAAAGTGGCGCTGGACGGCGCGCGCGTGGAGGTCACGTTAGAAATTCGGGACGTTCTGGGCCATGAGCCGCAGCCGGGTGAAGAATACATCGTGCTGCGCGTCTATCAGGACGAGAGTGGAGCGTGGCGCACCGAAGAGGTGGAGATCGCTGTAACCGGCATGACGATCAGCATGGAGGTGGATACCACGTCCACCTACATCCTTGCAAACAAAGCTCCGCTTGCGGGCGATGAGCCGCAGGACACTTTTGCGCTCTTCAATCTGATCGCGCTGATTTTATTGGTGCTGCTCGCGATTGTGGCGGTCATCCGGCGCAAATTCGGTATACGCAACTTTGTAGTGTGTCTGGCGGCTGCAGTCGCTTCGCTTATCCTGTTCCTGATACACTTCAGCATGGGCATCATTGTGTTCTTTGACGGCTGGAGCATTTGGTTTGCACTGCTGCTGGCGGTAGGAATCGTTTCGACGCTCCTGCTGCGCGCGAGGAAAGACAGGGACAAGGGTATTCCCGAATAAAGATCACGTTGTAAGGAAAAGGCAGGCGCTCAAAGAGGGCCTGTCTTTTTTGCTGTTAAAATAAAACAAAAAACCATTAAAAGTCATGCGATTTTATTTGACAGTCAAATGACTGCGTAGTATAATGAGAGCATAGACAGAGAAAAAAGCGAAAGGAGACGTGATGATAAGCGTTTTGCCAGGAACCACGGTGGAAATGAATATTGAAAACGGCGTGCAGGAATTTTTGAATTCCCTGTTCGCGGCAAACGGGCTCGTGCTTTCGCAGGTGCTCCAGCTGACGGGGCTTTCCGCGCACACGGTGCAGAATTGGGTGAAGCGGAAGTTTGTGGTTCCGCCGGTCAATAAAAAATACGATTGCAACCAGTTTTGCACGATCGTCATGATCAACGCCTTAAACGACATCTTTCAGATCGATCAGGTGAAAAAGATGATCGGATATGTGGAGACGCTGTGCGGCGAAGATGCGCCCGCGCTGATCTATACCTGCTTTGTGGAGCTGCTTTCGCGCGTTCCGGGCGATGCGGTGCGCGAAGCGACCAAAATGGATGAGATCATTGACGCAGAGCTTGAAAAACGGTCTGCCGGAGACGCGCAGGCGCGCGCGCGGTTGAAAAGGGTGCTGAAAATCATGCTGCTGACGCATGTATCGGCGCAGATCAAGGCGCAGGCGACGCAGCTGCTGAATACGCTGGAATAGAAGTCATAGGCATAGGAAAGACGAAACGTACGGTTTTCCTATTCTTATGAAAGGAGGATAATATTATATGATTGCTTGGTGGGAAGCCATGACGCTGATCGAGCAGATTTTTGCGATCGTGGGAATTGCTTCGACGGTGCTGCTTGTGATCGAGGTGGTTTTGCTGCTCGTGGGTGCGGGACATGGGGCAGACGCTTCGGGCGATGCGCCCTCGGATGCGCATTTCGACGCGCCGGGGAATATGGACGTACACATCGGCGATGTGAGCGCGGACGGGCTGTCGGACGTTGATATTTCGACGGGAACGGATGCCTCGGCAGATGTGCACGACGGGCAAACACACTTCGGGGACAGCGGGCTGCATCTGTTTACTTTGCAGGGTCTGGTCGCGTTTTTCGCGGTGTTTGGCTGGTCGGGCCTGCTGATGCTCAAATCAGATGTGCTGCCGGTGGCGAGCGTTGTGCTCGCGATCGTGTTTGGCGCTGTTGCGATGGTCGTCATTGCCTATGCGATGCGCGCCATGATGAAGCTGCAATCGGACGGAACGCTTGACATCCGCAACGCGATGGGAAAATCGGGCACGGTGTATCTGCCCGTCCACGAAAAGCGGAGCGCGGCGGGAAAGGTCACGATACTTGTGCAGGACAGGCTTGTGGAGATGGACGCGGTCACGGACGGGGAAGAGACGATCCCGACCGGCGCGGAGGTCACGGTTGTGGGCATTTCCAACGGAAACACGCTGATCGTTGCAAAAAAGTCATAAAATTATTATTTCCGCAAAACGGAAAAAGGGGGTTGAAACATGAGTATTGAATCGCTTATTCTGATCGTTGTCATTGTCATTCTTGCATTCATGTGTTTGCTGATCTTCCTGACGCGGTACAAAAAATGCCCGTCGGACCGCATCATGGTCATCTATGGTAAGGTGGGGCAGAACACAGACGGCACAAACCGCACGTCAAAGTGTATCCACGGCGGCGCGGCGTTTGTGTGGCCGGTGATCCAGGCCTATCAGTATCTGGATCTGACGCCGCTGTCCATTCCGGTGGACCTCAAAAGCGCGCTTTCACGCCAGAATATCCGCATCGATGTGCCGTCCATTTTCACGGTGGGCATCTCGACGGAGCAGGGCATCATGCAAAACGCGGCGGAACGTCTTTTGGGCTTGCAGATGAGCGAAGTGCAGGAGCTTGCGAAGGACATCATCTTTGGTCAGCTGCGTCTTGTGATCGCCACGATGGACATCGAGGAGATCAACACCGACAGGGATAAGTTTCTGGAGGCTGTGTCGCGCAACGTGGAATCCGAGCTTAAAAAAATCGGTCTGCGGCTTATCAATGTGAACGTGACAGACATCAGCGACGAATCGGGCTACATCACCGCGCTTGGTAAGGAAGCGGCGGCAAAGGCCATCAACGACGCGAAAAAGTCGGTCGCCGAAAAGGTGCGCGACGGGTCCATCGGTGAGGCGAACGCGCAGAGGGATCAGCGCGTGGAGGTCGCGGACGCAAATTCCAAGGCCATCACGGGTGAGAATACCGCAAAGATCGAGATCGCGCAGTCGGACGCGGCGAGAAGGGAAAAGGAAGCCGAAGCGATGCGGCTTGCGACAGCCGCGGAGAAGGTGCAGTCGGCAAAGGCGCTCGAAGAGGCATACGCGGCGGAGAACCTCGCGGAGCTTGCAAGGTCGGCGCGTGAAAAGGCGACGCTCGAAGCGGATGTCATCGTGAAAACAGAGATCAAAAAGCGCCAGATCGAGCTGGAGGCCGAAGCGGAGGCAGAGCGCATCCGCAGGCAGGCGATGGGTGAGGCAGACGCCATCTACGCGAAGATGGAGGCGGAAGCCCGCGGTATGCAGGAGATTTTGAAAAAGCAGGCCGCCGGTTTTGCAGACATCGTGAACGCGGCGGGCGGAAGCGCGAAGGATGCGCTCATGCTGATGCTTGCGGATAAGATGGAAGCGCTTATGAAGGTGCAGGTGGAAGCGATCCGCGATTTGAAGATCGACAAGGTCACCGTGTGGGACAGCGGCGAAGGAAGGGACGGGAAATCGTCAACGGCAAACTTTCTTTCCGGGCTGATGAAGAGCATCCCGCCCATGAACGAGATTTTCGAGATGGCGGGCATGCAGCTGCCCGAGTTCCTCGGCAAAAAAATCGGGCCGAAGGACGGCGCGCCAAAGCTGGCGCAGCCGAAGATCGAGGTAAAACCCGAGCCGCCCAAAAAGCCGGACGTAAAACCGCCGGAAATGGCAAGCGAATAAGCCTCAAAAGCCCCGTGAATCACGGGGCTTTTTCAATAAGTGCCATTTTTTAATTGCCCCCTTCCATGATGGGTAAAAATGTGTTAGAATCAAATATATATCATCAAAATGTATTTTTTCTGTGACCGCCGACAGTCTATCTTTGTTCACCTTGTTTTGATATTTATTCATAAATCAGTTCGTGGCGGAGGAAACATATTGGGGGGTTTGCAATGAATGAACAAAAAGATGGAAATGGTCTTCCCTGGGTCACGTTTAAATTGGCGGGGCAATACTATGCAGTAAACAGCGCGTATGTGGTGTCGATCGATCGCGCGCCGGTGGAAGTGACGGATATTTCCTATGCGAGTGATTATATTCGCGGCGTGATGGAGTTTCGCGGCGGTGTTATTCCGCTGGCGGATATGCGCAGGCTGCTGGGCATGAAGTCGATGGAAGAAGAACTGAGCGAATTTGTGGCAATGCTGGAAGCACGCAAGCAGGATCATATCAATTGGGTGGAAACGCTGAAAAAATCGGTGAACGAGGGCACGGCTTTTACGCTGGCGACCGATCCGCACAAGTGCGCCTTTGGACGGTGGTATGATCATTATCAGACGGATAACGCGTCGGTGCGCTATCATCTGAACAAAATAGACGAGCCGCACAAGGCGCTGCACGCCTGTGCGGATGAAGTGCGAAAATGTACGCAGGAGTGCACCACCTGCAAACGAGGCGAATGTCTGAAAAGACCTCTGGAGCGCGCAATGAGTCAATATATGCCCACGATCGTCGCGCTGCTCGAGGATGCCAAGCAGGTGTTTCGCGAAGAATATCGCGAGATGGCGGTCGTTCTCCAGAATGGGGAAAAATTGGCCGGGCTTCTTGTGGATGAAGCGAGCGGGGTGGAGCAGCTCGCGTTTTTGGAGGAAGAGCAGCCGGCAGGTGGAAATCCGACGGAAAAAGAGCTTGTGAAGGGAGTCGCGAAGAGAACCGGCGGCGAACAGATGGTCCTCGTGCTGGACGGCGGAGACACCGTAGAGCTGATCACCCAAAGAAGCGATATATCTTTTCTTCAAAAGTCCTGAGGAGAAATAAATTTCAAAACTCTTTTGTTTAGGTGCGCGCAAAGCGTGTATCTAATAGGTACGGAAGAAATCGAGACAGAAACGAAAAAATGACACGGCCCTACCCCACCAAAACCGTTTGGGCGCAAGAGAACGGAAAACCGTCTTTTCGCACAGGCGGTTTTGTTTACAAAAAAACGGCAGTCCGTTATAATAGAACAAGAAAAAAAGGTTGGCGGAACAAAATATACCGGCAGCCAAGATCGCGGGAGAACAGGAGAGAAAACCATGATGGATCTAAGGCAGCTTGAGGCGTTTTTGCAGGAAAACAAAGTGGTTTATGAAATACAGGAGCACGCGGAAGGGATCGGCGGAGCCAAGGATGCGGCGCGCTATTTTGACCCCGAGCTGTGCGCCGCAGTATATGTGATCGAAACGGAGCGAGGGCTTGCGGCGATGGTGGTGAACGCGCAGAGAGACAGCATGGATATCGACGCGCTCAACTATACGCTCGGCTATGAGGTCACGGGAAAGGCGGACCCGCGCATCGTGAAGCAGGCGACGGGCTACGAGGTGGGCTTTTTGCCTCTCGTAGGACATCATTTGCCCATTCTGTTTGATAAAGGGCTGACCATACACGATTATATCTACGGCTGTACGGGCGACAATGCGCACACCATTAAAATCCGGCCGGAGGACGTGATCCGGCTCAACAGCATGCTTGCGTTTGTGGAATGACATGAAAATGTTGTTTCGTGCGCCACAAAAATGTGTATGATAATGGCAGCAAAAACAAATCCGCTTCAGACGGACGGGAGGGCTTTCAAATGGCACAGGACAAGCGAGTGACGGCAAAGGAAAAAATGCACGATGCGGGCGATAAGCTCGGGGATGCACTGAGCAAGGCAAAGGATGGATTTGCGGCGTTCGGTGACGCGATCGCAACGAAGTCGAAAGAGCTTGTGGAGCTTGCGAAGGTCAATGCGCGCAAGACCAAGTTGAACGAACAGATCGAGAAGTATTATACTGCGCTGGGAAAAAAGGCATACAAGCAAGGCGGCCTGACGGGAGATCTTGCAGAACACGCAGAGCGCATCAAGGCGGGCGAGGCAGAGCTCAAGAAGCTTAACAAACAGATCAAAACGATTGAAAAGGATATGCCGCAGGCGGCTGTGAAGCAAAAAGCGGCAGAAGCAAAGACGGCGGTGAAAAAAACCGAAGCGAAGGCCAAGAAAGCGGTTCAGGAGACGGAGGCCAAAGCCAAGGAAGCTGTGAAGAGGACGGCCGATGCGACGAAAACAGCGGCCAAAAAGACGGGCACGGCGGTGAAAACAGCGGTGAAGCAGACCGCAGCGGCAAATAAAACAGCAGCCAAGAAGGCGGGCGCGGCAGTGAAAACAGCGGTGAAGAAAACCACATCCGCAAACAAAACAGCCGCGAAGAAAACGGGGACGGCAGTAAAGACTGCAGCCAAAAAGACAGGCAGCGCGGCGAAAACTGCTGTGAAAAAAGCCACGGGAAAATAAACGAACACAAATCGGTTATTCAAACTGGACAGGGCGTCATACGCCCTGTTTTTTTATAGCACACCCTGTTATAATAGTCGTGGAAATCACATAACCTCAAAATCAGACAGACCGAAAAAGGAGACACCGTATGGGAATCAAACATGAGTTTAACGATGTGGCAAAGGATTACGACGCGCAGCGAAGGCAGCTGATTCCGTGCTTTGACGATTTTTACCGCCTGCCCATTGAAATGCTGGATTGCCAAACAGACGCGCCCCGCGTACTCGACGTGGGCAGCGGGACAGGGCTTGCTTCCGCATTTTTGCTGGAAAAATATCCGAATGCGCGCCTCACGCTCATCGATCTTGCGGAGGGCATGCTCGACGTCGCGCGGGAGCGGTTTGCGGGAAATGAAAACGTGGAATACATCGTCGCGGATTACACGACGCATCCCTTCGACGAACCGTTTGACATCATCATTTCGGCACTGTCCATCCACCATTTAAACGCGGCGGGCAAGGAAGCGCTTTACAAAAAGTGTTATGGGCTGCTAAAATCGGGCGGCATTTTTTTGAATGCGGATCAGGTGAAAAGTCCGTTTTTGTACACGGAGGAGATGTTCACACGGCTGTGGCGGGAGGAGATCGAGGCGAGCGGCATCGGTGCGGCAGAGCTTCAAAAGGCGTATGAACGGCAGGCGTATGACGATACATCTACGCTGTGCGAACAACTGAAATGGCTTGAAAACGCCGGATTCTCGGTCGTTGACTGCGCATATAAATATTACGTTTTTGCGGTGCTCTACGCGAAAAAATGAAGCCTGTCCCATGCGCTATTTTTTATGAAACACTTTCCATTCACTGGATTGCGGAGTAAAATAAAATGGAACGAACGATATGACGAGAACAGGAGATATTCATTTTGAGCATCATTACGGTAGTGGGCGCGGGTATGATGGGAACGGCCATCGCATTCCCCGCAAGCGAAAATGGAAATGAAATACGGCTGGTGGGCACGCCGCTCGACAGGCAAATCATCGAACACGCGAAAAAGACGGGGGAGCACCTCACCCTCAAGCGGAAAATCCCGCAGGGGTTCTCCTTTTATCAGATCGAAGAACTTGCGGAGGCGCTTGCGGGCGCGGACCTTTTGGTGAGCGGCGTTTCGAGCTTTGGCGTGGACTGGTTTTTTGATGAGGTTTTGTCTGTGATCCCCGATGCGCTGCCCGTGCTTGCGGTCACCAAGGGCATGCAGGACACGGAGGATGGGCAGTTGATCCCATATCCGCAGCTTTATGCGCAGAAGCTCGACAGGAAGCTTTCGCTGAACGCGGTGGGCGGCCCGTGCACAAGCTATGAGCTGGCGGATCACGATCCCACGCAGGTGTGCTTTTGCGGCGAGGATATAGAAACCCTGCGCACCATCAAGACCATGTTTGAGACAGATTATTACCACATCAGCCTTTCCACCGATGTGGTGGGCGTGGAATGCGCGGTGGCGATGAAAAACGCTTACGCGCTGGCGGTGACGCTCGCCGTGGGTCTTTCCGAACGTATGGAGGGCGCGGGCGGCACGCTGCACTACAATTCGCAGGCGGCGCTGTTTGGACAAAGCGTGCGCGAGATGCGCACTTTGCTTCGGCTTGTGGGCGGCGGGGACGACAACATCGTCTATGGTGCGGGCGACCTCTATGTGACCGTGTTCGGCGGGCGCACACGGATGATTGGTACGCTTTTGGGGCGCGGTCTGCGCTTTGAGGAAGCGATGGCGGAGCTTGCGGGCGTGACGCTTGAATCTATCGTGATCGCCACGCGTACGGCACGCGCGGTGCGCGCGCTCATCGCGAAAGGCGCGGCACGCAAGGAGGATTTTCCGCTGCTGCTGCACGTGGACGATATCATCAACCACCATGCGGAGGTCAACATCCCGTGGCGTGCATTCGAGGTGGAAACGCACGCATGAAACGAAATATCGTAGTGCTCAACCTGATCGCGGCTTTTTTTTGGATGTCAATGTATGCGTACGTTCCCACGCTGCCCTCCTACGCCATTTCACTCGGCGCGACGGCGGCGGTCGTTGGGGCGATCGGCGGGGCGTATGGCGTGATGCAGATCCTTCTGCGCATACCGCTTGGCATCGTGCTTGATAAGACGGGCAAGGACAAGCTTCTCTTGCTTGTGGGGTTCGCGATTCTCGCGCTCTCTGCCGTGATGTTCATTTTCGCGCCGGACAACTTCTGGGTGATGGTCGCACGCGGTGTGGCGGGCGCGTCTGCGGCATGGTGGGTGCTGATCAGTGCGTCCTACGCCAAATTTAACGACGAAAGCATGCAGGTAAAGGCGCAGGGTGTTTTAAACGCCTCTTCCAACATGGGCAAGGTGATTGCCGCGCTTTTGGGCGGGCTCACTGCCCAGGCGTTCGGCCTGCACGCCCCCTTCTATGTTGCGCTGGCTGCGGCAGTCATTGGCATCGTGTGCATCCTGTTTTTCAAAAAACCGACAAAGGCGCTGACCATTGCGCCGCCGAGCGGCAGGGAGCTTTTGGCGCTTCTCAAAAACAAAAATTTGCTCATTTTTTCAGGTCTTGCCGTGTTTTCACAGCTTTTATGCTTTGCGCTGCCGAGCTATTTCACGTCCGTGGTGGCCGAAAATCTCGGCGCGGACTCCTCACAGCTTGGGCTGCTGGTCGTGGTGTTTTTCCTTCTGACGAGCGTTTCCTCCCTGTTTGTGGGGACAAAGCTCTACCGCAAAATCGGGGGGATCAAATGCGTTGCGCTCGCGTTTGTGATCGGCGCGATCTCCGCCCTGCCGATGTTTTATCACATGGACCTCGGCGTCATTTTTATCATGCAGGGCCTTTCGGGCATATGCTACGGCATCACGTGCGGCGCGCTGGCGGGCTTTGTCATCAAGGCTGTGCAGCCGTCGCAGCGCTCGACCGCCACGGGTATGCTGCAATCCATCTTTGCGATCGGCATCTTTTTGGGGCCGGTGATCGTGGGGAATGTGATCGAGGCCGTTTCGTTTGACGCGGCGTTTTGGGTCATATTTGCGCTGACCGTGCTGGCGGCGGCAATGAGCCTCTCGCTCATCCCGAGAGAATATGATAAAATGTAAAGGAATATGGTTTCAGGCCCGATGCAACGGGTATTATTATTGCAACTCAATCGAAATTCAGGAGGGAGAACTATGAACACTGCTTCATCATGGAAATCCAGAGAAATGATACGGCTCATTTTGAGCATCGTGCTGCTTGTGATCGGCCTTATCATGCTTGGCGCGCCCGCAGTGGCGATGGAAGTGATCGTTATCATCATCGGCATCGTGCTGCTGGTATTCGGCGCGGTGCAGGTTTTGATCAGCGTTTTCAAACGCAGGAGCGGCGAAGCGTCCGCAAACCTTGTGGTTCCGGTCATCGCAATCATCGTCGGCATTTTGCTGATCGTGTTCCGCGGCGGGGTGGCAAACTTCCTGTTGCCCTTCATCATCGGCATATGGGCGCTGATCACGGGCGTAATGAGCATGATGGAGAGCACCGATCTGAAAGATCGAAATCCGGCGGCGGCGAAGACGGCGATATTCAGCGGTATTGCGGAGATCGTGCTGGGTATTGTGATGATCGTGGGCATCATCGCCGGTTCGAACGCCGTGGGTATTATCATCGGCGTGTGCCTGACGATCTACGGCATCATCAGCATCATCGAATGGGGCATCGTTGCTTCCGCAAAGCGGTAACAAAACCACAACAAAAGGGGCAGACATTGGGTCTGTCCTTTTTTATGCCCCTACATTTCCTTAAGCAGCATAGGGAGTGTGTAGCTCAGATTGAGCAGAAACGCTTTTTTCGGCTGGATTTGTGCGATCCTCGGCGTATAGAAAAGCGCGGAATATTCTTTGGTCAACTGTTCTGTCGTTTTTCCCGCACGGTGACCCTCTGAAACCATGCGCATCACCTCTTCGTTCCAGTAAAGCGCGTCTTTGAAGAAGGCTACGCACGCTTCGCCCGCAAGCAGGCCCTGATGCGGGATCAGCATACGCTTGGCGTCAAGCGATGCAAGCGCATCGATGGAATCCATGGTCGTGCGATAGCCGGTCAAATATGCGGGCGCAACGAGTCCGTCGCCCGCGCGCACGCCCGGCGTTTCACACGAGAGGAGCAGCCTCTCGTTTTCTTCAAAGAAGGCGATGGAACACTTGGTATGACCCGGCGCTTCGATCACGCGGAACGAAAGCGGGCCGAGCCGCAGGATATCCCCTTCAAAAACCTCGCGGTCGATGCGCAGCGCGTCGATTCGGTCCGCATAATTTGTGATGCCGTGCAAGGCGGCGGCGTTGTCGTTCATGTTGCGTATCACGGCGCGCGCGGACGGTTTTTTCAATACCTCTGCCGCATATGCGCTGCCCACGATTTGTACGTCCGGCCACATGTCGCGCACATATGCGCTGCCCGAAGCGTGATCGTAATGGGAATGGGTGAGCAGCACATAATCGAGCGTGCGTCCCGCAAGTTCGTATTGAATGCGCTCGATCATTTTTCCCGCGCTGAACGAAAACCCCGAATCGATGAGCGCGGCAGCCCCGTCGGTCATCAGCAAAAACGCTTCGCCGCCCGGCGCGCCGCCAACCTCTTTGATAGAATACATCATATCGCTCCTTTTTGAAACAGTACATTTTATTCTAATATAAACAGCCTGCGCGCGCAAGGAAACCCTATTGTGCTTCCCGCAAAAATGCGGTATATTTAACATGTGATTTTGAACGGGCAAATCAGCGGGGCCGCCGATGGTCATGTGCCCGTGCTCAAACAGGTAATTGCTTCGCAATTAAACTGCGCGCGGTGCACATAACCACCATCGACCCTAATATGCCGCAGCGCGCAGCCTGTTGCAAAATGCCGACGGACGGGCGAAACAGGCGGGACGGAGCTTCAAGCCGTAGCGCGATTTCGATGCTTGCATCTCAGAGCGCGTAGGATGAACTCCGTTACAACTGCACTGGGATTTGTTCCATCTTGGCAGTCGGCACTTGCAACTAGGCTTTTGCCGGATAAAATCACATGACTTGAAATACGATCAAAAGGACAGGACGATCATGGCAGAACAGAAATTGCACGGCAGCTTTTCCAATTTTCCGGTGCGCTCTGACGATGAGGAGCTCATCAATTTTGACGTTGTCGTGAAGATCGGGTCGATGGCGCTGGTCCGCAAAGAGGACAACGACATCGACTACAACATTCTTTCACGCCTCGCAAGCGGTTTGAAGCCGGGGTATATCCTCGTCTCATCCGGCGCAGCTGAAATCGGGCGCATCGATTATATGAAGCGCAACGGCGGCAGAGAGCTGAAGGGAAACATGGCGGCCATCAAAACGGCGTATTCTGCGCAGGGGCAGCCGATCCTGATGGAACTGTACCGCAGGTTTATCAATCCCAAATACTCTGTGCGGCAGGTGCTGGTGGAACACAGCCATTTCAACGACGAGCGCAAGGTGAACCATATCCGCAACCTGTTTTTTTCGGCTGCGAACCAAAACGCTATCCCCATCGTCAACTACAACGACACGGTGTCTGATACGGAAAACATGAAACTCGAGCTTCTGGATCTGAAACGCAAGGCGGACAATGTGGTGGAGTGCGTGGACAACGACGAAACAGCTGCCGTCATCGCGCAGCTTGTGAATGCGAATCTGTTGATTTTGCTGACAAGCGTGGAGGGCATCTACGCGGACGCGAACGATCCTTCAACGCTCATTGAGGAAGTGACGGGGAGCACGTATGACGAAGTGGAGCAAAAGATCGATGCGATGATGGAAAATTGCAACGGCGCGTCCCGCAGGGGGGCAAACGGTGCAAAGGCGAAGCTCCAGTTTGCGAAGGAGCCGCTGAAAAACGGCACGACTGTGATCATTGCGCACGCGCGCCACAAGCTTTCGGATATCGTTAAGGGAAATGTAAAACGCACGCTGCTCAGCATACAATAAAAGGGGGCTTATCATGGACTATGAAGCTTTATACAACGCGATTTTTCACAGAAGATCGGTGCGGAAGTACGACACCGCGCCCTTAAGCGGGGAATATATGTCCCGCCTGAACGAATCGATTTCCGAAGTGGTTCCGCTTATGCCGGGAATCAAAACGGAATTTCGGATTTTGGGAGCAGGGCAGATCAAGAGCATCGCGCCGCAGTGCTTATGCCTGTATTCTGAAAAAAAGGACGGCTGGCGCATCAATGCGGGCTTTATGATGCAGCAGATGGAGCTGCATCTTTCGGCGAACAACATTGGGGCCTGCTGGCTGGGGCTTAGGAAGCCGGAAAAGGAAACACCCGTGCCCGAGGGCATGGAATGGGTGGCGACGCTGTGCTTTGGCACACCCGCACAGCCCATGCACCGCGAAACGGCGGATGAATTCAAACGCAAATCCTTAAATGAGATCTCGGACGTGACAGACCTGTTCCACGTGCTCGAGGCGGTGCGGCTTGCGCCGTCGGCGCAGAACAGCCAGCCATGGCGCATTGGCGGGAGTGCGCAGCAGGTTGTGTTCAGCCGAAAGAAAAACATGCTGCTGGGCAAGATGAACGAACTCGATATGGGCATTGCACTGTGCTGCTTCTGGCTTTCGCTCAAGCATCAGGGCAAGGATGTGGATTTTTCCTTCATTCCGCAGCCCGTTCCCGATAAATGCGTGTTTGCGGCGACGGCAGCCATCAAATAGGCAAAACAAAAAACGTCTTTGCAGTCATCACTGCATAGACGTTTTTTATATTGTCCGTTATTTTTTGTGGGCCAGCTTGCCCGAGCACGCTTCCGCAAACAACGCGATGCCGCCGACGATGAGGTAGATCGCGAAGATCCATTCGATCGTGAACCATCCGGCGATGGGTGCGCAGATGATAAGGATGCCGAGGATCAAATTGATGATGCCGCTTGCGAGAATCCAGCCAGCGCCGGGTTCGCCCGCTTTTTTGAACGCGCCATACGAGGAGAGCTGCGTGATGCCGCCAAACAGCGCAAAAAAACCGATGATAAACGAGAAGGTGGACAGCATGTTGAGGTTTCCGAGAGGCGTTCCAAGGGCCTGCACCAGAATCAGGGTGCCGAGCAGCGTAAAGATGATGCCGTTGGCAATCGTCCAGCCATTCCTGTAATCGGCATGCGTCCTCACATACGCGATGATCTGGAAAATGCCATATACGATGAAACCGATGGTCACGAGATACCCGATCCCCAGCCCTACGATCAGCGGGGCTGCAAAAATCAGCATGCCGATCACGATCATGCACACCGCAATGATGATGCCCGCCGTTTTATGGCCGCCCGTCATCTTGCGCGCCGCGTCGTTCAAGTTCATTCTGGACTTTGGCGGCTCTTCGTTCGAGCTTTGGTTGTTGTTCATTGTTTCGTCAGACATAATGATAATTCCTCCCTTTGAATAAGTGCGGCGCATAAACGCCATACATCAATACTATACCATTTTTTCATGAGCCCAAACGGTTATTTTGCGTAAAGTATCGCTATGAACGCATTGTGCCACACAGGGAGGAATGCCGTCAATCAATGATCGTGCCGTCGGTGTCGATCACGGTGACACTCCACGGGATCATCTTGCCACAGTTTTTAAGTGCCTCCATCGCCGCATGGGCGATACCGCCGCAGCAAGGTACAGACATGCGCGCCACATGCACGCTTTTGATGTCGTTGTTCTTCAAAATCTCTGTGAGCTTCTCGGCGTAGTCTCCCTCGTCAAGTTTAGGACAGCCGATGAGCGTCACCTTTCCACGGATGAAATCGTTGTGAAAATTTCCATGCGCAAATGCCGTGCAGTCTGCGGCGATCAGCAGATGCGCACCGTTGAAATAGGGCGCGTTTACAGGCACGAGCTTCAGTTGTACCGGCCATTGCGAGAGCCGGGACTCTATCTCGCACACAGGGGGGTGCGGTTGGGGCGCGTGATGCCGGTGCTCGATGGTCTTTGAGTGCGTTCCAGGGCATCCGCAGGGCAGCGGCTCCGCCTTTGCTTCCATATTCTTTTTTACCGCCTCCGCATCATAGGCAGCGGCTTCTCGTTCTTCAAAAGCGATGGCGTCTGTGGGGCATACGGGCAGGCAGTCGCCGAGACCATCGCAATAATCGTCGCGCAGCAGCTTCGCCTTTCCATTCACCATGCCGATTGCGCCTTCATGGCATGCCTGTGCACACAGTCCGCATCCATTGCATTTTTCTTCGTTTATGGTAATGATTTTTCGTTTCATAGATAGATACCTCACTGCTTTTTATGCTTTTATCATACCATATCTGCCGAAAACAGATGTTGCAAATGCAACAAAACTATTTTTTGATGATCTTTTTCGCGGTTGTTTTTGTCGCAATGGCGCGGAAACCCTCCCCGCTGATCTCGCCCGCATCTCCCACGATGATAAACGCGGTCGGGTCGATTCCATGGACGATGTGGTAGATGTGATACACCTCCGAGCGCCGCACCGCGCACAAAAGGACCTCGCCCTCCATTCCGCTGTAGGCCCCGCGCGATTTCAGGCCCGTTACGCCGCGCTGCATTTTCGTAAGGATCGCCGCAGCGATCTCCTCATTTTTAGGCGAGACAATGAACATCATTTTGCCCGCGCCGATGCTCGTGCCATAGAGGATGGCGTCAATCACCCACGAAGTGATGAAGATGACGATGAGCGCATAAAGCGGACTTTCAAATTCACCGTACACGGCCGCGGAAATCAGCACCACGATCACGTCTAAAACCATGATGAGTTTGCCGATCGAGATATGCGGAAACTTGATGGCGACGAGATTCGCCGCAAGTTCGGTGCCGCCCGACGTGCCGCCGCGCATTAAAATAAGTGCAAGGCCGACACCCGCGAGCAGTCCGCCGAACACCACCGTGATGAGCGGTTCTCCCGTATACGCCGGAAAAAGACCGGTCATCGCGTCGATCACCACCGATGAAAGCGTTGTCGCCACGATAGTTTTGATCATAAATTTCCATCCAAAAAAAATGAAGCCAAGAATGAAAAGCGGGACGTTCATCACCAGAATCATCGTACCAATGGGCAGTGAGAACAGGTAGTTGAGCATAGTGGCGATGCCCGTCAATCCGCCGGGGGCGATGTTGTTGGGTGCGGTAAAAATATTGACGGAGGCGGCATACAACATGCTGCCCAAAAAGAAAAGCAAACCGTCGAGGATATAGCCTCTGATTTTTTTTGCACGGGTCTCCATGCGTTTCGGCTCCTTTCATTTGGACTTGGACTGCGGATGGTTCACTATAAACACAATCAGGTAAAAAAAATCATGAATCAAAAGACCGGCCGGCGCGGGTCACGGAAGCGCTATTCACCCGGCAGCTTTTTCTGTTTTCCGGTGATCTGCAACAGGTCGATCTTCACGATCCACGTGCGATGCAAAGACTGCGAGATCGCTTTTTCAAAGCCTTCCATATTGGACGCGGCGTATTTTTCGCAGATCAGGCGCAGGGCCTCGATTTTT
Source organism: uncultured Christensenella sp. (assembly GCA_964438705.1). Lineage (GTDB taxonomy): Bacteria > Bacillota > Clostridia > Christensenellales > Christensenellaceae > Christensenella. The sequence continues at coordinate 13,133 of CAYTKQ010000018.1, read as the reverse complement.
TCCGCTTCATCCTCCACAAGGGATGCTGTTCCAAAAGCGATTGCGCTGTGGAATGCGGTGGAATACTGTTCGGGGATGGGAACCACGCCGTCCGCGCACACGAGACACACCTTCGGTTGGTGTGCGATGCAGTCGAGCTTTTTCCCTTCGGGCGCGCAGTGAAAATACACCGCATTGTCCGCAAGCACGGGGGAGATTGGCACGCCATAAGGCCTGCCATCCGCATCGCTCATGCACAGCACCGCAAATTCACACTCCTTAAGCCATAAAACGGCCTGCTCTTGCGTCGCCTGACGTTCTTTTCTTCTCATCTTCCGCCTCCGTATCATGGCTGTTTTTTCGTGTGATTTTGACCGGGCCGATTGACGAGGTACTCTAAAAACAGATGCCCGCGCCAGTCGGGAATTTTCATCCCGCTAACCCAACCGATGCTGCGCGGTGTAAATGCGCGCGGGGCGCAAACACCCAAGCAAAAGCCTAGTTGCAAGCGTCGACCTCCCGGAGGCGCGTCGTTGTCCTTGCAAAAGAAAAGCCGGAGCTTCAGAGCCGCCGCTCCGTGTTCCGGGCGCGTTAGCGAGAAGTACAAGGACTAGCGCCCTGCACAAGGCCCCGTCCGTCGGCATCTTGCAACAGGCTACGCACCCCGGCATATTAGGGTCGGTGGTGCGTCGGTCATAGGAAGTTCTGTTTCCCTTTGGGAAAAGAACCGCCATATCTTGGCAGTCGGCGCTTGCAACGAGGCTTGGCTGGAAAAAATCACATCAATTTTCTTTCAGTATAACACAAAAACGCCTGCGGTGCGGGCGTTTTTGTGTGGGCGTTATCCGAGGATTTTTTTCAGATCCTCCTCCGGAGTGGAAACGGGACTGACAGCAAATTTTTCCACCAGGATATTGAGCACGTTCGGGGAGACGAACGCGGGGAGGGTTGGCCCCAGATAAATGTTTTTGATGCCCAGCGAAAGCAGAGTGAGCAGGATGCACACTGCCTTCTGCTCATACCACGAGAGCACGAGCGTCAAAGGCAGGTCGTTCACATCGCAGCCAAACGCTTCGGAAAGTGCGACCGCCACGCGGATCGCGGAGTATGCGTCGTTGCACTGGCCCATATCCATGATGCGCGGCAGGCCCGCGACCGTTCCGAGGTCGAGGTCGTTGAAGCGGAATTTTCCGCACGCAAGGGTCAAAATCACGGAATCCTCCGGCGTCTGCTTCACAAAATCGGTATAATAGTTGCGGCCCGGCTTTGCGCCGTCACACCCGCCGACGAGGAAGAAATGCTTGATCTGTCCGTCCTTCACCGCGTCGATCACCTTGTCCGCCACGGAGAGCACGGTATCCACGCCAAAGCCGGTGGTGAGGACATGCCCGCCGTTGATCCCGCTCATTTCATGCTTCGCGGGATAACCGCTCAGCGCGAGCGCTTTTTCGATCACGGGCGTAAAGTCCTTTTCCGCGCCGATGTGCGTGAGCCCCGGAAATCCGACCACGGAGGTTGTGAACACGCGATCCGTGTACGACGGCTGCGGCGGCATTAGGCAGTTGGTGGTAAACAGGATAGGCGCGGGAACGTTGTCGAATTCCTTCTTCTGGTTTTGCCACGCCGTGCCGAAGTTGCCCTTCAGGTGTGTATGCTTTTTGAGCTCTGGATACGCGTGGGCGGGCAGCATCTCGCCGTGCGTGTAAATGCTGACGCCCTTGCCCTCCGTTTGCTCGAGCAGCAGCTTCAAATCGTGAAGATCGTGCCCGGTCACGATGATGAAGGGGCCGGCCTCGATATCTGTGGAGACCTGCGTAGGCGCGGGTTTGCCGTACGTTCCTACGTTTGCGTCGTTTAATAGCGCCATGCATTTTAAGTTTACCTGTCCGCATTCCATCACGAGGGCGAGCCGCTCGTCCGTTGTGATCTCATGGGCCAAAGAGGCGAGGGCGCGATAGAAAAATGCGTTCACCTCCGGATCGATCTTGCCCAGCACGCGCGCGTGATGAGCGTAGGCGGCCATGCCGCGCAGGCCGAGCAGCAGCAGGGATTGCAGGCTGCGTGTATCCTCGTCGCCCGTCCAGATGCGCTCTGCGGAAAACGAGCATTCGCTGCCGTATTTTTGAATGAGCTCGTCGCCTTTGGCGCACAGCGCCTCGATGTCCGCGTTGTTGAAGTTGACGTTCGTGACGGTGGTAAACAGCCCGTCCGTCATAAACGCATCCGTTTCCGCGTCCGGTGCTTTTCCGTTCGCCGCACACGCAAGCTCCACCAGCTTTTCGGTCAGTTGATCCTGTAAAAGTGCGGTATCCGGCTTTTTGCCGCAAACGCCCCCCTTGGTGCAGCCCGTGCCGTTTGCGGTCTGTTCGCATTGAAAACAAAACATTTCCATTTTTTAACCCTCCTTGATTGACTCCATTGATAAACCATAAATTGCTTTCTGAACATAAGAGTAGTACAATGAAGAAAAACAGTATGTTGCATTTGCAACAAAAGGAGGGCGCATGACAAAAATTTCGGAAACCATTCTCGAAAACGAGTTGTTTGAAGGCATAAAAAATGCTGAGGTCACCTCGATGCTCTCGTGCCTCGGATACGCAGTGAGGCACTTTCCGAAAAATGATATGGTGTGGAACGCGGGCGATCACGTGGAAAGCTTTGGCATCGTGGCGAGAGGGCAGGTGCATGTGATCCGCGAAGACTATTTCGGCAAGCGGAGCATCATCGCCGCGATCGGCCCGGGTGAGATATTTGGCGAAGCGTTCGTGTGCGCGGGGGTAAAAGAAATTCCCGTCGCCGTCGAGGCGGAGCAGGACAGCGAGGTATTGTTTTTGAATGTGGAAAAATTGCTCACCTCCTGCCAGAACGCGTGCGTCTTCCACAGTGTACTCATCAAGCGGCTGGTGCGTTTGCTTGCGCGCAAGAATGTAATGCTCAATCAAAAGACGGATTTTCTTTCCCGACGCACCACGCGCGAAAAGCTCGGCGCATACCTGCTGTCCCAATACATGCGGCAAAAAACGAACCCGTTTCTGATCGAGCTCAATCGCAGCGCGCTTGCCGATTATCTGAGCGTGGACCGCAGTGCCATGTCGCGCGAGCTTTCGCGGCTCAGGGACGAGGGCGTGCTCGACTACTGGAAAAACAGCTTCAAGATACTCGATTTTCACGGGTTGGAGTCATAAATAAAAGAGCCGCAGAATTTGCGGCCCTCAAATCACATCCCAAAAGCAATCGTTATTTTGCGACAAACGTGTCCTTTTCCCAGCACACATGGCAAACGTCCGGTTTTTGCGGCGCGATTGCACCGCAGTTTGTGCACACATAGACGCCCGAAGCGGCGGGCGACTGTATCTTTCCGCTCTTATATTCTTCAAGCATTTCGGCAAAAAGGGCCTCGTGATTTTTTTCAATGGCCGCAATGTTTTCAAACATGATGGCCAGAAGCTCGAAGCCCTCCTCCCGCGCGGTTTTCGCAAACCCCGGATACATGGACTTCCACTCCGCATGCTCGCTGTTTGCCGCGTCCTCGAGGTTTTTGAGGCTTCCGGGGATCCCGTTGTTGAGCATTTTATACCAAACCTTGGCGTGCTCCCGTTCGTTGCCCGCCATTTCCTCAAAAAGCGCGGCGATCCTCTCGTGGCCCTCGTTTTTTGCCTGCGCGGCAAAGTAAGTATATTTATTTCTGGCCTGAGATTCGAGCATAAAAGCCTTTTTGACGTTCTGTTCCGAAGCGGTATCTTTGATATCCATGGATTTGTCCTTTCATTTCGGCGAAGCCGGTTTTCCTATTTGTGTCGGTCGAGTATATCCAAAATAGATTCCTTATCAAAATCATCTGCGTATGACTGGATGCGTGCCGCTGTCACAGGGCATTCCCCGGCGGCGGATTCGGCGATCTGCGCCGCAGTATCAAAGTCTCCGCGCAGCACGGCACCCCGAAGCTGTTCCCTGACAGCGTCGGGCAGACTTTCGGCCGCTGCCGACTCCGGCGGCGCATCTGAAACAGTTTCCTCTGCGTCAAAGAGGTACCCCACGCCCGTCAATCGTTTGATTTCCCGCAAAAGGATATCGAGGGCAAACGGCTTGGTGAGGAATGCATCCGCACCGGCATCAAGCGCGGTGCGCTTCTCAGTTTCCAACGCGTTCGCAGTGAGCACGATAACGGGGGTATGCATATTTTTTTCCTGCGCCCTGATTTCGCAAACAAGCGCATAGGATTTTTTGTTCGCGGATGGATCGGTGATCACCACGTCCGGCCCTTGTGTCTTCCACAGATCGAGCGCGTCGTTATCCTCGGTGCTGATCACTGAAAATCCGATCCGGCTCAAAAGCTTCTCCAAAATTTCGCGGTTGTCCGCCGCATCGTCTGAGATCAGTACAGTGCACGCCCGGTCGATCCCGCAAACAGTTCCGTCACGATGGGTGGCGGCGGATGGAGCAGTATTGTCTTTATCAAAATGAAGGCAGATTCGGAAGGTGGTCCCCACGCCGGGTTCTGACTCCAAAATTGAAAGATCGCCGCCCATCAAACGCGCAAAGTTACGGCTGATGGCCATGCCAAGGCCGGTTCCAACGCCCGATTGATTTCCTGCCTCCGCCTGTTCGAATGCCGCAAACACGCGCTCCCATTCCGGACGGGCGATGCCTGCTCCCGTATCGCGCACATCGATGGTCGCGACGATTCTATCATCCGTTTTTTCCAATACGGCACTTAGGGTGATGCTCCCCGTATCTGTGAATTTCACGGCGTTGCTGATGACATTGAACAGAATCTGCCGCGTTTTTCCGACGTCACCCAATACGTTTACGGCATCATCGGCCATTTGGATGCGGAAGGAAAGCCCCTTTGCGTCCATCTGCGGCAGGAACATGCTGTGCACATCCTGCAATAGGGCGTGCAGATCGAAGGGCTGCTCTACCATCGTGATTTTTCCTGCCTCAATCTTGGACATTTCAAGAATATCGTTGATCAGGCCAAGCAGATGGGCACCGCTTCGACGAATGGTCTTGACATAATCCATCTCGCTGCCGTTGAGCGTCTTGCTGAGCTCAAGCAGCTGAGAATACCCGAGGATCGCGTTCATGGGGGTACGAATCTCGTGGCTCATGTTCGCAATAAAGGTGCTCTTTGCCATGTTTGCGCTGTCAGCCGCTTTTTTGAGCTCCACGACCTCCGTTTCATCGATGCGGATCTCGAGCATATTGGCAATTTCACCATCCTCGTCGAGGAGGGGGTTGCGATAGGATTTCCAATAGTGCCATTTTCCGTTTTCCTCAAAGGAATATTCCCGGATCGAAACATCCTTGATCTCCGTCAGGCGGGGGCAGGTTTCGCACGGACGATCGGAACCGTACAGATGATAGCAGCGCACGTCCGCGCCGGGGCGGAATCCGCTCGCATACGCGGCCTGATTGAAAAATTTCACTTGGTAATCCGCACCGATGATGCGGATGGGAACGGGGATCGTCTGGAAATAATTGAGGATCACATCAAACGCGTTGTTTGCGGTTTTCACAAGCTCGGCATATTTGCCCATCGCGTGATTGGCGTCGATCACAGTGTGGAGGTTGCCTCCGGCAAACGCTTTTGTCGCTTCATCCAGCTTGGTGATGATGGATTCGATGTTGCGCACCGTGTCGCTGAATGCCTGCTTGGTTTCCAACTGGTTATCGTAGATCGCTTGCAGGTAGGGCACGGAGGGGCGCGCGCCGATCTCGATGGAGGCATGCGCAAAATCGCCTTTGGAAAGCCGATCGAGGGCTTCCTTTTTCACAAGGGAAAGATGTTCGAAATAGGCAAAGATCTGCTCCTGCTCCTGTATTTTCTCGATGAGCTCCGTCTGATCGAGATACACCTGCAAAAACGCTGCCTTTTTGTTGTCGCACTGCGTATATTCAAACGCAGCGGTCGCAAAGCTGATGTGCCGCTCCATCACGTAGATGCTTGCGTCACCGCCGCAATTTTTCTGTTTGCAGCGATCGATCTCGCGCACGATGATATTTCGCCCGCGTTCATTGACCCGCTCGAGGTCTTCCACGCGGAATCCGTCACGAACATCCTCCGCGCGCACGCCAAGCAGCTGACGGATGGCGCGGTTCAAATAAATGAGAGTATGGTCTTCGTCCACGATGGCGATGCCGACGGGCAGCGTGTCCAGAATTTGTGTGATGCTGTCCAGCATCTGATTTAAGGAACGTTTGATCTCGTGGCGCGCGCTTTCGTCCTGCGCATCCTCAAAGCGGTTGAACAACGCGCCGCGTTCTATTTTTTGCGCAAGCACACCGATTTCGCGCAAAAGAGAGGTGTTGTCCCGTGCAAATTCGATGAGGCTGTCCGCCGCCTGCGTGATTTCATTGTTGCCCTTGAGCCGGGCATAATCGTCGCCGCTTCTGAGGTTCGCGACCAGCGCGCCAAGGTCGTGGATCGGCTGTGTCAGCTTATAGGAAATATACCATACGATGGCAAGCACAGCGAACGCAATGAGCGCATAAATGAGCATGCCGAAGGAAAAGAAACCCGAGAAGAATGCGGAAACAACGGTGGAATGCGGAACAAAGGAAGAAAGGTACCACCCGCGTCCGCCGATTTCAGACAGGTACTTCATACCGTTTTGATTCAACGCCTCGTCTGTGCCCGCGCGCAGCCCGTCGGGATAAGCGGAGAGAAAATCGGCGGGCAGATCCGTTCTCACAAGCTCGCCGTTGCGCATGGAAAACTCATGGTAGCCGCCCGCTTCAAAATTTGCCTTATAATAAGGAACGATCAGCGTGCAGTCCGTAACCATATTGTTGAGACCTGCTTTTTCACCGACGGAACGGAGCAGAGCGGGAACGTCGAGCGACGTGCCGACCAGTCCGCACAATTCACCGTTGCGCATCACAGGCGTGACGATATTGAGTATGGATTCCCCGTTTTCGGTTATATACTCGACGGTCAGCGAGGCAAGCATGTTTTCTTGCAGGGCGGCAATGCGCGCAAGTTCTGTGACGTTCATTGGCACCGTCTGTGCCCGCTCCCCTGTGCGGATCAAGTATTGATGCGCTACGCTGTAGGCCCAAAGCGGGGATGGAGAGGATTGCAGCGTGGCCTGTGCGCGCGACATGCTTTCGGAAACAAGGTCGAAATTATGATCCTTGTTGAACGCGTCCGGCGTTACACATACGGCGAGCATATCCGCAAGATTTGCGTTTTGCGCCAGACTTTCGGTCGCACCCTGATATTTTTGAATGGATGTATTCACATCCTCCGCAAGAAACTGGTTCTCCATTGCGTCGAGCTCCAGAACGGTATTGGAAAAAAAGCTCTGCATCTGGAGCATCACAACAAAGAACATGACGATCAGTACGATCAGAAAGATGATGACAATATTTTTGACAAATTTTTTTCGAAGTGATTTCATTGCCCCGCCCTCAATCGTAAAGCCGCGAGAAGATTGCGTCAAATTCGTCGGCACATTCCCGGAACGCGGAAACAAGCACGGGCGCGAAATGGCTTCCTTCTCCCTGTAAAATGAGCTCTTCCGCCTGTTCGCGGGTCATGGGCTGCTTATAGGGGCGTTTGCAGCGCAGCGCGTCGTAAACATCCGCGAGTGCCATGATCTGTGCGGAAAGGGGGATGCCATCGCCCGAAAGCCCGTCCGGATAACCGGAACCATCGTGCTTTTCATGGTGATGCAGGATCACTTCATATGCCATTTCCGCATATGGCACGTCTGGGATCTCGTGCTTGACCGCGAGAAACGTTTGCGCGCCGAGGGTGGTATGCGTTTTCATGATTTCGAATTCCTCGGGTGTAAGCCGTCCGGGCTTTAGGAGGATACGGTCCTCGATGCCGACCTTTCCAATGTCGTGCAGCGGCGCAACGTTTTTGAGCGTGGTGATGAAGGTCTCGTCGATTTCGGGAAAATTTGGCCGCGTGGCAAGATTTTTCGCGAGTGCCTCGCAAAAAAAGCCGACACGCTCAAGATGTGTGCCCGTATCGGTATCCCGGCACTCGGAAAGTTTTGCCAGCGCAAGGATGGTCGCGTTTTGCGCACGCACGAGGCGACGGGCGGCAGAGGCGATCTCGTCGATCTGTTCGCTGACACGTTCTTCCAAAATATGATTTAGTTCAAAGACTTCTTTTTGCAGCCTGCTGATTTTCAAATGCGTATAGATACGCTCTTTGACCTCTTCGAATTCAAACGGTTTGGTGATGTAGTCCACGCCGCCGTTTTGAAAGGCCCGGACTTTATCGTGCACGTCATTGAGGGCGCTGATGAAGATGACCGGGATATCCACACACCCGGGCGTGGCTTTGATCGCCCGGCACGCTTCATAGCCGTCCATGCCGGGCATCGTGATATCCATCAGAATAATATCCGGCAGCTGATAGGCGAGGCTTTCGATCGCATCTGCACCGCTGCGAAACACGGAAACGGAAAAACCGATCTGCTGCAGCATCTCCTTTAAGAGCTTGAGGTTTGCGGGGGTGTCGTCCACCACCATAATATGATTGAAGTTGTCGCGCATAATGATGTTCTCCATTCCCGATCGTTATTCTGATGTACATATGGTGATGTGCTATATTATAATGAAAGGCATACCGAATTTCAATCGTTTTGCGCATTATATTTTAATGAAAAAATATACACCATATATTGTGGAGGGAAAACGATAAAAATACTATTTTTCGGTTTTTACAAAAAATAGGAAAAAAGATCGAAAAAAGCCTTGAAATCACGGATTTGATGTTGTATAATTTAATCCGTTGCGCTATATGCGCATATTTGGGATGAGGCGAGAGGTTACCGCAGGCCAGCGGATAGTTCCCGCCGACAAAGGTCCGGACGTCGATCCGGGCGGCTCCATAAAGGGGCAGGGCGCAGGTGTCCTGTCCAAAAAAAGCAAAGCGACACACACGGCTATGTGTGTCGGCGAAGGGCGGCCTTGGCCGCGAAACTTGAAGGAGGTCAAACAAATGGCAAGCCAGAGAATCAGAATCAAATTGAAAGCTTACGACCACAACCTGATCGACCAGAGCGCTCAGAGGATCGTAGACACGGCAAAGCGCACGGGCGCGAAGATTTCCGGCCCGGTACCGCTTCCCACGCAGAAAGAGATCATCACGATCCTGCGTGCGACGCATAAGTATAAGGATTCCAGAGAACAGTTCGAAATCAAGACGCACAAGCGCCTGATCGACATACTCGAAGCAAACGCGAAGACGACGGACGCGCTGATGCGCCTTGATCTGCCCGCGGGCGTTGACATCGAAATCAAGCTGTAAAGCACACGATAAGACGGAGGAGAAACAATGAAAGCGATACTGGGTGAAAAGATCGGCATGACTCAGATCTTCACAGAAGACGGAAGAGTCGTTCCCGTAACAGTAGTCAAAGCTGGACCTTGCGTTATCGTTCAGAAGAAAACGGTAGAAACTGACGGTTACAACGCAATTCAGGTGGGCTTCGGCGACATCAAGGAAAAAAATGTAAACAAACCGAAAAAGGGCCACTTCGCAAAGGTGAAGGCGACCCCGACGCGTTATCTGCGCGAGTTTTTGACGGGTGAGCCGTCCGAGCTCGAAGCGGGAAGCGAAATCAAAGCGGACATCTTCGAAGCGGGCGAGAAAATCGACGTTTCGGCTACTTCCAAGGGTAAGGGCTTTCAGGGCGTTATCGCGCGCTGGGGCCAGCACAGAGGACCCATGAGCCACGGCTCGCGCTACCACAGACGTCCCGGTTCTATGGGCGCGTGCGCGTCTCCGGCGAAGGTCATGAAGGGCAAGCGTCTTCCGGGCCACATGGGCGTTGAGAAAGTTACCGTGCAAAACCTTGAAGTCGTCAAGGTGGATACGGACAAAAACCTGATCTTAGTAAAGGGTGCGGTTCCCGGAGCAAAGGGCGGCCTTGTGACAATCAAACAAAGCGTGAAGGCACGCTAAGACCGCTTGAAAAGGAGGAAGTAATTATGCCAAACGTATCAGTTTTCAAGACCGACGGCAAAGAAGCTGGAACCATTCAGCTCAAAGACGAAGTCTTCGGCGTAGAAATAAACAAAACAGTGATGCACGACGCAGTGGTTGCGCATCTTGCAAACAAACGGCAGGGAACGCAGTCCGCATTGACGCGCAGCGAAGTGCGCGGCGGCGGCATCAAGCCTTTCCGTCAGAAGGGTACGGGCCGCGCCCGTCAGGGTACGATCCGCGCGCCTCAAATGACGCACGGCGGCATCGTGTTTGCGCCCAAGCCGAGGGATTATTCCATGAAGCTCAACAAAAAGGTGCGCACGCTGGCCATCTGCTCTGCGCTTTCCCAGAAGGTTGCGGATCAGGACATCATCGTGATGGAAGACCTCAAGATGAAAGCGCCTAAAACCAAGGAAATGGCGGCGATCTTAAAGAACCTGAAGGCGGGCAAAGCGCTGATCGTCACCAACGGCAAGGACGATGAAGTGGTTCGCGCAGCGGCGAACCTGCAGGGCGTAAAGACGACCATGGCACAGACGCTCAGCGTGTACGACATCCTGCGTTACGATAAGTTCATCGTCACCAAGGACGCTGTGAAAGCAATCGAGGAGGTTTACGCATAATGAAAGATATACATGATATCATCATCAAGCCCATTCTTTCAGAAAAAAGCTACGACCTGATCCCCAAGAAAACCTACACGTTTCTGGTGGACAAAGGATCAAACAAAACGCAGATCAAAGCTGCGGTGGAAGAAATCTTTGAGGTGAAGGTGAAATCGGTCACCACTTCCCGCAAAGAAGGAAAGCTGAAGAGACAGGGACGCACAGAGGGCAGACGCCCCGAAACGAAAAAGGCTTATGTGACGCTCAAAGAGGATTCCAAGGCAATCGAGTTCTTCGAGAGCATGGCACAGTAAGCGGCTAGGGAGGTTTTTAAGTTATGGCAATCAAGAAATATAACCCGACTTCTCCGGGCAGAAGGTTCATGTCGGTTTCGGCTTTTGAAGAGATCACCACGAACTCGCCTGAAAAATCGCTGCTCGTTACGCTCAAGAAATCGGGCGGCAGAAACGTACACGGACGCATTACGGTCCGGCACGTGGGCGGCGGTGCAAAGAGAAAATACAGGATCATCGACTTCAAGCGCAACAAGGACGGCGTGCCCGCGAAGGTCGCGACCATCGAATATGATCCGAACAGAAGCGCAAACATCGCCCTGCTGCACTATATGGACGGTGAAAAGAGATACATCATTGCCCCGGTGGGCCTCAAAGTGGGCGACAAGGTCGTCTCCGGCCCGGAAGCGGACATCAAGCCCGGCAACGCGCTTCCGCTCGCTTCCATCCCGGTGGGTACGATGATCCACAATGTGGAAGTGAAGCCCGGCAAGGGCGCGCAGCTCGTGAGAAGCGCGGGCAACGCGGCACAGCTGATGGCAAAGGAAGGCAGATACGCGCAGGTGCGTCTCCCCTCCGGCGAAGTGAGAATGATCCTCATCGGCGCGAAGGCGACGATCGGTCAGGTGGGCAACGCGGATCAGGAAAACATCAACATCGGTAAAGCGGGCCGCAAGCGCCACATGGGCGTTCGCCCGACCGTGCGCGGTTCCGTCATGAACCCGAACGACCATCCGCACGGCGGCGGCGAGGGCAAATCGCCCATCGGACGTCCGGGCCCGGTGACGCCTTGGGGCAAGCCGGCTCTTGGCTACAAGACGCGCAAGAAGAAGAACCCGACGGATAAATTCATCGTAAAACGCAGAAACGCTAAATAATCGAAGGAGTGAATTTGCAGATATGAGTAGGTCAGTAAAAAAAGGACCATTTATAAATGAAAAGCTTCTCAGCCGCATCGTTGCAATGAACGAAAAGAACGAGAAGAAAGTATTGAAAACATGGTCGCGTCCGTCGACGATCTTCCCGGATATGGTGGGACATACGATCGGCGTGCACGACGGCAGGAAATTTGTTCCGGTCTATGTCACCGAAGACATGGTCGGGCACAAACTGGGCGAGTTCGCACCCACGAGAACGTATCGCGGGCACGCGGGCGAAAAATCGTCCAGATAACCGGAAGGAGGTAAGAAACAATGGCGACAAGACAAAGAGAAAAAGCGGCGAAACGTCAGGAAGAAAAAGACAGAAGACCGAAAGCCATCGCGAAATATGTTCGCGTTTCCTCCCGCAAGGTGAAGGCTGTGATTGACCTCATCAGGGGTTTGCAGGTGGCAGAAGCGAAGGCAGTTCTGATGAGCACGCCCAACGGCGCGACAGAGCCGGTCGCAAAGGTTCTGAATTCCGCGGTCGCAAATGCGGAAAACAATATGAACCTTTCGGCGGACACGCTGTTCGTTGCGGAAGTGTTTGCAGACATGGGCCCGACCTTGAAGCGGTTCCGTCCGCGTGCGCAGGGCAGAGCATCGCGCATTCGTAAGCGTACGAGCCACATCACAATAATCTTGGATCAGGTCAAATAAGGAGGTATACGATGGGTCAGAAAGTACATCCCCATGGTTTTCGGGTTGGAATTATCAAAGACTGGGATGCCAGATGGACAGCCAAAAAGTCTAAATTTGCCGATTACATTGTGGAAGACGATAAGATCAGAAAGTTTCTGAAGAAAAAGCTGTATGCCGCAGGCATCTCGAAAATCGAGATCGAGCGTGCGGCGCAGAAAGTATCGGTCAACATTTTCACCGGCAAGCCGGGTATCGTGATCGGTAAAGGCGGCACAGGCGTAGAGCTTCTGAAAAAGGACCTTGTGGCGCTTACGGGCGGCAACGTTGCCGTCAACATCATCGAAGTGAAGCGCGTGGACGTGGACGCACAGCTGGTTGCGGAAAACGTTGCGCAGCAGCTTGAAAAGCGTATCGCTTTTCGCCGTGCGATGAAGCAATCCATCGGCAGGACGATGAAGGCGGGCGCAAAGGGAATCAAGATCATGTGCTCCGGCCGTTTGGGCGGTGCGGAAATCGCGCGTGTAGAGCAGTATCACGAAGGCTCGATCCCGCTGCAGACGATTCGTGCGGACATCGACTACGGTTTTGCCGAGGCGAATACGACGTACGGCAAGATCGGCATCAAGGTGTGGATCTATAAAGGAGAAATCCTTGGAAATCCTTTAGCGGAACGAGCAAAACCTTCAGCAGTGGAAGGAGGCAAAAAACATGTTAATGCCAAAAAGGGTTAAGCGCAGAAGAC
>CAYTKQ010000017.1:0-64411 GCA_964438705.1 uncultured Christensenella sp. | reverse complement strand
TTCTATATTCCAATTTTCAATCCAGCACTGCCTTGATCCTTCTGACACCCGCGCTGCTGCTCTGTTCCTTCTTGATCTTGAAGTGTCCGAGTTCCGCCGTATTTTTCGCGTGCGGACCGCCGCAGATTTCCTTGGAATAGCCTGGGATCGTGTAGACCTTCACCAGCTCGCCGTATTTGGAATCAAACACGCCCATCGCGCCCTGCGCCTTGGCTTCGTCCACCGTCATCTCTTCCTCGGTCACATGAAGCGCCGCATCGATTGCCTCGTTGACGTATGCTTCGAGCTGATCGAGCTCGTCACGCTCCACCTTGCGGTCAAAATTGAAATCGAAACGTAGCCGCTCCGCTGTGATGTTCGACCCCTTTTGCGTGATGTCCTCGCTCAAAACCTTTCTCAACGCCGCGTTCAAGAGGTGCGTCGCCGTATGCAGCCGCGCCGTTTGCTCGCTCGTGTCCGCAAGGCCGCCCTTAAAGCGCTGCTCCGCACCCGCGTGCGAAAGCTCCTGATGATGCTCGAACGCCTTATCGAAGCCTTCTTTATCCACCTTAAAGCCGCGCTCGTCCGCAAGCTCAAGCGTAAATTCAATGGGGAATCCAAACGTGTCATACAAACGGAACGCGCTTTTTCCATCGATCATATCCCCCGGCGCAAGGCTTGCCGTCACCTTGTCAAATTCCTTCAATCCCTGCGTGATCGTCTTTTGGAAGCGCTCCTCCTCCTTTTCGATCTCCGAGAGGATCTTTGCCTCATTGGCGCACAGCTCTTCATATGCGTGTGCATACTTGTCGATCACCACCTTGGAAATCTTGCAAAGATTCCCTTCGGCTACGCCCAGCTTTCCCGCGAAGCGGATCGCACGTCTGAGAAGCCTGCGCAGCACATAGCCTTGATCCACGTTCGAGGGCGTGATGCCGCGCTCGTCGCCGATCATGAAGGTCGCGCAGCGGATGTGATCCGCCACGATACGAAACGCTTTTTTCTGATCCTCATCCGCTCCTTCGTATGTCTGGCCGGAGAGCTCCTCGATCTTTGCGATGATAGGCGCAAACACGTCCGTTTCATACACCGATTTTTTCCCTTGCAGGATTGCGATCGTGCGGTCGAGCCCCATGCCCGTATCCACATTTTTCTGGTCGAGGGGCAGGAACGTCCCGTCCGCCTGCTTGTTGTACTCCATGAACACGTCGTTCCATATCTCAAGATACTTCCCGCAATCGCACGCCGGGCTGCAATCCGGCCCGCAGGCGGGTTTGCCCGTGTCGATAAACATCTCCGTATCCGGCCCGCACGGCCCGGTAAGCCCTGCGGGGCCCCACCAGTTGTTTTCCTTGGGCAGGAAGAATATGTGATCGTCCGCAACGCCAAGCGACCGCCATGTCTCATATGCTTCCATATCGCGCGGCGCGTCCCCGTCGCCCGCAAAGCAGCTGAAATACAGCGTGTCCTTGTCGATCCCCAGCCACTGATCGTCCGTTAAAAACTCAAAACTCCAAGCGATCGCTTCCTTCTTGAAATAATCCCCCAGCGACCAGTTTCCCAGCATCTCAAAAAAGGTGCAGTGACTCTCGTCGCCCACCTCGTCGATATCGCCTGTGCGCACACACTTCTGCACATCTGTCAGCCGCGTTCCGGCGGGGTGCTTTTCTCCCAGCAGATACGGAACCAGCGGATGCATGCCCGCAGTCGTAAAAAGCACCGTGGGGTCGTTTTCCGGGATCAAAGACGCGCTCCTGATGACCGCGTGTCCTTTGCTTTTGAAAAAATCCAGATACATTTGTCTCAGTTCGTCACTTGTCAAGCACTTCATGCAAAAAAACTCCTCTTTCCTATTTACACAACACCAGAATGGCGTTTGCTATGATATCCGCTGTTTTCACAAGCGAATCGATTTCAATGTATTCATCCGGCTGATGCTCCGTGCCCACCTGCCCGGGGAACAGCGCGCCAAACGCAACGGAATTCGGAAACGCGCGCGCGTAAGTCGCGCCGCCCATGGTCATGCAGGTCGCTTCCTCGCCCGTCACTTCCTCATACGCCTGCTTCAGCCCCTTGATCAGCTCGGAATCCTCGGGCACAAAATGCGGCGCGCGTGAAAACTCCTCCGTTACGGAAAGCTCGTCAAAGGCCGCGCAAATTTTCGAAAGCAGCATGACCTTGTCGCTGTGGATGGGATAGCGGATATCAACCCCCGCCTCAATGCCGTCCGCAAGCGTCTTAAAATAGCCAAGATTCAGCGTAAGCGCACCCGATTCGTCCTCTGCCGCGATGCCGATGCGTTCCCCGTCCGTTTGCAGACCGATCCACTTCGCAAGCTCATATACCGCGTCGCTCAGCGCATTTTTCTTTAATGGCAATGTGTTCAAAAACTGGATCATGTAGGAAAGCGCGTTCGTTCCGTCGGCGGGCTTTGAACCGTGCGCGGACACCCCATGCGCCGTGAGCTTCACACCGTCGTCGATCTCCTCGCACGATATTTTGACCGGTGAATCCTCATTAAAAATGTGCGCCATCTGCCGCACCGCCGAAGAAATGACATCGGCAAGCGAACCAACGAGTTCGCAGGTGCACAGCGCAGGCACAACATTGACGCGCTCCCCAGCCTCAAGCGACCTGATGGCAAGCCCGCTTCCCTGCGCTTCATAATCCTTTCTGGTGAGCCGCAGGTGCAGCAACCCTTTTTCCGCGTTGATAATGGGGAATTCTGCATCCGGCGAAATTGCCATCGTGGGCGTCTCTCCGCCGTTTTTTTTGTAAAAATCAATATCCGACCAGCCGCTCTCCTCGTCACATCCAAAAATGATGCGCACGCGCTTGTTGAGGCTGATGCAGTTTTCCTTGATGGCGGAAAGCGCGAACAGAGCGGCGATTGCCGGACCCTTATCATCGATGGCTCCCCTGCCATATACTTTTCCGTCCTTTACCGTGCCCGCAAACGGCGGCACAGTCCATCCTTCTCCGGCGGGCACAACATCAAGATGCGTCACGATGCCAAACATTTCGTCTCCATCGCCGTATTCCACATAACCAAGATGAGAAAAAAAGTTTTCACTGTCAAAATCGAGCTTCTCCGCGATCCCCAGCATTTTGATCAGCGCGTCAAACACCCCTTTTCCATAGGGCATATTTCCCTGCGGTGCGCTTTTTACGCTTTCAACCGACAAGATCGTGCACAGCGCTTCTACCATAGCCTCCTTACACGGGGCGAGCGAGAACTCCAGCATCACTTTTCTCCTTTCTTCTGTCTTTCAAATCAGTATGCTATATTATATCAGATTTTTGCGAAGAATACACCGTTTTTTTCTTTGTTTGCGCAACAAGGAATCGCACGGGTGTACGGCGAATTAATGAAGGGAGAAAACAATTGCGAGGTGGACAACATTTCTATTCACGACGGGCATCGCGAACGGCTGAAAAAACGGTTTGTAAAGCAGGGGCTCGACTCCTTTGCGGAGCACGAAGCGCTTGAACTCCTGTTGTTTTTTGCGTTGCCGCGTAAGGACGTCAACCCGCTCGCGCACGAGCTCCTCTCACGTTTTGGCAGCCTGAAAAATGTGTTCGACGCCGATCCCGCCGATTTGGCCCGTATAAAGGGCGTGGGCGAAAATACCGCCATGCTGATCAAGCTGCAGTCCGAACTTGCGCGAAAGTATTGGATCGCCGATCTGGAAGCGGGTACAAACCTTTCCTCCATTGCCTCCGCCATCGAATACGCAGAGCATCTGTTTCGCGGAAAGACCAAGGAAGAGTTTTATGTGATCTGTCTTGACGCACATTTTCGCGTTAAGCATACCGACCGCTTGAGCCGGGGCAGCGCGACCGAAGCCCCCGTCTATATCCGCCACATCACGGAGATCGTGGTGCGCACGGGCGCGGAAAACATCATCATTGCCCACAATCACCCGGGCGGCAGCGCGACGCCGAGCGACCGTGACCTAAAGATCACGCAGCAGATCCTTGCCGCGATGGAGGCGATTTCCGTGTCCATGCTCGATCATGTCATCATTGGCAGTAACGATTCCTTCAGTTTTTCTGAAAAGCTCCTCACCCTGCGCGATTTCAGCAAGGGCAACGCGCGGGCAGCGCAATATTCCGGCCGCGTGATGCAGAGCGACGCATTCCTGAACCGCCGCTTTTAACCGATACTTGCAATATCCTTTGATTTTGAGTATAATTTTTGTGTATTGAAAAAAACGATGTACGATTCGCTTATATTTGGAGGCAAACATGGCAATTGAATATTTTCATATAAAGGAACGTGATTTCGATTTGGTCGAGCAGCTGATCCAGATCGAAAATTCCTCTTACGACAACGGCGGCATGGACGTGTTCGACTTGATCGCGATGCTTCGCCACGCGCGCGTATACGTGGCCGTGGAATACGATGAGATTCTCGGCGCGGTCTATTTCATGCGCAATTTCGATAACCCCGATAAGGTATTTTTGCACAGCATCAACATCATCGATCCACAGACCTATCCCAACCTTGGTACGTCCCTTTTGAACATCGCGTTTACGGATATGCGCTCGTTTGGCATCAAGCTGGTTGAGGTGAACGTCGATCCCTCAAACTATCGCGCGCTCAAAATCTATCGCGAACAGCTTGGTTTTGTGGCAAGCGACAGCATGCAAAGCGAAATTCTCGGCGGCGAAGAGATATTGATGCTGCAAAAAGAGCTGTAAAAACAAACCGATTCTACGAACCGCATAAAATGCGGTTCTTTTTTTGTGTTGACAAATTCCCTAATATGTTTTATAGTTAATTACACAAGCAACTAACTAGTTAAGAAAGGAGCCGAAATGAATATCGATTTTGAAAGCGAAATACCGATCTATCTCCAGATCGCCGCGCAAATCGAGGATGCCGTGCTCGCGGGGGCGTTCGCAGAAGAAACGCAGGTCCCCTCTACGACGGAAATCTCGACGATATACAAAATCAACCCGGCCACAGTGCTCAAAGGAATGACCCTGCTTGTGGACGACGGGATTCTTTATAAAAAACGTGGCGTGGGTATGTTCGTCAAGCAGGGCGCAGTCGAAAAAATACGGGAAAAACGGCAAAAATCCTTTTATGACGACTACATCCTTCGGGTGCTCGACGAAGCAAACAAGCTGGGCATCAACACCGATGAATTGATCCGCATGATCGCAGAGGAGGCAAAAAAATGATCGAACTGAAAAACATCACCAAAAAATTCAAGCAGGTGACGGCGCTTGCGCGTGTGAACGTCACGTTCGAGGATCGCTGCATTTATGGCCTGCTCGGGCGCAACGGTGCGGGAAAAACGACGCTACTCAATCTCGTTACCAACCGCCTGTTCCCCACCGAAGGTGCTATTTATGCGGATGGCATGCCCGTTGTCGAAAACGACGAATCCCTCTCCCGCTTTTCCTACATGAGCGAGGATACGCTTTACGATTCGTCGCTGCGCGTCCGGCGAGTGTTTGAATGGACGAGCCTGTTTTATCCCGCCTTCGATATGGAGTACGCGCTTTCCCTCGCGGGCAAGTTCAAGCTTGACCCCAATAAACGAATCGGCAAGCTGTCCACGGGTTACCGCTCCATCTTCAAACTGATCGTCACACTTTCGTCCGGCGCGGAATATCTGCTGTTCGATGAGCCGGTGCTGGGGCTTGATGCAAACCACCGGCAGCTCTTTTACACCGAGCTGCTTACCCGCTATGCGGAGCATCCGTGTACTGTGATCCTTTCCACCCACCTCATCGAGGAGGTGGCGGGGTTGATCGAAAAGGTCGTGATCATCAAGGACGGAAGCATCCTTCTTGATCGCGCCACTGAGGACATTCAAAAAATGGGCTTTACCGTATCGGGCAAAAAGGAGGACGTCGCCGCGTGGTGCGCGAACAAAAACATCCTCGGCACGCAGGAGCTTGGCGGCCTGATGCTCGCGCATATCCTCGGCGAGCGCGAAAATGTACCCCCTGGCCTTACGCTCACGCCGCTCGATTTGCAGCAGCTCTTCATCCATCTGACAAATTCGTAAGAGAGAAAGGACGATTTAAAATGAAACTCAAGCAAATGCTTTTATGGCAATGGAAAGCAAACCGTACCGCTTTTCTGATTTTTTACTGCATTATTGCGGTGGTAACGACGGTTGGAACGATCATCGTCGCCTCTCTCGGACAGGTCGCCCCGGCGACCGCGATTGGCGGGGTGCAGAGCGGCGCTTCCTTTGCCATCATTGAAATGGATACAGGCACGATCCGGTTCGGCATGGTCACAATGATTCCGGCAGCCATCTTCCTGTTTATTGCCGGGCTTGCGAGCTTCGGAGAAAATCTCCGCGTCGCCATCGCGAATGGCGTATCGCGGCGCACAAACTTCAAAAGTCTTATGCTGTTTATCCTCGCCGCATCTGTCCTGACCTCCGGAATCTGCCTGCTCCTTGATTCCATTCCCCGGCTTTCTCCGGGAACCTATTTTCCGATGTTTTCGGAGGGGCCGGGCGAGCTGTTCGTCTATTTCTTTTCCATCAGCCTGTTTGCGCTGTCGCTCGGGCACTTCATCGCCGGAGGCTATTACCGCATGAATACGCTTGCAAAAATTCTTGTATCGGTGTGCGTGCCCGTGCTGTTGTTCAATCTTCTTTCCATCGGAACCTCCTCCGTGCCCGGAACGCCGCTTTATCCGCTGTACCAGTTCTCTAACTGGCTAAACGACAACTGGAACGCATCCCTGTTCCTCTGCGGCTGCTCGGCCATCCTGCTGACGCTCGGCTGGCTGCTCATGCGGCGTGCGCCCATCAAACCGCCCACCCCTTAGCGCACCTATCGGCGCTTCCAAAGGGGGAAAGACGTTCCCCCTTTGGGGAGCCCCTCGTTCAAAGATGTTTCGTATCGCATTCCCGCTCACGAAACGGATTTGTTTCTGACGATAGCCCTCGGATAGGAATTACTGCTTTTTTGTGCGATGCAATGTTGCGGCACCAGAAGATCGCCAATCTTTCCTGCTCCATCTCAACCCTCATCATGCCCATAAATACAATGCTGAATGTTTTCCTCCGTCAGGCTTTTCCCTCTCAATTCCTCTACAATCACGCCATCCCGCAAAATCAATACGCTGCTGCACATCCCAATCAACTCTTCATAATTTGACGTCAGCATCACAACCGATTTTCCTTTCAGCACCAACGAATAGATAAAATTATATACATCGACCTTCGAGGCATGGTCCAAATTTTTTGTGGGCTCATCCAATACAAAAAGTTTTGACTGTGCCATAACATTCTTTGACCACAGTACTTTTTTTCTTTCTCCCGCCGAAAGCCGGTCCGGCATCACCGTCCCGCCAAAGTAACGCAAGCCAAACTTTTTGCAGTATTGATCCGCGACAGCCTCCTCTTGGTTAAGATCGATGATTCCCCCATTTGTGACCTGCCGCAGATTGCCCAACGTGATATTTTTCGTCAGCACAAACAAATCGTTTAGCGCAAGCAAATCGTTTTCCGGCAGATATGCTATCCCCGATTTTGTGAAAAGGCGAGACCGATCGAAAACAAGTTCCTTACCTTCCATGAACATCTTCCCTTTTTTGGGGCGATTCACGCCCGCCATGAGCTTTGCCAGGCAAGTCCGCCCCGACCCCATGCGGCCCGTGATGCCAACAACTTCCCCTTCCCTGACGCAAAAGCTGGCATTGCGAATCGAATAATGATCGGCAATTTCCTGCGCTTCAAAAACGATCCTTGCATGTGGGCGATATTCAAATATTGCTTTTTTCATTTTGGGACCGCGCGTATAGGCTTCGATCACGCTGGAAAATTCGTGTTTTTCCTTTGCCGTAACCTCTACCTTTCCCCCATTCATCACCGATACCGCATCTGCCATATCATAGGTCGCCCAATAACGCTGGGTAACGACCAAAACAGAACAATCATGTTCTTTTACTTGCATCAGCACACGCATCGCACGCTGCATTTCCGAATCGGTAAATTCAGCAAACGCTTCATCGACAATTAAAACTTTGGCCCTCCAAATCAGCGCTTTCACAATTTCAACAATGCGCTGTTCCGCCATGCCCAGTTTTCCCGCCTGAACATCGATGTCGATTGACAGCCCAAAATCACAAAATATTTTTTTTGCAATATCAGCCTGCTTTTTCCAGTCAATAAAGCCTTTCTTTTTGATCCAATGCTTCATGAAAATGTTTTCCAAAACGGATAAATTGGGGAGAAGGGATATTTCGCTTGTAATCATATAGATGTTTGCCAGCAGCGCATCTTTTGCACTTTTGAACGCTACTTTTTCACCGTCCAGAAAGATGCTGCCCGCGTCATATCGCTGCCTTCCCGCACAGCATTTCATGAGCATCGTTTTTCCGGCTCCGTTGCTGCCAATAATAACGTGCAGCTCCCGCGGCATAACCTTTAGAGACGCTTTGTTGAGTACGGCTCTTCCATTTGAAAAAAAGCAGACATCCTTACATTCTAATAACGCGCCCATAAAAAACTCCACAATAATTATAATAATATGGATAAATGCATCGACCGCAGCATGGTAATATCGCCACGCCGTTTCAAAAATCGAGTTCTTTGAGCCAAGTCAATTTTTTGCAGCGTCAAATGTCATATTTCGAGAGAAGCGGAATGTCTTGCTCATAGAAAAAAGTTTTATATTCCGTACGGATGTCCGGGTTTGTTACGACCATCGACGCATCCTTTAAATCACAGATTTTAAACAGGGATTTCCGATCGAACTTTGACTCGTCACACAGCATAATCGTCTGACCCGATATTTTCATCGCAATACGCGCAAGCTCTACACCGTCCGCGTTCGCTGAAGAAAAGCCATAATCCATATCAGCCCCGTCCGCGCCCAAAAACGCCTTATCCACAAAAACTTCCCCCAGCATCGCCTGCGCAAACGGCCCCGCCATCATCGTAGCGGAAGGGCGATAGCGCAGTGAACCTCCCGTTAGAAGCACCTCAATATTGGAGCGGCCAGCCAGAACGTTCGCCGCATCCAAATTGCAGGTGACGACGGTAATATCCTTCTTATCTGCTATTTCACGCGCAAACTGAAGGCAAGTCCCTCCCTCGCCGATAAAAACGATCTCATTGCTGCACACCAAATTTTTTGCGAACACAGCAACCATTTTCTTCTCCGGTGAAATGTCATCCGGCAAAGTCATATCCTGACTTTCCTTATAAGACGCCAAAACCGCTCCGCCATGCGTCCTAAGCAAAAAACCGTCCGCCTCAAGCTTTTCGAGATCTCTCCTGACGGTCGCCTCGGAAACATTCAATATTTTCGTAAGCTCTGCGACTTCGATTCGCTTCTCGCCTAAGAGCACTTCTTTAATTTTTTCAATTCTGCCTGCGGCAAACATATCATAAATCCTTATTCATTTCTTTTGAAAATTCACCTGTCACGCAAATAATTGCGCAATTCAGGCAACAAGTTTCGTCTAATTAATTATATTATAGCAAAAACCTTCAAATTAGTATATGCTTTTATACCAACTTGAAGATTTATTGCCTGTTTCTCTTTGCTTTTTCAATGTATTGCATATGCGCACACAAATCAGATACTTCTGATGAGCCCGCCTTCAATGCGTATCGGAGCGCCGTTGGTCGCCGATGACAATTCAGAGCAATAATATGTGACTGTCGTCGCGATTTCCGAAGGATCTACCCATCTTCTCACTAGGGAGGTCGGGTCAAAATTGTTGAAATAGTCGTCAATGTGTTCTTCGATCGTCATTCCCTTCGACTTTGCGACACCCGTCTGATATTCCGCTGTTCCTTCTGTCCAGCAAGGCCCCGGCAAAATCGCATTCACCGTTACCTTTGTTCCCTTCGTTAGCTCTGCCATTCCGCGCGAAAGCCCCAAAATCGCCGCTTTGGAAGCGCAATAATGCAGAAAGGTCGGCAGGGGTTTCACCGCCGCTTCACTTGAAAAGCACAAGATTTTACCACTGTTTCTTTCAAGCATTTTGGGCAAATAATACCGGCTCAGCCTTACCATGCTCAGCAGATTGATATTGAACATCTTCTGCCAGTCTTCATCCGTGCATTCCTCGAACGGGACTGCCCAATAAACGCCGCAATTATTCACGAGTACATCCAGCTCTCCAATGGAATCGACTTTGTCAATTATTTTTTGCGCTCCATCTGAGCTGCTCAAATCTCCCGGCGCTTCATAAGTTGCACCAAAACTCGACAGTTCCTGCGCGACCTTTTGTACATTCTCCGCAACCGGTTCATTGATTACGACCCTTGCGCCTTCCATCAATAATTGTTTGGCAACCGCTTTCCCGATTCCGGAGGTCGATCCGGTCACCAGTACAAGCTTATCTTTCAACTTAAGATCCATTTTGTATCCTTTCTTTTCGGGAGTTCCAGTTCAATGGTTCCCTTTCGCGTTTTGTTTATATGCCGTTCCGATTGCGTCTGCCGCCAAAACCGCGCTCATAATCATCTCCTCCGTCACTTCAAACGGTTCCCGCTCGATCAACGGGGAGGCCTTTACCGCCGCCGCGATCCGCCCAATCTTTTCCTGATCGAGCTCGGCAACACCTATTTCTTCCATGGTGATCGGAAGTCCGACGCTCATGCAAAACGCAAGCACTTCCATCAACTCTGCTTTGCTTCGGTTTTCCAATACCAACTGGCAGATTACGCCAAACGCCACCCTCTCTCCATGCAGCATACTTTGACACTCACGAAGCGCCGTAAATCCATCATGGAATGCGTGCGCCCCTGAAGCGCCATTGCTTTCCGCGCCAACTCCACTAAGCAGTGTGTTGACCTCCACAATGTTCTGAAGCGCCTTCGAGCTCGCATTCCTTTCCGCCGCAAGTTTTGCAGCGTATCCATCTTCAAGCAGCACCGCGTAGCATTCCTTTGCAATCGCATAGGAGGCAAGCGTCAGTTTGTAATTCCCCATGATATTGGTACAGGAATCGGACTCTTTATTTGCGCGCGCCTCAAAAAATGTTGCGAGCGCGTCACCCATTCCCGCCACAAGCAGACGCACCGGGGACTGCGCAATGACCTCCGTATCCACCAGTACCAAATCCGGACACTTCTTATAGAATATTTCATTTACGTGCTTTCCCGACTCAGTGTAGATAACCGAAAGTGCGCTTGTCGGCGCGTCCGTGGCTGCAGAGGTGGGAACGATGACCAGCGGAACCCCCAAACGGTTGGCGATCACCTTCGCCGTATCCAAGGTCCTCCCGCCGCCGATGCCCGCAATCACATCGCAATTTCCATTTTCCACTTGACATATATATCGTTCAATGTTTTCGACAGAAACCTGTCCTTCAAAGATGAGCAGGTTTTCTTTTTGTATTTCACCCATCTGTTCTCCAAGCAGTTCGTATACATACTTATCGACGATCCTGCACGGCCTCTTGCCGTATTCTTTCATATAATCATCCAAATATGCGATTACGCCGTCGCCTTGCACATATTTTCCAGGTGCGATAAACGCTCTTTGACTTCCCGGCACCCTGATCACGCTCCTTCCTATCATTCATTTTGCCTCAACTGCAACTTTTTCAAACAGAGGGGGGAACAAGGACCCCCCTCGTTTAAAATGCCGGATCAGAGTTATCGGCATTGGATTTATCAATTTGTCTTGATTCCACAATCACCTGTTTGTCTACTGTTTCGCCGCCGAGAATTTTCATTGCGACCTCGAAGCCCGCTGTTCCGCACGGTTCATAGGTCCATGCTGCAGTCATATCATCCGCCTTGATGGAATCAATTGATGCCTGATCCCCATCGATGGAAATGATGGGAAATTCGCCTTTTCTGCCCGCTTCGTCGGTGGCAAGCGCCGCACCGATTCCCGATTCCCCACTGGCAGCATACAGAACATCGATCGTTCCCGCAGGATTCGATTGCAAAATATCCTGCATCACGCTATACGACTTATCTCTTCTGTAATTCCCGTCAATGTTTGTGGCGATCTTCACATCAGGATATTGATTGATCACCTCCAAAAATCCATTGTTTCTGTCTTCGGCGCTTTGGTCGCCCGAAATCCCTCTGATCACCGCGATCGAACCTTTTGCGTCTCCATTTTTCTCTTTCAGATATTTGATCGTCCATTCTCCGGCCATTTTGCCGATCGTATAATTATCGTTGTTGACCATTGTCACCGCATTGGTTCCATCCATCGGCTTTCCAACAAACATATACGGTATTTTTTTCGCTTCAACCTCTGCAAGTGCTGTTTTTAGGCCTTCACCGTCAGATGCCTCGATCATCAGCAGATCGATCCCCTGGGAAAGCATATCCATAATGCCGTTTGCCTGCGTCTCTACGTTGTTCTGCCCATCCGTACAGATCAACGTAATCTGAGCGTCCGCATTTTTTTGATTGTATTCATCTACGGCTGCCTGTATCTGAGCTCTCTGCGTGATCATGTAGGAATGATCCAGCCCTTCCTGGCTCAAGCCGATCGTATACCCCTTTTTCGCCCCGTCTGCTACGCCCTCTGCAGACTGTTCACTTCCCGCTGCCGCACCATCCGACGGCGCGGTCGATTGTTCCTGAGCTGCGGGTGCGCATGCGCATAGCATCATCGCTGCGCATAGCACCAACGCCAACCCCATCACTAGCTTTTTCTTCATTTTCTTTTCCTCCTGGAATAATTTTTCTTTTCGGACTATTTGCCCAAATCTGAATTTTAAGTTATCTTTTTCTATCCTGCAGTCCCTGCAAAATTGCCGCTGCCACGATGATCGCTCCCTTAAAAATGTTTTGCGTATATCCCGATACGTTCAGAAGATTGAGCAGGTTTGCCAAAATGCCAATGATGAACACACCGATGATCGTACCCGACACTTTACCGACGCCTCCCCTGAGGCTGATCCCCCCAATGACCGCCGCGGCAATCGCGTCCATCTCCATTCCGTCTCCGACCGTGGATTTTCCCATGTCAAGCTTTGTCGCCATCAGGATTGCCGCAAAACCCGCAAGCAATCCGCTGATCCCATAGATGATCATCGTATAATTTTCTACATTGATTCCAGATAACCGCGTTGCTTCAGGGTTTCCCCCAATCGCGTATGTGTATCTTCCAAGCGGCGTATATTTTAAAATAATGGCCGCGATCACCGCGATGGCTATCATCAATAACGCGCTGGTCGGGAACACTTCCGCAATTTTTCCCCGGCCAATCCACTGAATGCTTTCCGCCGTTCCTGAAATCGGGCTCCCCTGCGAAATCGTAAGCGCGATCCCCTTTAAAACACTCATCATACCCAGCGTGACGATAAAAGGCTGCACATTGCATCTGGTAATAATCAAACCGTTTACGATTCCGATCGCAAATCCTGCCCCCACCGCCGCAAGGATTGATACGATTCCCGCCTGCTGCTGCAGCAATGCCACCAGAATCGTAATCAGAGAAAGACAGGGCCCCACCGATAAATCGATTCCGCCTGTCAGTATAACAAACGACATGCCTATGCTTACGATCCCGATAATGGACACCTGCTGGAGGATATTCATAATGTTGCTGACTTGCATAAAATGCGGCGACGCGCATGCCGCAACAATAACCAATCCCACCAATATCAATATTGTCTTGTAATCACCGATCACTTTTCCAATGTTCATTTTCTTGGTTGCTTTTTCCATTTTCATCACCCCATTGCGTTTTGTAAAATATTTTCTTCGTTTGCTTCGTCGCCGTTGATTTCGGCCTGCTTCACGCCATCGCGCATGACCAGTACCCGATCGCTCATCCCAATCACTTCTGGTAATTCAGAAGATATCATGATTATGGCCTTCCCTTTTTCACACAGTTGCCGCATCAGGTTGTAAATTTCTATCTTTGCGCCTACATCGATCCCTCTGGTTGGCTCATCCAAAATCAACACATCACAATCCGCTGCCAGCCACTTCGCCAAAACAACTTTTTGTTGATTGCCGCCCGAAAGATTGACTGTTTTCATTTCCATATTGGGCGTGGCGATTTTCAAACTACCTATATAATCCGTTACAATATTTTTTTCGCGTTTCAGGTCAATGAACAATCCGCTTTTGATGCGTTTCAGGATTGGCAAGGTTACGTTTTCCTTGATGGAGCGCCCCAGCACCAAGCCCTGTCCCTTGCGGTCTTCGGTTAAAAGCGCGATGCCTCTCTTGATGGCCTCCTTTGGACATGTGATCCGCACCTCCTGACCATTCAATATCGTCTTCCCCTGCTTTTTATCGGCTCCGAATATTGCACGGGCCAGCTCTGTTCTTCCCGCGCCCACCAATCCGGCAATCCCTAATATCTCACCCCTCCGCAGCTCAAAATCAATATTTTTTATCCGCTTGTTCGAATAACCTTCTATTTTAAGCAAAACATCCTTAGCAACATCTTTTTTGGGTGGGAAAATTTCCGTGATATCGCGGCCGACCATCAACCGTATGATGTCCTTTTCTTCCATCCCTGCCACATCATAACACCCGATATACTGTCCGTCTTTCAAGATCGTCATTCTGTCGCACGTCTCAAATATTTCAGGCAAATGATGTGAAATAAATACGATCGTTACCCCCTCCTCTTTCAATTGCCGCATAATACGGAATAAGTTCCCAACCTCATGTTCCGTAAGCGTTGCCGTTGGTTCATCCATCACAATAAATTTGGCATTTTTGGATAATGCCTTGGCAATCTCAATCATTTGCTGCTGCGCAATGCTCAGCCTGTTGACAGGAATGGATAAATTGAGGCGCATATAGAGACGTTCCATGATCTTAGCGGTACATCGCTTCATCTCCGCGTAATTGGTAAAAACACCCCGTTTCATTTCATTTCCCAAAAAGATATTTTCAACGGCATCCAACTCGCCAACCAAATTCAATTCCTGATAGATAATAGCGATTCCCCGTTCCAGCGCTTCGTGCGGGTTCTTGACGTCGAGCGGATGTCCGTCAAAAAATATTTTCCCATGCGTAGGAAAAGAATTCCCGCTCAACAACTTGATCAACGTAGATTTTCCCGCTCCGTTTTCGCCGAGAAGTGCATGTATTTCTCCTTTTCGACAGCTAAAGCTGACATTGTTTAATGCCAAAACGCCCGGAAATTGTTTGGTGATTTCTTGCATTTCTAGAATGTTTTGTTCACTCATCGTCATCCTCCTTTATTACTGCGCATATATGCCGGAATATGGCGAACACCATATTCGGAAAATTGGTGTAAACCCCTCTGAAATAGAAAGGCAAATTGTCGCTGCGTCTAAACTGTCTTTCCGGTTATGATCATTCTTGCGTCAATTATATATTTTTGTATTATTGTATAAAGAGCTTCGGATTCGTTTAATCGAATTTGTTTGTTTTTTATCGTTTCGTTCATTTTATCGCTTGAAATTCTAAAAGTCAACATGTTTTTTCATTTTTTATTAATTTTAATCTGTTAAATTGTCTGTTCGAGCATTTTTTATCTTCGGTTTTGATTGTTTCAATTATTTTATTGCATTTTACTTCTTCATGTGATATGCTGTGCACAAAATCCGAAAGGGGAATCATTATGTTTCGCAAATCAGAATCCTGGATCGAAATTGTATCCGAACAAGAAAAATTGCTCCTGTTTGAAAATCTTTCAAACGAAACTCTTTTGCAGCTTGGTTTAAAGATCATAGAATTGGCATTGGCAAAATATAAAAAGGGTGTATCTGTGCGCATTATATATCATGACGCGATCGTATTCTCCCACATGATGGAAGGTTGCTCACTGGAAAACGATTGGTGGATGACCAAAAAGCAGAACACCTGCCTCAAGACAGGCCTAAGCTCTCTGTTGAGTTTTTTAAAAATCGAATATGGTCTTCTTCAGCGGGAGTCATGGTGCGATATGGAGGGAAATTATGCGCTTTGTGGGGGATGCTTCCCATTGCGGCTCACGAATGGCTCTATTGCCGGGTATGCTTTGGTTTCAGCTCTTCCGCATGAATTGGATCACCAGTTGTTGGCGGATGCGCTTGCACAACTGCTTCACGTGGATATCCCTGTGCTTTTGCCGTCAGGCGAGTAACCCCGTACCGCCCTGTATGAAAGGAGAAAACAAAAATGTCAGATGTGAATCTCAACGAAATTATTCAAATAGGCATCATTGTAAAGGACATTCAAAAGTCAACTGAACAATGGGCACGTTTTTTAAACGTACCCGTTCCTGAAATT
Organism: uncultured Christensenella sp.; assembly: GCA_964438705.1. Lineage (GTDB taxonomy): Bacteria > Bacillota > Clostridia > Christensenellales > Christensenellaceae > Christensenella. The sequence continues at coordinate 48,263 of CAYTKQ010000017.1, read as the reverse complement.
TTTACAACCGCAGAATATAGCGAAACGCACGCTGAGTATATGGGAAAGCCCTGCTATGGCCGCATTTTTCAATCCTTCTTTAAGCTTTCCAATACAGAAATAGAATTGATCCAACCGATTGGGTCCGAACCCTCCGTTTGGCAGGACGACCTCCTCGCGAACGGAGAAGGCGTTCATCATATTGCTTTTCGCACAACAAACATGCAGCATTCCATTCAAGAATATACCGACCAAGGATATCCCTTGGTACAAAAAGGAGATTTTAAAGGCGGACAATACGCCTATGTGGACGCTTCCTTTGGCCCTCTGTTGGAGCTGCTTGCGTTCGAAAATCGTTAACAATCCTCACGCAATATAGTGGCGCACCCGGAAGATTGCACCGACTTCCTCCGCGATCTTCCGGCATATTTCGATGTCCTCCGGGCCGATCACATCCACCACCGACAGCGTCGTCTTGATCCCATATTTTACGCAATCCCGCGCAAAATCGAGCATGTGGCGGAACCCGTCCTCGCCATAACGGCTGTGCACCACCGCCTCATATTTTTTCGCATCCGCCTCGTTCAAGCTGATGGATACTTCGTCAATGAGCCCCACAAGCTCGCTTGCGATGTCCCGCCCGTGGTAGACGCTCGCGTGCCCGTTCGTGTTGATGCGCGTACTTCCGCCATAACCTTTCACGTAAGCGGCGACCTCCTTGAGCGCGTCGATGCGCATGGTGGGCTCGCCATAGCCGCAAAACACCACGTCCGTCTTATCCTGCTCGAGCAGGCTGATGATGTCGGCCGCGGAAGGCTCGTGCTCCATCCAAAGCTGATACCCCGCAACTCCCTTTTTTGTTCTGCGCACGCAAAAGTCGCAGTCGTTTGTGCATTTGTTTGTGAGATTGATGTAATTTTTGTCCCCTATTTTGTAAATATATGTATCCAAATCCGTTTATCCATTTCTTTTGAAGAATCGTATTCCGTTTTCCATGGTGACGCGGGCAATCTCCTCAAAGGATACCCCCTTCACCTCCGCCAGCTTTTCCGCAACCAGCCGCACATAGGCGGGTTCGTTGCGCTTCCCGCGAAACGGGACGGGCGTCATATAGGGGCAGTCCGTCTCGATGAGCAGCCGTTCCATCGGCACGGCGGCGGCTGCCTCGAGCGTCTTACGCGCGTTTTTGAAGGTGAGCGCACCGCCAAACGCGATGTAGTACCCCATTTTCACAAGCTCCTCCGCCGTTTGCGCGCTGCCCGAAAAGCAGTGCAGCTCTCCGCGCACGTCAGGATATCGTTTCAATAGTTCCATCGTATCCGCCGTTGCTTCGCGGCTGTGCACCACAATGGGATACCCCTCCTCGCGCGCGAGCAATATCTGCTGCTCAAATACCTCGCGCTGTTTTTCGCGCGGTGAAAAATCATAGTGATAGTCAAGCCCGATCTCCCCGACGGCGACCACCTTTTCCTCGCACAGCAAGGCACGCAGCGCACTTGCCGTGCGGTCGTCCCACTCACTCGCGCTGTGCGGGTGCACCCCAACCGCCGCATACACGATGTGATGCTCCTTTGCGAGCGCAGCCGCGCGGATGCTGTCCGCAAGATCGGCGGAGCTTTCCACGACCTGCGCGACCCCCTGCTGCGGCAGCGCGCGGATCACCTCCGCCCTATCCTCATCGAACCGCTCGTCCAGAAGATGGACATGCGTGTCAAACAGCATTACGTTATCCAACGATCAAACCATCCTTTGCGTTTGCGCTCACCAGCGCAATTTCCGGGTTATCCCCCACAGCGAGGATCATCCCCTCGGAAAGGGTACCACGCAGCTTCGCTGGCTTCAAATTCGCCACAATGACAACCGTCTTGCCCACCATTTCCTCCGCCGAAAAGCTTTCGCGGATGCCTGAAACGATGGTTCTCGTCTCCTCCCCGCACTTCACCGTCAGCTTCAAAAGCTTATCCGACCCGTCGAGGTTTTCGCATGCGGTCACAAGTGCCGTCTTGAGCTGCACCTTCTTGAACTCGTCGATCGTGATCTGCTGCGGGGCTTCCTCCTTCTTGGGTTCCGGCGTTTCCTGCACGGGAGCGGTCAGCGCCTCGAGCGCTTTCATTTCCTGTTCTATATCGATGCGCGGGAAAATCGCCTCGCCCTTTTTGACGCGCGTTCCCTGCGGCATTTTTCCATAAGAAGCGATGCTCTGCCAACTGCACAATGCCGCCTGATCATTGATACCCAGCTGTTCGCGCATCTTAACAGCCGTTTCGGGCATCACGCTTTCAATGAGCACGCTCACAAAGCGCAGCCCCTCTGCCAGATGAACCATCACGCTCGCAAGCCGCTCCTTTTGCGCCTCGTCCTTCGCGAGCGCCCAAGGCATCGTGACATCGATATACTTATTGAGCATGCCGACATACTGCCACACCTCGCCGAGCGCCTCGGAAACCCGCCATTCGCTCACAAGGCCGTCCACCTTTTGGGGCAGCGCTGCCGCAAACTCCATCAGCTCGCGGTCCTCCGGCGCGATTTGGCCCATCGCGGGAACTTCACCGTCAAAATATTTATCGATCATCGCCACCGTACGTGACAGCAGATTGCCAAGATCGTTTGCAAGGTCGGCGTTGATACGCGTCAAAAGCAGCTCATTTGAAAACATGAGGTCGCTGCCGAGCGGCGCTTCGCGCATCAGGAAATAGCGGATCGCGTCCACGCCGTAGCGGCCCACCAGCACCACCGGGTCCACGACGTTTCCGCGGCTCTTGCTCATCTTGCCGCCCTGCAGCGTCAGCCAGCCATGCCCGTAAACACGCTTGGGAAGCGGCAGGCCGAGCGCCATCAAAATCGTCGGCCACGTGATGGTATGAAAGCGCACGATCTCCTTGCCCACCAGATGCAGATCCGCAGGCCAGTATTTTTTAAATTTGCTGTCGTCATCTGAAAGATAACCCAATGCCGAAATATAGTTGGAAAGCGCGTCGATCCACACATACATCACGTGATCCTTATCAAAGGGTACCGGAATACCCCATTTGAAAGAGGAGCGGGACACGCACAAATCCTCGAGGCCGGGCAGTAAAAAGTTGTTCAGCATCTCATTTTTGCGCGATTCCGGCTGAATGAATTCCGGATTGTCTCTGATATGCGCAATGAGCTGATCGGCATATTTGGACGCGCGGAAGAAATAGCTCTCCTCCTTCATCCTCTGCACCTCGCGCCCGCAGTCCGGACACTTTCCATCCACAAGCTGACGTTCCGTCCAGAACGCCTCGCACGGCGTGCAATACCAGCTTTCATATTCGTTTTTGTAAATATCTCCCTGATCGTAGAGCTTCTGGAAAATCCGCTGCACACACGCTTCATGCCGTTCGTCGGTGGTGCGGATGAAATCGTCGTTCGTGATATTCATGAGCTTCCACAGTTCCTTGATCTGCTCCACAATCCCATCCACATACACTTTGGGCTCCACGCCCTTTTCCACCGCGATCTTTTCGATTTTCTGACCGTGTTCGTCCGTTCCTGTCAAAAACATCACGTCATAGCCCGTCTGGCGCTTGAACCGCGCGATGGAGTCCGCAGCGGTCGTGCAGTATGCGTGCCCGATGTGCAGCTTATCGCTCGGATAATAGATCGGTGTCGTGATATAAAATTTTTCGCTCATTTCCATTGCTCCTTTTTTCTCAGCGTAACTTTTATTATATAATTTTCCGGCCTTCTTTTCAACATACCGCAATAAAAAAGGGGCAAGGCCTTCAAAGCCCTGCCCCAAAACACCGGTTTTCGGTCACCCTTTGATGATGACCCCCTCCTGATACACCGGTACGACATCGAACATATCCTCGCGCGTACAATATTCCAGATCGTCGTACAGCTTAAGCTGCCTCAAATACTCGACGTGGCTGCATCCTTCCAGAGCGCCTAAAATATCGTGATTCGCGTCATCATAAAGCTTCAGGGCGACTCTTCCCATATCATCCAGCTCGATCTCCTCATCGATCTTCAGCATTCGGTCAAGGATACATCCCATCGCCATGATATCGTCCGTGGAAAATTTACGCTTTGTCCCCGCGCCCACCAGAACAATATCACTCTCAAGGGAAAGCGCTTTTTTTGCGACGGCTTCCGCATTGATGAACGTACCGATCAGCACGTCGTCCGCAGCCACGAGCTCCTTGACGGCAACAGAGCCGTTGGATGTGGAATAAATGACCACCATATCCTGCACAACGTTCTGCGTATATTCCAGCGGCGAATTTCCAAGATCAAATCCGCCCACCTTCTGCGCGGCGATCTCTCCGCCCAAAAGAACATTGCCCTCTGAAATCTTTTTGATGGCAGCCGCTTCATTGGCCTCGCTCGTTGGAACGATCCGGTCGCAGCCGTTCGAAATTGCCGTGATGATCGTCGCGGAGGCGCGGAGCGCATCCACCATCACCGCCGTTTTATCCTGTAATTGATTGGTTGGCAGGTCCCGAAAGACCGCAGCACATGTTACTTTCATAGTTACCTCTTGCTTCTGTCGTTTGATTTCCTATTTTACTATATCTGTCCCGCAAATACAAGTGGGCAATCCCTAAAATCGGGTTTACAGCTTGGATTTGAGGCCGCGATCCCATGTTTATCTTTCTTTTTCATCGTTTTTCAGCGTCAGTCGATACACCTGATTTTTGGGAAGTCCATAGATGCGCGCCACCTCTGCTGCCGCCGATTTCTTCGTCATGCCGCCGCCAATGCGCGCCTCAAGTGCGCGCAGAATATCGGCCTCATCGGGCGCAGTCTCTTGCTTCTGCGGATAGAGCACAATTGCAAATTCGCCCTTTATGGCCTCACGTTCCTCCAGTATCCGTTTTGCTTCGCCTGCGGTCGCGCGCAGCGTTTCCTCGTGCAGCTTGGTGAGTTCCCTGCACACGCACACGCGTGTGTGCTCTCCGCAGACCTCGCACACATCCGTAAGCATTTTTACAACACGGTTCGGGCTTTCGTAGACCACGCACGGCATGCAAAGCTCCATGATGCGCGCAAGCTCTTTTTTACGCGCGGACTGCTTCTGGTCCAGAAATCCCCAGAAAGCAAAATGCGCATTGCCCATCCCGCTCAGCGTCATCGCGGATACCGCCGCACACGCGCCGGGGATGCTCACCACATCGATGCCCTCCTGGGCACACCGCGCAACGAGCGCGCTGCCCGGATCGGAGATCACGGGCGTACCCGCGTCGGAAACGAGCGCCACATCCTTTCCTTCCCGCAAAAAGGACAGTATCTCGTCGTAACGCGCTTCCCGGCTGTACTCGTGAAAGCTCATAAGCCTGTTTTTGATGCCGTAATGATTTAAAAGCTTCACCGTGTGCCGCGTGTCCTCCGCCGCGATCACATCCGCGTTCTCAAGCACCTCGAGCGCGCGAAGGGTAATATCCTTCAGGTTGCCGATCGGCGTCGCCACAAGCAGCAGTTTTCCGTATTCCATACTTATTTCCCGTCCCTGTGATAAATCGTTGCGACCTCGTCTGTCTCACTGCCGTCCGCATTGTGGACAATGAGCGGCGGCAGCACGCTGAGCCCCTCGCTTCCGTCCTTTACCGCGCTCACAAGCACGAGCGAAGAAGGCCCTGCCGCATAGCTGTGGATCATCCGCACATCCTTTGGCTCCATGCCATTGCGTTTGAGCGTCTCAAACAGCTCCGCAAGGCGGGAGGAGCGGTGAATGAAGGCAAATCGCCCGCCGGATTTCAAAAGCCGTTTGCTGGCTTCGCATATCTGCGCAAAGCTGACCGCAATTTCAAAGCGCGCAACGCGGTGTGATTCATTCGCGCTGGTGATTCCTGCGCGTTCCTTTTCATAGGGCGGGTTTGACACCACCAAATCGAAATCGCCCAAAAGCAGTTCCCGCGCATGCCGGATGTCTCCGTGCACCACGCTGATCTTCTCACACAGGCCGTTTAAATCCACACTGCGCCGTGCGAGCGCGCACAAACTCTCCTGCAGCTCGAGCGCCTGCACGTTGATGCTCGGTTCGCGCCCATAAAGCAACAGCGGCAGGATGCCCGTTCCTGTGCCAAGGTCCGCCACCCGCGCGCGCTTTTTGGGCTTCGCAAAATCCGCAAGCAGCACCGCGTCTGTGCCAAAGCAAAACAGCTCGCTGTCCTGTATGATGCGCAGCCCATTTAATTGTAGGTCGTCGATTCGTTCCATATGTATATAGTATAACACACCTTGCTTCCGCACAGCGGATCACAGTACAAAAAAAGAAATCCGCTTGCGCAGATTTCCTTTTTGATTCGCAATAGCTGCCTCAGCCCTCAGAAATTGCTTCAACAGGGCAGGTAGACGCGCATGCTCCGCAATCGATGCACGTATCAGCATCAATCTGATACTGATCGCCGCCATCGGAGATCGCTTCTACCGGGCAATCTGCCGAGCAAGCTCCGCAAGAGATGCAAGCGTCGGAAATTTTATATGCCATGTCCTTTCACCTCCATACTTAATACATTTCTATTCTACCCATAGGTACATAAAAAAGCAATAGTTTTATTCGTCGAGCAGCGATTTAATTTCTTCGTCCGCCACGACCTCTTCCTCTTCCTTCTTTCCGCCGTCCTTCTGCCTGTTTCCCTTTGTTCTGATCTCGGAGAGGTCGTAGGTCACATACTCAAACGTGCCATCCTCGAGGATTCGCTTCACCTTCACCTTCTCAGTGAGCGCGTTTGTGTCCACGACGTCGCCATCACCGTCCGGTGTTTTCACCGTGTGCCCCACACGCGGAAGCTTCTTTCGCATCGTGTGATAATGCTCCTGCTCATAATTGAGGCAGCACATCAGCCTGCCGCACAGGCCGCTGATCTTGGTGGGCGAAAGCGACAGATTCTGTTCCTTTGCCATCTTGATGGAAACCGGCTGAAAATCCCCGAGAAACTCACTGCAGCAACACGGTCTGCCGCACGGCCCCAGCCCGCCGATCTTTTTTGCTTCGTCGCGCACGCCGATCTGCCGAAGCTCGATGCGCGTCTTAAATACAGAAGCCAAATCCTTCACAAGATCACGGAAATCCACGCGTCCCTCCGCAGTGAAATAAAAGATGATCTTGTTGCCGTCAAACGTATATTCCACGTCGATCATCTTCATATCCATCTTGTGCTTTGCGACACGCTCCGCACACAAGCGAAGCGCTTCTTTTTCCTTCTGCTTGTTTGCCTCAAGCCGCTTGTAATCCTTTTCCTCCGCCTTGCGCAGAACCTTTTTTAAAGGCTTAACGATCTCTTTTTCCGTCACCTCGCGCGGCTCTAAAACGACGGTGCCAAACTCTGTGCCCCGCGCCGTTTCCACCACCACATGATCCTCCATCGCAAGCTCCAGCTTACCCGGATCAAAATAATAAATCTTTCCAACCTCGTCGAACCGTATCCCAACGATCGAGCTCATAAAATAACCTCCAAAATGTGAAAAAGCATACTTTCCAGCGCCAGCTTTGTATTCAGTCCCGCGCACTGCGCACGCTTTGCCACGCAATCGAACAATATTTTCTGCGTATTGACCAGTGTATAGTCCCGCTGCTTTGCATGCTGCGCAATGTCGTGCAGCTTATCCTCGTTCACGAGCGTACCGCCCGTATGTTTATACAACAGCACGTCGGAAAGATACATCAGCGCCGATGCAAGGCACAGATCGACTGCGCCCTCGTGCTTCAAAAACAAATCGAGCGTCGCGCTCGTTGCCATATTTTTCGCGCCAAACAGGCGATTTAAGGCAAGGATCATGTCGTCCCTGACCTCAAAGAATCCCTGCTTTAAATATGATACCGCAAGATAGTAATCGCCCTTTGCCGCATTCGCGAGGACGCGTGCCTTCAAGGTGGGCAGATCGTGCTCCGTATGAAGCAGTTTTTCCGTTTCCTCGCGGGAAAAGGACGTCTTTAAAATTATACACCGCGAAAGTATGGTAGGCAATATGTTTTTGGTGTTTTGCGCGCCCAGCATAAATACCGTGTGCGCGGGCGGCTCTTCGATCACCTTCAAAAGCGCGTTTTGCGCCTGCGGGGTCATTGTGTCCGCCTGTGCGATCACCACCGCCTGATATCCGCCTTCATACGGCTTCTTTGCCACTGCCGCCGGAATCGCTCGCACGTCGTCAATTTTGATCGTGCTCTTCGCCGGCTCGATCACAAACAGATCGGCGTGGCTCCGGTGTAAATATTTTAAACAGCCCGGGCATTTTTCGCACGCTGTTTTGGTGTCGCAGAACACATGCAGCAAAAAATCGTCGATCTGCCGCTGTCCCTCCTCGGGCGACGCCCCCGCAAGCAGATAGGCCCCCGCGATCTCGCCCGTGCGGATCGCGTTTTCCAGTATTTCATTCATTTTACGTACCCGTGCTCCTTCAATATCCCTTCCATCTTCTCCCGCACGATGCCCTGCGTGGTGAATTTGTCCGCCGATGCGTCGATGCGCACGAAGCGATCGGGATACATCTGTGAAAGCTTTACAAACCCATTGTAAAGCATGATGTAGAATTCCTCCTCCTGCGTCTCCAGACGGTCGTGCACACGTTTTTTGCTCATGCGTTCAAACGCCAGATGCGGTGGGAAGTCAAGAAAAAAGGTTTTGTGCGGCATTGTGTCGCCCATTGCAAACCGGTTGATGTCCATCACCGCCTCGATACCGAGCCCGCGCCCCACGCCCTGATAGGCAAGCGACGAATCGATGAAGCGGTCGCAAAGCACGATCTGCCCCTGCTCCACCGCCGGAGCGATGATCTGACCTACATGCTGCGCACGTGCGGCGGCATATAAAAGCGCCTCGGTGCGATCATCCATTTCGCGGTTTTCGATGTCGAGCACCATATCCCTAATTTTTTCCGAGATATTGCATCCGCCCGGCTCGCGCGTCAAGACGGGTATGATGCCGTGCTCCTCCGTCAGGTATTCCGATAAAAAGCGCATCTGCGTACTCTTTCCGCACCCGTCTACGCCTTCAAATGTAATAAACAGTCCCTTACTCAAATGCCCGTTTCCTCTTTTCTCAATCGATACAAGCGACCTCGATGGTGTCGCGGTAGGTTCCAAACAAGCCGTAACCCCTGCCCCGCAGCAGCATCAGGTAGTCCACCATGTCCTCTGTGATCCGCTGTCCGGGCAGAATCGCGGGTACGCCCGGCGGATATGCCCCCGCGCACACCGCGCTCACGCAGCCGATGCTTTCGCCCAATGGCAGCGTGCGCCGCTCGGCAAAAAACGCGTCGCGCATGGGGACGGATATCTGCGGCAGGAACACCTGCCTCAAATCCTCCGCGCTCAGCATGCGGCGTATTTTGTAGTTGGAGCCTTTGATTCCCTTGAGCGCCGCCTTGAGCGCCTCAAAGTCGCCCAGACTGTCCGCCGCTGTGCAGATGAGCACGATGTTGGAAATGTCGGCGGTCTCCACGGCGATCCCCTTCTTTTGCAGCGCACGCGCCGCGCCAAAGCCGCTCACGCCACGGTCGGTCACGTCAATCACCAGCCGCAGCACATCCCGATCAAACGCGCCCGCGTTCTTCGGAATGTCCTGCAAAATGCAGCGATAGCCCCCCAGTGCCTCAATCCGGCGCATGTTGTCCTCCACAAGGCTGATGACCGCCCCCAGCTTTTCTTTTCCCGCGCCGCGCATATAACCAAGCGTGTGATCGCTCGACGCAAGCAAAAGATAGGACGGACTCGTCGTTTGCAGCATGTTGAGGCGGGATTGCACCACCGCTGATGAAAGCCCCGATTCCTCGCCCACATTCAGCACCGCGCACTGGTTCATTGCGCCCAGCGTCTTGTGCAGGCTGTTGACCCAGATATCGCAGCCCGCGTGCGCGGGCGTAACGGGCAGCAGTTCTGAAAAATCAAACGCGGAGCCGTGCGCCGCGTCGCAGATCACCTTCATGCCCGCTTCGTGGGCAATTGCGCATATGCCGTTTAAATCGGCGCACAGGCCGTAATAATTCGGATAGGTGAGATAGACCGCACGCGCTTTTTTGTGCAGCCCGATCGCTTTTTCAATATCCTCGACGCTCACCACGCACGGCACGTCCGTCTCCTGTGCCGATGGATAGACAAATACCGGTTTCACCCCTGCCATCACGAACGCATGCACCGCGCTCAAATGGATGTCCCGCGCGACGATCACCGTATCCCCGGGCGACAGCACGGACAGCACCGCCGCCTGTACGCCGCACGAGCTGCCGTTCACCAGAAAAAAGCTCTCCCGCGCACCGATATACTTCGCGTGCAGCTCCTGCGATTTTTTGATTGCCCCTTCCGGACGGTAAAGGTTGTCCGCACCGGGCAGCTCGGTGATATCGAGCGCGTTTACGACCTCAGGCAAAAACCCTGTTTTGCCCTTGTGGCCGGGCATGCAAAAACGTGACGGATGTTCCTTCGCCACGCGTCCGAGCATATCGACAATTGGCGTATCCATCAGCGCGCTCCTTTCCCGATTTTCCTGATCAGTTCCTCCGTCGGGCTGAACAAGATCGCATTTTTTCCGCAGTCGAGCACATAGCTTTCGCTTTTTTTATGAAAGGTATATCGATATGTTTTCTTTTTTTCGATGCGCTCCGCCATCTGCTCGTACGGCCCCATCTTCTCGATATCGCGGAGAGGCACGGTATAAAGTTCCTTTTCCCGCTTGCCAATCCTGCGACCGAAGAGAATTTTCCCATCCCCCACGACGTAGATGTAATCGGTCATATATCGCTTGATCATCAAAAATCCGCCGATGATAACGACCACATATGCCGTTAGCTGAAACCACGGCAAATTCAGCAAAAAACCAATGAACGCCGCGACGAACGTCAGGGAAAAGATGATCGCCACAATGCCAAGCGTGATAAAAATCCCCGCGATCGTGCCTATTTTTTTATGTGCCGATTCTTCACGATACATTCGCGTTCTCCCTTTTTCTACCGCTCTATCATATCAAAAAAGCGCCTTTTGAGCAAGCGTGCGCAAGGAACACGATTCCTTACAGGCTCTATTATGCTTCCTTCAGCTTTTTCACCACATCCACGGGAAGCTTTGCCTCCACATGTACCCCGTCCGGCTCATATTCCACCCTACTTTCCTTGCCGTAACGGTTCACAAGCGCAAGCAGATCGCCCCTGTCGTAGCCGAGCGTGCCCCGGTATGAAACATAGGGCGGCATGAGCTTTCCTGCTGCAAGCTTTAGAAGCGTTTCCAGACCAGCCTTCGTTTTCGCGGAAATATAGACGGTATCTTTGTTGTGCTGCGGGATCTCATCCAACCTGTCCGCCTTGTTCATGACGACGATCTTCGGCGTCTCTCCCGCGTTCAGCGAAACAAGCAGCTCGTTCACAACCTCCATCTGCCGCTCCGCGTGTGGGCTGGACGCGTCCGTCACACACATCAGCAAGTCAGCGTTCGCCGCCTCCTCAAGCGTAGAGCGAAAGGCGCTCACCAGATCATGCGGCAGTTTCTCGATGAAACCCACCGTGTCCGTGAACACCACCTCGCCGATGCCGGGCAGCTCAAAACGCCGCGTCACCGGGTCGAGCGTGGCGAACAGCTTATCCTCCGCCATCACACCCGCGTCCGTCAGCGCGTTTAAAAGGCTCGATTTCCCCGCGTTCGTATAACCGACCAGTGCGATTTCCTTCACATCATTTTCCCTGCGCGCGGTGCGGCGCAAATCCCGCTGCTCCGCAACCTTGTCGATCTCCCGATTGAGTTCAAAGATACGCCGCCGAATGCGCCGCCGGTCGATCTCAATCTTCTTTTCACCCGGGCCGCGCGTACCGATACCGCCTCCGAGCCGGGACAGCGAAACGCCCTCCCCCTGCAAACGCGGAAGCGTATACTGCAACTGCGCAAGCTCCACCTGCAAACGTCCCTCACGCGTCCGCGCACGTGCCGCAAAGATATCGAGGATGAGCATCGTACGGTCGATGACCTTCACGCCCAGCGTCTCCTCCAAATTGCGCGCTTCGAGCGGCGTAAGCTCGTCATTGAAGATCGCCGCATCCGCGTCCGCAGCGCCAAGTGCCAGTGAAAGCTCCCGCGCCTTGCCCTTGCCGATGTAGTAGGCCCTGTCACGCTCACGGTTTTGCGTGATGATCTCCACCACCTCCGCACCCGCCGTCTGCGCCAGCCTTTTTAGCTCCTCCATGCTTTCCGCTTCCGCGTTGAGGCCCACGAGCACAACGCGCTCCGTCGTTTCGCCCGTCTCCTTGAACCGCACGAGCTTGCTCACCCGCTCCGTTACCGCGCCAACCTCCGCCATCAGCGCCTGCTGCGGTATCTGGCGGACGCGGAACGGCCCGGCGATCTTGGCCTCATCTAGTTTGTCGCCTAAAAAGCCGACGGACATCGCCATAGGCTTCCCATCCCGCACCGACACCGCCGCCATCGCGTCGAAACGGCTCGAGATCAGTGAGCCCACATCCACATCGGAAAGCATGGCGCTGCCGCCCGGATGGGTGTGCAGGGTGCGTATACCGGATACGCCCGCCGTTCCCCGGCGCACGCGCATATAGGGAAGCGTCACGCTCCGGTCGTCCCCCACCGATACATCGAGCACCCTGCCGCCGCGCGATATAAAAATGGATATTTCCCGATTTACTTCCTCCGTGAACCGTGCCAATTCCAAAAGAAGCTCCTCTGAAATAAATTCCTGCGGTCCCATCCTGAAATCATAGAGCGCGCTGAGCGCCTCGAGCACCGTGGCCCTGATGCCGCCGGTGTTCCCGTGTATTTCGTTCATATCAATATTCCTTCCGGCTGATGCGCAAAAATGCCCGGCACATCGTACCGGGCACTCTCGTTTTCAGATGACTGTTGGAATCTCGATCTCCAACATCTCCGCCATTGCGTCGGCAATCAGCTGATGATCTTCGTAGTGATCCAGCCCCGACGCCACCGCGTACCCGAGTGTCCCGCCATTTTGATCAAAGATCGGAAAGCATCCGCCGCACAACACATAGTTTCCTTCGTTGTCGAACCACGGCGCGCAGCTTTTGCCCTCGTAGTGCTCCTCGAGGCAGGTGCGCAGCGTGCTCACACCCGTCCTTTCGAACGTGTTGATCTTACGGCGCATCCACAGCTCGTTTTCCAGCGACGTTCCGTCCATCATGTGCGAAAACAAGATCGCCCCCTGCGCGGCCACCCATACCGCCACGCCGTGATGATACTTGTCCTTCGCCAGCTCGACGATCTTTAGGCCCAGCCGCAGTGCATCCTCCCGCGTAAAGCGTTCAAAGCGCAGCAGCGCTTCCTGTTCCTTCACGATCCCGATCCATTCCTCTTTTACAGGACGCATCAATCAGGTTCCTCCTTTGTTTTGAATGTCGGCCCTTTGTTCCCAATCATAAATTCCATTTTTATTATATCAACCTTTTTCGCCATCCGCCACAGGAAAATGCGGATATGTCATACAAAAACACAGGGTTTCAGAGATGTGAAGTGTTTCGCTCTTAAACAAAAACCCGCTTTCGCGGGTTTTTGTTTTACCATACTCTGTATTCCGGCTCGGGCGCAAGCGCGCACGTCCTTGGGTTTTTGAGCTTGAATCCGTTTTTCTTATATTCTTCGTAATCAAAGTTCTCCGTCTCTTCATAGCCGATGAGGTGATATTCGTAAAAGCCGTCCCAATCCTCGTAGCCGTCTCCAAATTTATGCTCTAAAAACGCGTCTGCCATCGCCATGCCCATGCGCGGGGTCACGTAGTAAGCGCCCATCGCCATCACGTTGCAGTGATTCGCCGTCACGCAGCGAAGCGCCGCCGGAACGCTTTCCACAACCGCGCTGTGCACGTGCGGGCATTTGCTCGCCGCGATGTGGATGCCCATACCCGTTCCGCAGAACAGCAGCGCACGCTCGAATTCCCCTTCGGCAATCTTTGCACCCACCGCAAAACCAACGCGGTGATACATATCCGGCGCCTCCCCGTTTGTATCGATATCCGTAACTTCCCATCCCTTGATTTTCAGATGCTTTACAACCGCATCCTTCAAAGGCCGCGCGGCAAAGTCCGCCCCGACAAGAATCTGTTTATCCTTCACCATCTTCATAGCATGCTTCCTCCTGTTCCGGTATTTCCTATGGCTTTATTGTAGCACACGCAAACAAGCGTGTAAAACGCGCGGGAATGAAAATTTCAGCTCCTTTTTCACCCGCCGCCGTCCTCGAACACAAGCCGGTAATAATCCTGATCAAGCATCTTTGGCGACCACGCGAACTTATCCATGACCATTTGCTGTACGGCCGCGATCTCCTCCTGCCCCACCTCGTTGCCATCCGTCGGGATCACCTCGCCCGTGTTCGCGTTGAACGCAAACCGCTCCGTCACAAAACTGCGGTCGGCAAGGATCGCAAGCGGTTCCGCGTCAGAGAAGATGTCCCTGCCCATCAGCAGGCGCGAATCGTAAGGCAGCCCAAACAGGTTGGAAAGCGTCGGAAGGATGTCGAGCGAACAGCACGGCTCTTCAACGGTCTCCGGCTCCATGCCCGGGTTATAAAGCAAAAACATATTCTTACTGTATTCAAAACTCATATCCACCTCGTGCCCCAAAAGCTCGCTGACCGTGTCGCGCTCAAGCCCATAGGGCGGATGATCCGGGCTTAGGGCGATCACCGTTTTTTCCGCGACACCCGCTTCCTCAAGGCGCGCGAGCAGCAGCTCCATCGCGCGATCAAGCTCTATATTGCACGCAAGGTATGCCTTCGCCTCGTCCGACAACGGCAAGTCCTTCACCAAATCCCAGTTCTTGCGCGACATATCGTTTCCGTCGTAATTGTAAGCCATGTGCCCGCTCACGGTGAGATAATATACATGAAAGGGTTGTCCGTTCAAATAATCCGGCGTGGAAAGATCGACCATCTGCACGTCCGATTCCGGCCACGTCTGATCCACCTCCAGTCCGTTTCCCAGCCCTTTATACGTGTATCCCATATTGGGGTGGGAAAGATCGCGGTTATAGTAGGTGTACGTATTGTTGTGATAAGCAAACGTCTGATAGCCCTTTTCCAGAAACTGATTGCCGAGCGCAAAGGGCAGCTCGTTTTCGTGCTTTCCTGAAAGATACATGCTCCACACGCCGTGCTTGGGGATGAGCCCCAGACAGTTGACATACTCCCCGTCCGAGGTGCTCACTTCCCACTCCGGCGCATAAAAATTGGTGAATTGAAACCCCTCGTTATACATCTTATAAAGCGTCGGCGTCAGCGTTTTGTCGACTGCGTACGGCGCGAAGGATTCCGCCGTGACGGTGATAAGATTATATCCTTCAAACATGCCTGTATGGTCATTTTTTTGCGTGGGCGGGACGCCTGCGAAATATTGATGCATCGCCCGCGTGTCCTCATCTTCCACCGCATTCATCAGCGCGTCAAAATCGATATCCAGCACGTTGTATCCATATTCCTCCGGCACCTTCTCTGTGCTCTGAGAAGCAGCGGAAGAGGTGGGCGTCGCCTCGGGCGGGGGTGTTGGTACGGGTGAAGCGGATGGCGCGGGCGGGTACGCAAGCCGCGTGCTGTCCTCCCCGAACAAATACCGCTGCACGTTGAGCCGGAAGGTCGTATAAAGCCCGAGCTTATCGACCGACTGGTTCAGCGATGTGTTGACCGTATAATAATCATATGGCGTGAAATATCCCGTTCCAAACGCCAGTAGCAGCCCCTGCGTCCCAAAGTGCAGCACGAACGCAACGGCAAGCACAAAAAGCGCACCCCGCCAGTTGCACGCAAGCCATATTTTGCGCCCAAAAATGATGAACAGCACGAGCGGCACAAACATCAACAGCATGTACGGCCATTTTTGTGCAAGCGTCGCCCATATGTTTCCGCCGAACCCCAGTGCCGCCATGCCGTTGATGATGGAAAAGATCGTAAGATAGGTGCTGAACATAAAGAAATAAAACAACTGGATCAAATAGACCGCGCTCACCAAAACGAGGAACACCAGCGCCAGCGCAAAGCCGCCCTTGGAGGGCAAAAATGAGCACAACGCCGTAAAAAGAGCTGCGAGCGCCGCGCCAAACATGACGAGAAAAAACAGTCCGATGCCCAAATATGGAGCGCCCTGAAAGAGTCGCACAATGGATTCGAAATAGAAAATCGTTCCGAAAAACCACAAAAACAGTTTAAGATGATTTTTATCCAAAAAGGAAAACTTCATCGTTTTCTCCATCCGTCCGCCCATCTTTTAAGCGATACAGAAATCATTGCCGCTGAAACAAATGCAAGAACAATATAAACCGTTGCCGGGCGAGCGTCGTCCGTTTGCGCTGCGCGGACCGGCCCTTCGTCTTCCCCGTGCGGGTTTGCCTGTTCGCTTATTTCTACATCCAGATCTTCGCTTGCCTCCATAGCCCGCAAGTCTGCCTCTTGCGCTCCCGCCTCCTGCGGCTCCTGTGTTGTCGTTTCCTGCGGCCGCGGTTCTTCCGCTATCTCCGGCTCTTCAAACGGCCTGTAAAAAATCGGCTGCACGGTGATCGGCCGTATCACATTCTGCCCCTTGTAAATGATTTTTACCGTATCCGTACCTGCCGCGATCACCGCAGGCTCAAATGAAAAATCATTTTTATTCGCGGCTCCATATACAATCTTGCCTTCGGTGCCGTCATCATAGCGCAGCGTTAGCTCAAGACCGTCCGCAGCGATTTTCTCTCCGATGTTATATGTCGTTTTTTGAAACATTTTTGAAACGTCGATTCCCATCAGCACTTTGGACTTTGTCACAGTAATACCCGTGACCACAGCAGTTTTCACACCGCCATCCGGCCCGGCGAATGATACCGTCACCTCTGTAAGCCCCATTGTGAGCGGGTTGGGGGAATATGTGCAGCTTCCTGTTACATCGCCGTTTTTTCGGCTGTCATTGTAATAGGCCGTCACAGCAAGACCACTCGGCTCAAAAACATCTCCTGCTTCATATGCTGTTTTCGTCGGTACACCTCTCACCTCGATCCGCTGCAGGATCACAGGCGTTACCACGATCTGAATCTCCTGTTCAAACGTGTTGCTCCCAACGGTGTAGCGCACAGTCACCTTGCTGCTGCTTTCCCGCAAAGGATTGTCTGCCACGATCACAACGCCGCCTGTCACATCCGTGTCCGCTCCGCTTTCCCACGAAGCCATCACCCGAAGTCCGGCGCTGTCGAACGTATCCCCCACATAATAATCTGTCTTGGTGGGCATGACTGTAACCGTAATGCCGGTCAAGTCCTTTTGCACCACCGCATAAGATGCGCCCGAAATCACCGTTCCCGCAGCAAGAGTGTAGTTTGAGTTGTCCGCATTCGCAGTTGTTGTAAATACAGCATCCGCAAAGTTTCCCGCTGTTTGTGTCGTAGGATACATCGCCTCACCCGTCACGTTCACGACGTCTCCCCCGTAAATTTCCGAAGATGTCAGCGAACAAACGATATTCTGCACCACTGCGTTGTCCGCCATGCTGCCCAGCTTGACGGACGGCAGACTGACCGAAATACTCGTCAGCTGCTTCGGATTAATTGTAAACGTTCCGATTGGGATACCCTGTGCCGCCTTGAAACGCGCGCCTTCCGTCACATCGATGGTCACCGCATAATTTCCTGCCTGATCCGGCCGCGCCGTGCTTCCGTCGTATTTCACTGTCACCGCACCCATTCCCACAATCCCGCTTTTCGGTGTCACTGTCACGCCCTGCTGCGTTTTATCATAAATGACCCCAGTCCGATCCATCACAAAATCCGAAGCGGCAGGTGATGCCTTTTGCAGTATCGTAATCGGCTGCACCGCCGTTTTTCCGCCATAGCCAACCATAACATTCGACGTATCGGCGGCAATCACAGCAGGGCTGAATGTAAATCTGCCTGCAATTCCCGCATGATACGCGATATCCTCGGTGCTGCCATCGTCATATGTGACGGCCAAAATCATGCCATCCGCAGCAAAGGTTTCGCCCACGTAATAGGATGTTTGGTTCGGCGGAGCTTTTACCGTGATGCTCACCGTCTCGAGCGCCGCCGTTTTTTCATAGATCGCACTTTGCGCCCTGTCGCTGTTGAGCTTACTGTTATCCGACACATACGCTGTTACAGTGAAATAATAATTCCCCCGCTTGCCCATTTTAGCGGAAAGGTCGCACTCCGTTCCCGTAACGTTGAAGCTGCTGATGCCCGAATCATAGGACGGATCGTCTATGCGCGGCCTGACAAACAACTCCACCACATAACCATCCGCCCCCTGAACCGCGCTCCACTTTGCAACGCCCGCGTCCCACACAAGATTTTGCGGCACGGCAAGTTTTTCGGCAGCGGCGCTTTTTTCCACCGTCACCGTATATGTTTTTTTTGCGATGCCGTCCTCCGCTGTGATCGTAAAATTCTTTGCAGATGAAAAATTAATACCCGCAGCGCTTCCGCCTCCTGTGGCGCCCGCGCTCGCAACGATCTCGTAGCTGGCGCTCGCCGTATTGAAGGTGTTCGGAACAGTAACCTTAATCGTGCTGGTTGCCTGATCGATCCTGCCTGCATAAGACGGAACGCCAATTCCTATTTTTTGCGCCACCGTAAAACGTTCGATGTCGCAGGCCGTCGAAGGTGCATTCACACGAAATATGATCCTAACGTCGATACTGCGGCCGTTTCCCTGATCGGTGATCGTATATACGGCTTCCGTCCGTCCTATGGTCGTCGGCTTACCCACAAAGCGAAAGCGAAACGCGTTACTCGCGTTCGGCAGCGTCACTGTGATACCCGCTGGAACCGCGCCGGATTTGAGTGTCGAAGTAAGCGTCGCGTTGTACGAAGACACCCCCGTGACCTCCTCCGTCAATTCATAGACATCCTTATTGACCGTCATATCGATGACCTGTTCGCCCAGCGAAAGCACCTTTGCCACCCCCAGCGTGCCGATTGCGCGGTAAACACTGCCCTGCGCATTGGGCAGCGCATTTCCATAATACACATACAACACTTTTCCGTTGTCCGTGTCTTTGAGCGGCGCACCGTTTTGCACCTGCGCATCCGGGCCCATACTGACGTGGATATCGTTTGCTGCAAACTCATTCAGGCCGAATATTGCCGATTTGCTGCCGTCCCTATATACAAGCTGCACCTTCAGGCCATCAAGCGCCAGCGCATCTCCCGCGTAATACCCGTTGAGCTTCGCCGGCGCGCTCATAAGCGATATGGACGTTACCTGTGATTGTTTCGGCGAAACAGTGATTCCGAGCTTTGCAGAGGCGTTTCCGTAGGTATAGACCACCTCTTTATCGCTCACCGCAAGCGATCCCGTCTGATCAATTGTATATCCGCTTGTGATATACACGTTCGTCCGTCCGTCCACGGTCGCACGCAGCCGCGTGCCCGCAGGATCGAATGTCATGCCCTCCATATAGGAAATATTCGGCTTTGTGTAAACCTCCAAAAAGGTCACATTCCCGGGAGCCTGCACCGTCACAGAAAAGCTGAACGAAATGCCCTTATAGCTCCCCAAAATAGTCTTAACCCCCGGTGTGGCATTGTCAAACGTCTCCACCATATCCGCCGTAAGCGGCACCTTGTCCGTTCCGACAGTCAGCGTCGCGTTATAAAATTCCAATGATTCTCCAACATAATATACCGTCTTGTTTATTGTCGCCGTCACTGCGTCGGGCACATAAAACGCCGGGTATCCTCCTGCAGGCATCTGCCAAACGCTGCCGAATTTCCAGCCGGCATACGTCGCCTGCATCTTCAGCTCCGCAGCCGTCTTTGCAGTCGTTCCGCTTGTTTTCCCTGCTCCAACCGCGGGAAGCGCACCCGCAAGCGCATAACACCCCGAAACGGACGAAGCATCCTGTATGTCCCCGGCCACCTGTCCTTTTTTTATAATTGATCCTCCGTTGTTGACGGAGATAGAAGTCACGCTATAGCAATTTTCCATCGTTGGTGACGGGGTGCTTGAAGAATATTGCTCTCCCACAATCCCGCCAACACTCAGCTTCGCCGTTCCTCCGCCGCCGTTCACCGTAAGGCTGCCCTGCGCGTAACAGTTGCTGATCACATATTTGTTTTGCCCCGCGATCATGCCAACATATTCCTCGTTTTCCGGCATGGATACGACAACAGACGCATCTGTATAGCATCGCTCGATCACGCCGCTCATTTCATTCTGCGAGGTCATGGTGCCAAAAACGGGAAGGTTGAACAATTTCGTGCTCGTAAATCTCACATTGACATTTCCCGTCACCACACAATCGGATATCGTACCCGAATTGAAGTTGGAGATCACACCCGTCCATGTTTGGAACTCTCCGCTGAATCCATTGACTGTCAGGTTTTTGATCACTCCGCGGTTCGTACCTACAAGCGGCTTGGTCATTCCCGTGATCGTGTGTCCACTCCCGTCAAGCACACCTTTGAATTCCTCGGCGGGAAACACCGTCACGCCCGAAACATCTATGTCGTTCATCAGCTTGAAGCTCGCGCCGCTCGCTGCCGTAATCGTTGTGAAATCCTCCGCCGTTTTGATTTGGTAAGGATCCTGCGGCGTACCTGCTCCTACTGACGGAAGTTTCGGCACCGTTGTTTTGGAAAATGGAATAAAACGGATGTTGCCTCCCGCCCCGCTCGGCACGGTAAAACTTCCGTTTTGGGTCTTTAGTATGATCGCCGCACTCCCCGCAAGATTCACAGCCGCACCGCTTTTTCCCGCATAAATCGGGTAATCGAAAACGGCATTTCTGACAACATTGTCTCCATAAAACCCATAACGTCCCGTGTTTTCCTGTGCCACTGCCGCCACATAAAAATCGGCGAGCGCTTCCCCAAAGCTCAGGTCGCCGTTCTCCCCCGTAAGCCCCGCACCCTTCAACACACTGTTGACATAGGCAATCGAATCCCCCGTCATACCACCGTTATAGAAACTTTTGATCATGGAAACGGGATGATATCCCTTCTCTTTGCGGTTCGCAAGATAGCGCACAAACAGATCGGGCATTGAATAAT
Organism: uncultured Christensenella sp.; assembly: GCA_964438705.1. Taxonomy (GTDB): domain Bacteria; phylum Bacillota; class Clostridia; order Christensenellales; family Christensenellaceae; genus Christensenella. The sequence goes on along the minus strand of CAYTKQ010000017.1, from coordinate 27,344 downwards.
CCTGCGCCGAGCTGTTTCGATATGCGTCATAAATCAATGATGACCCATTTCTGATGTTGATATTTCCATTGATGAGCGACAGCCATCCCGTCGGGTCGTCTCCGCCCCAATAATAGTCCATCGCTGCAACGGACAGGCCCTCGTTGATCCACGAGAGTTTATAGGCATTCGTTTTATCTCCGCCGCACGCCAGCCAGCGAAACATCGCGTGCTGCGTTTCATGAACGATCAGCCCGTCATATTTTCCGTAAGCGCCCGCATAATAAGAGGCCGGCGGCACCGCCTGAATGTGGATCGCGGTGATCCCTTCTTCCCCCGCGTAAAAACCCGTGCTGTCGGCGATTTCTGAAATCATGATTGAAAGCTTTCCGCTTCCGTCCTTGTAAAAATCCTTGCCGCCGCTCAATTCCCCGATGACCTTCGACGGCTTGCCGTCATACATCGCGGCGACCTCTTTGCCCACCAAGGCGCGGTTTTCCGCAGAATACCTGCCGTATAATCCCAGTTCCATCCACACATAGCATTCGTTTCCTATGCCGATGCAAACAAACACGCCATTATTATAAAACGTTCCGGTCGTGCCGATCGTATAAGGCGGTGCCGGGTTCGCAGCCCTGCCTTTCACTGCGGCCGCACCGTCATAAACAACATCCGCTTCCGGCAAAAGGCCTTGTGCCTGCGCCGTCTTTGCCGCCGACGCGCCGCTCGTTCCCGCGCTTTCGTCAAAAATAAGCGTTCCCGTGCTTTGGGCCGTCGTGCCCGTATTCACAACCGCAATGTAATCGCCGCTCAGCGTCGTCCCCGCAGGGCTGACCGGCGCGGCATAAGCCATCGGCAGCCCCGTAAAAAGTATGACTGCCGAAAGAAGTACCCCAAAAATCTTCTTGTTCATGTTTCTCCTCTTGTCCGCAGACGCCTTGCGCCAAACCGCCCGCAAACAAACCATTCCATTTTTTTCGTCCGCTAGCGCAAAATCACGATGCACGTAAAAAGCGCAACAGAAATCAGCGCGTATATTGATAATCCTGTCGACACATAGCCTGCATCCTCTTTTTTGTCTGCAAACACCGGCAGCACGAACGGTGCCGGAAGCGTGAACATCAGTACGACCGCCCAATAAAGCTCCGCGGATAGCGGGATCAGCAAACCAAGCACAAACAGCGCCGCAGCGCACAGCCCCGCCATGATCAAAAGCCGGCACAACGCCGCCTGAAACGCGCCTTTTAGCTCTTCACGCGTAAAGCACAGTCCATAGCCCACCACAAACAGCATGAGCACACCCGTGGGCGCACCAATGTAGGAAAGGACCGTTTGCACCGTTTCTCCCGCGGGCGAAAGTGTGAGCAAACGTCCAAGCCCTGTGACGCCTACAACGACACCCGCCACAATCGACAGGAAGATCGGCGACTTCAGCATTGAACGCAGCGTCTCTTTGCCGCTCACGCCCTTGCGCATATTCAGCAGCGCCATATAAATCGTGAATACAAACAGCACCTGCCCGAGGTCCACCATCGCAAAATTGGCGATCCTTCCCTCTGAAAACAGCATCATGTAGAGCCCATAGCCCATCATTCCCGCTTCAAAGCCAGTCGTGAGAAAGGGCAGCAGTTCTCTGCGGATATGAAATAACTTTACAAGAAGCTTTCCAAGAAGCAGGCCTGCCGCACAGCACAAAAAAATCACCGCCGCAACGATCACGTTCTGCACGCCGAAATCCGCATTATAGAACGCGCCAAACAGCACCGCAGGCAATGCGAAATTCATCACGAGCGCCTTGAGACCATCGATCCCTTCCTGCGTCAATATGCGGTATTTCCTTACGGCAAATCCAAGAACCAGTGCCACCAAAATCGGCGCGATGATTGCGAGTACGTCAAAAAAATCCTGCATTGCTTCCCCCAGATGTTTTCTACTGCAAATTTATCATAAAACAGCGGAAAACACAATTATTTCAACGCAAAAAGCTCCCGCGGCTTTCCGGCGGGAGTTTTTTTGCAAAGGGTCTTTTCAAACCGCTTTCAAAACCACTTCGATATTGCCGCGCGTCGCTTTGGAATACGGACAAACCTCATGCGCCTTTAAAAGCATCTCGTGCGTCTTTTCGGCAGATTCCCCCTCGATGTGTCCCTCAATCTGCGCGCCGATGATAAAATCGAACGGCGCTCTTTCATACAGCGAAACAATCACGGAAACTGTGCTCTTACCTTTGATGCCTTCGCGCTGCAAAACAAGCTCCATCGCGCTGTTGAAGCACGCGCTATAGCCCGCTGCAAAAAGCTGTTCCGGGTTTGTCGTTCCCGGTGCGCCGCTTCCCGGTGCCGCCACCTTCAAATCGAGGGAATGATCCTCCGAGATCACCTCCCCTGCACGTCCTCCTGTGTTTGTCATTTTAACGGAATAAAGTTCTTTCATCATCGTGCATTCCTTTCTCCATATCGATTTCTGCCGCCAGTGTCTTTTGGCTTTCTGCTTCTCTTATAAACGCCCCTGCTTTTCATGAAACTGTTTCTTGTTGATTCATTGTCAAATTTTGCTTTCCAGGCTTGTTGTGGCAATTATTAATGTCCACCAAAACAGTTCAAATTATGTAGCTTTTTTTGTTATAACAGGCTATAATATCCTTAGATAATCCTCTTTGCAGGATTATGAAGGGGTGTAAACAAGAGGATTTGACAATGCTATACTTACCGATCGACACTTTAAAAGTTGGAACAAAATTGCAGACCGACATCTACTTCTTTCATTCCGAAAAAGTCGCAATGTTGAAAAAGGGACATGTGATCACCCAGACTTTTATTGATCGCATTAAAAATCTCAAGACGCCGGGCGTATACATCAAAGAACCCAAGGTCAAGCTTCCCAAAGCTGATCCGCTGATCAAAAAAGAACTGAAAAAAAAGGCCCTTGATGTGCTCAAGGACACCTTTGAAACGCACGACGTCGTTCCGGTCGAAAATCTTGTTGCCGTTGCGGATGAGCTTGTCGATACGATCAGCAGCAACAAGGATGTTTTTGTCAATATCATGGATTTAAAATCCTATGATGATTATACGTTTCATCATTCCATCAGCGTTGCCGTGATTTCCATCGCGATCGGCAGACAGATGGAATTGCCTCCCGTCGCACTGCGGCAGCTTGCGCTGTGTTCTTTGCTGCACGACATCGGAAAGATCGATGTGCCCAAGGTCCTGATCAACAAACCCGCCAAGCTAACCGAGGAAGAGTATACGCAGGTGCAGGAGCACGCCCTTTATGGATTGACCTATTTAAAAGATCATAACATCGATATAGAAGCCATACAGCTCGGCGTTGTCAGCCATCACGAGCGCTACGACGGCGAGGGATATCCGCAGCGCCTCTCCGGCGACAATATTCCGCTTTTCGGCCGCATCATCGCCATTGCGGACGTGTTCGATGCGCTCACCTCTAAGCGCCCCTACCGCGAACCGATGCCGCCGGCAGACGCCGCCGAATACATCATGGGAAACAGCGGCATTGCCTTTGATCATGAGATCGTCAAAGCGTTCATGCAGTCGATGGAGTTTTATCCGCCTGGCACGTTCATCGGCCTGAGCACCGGGCAAACCGCTGTGGTTCTGCGCTCAGAACACCCGCTTCGCCCTGTCATCCGGCTTACGGAGCGTCCTTACAAACAAATCGATTTGCTCAACGACCCAAAGAGCCTAAGCATCACCATCACCAGTGTTTTTCCCAAAATACCGGACGATTTTTTCAGCGTCCCGAGCTGACCTCCCTGCGTCACACGGTGTCAATACGCCCTGTGCGCGGGTCCATGACGTATCCTGATACCGATACGTCCCCCGGAATCAGCGGGTGCATGGTAACGAGCTTCACAGTCTCCCTGACCGATTCCACCGGATCGTCAAACCCCCGCAGCCATTGCTCTACATCGATCCCGCAATAACGAATGAATTCCAAATCCTTTTTGCTCACGCCGCGTTCTAACATTTTTTCGGTCATTTCCTCCGGCTTTAAGCCTTGCATCCCGCAGTCGTAATGTCCAATCACATAAATTTCATTGACGCCAAGCTCATAGACCGCCACAAGAAGGCTGCGCATCACACTTCCAAACGGATGCGTGATCACGCCGCCCGCGTTTTTGATCAACTTTACATCGCCGTTTTTAAAATCCAGCGCGGCGGGCAAAAGCTCGGTGAGCCGCGTGTCCATGCACGCAAGCACCGCGATGTGCTTGTCCGGATATTTGGTCGTCGCGAATTTTTCGTATTCCCTGTTTTCGACGAATCGTTTGTTGAATGCAAGCATTTGATCTGCGTATGACATAGATGCTCCTTTATGAAAATAGAATGTCGCTTTTATTGCGCGCGAAACCGTATCTCCTGCGTTTGCGCATCCATGCCGTCCACGATCGCGAGAGATTCCACGCGCAATCCGCGCTCGCGCAGCAAAGCCCCGCCCTGTTGAAATCCTTTTTCAATCACGATGCCGATGCCCGCGACCTTTGCGCGGGCGGCCTCTGCGATCTGGCACAATCCCAGCGCCGCACAGCCGTTCGCCAGAAAATCGTCGATGATCAGGATGTTTTCATCCGGCGACAAAAAACGACTGGCTACGATCACCTCATATTTACGCTTGTGCGTAAAAGACTCGATCGGTGCGGAAAGCATCGTGCCGTCCAAATTGATGGACTGCGCCTTTTTTGCGAACACCACCGGCACGTCGAAATATTGTGCCGCAACCGCCGCGATGGCGATGCCCGAGGCCTCCACCGTCAATATCTTATCGACCTGCACATCCGCAAAACGGCGCTTGAACTCCTTGCCGATCTCGTTGAACAGCTTTACATCCATCTGATGATTTAAAAAATTATCCACCTTGAGCACGTTGCCCTCTTTCACAACGCCATCCCTGCGGATTCGTTCCTTCAGCAGTTCCATAAGGCTTTTCCTCCCGCGTGTTTTTTTCTATTCTATCACGCCGGCCCCGCGCTTGTACAGTGAAACGATATGCGCCGATCACGCATCCTGCGCCGCCTTTATGAAATCCACGATGGGCGCAATCTGCTCCTCACTCGCAAAAACCACATCGCGGCCAAAGCTCTCCAAAAATTGCCGATCCTCGTCCGTACGCTTTTCGACCGGCTTTTTTCAACCATAGTTTTCGAACGGATTAATGTTATTGTTACACTATTTTAAAACTTCACGCAAAAAGCGGCGTACTCATAAGAATACGCCGCCCTCCGCAATGGTTGATTAGAACGGATTTTCTGATTTGTACAGCATGCCTTTCGGCTGGTTGAACGCAATATCCTCCACGCCCAGATAGCTGAGCACCGTGAACAGTGCCTTGCCCACATGGCCGAACGCGACCGCGCCGTGATGCGGGTAGTGCTTCTCGATCAGCACATGACGATAAAAGCGTCCCATTTCCGGGATAGCGAACACGCCGATGCCGCCAAACGAGCGCGTCGCCACGGGCAGCACCTCGCCCTGCGCGATATATGCCTGCATGGAGGTGTCCGCGTTGGAATGCAGACGGAAGAATGTGATCTCGCCGGGGATGATGTCCCCCTCCAGCGTACCCCGCGTGATATCCGGCTCGCCGCCGTCCTCAAGAAGCCTGTTCTGGATCAGCTGATACTTCACCGCGCCCTTGGAAAGCTTGCAGAAGGGCGTGTTGCCGCAGTGGAAGCCCATAAACGTATCCTGCAAGGTATAATCGTATTTTCCTTTGATCTCTTCCGTGAAGAGACCCTCGGGTACGGAATTGTTGATGTCGAGCAGCGTGACGGCATCTTGCGTGACGCACGCGCCGATGTATTCGCTCAACGCGCCGTAGATGTCCACCTCGCATCCGACGGGGATGCCACGCGAAGCCAGCCTGCTGTTCACGTAGCATGGCTCGAAGCCAAATTCCGTGGGGAACGCGGGCCAGCATTTGTTTGCGAACGCAACGTATTTGCACGCGCCTTTGTGCTGCTCCATCCAGTCGAGCAGAGTCAACTCGAACTGCGCCATACGGGGCAGCATATCCGGATAGTTGTTGCCGTCCGCTCCGAGCTCCGCCGCCATATCCTTAACAATATCGTCAATACGCGGATCGCCTGCGTGCGCGCGGTAGGAAACGAGCAGATCGAGCTCCGAATTTTCTTCGATCTCGATCCCCATGTCGTAAAGGCCCTTGATGGGCGCGTTGCACGAGAAGAAATCCTGCGGGCGCGGCCCAAAGGTGATCACCTTTAGGGAGGAAAGACCGATGAGCGCCCGTGCCGCAGGGATGAACTCCGCCACCATACGTGCTACGTCCGAAGCCGTCCCCACCGGATATTCCGGGATCACCGCCTTGATCCTGCGCAGCCCAAGGTTGTACGAGCAGTTGAGCATGCCACAGTACGCGTCGCCCCTGCCCTGTATGAGGTTGCCCTCTTCCGCTGCTGCCGCATACATCACCGGGCCCTCAAAATTCTTCGCGATCAGCGTTTCCGGCGTTTCCGGCCCAAAGTTTCCAAGGAACACCAGCAGCGCATTACAGCCCGCTTCCTTCACCTCGGCGACTGCCTTCAGCATATCCTTTTCGTTTTCCACCGTTGTTTTGGCTTCAAAAATATCCAGGCCCTGTTCCTTTTTGCACGCCTCCACCACGGCGCTTCTCCTGCTTTCCGAAAGCGAGATCACAAAGCAGTCCCTGCTCACCGCGATCACGCCCAGCTTTACCTCAGGTATATTGTTCATCGTTTTGTTTCTCCTTTATTCCGCAATGTTGATGTTTGGTCCCGTTATACCGACGCACGCGCCGTTTTGAGCCTCGTTTGTATCCTGATGTGCCAGCAGCCACTTGTTGCGTGCCCACAAAAGCCTGTCCTCACCGTTTTTTACACTGAACTCGGGCTTATCCGTGTTGGTGCCCCTCGGAAGCACGATCGCCACGCGAAACGCGCCTTCTCTGCGCGCGGGCGCATAATGCAGCGTTGTTTCATAAAGCTGGACCGCCATACCCTTTTTGAGCTCAAACGCTTCCGCCTTGCCGCTGTCGATCTGCCCGCCGACGATGTCCCGCTTGTCCGCAACCATCAAAATCACGTCGTCCGCAGCGATGTTGACCTCGCAGTCCCTGTGGTACTCCAGACAATTGAGCATCGAATTCGCGCCGTTGCAATAGCCGATCTGAATGGGCATACCGCCATACATACCATTTTGAAGTTCATCGAATACATCTGTACGTTCAAGTTGCTCGCACGAAGGTATGTAAATCGTCCTGTCCTCCGGCTTTTCCGATTCGCGCTCGAGCACGCCGATCAATTCTGTAAAATCATACCCCTCGACCACGCTGCCGTATTTCTGAAATCCTTCGTCTGTCACCGACCCTGTCCGCATCTATACTCCCTCGCTTTCTATGCCCGCCAGCTCCTCGAATTGTTCTTTTAAGCTCGGGTAAATCTTTTTGTACAGCTGATAATATTTCTCGTATTCCTTTGCGTGTGCCGTCACCGGTTCCTGCACGGTGTCCGTTTTGATGACCGCCTCGCAGCCCTGCTCCACGCTTTCGTAAATGCCCGCGCCCACGCCCGCGAGGATCGCCACGCCGAGCGCCGGACCCTCCTGCGCTTTGAGCGTGGTCACATTGCAGCCGTAAACGTCGGCGAGCATTTGCCGCCACAGCGGGCTTTTCCCGCCGCCTCCCGTCGCCAGCATCTCTGAGAAAGGAACGCCCATCTCGCGAAAGATGTCGTAGCATTGGCGCTGTGAGAAGGTCACGCCCTCCATCACGGCGCGCAGCAGGTTATATTTTGTATGCCGCGCGGAAAGCCCGAAGAACACGCCGCGCGCGTTTTCGTCGAGCAGCGGAGAACGCTCTCCCATCAGGTAGGGCGCAAAGATCAGCTTATCCGAACCGATGGGAACCCGCGCGATCTGCTCGTTTAAAAGCACATAGGAATCCACATCCATGCCCTCCGCCGCCTCCATCTCCGCTTTGCAGAAATTGTCGCGGTACCATTTCAGAGAAAGGCCCGCCGCCAGCGTACAGCTCATCACCGTCCACGCCCCCGGCACCGCCGCGCACAGCGTGTGCACCCGGCCCGCCGGATCGATCGTCACCTGATTAGAATGCGCGAAGATCACGCCCGAGGTGCCGATCGTGGTGAACGCCTTGCCTTCCTTCACCACGCCCGTGCCCACGGCAGCGGCAGGATTGTCGCCCGCGCCGCCCACAACGGGCGTTCCCGGGGCGAGGCCCGTTTGCTTCGCCGCCCGCTCCGTCACGACCCCCGTGACCTCGCAGGACTCATGCATTCTGCCGAGCATGGATTTGTCGATCTCAAGCTTTGAAAGGATCTCGTCCGACCATGTGCGCGCCGGAATGTCCATCAGGTTCATGCCGGACGCATCGCTCACCTCCGTGGCGACCTCGCCCGTCAGCATATATCGGATGTAATCCTTTGGCAGCAGGATGTGCGCGCAGCGCTCATAATTTTGCGGCTCGTTGTTGCGCACCCACAAAATTTTCCCTGCCGTAAACCCAGTCAGCGCGGGATTGGCGGTGATCTCGATCAGCCGCTCTTTGCCTATGGTATTGGTGATGTAGTCGCATTCCGCGCCCGTGCGTCCGTCGCACCAGATGATGGAGTTGCGGATCACCTCTCCGTCCTTGGTGAGCATCACAAGCCCGTGCATCTGCCCGGATATGCCCACGCCCTTGATTTCCTCCGGACGAATTCCCGCCTGCGCAATCACCGCCGAAACGGTACCGCATACGGCGTTCCACCAGTCGTGCGGGTCCTGCTCCGCCCAGCCGTTGTGGGGCTGATAGAGCGGATATTCTATCGTTGCGCTTGCCTTGGGCGTTCCCGCCTCGTCAAACAGCACCGTTTTCGTGCCCGACGTCCCTACGTCGATCCCAATCAAATAACTCATGTCGCCTCCTTAGGCCTCGGCCTTTTTCACCCTTGCCTTGAGCATCGGGATCACCAGCTGCACAAACACCGCCACCAGAAGGATCGCGCCCTTGATCGTGTCGTTGATGAGCGCGTCGAAGCCCAGCGAAGCGATGATCTTATCGATGATCGTGTAGGACATCGCGCCAAACATTGCGCCCAGAAGCTTGCCCTTGCCGCCGCTCATACTAATACCGCCGATCACAACCGCCGCGATGGCGTACATTTCGTAGCTCTTGCCAAGCGTCGCCGGATCCACAGAGCCGTTCATCGCCAGCCACAAAAACGCACCCAGACCACACAGGCCGCCGGTGATCACATACACCGACACACACGTCTTCTCCACGTTGATACCGGTGAGCCTTGCGGCGCGCCGATTAGAGCCCACCGCAAAGATCGTCTTGCCGTATTTTGTGGAGGTGGAAAGAAACACCATAAGAATCGTTACAATGATGAAGATGATCCCCCCCGTGGGGATCGTCGCGATCTTGCCCTGCCCAAAGCCGTAAAAAGCGTCATATGAGCTCAAACCGCCCTCCATGTTGTAAATGGACTGTCCCAGCGTGCGCAGATAATACTGCGCGATGGAACGATAGATCATCATCGTCGCGAGCGTCACGATGAACGCAGGCATCTTGATCTTGCCGATCAAAAATCCGTTGAAGAAGCCAAGCAGCGCGCCGAACGCCAGCGCGAACAGCAGCGTCACAAAGATGTTGTTCGTCGCGTTGAACACGATGACCGACAACCCTGCGACAAGCGCCAGCGTGCTGCCCACGGAAAGGTCGATCCCGCCCGTAATGATGACAAGCCCCATACCAAACGCAATCACTCCAACGATCGCAGAGTGCCGCAGGATGTTCATCACGCCGTCCCACGTCGTCGCCCCGCCGTTGATGATCAGGTAAGCGACCAAAATCACCAGAAAGATCAGTATGAAGCTATAATTGCCGATGCTTTCTGAAAACGGCTTTCTTCCGTTTTTCAGCGTCATTTGTTTATCCATTGCTTTCTCTCGCCTCCGTCGCATTGATTGCGTTAGTCGCACACAGCATAACGCTTTCTTCGTTGATTTCCTCTCTGTCCAGAATCGCCTGCAGCTTCCCGTGATAGAACACGATGCAGCGGTCCGCGATCTTCTGTATTTCCGGAATCTCCAGCGTATTGACAAGGATTGTCTTTCCCGCCTTGGAGAGTTCCAAAATCAGCTTATATATTTCCGCCTTCGCACCCACGTCGATGCCCTGCGTTGGGTTGTCCATCAGCAGGATATCCGCCTGCGTGTTGAGCCAGCGCGCGAGGATCACCTTCTGTTGGTTGCCGCCGGACAAAGAAACGATCAGGTCGTTTTCGGAATTTGCCTTGATGTTCAGATCGCTTTTCAACCGATCAAATTTTTCGGTTTCCTTTTTGACGTTGATGATCTGCTTGCCCTTTGTAAGCACATGCTCTGAAATGTAATTATTCTCGAGCAGTGTAAAGTCCGGTATGATCGAGTTTTCCTTGCGGTTTGCGGGGATCATGGCGATCTTGTCGCGCATCGCCCTTGCGATGGTCGTCTTCTCCACTTCCCTGCCTCCCACTTTAAGGCTTCCGCCGCGGATGGGAAGCGAGCCGAACACAGTCTGCATCATCTCGCTCACGCCCGCGCCCTTCAGCCCCGTAAAGCCGACAATTTCGCCCTTGCGTATGGAGAATGAAACGTCGCTGAACCCTTCGCCGGAAAGATGTTTGAGTTCCAGCACCGGCTCGCCGAGCGTTCGCGCCTCATAAACCTTTTTCTCGGAAAAATCCTTGCCCACCATCAGCTTGGTCACGTCCGTTGGGTTCGTATCTTTTATGCTGCCCGTCTCGATCAGCTTCCCGTTTCTCAAGACCGTATAGCGATCCGCGATAGTAAAAATTTCCGTCATTTTATGTGAGATAAAAATGAATGATTTTCCCTGTGCCTTCAACCTGTTCACAATGGAGAACAGATGTTCGATCTCCGCGTTGTTGAGCGAGGTGGTGGGCTCATCCAAAATAATAAGCTTTGCATTTGCAAACAGCGCCTTTGCGATTTCAAGCAGCTGTTTTTTGCTCGTTTCAAGATTTTCGACGAGCATCGCCGGTTCAATATCCACGCCCAGATCATCAAAAAGCTCTTTGGTCTTCTCGACCATCGCCTTTTTGTCCAGTGCGCCGAATTTATTGGTCAGTTCCTTCCTCAAAAAAATGTTCTCATATACCTTCAAATCGTTGAAAAGATTGAGCTCCTGATGCACAAAAACGATTCCCGCAGCCTCCGTCGCCTGTACGGTGACGTGCGTCATTTCCTTTCCTTCGAACGAAATCGTGCCTCCGTCGCGGGTATATACGCCCGCAAGGATATTCATCAGTGTGGATTTTCCGGCACCGTTTTCGCCGAGCAGGGCATGCACCTCTCCCTGTTCCACGCTAAAATCAACACCATCCAAGACCCCGACCCCAAAAAACGATTTCGAGATATTGGTCATTTTCAGCATTTCCATTGTATGCCCCTTTTCTTATTTTTATCCGCGCGGGGAAACCCCCGCGCGGATAAACTTCAGTCACCTAAGAATGTTCTCAGCTTATTTGGAAACCGCGTCGCCGAATCCTTTGTAATCCTTCACATTGGTCGCGTCTACAACGTCAACCGCAACAACGTGATCCTTTTCTACGGTTTCGCCGCCCAGGCTCGCCGCCATGTCTTCCACAGCGATCTGGATCATCGCCGGGTCATAGGTCACGGAGAACAGGTCTCCAAGCGCCGCAACCTCAGCGGTATAGTCCTTCTGATGGATGCCCTGCAGCACGCTGTACATTTCGTTGAGACCGGAGGACGAAGCGAGGTTTACCTTCGCATCCAAAAATGCCTGCTTCTTTTCCGCGTTGATGTCCGAGCTCTTCAGCGCTTCGAGGATACCCATTGCGATCTCATCGTCGTGCGTAAAAATGTATCTCTGGTTCGCGATCTCGTCGACGGTGAGGGAATCGAGCCACTCCGTGAACAGCTTCTTACCTTCCGAACGGCTCCAGCCGGTATAAGCGGTGGATTTCACGGAAGCGTCGATCTGCTCCTGCGTCCAGCCGGCATCCATCAGCCCCTGATAGAAGCCCTTGTTGCGCATTTCCGGCACAGAGGAGTTGTCGCCGGGGATGATGAGCACATTGTCGCCCGGTTTCAGACCCTTTTCCACAAAGCGCTTCGCGGTCGCAAGACCGATGCCTTCGTTGTCGCCCTTAACGCTCGAAACTGCTTTGTCGGCAACGGAATCGATCACGCGGTCAAACATGACGAACGGAATGCCGCTGTCCGCAAGCTTCTTCATTGCGGACTCCAGCGTGTTGTCGTGAGGCAGGATGACAACGGATTTCGCCGTTTTGTTTTCGATCAGATCTTCCACCTGAGAAATCTGGTTCGCAGCGTCCGTCGCCGTGATCACCTTTGCGGTGTATGTGCCTTCGTCGTTGATCTTCTTTGCTTCTTCCTCCGCATAGGTCATAACAGCGCCCGTCCAGCCGTGGTCTGCGTTGGGAACGAGGATCGCGATATCCGTCGCACCAGACGCCGCCGGAGCCGAAGCGGATTCGCTTGCCGGAGCCGAAGCATCCGCCGGAGCCGAAGCGTCCGCCGAGGGTGCTGCCGGAGCCGCGCAGCCTGCAAACATCGCAATCACGAGTGCAATTGCCACCAATAATACAACTGTCTTCTTCATCATTTTTCCTCCATCAATGATATTTTTTATCTATCGGTTGATTCCGATAAACCTAAGTTGGTTCAGCCGAGCTCCACCCACCGCGAATCGTTTTTCGCGCTGTCGATCACCGCGTGCACAAAGCGCACGCCGTTGTAGCCGTCCTCGACCGTGGGAAAATCAAACGTCGAAATTTCCCTGCCGTTCTTCTTGTCGATCAGTGCCGTGATGAAATTCCTGTAGATATTCGCAAAAGCGACATACAATCCTTCCGGGTGCCCGCAGGGAATCCTGCTGGTTGCGCCCGCGTCTTCCTTAATATATCCGCAGCCGCGCGAAAGCGTCTGCGTGGGCTGTCCCTTGGGCGTATACTTCACATAATCCGGGAAGTGCTGCTCCCACTCGATCGACCCCTTGTTTCCAAAGATGCGTACAACAAGGCCATTCAACCTGCCCGCCGCAACCTGCGAGCACCAGTAAGCCCCGTTCACGCCGCCTTCATATTCCAATATGATATTCGCGTTCAAATCGAGCGGGTTGCCATAGGTGTTCGTCGTCGCGAGCAGCCGCTTGATCTGAAGGCCCGTCGTATAATGTATATAATTTTCAATGTGCGTGCCAATATCGCCCACACTGTTGGAAATACCGGAATACTTGGGATCGGTCCGCCACACGGAAAGGCCCGCTTCGCCGCTTTTGTCCGGCGAGATCATGTCTAAGAGCCAGTCCTGCGCGTATTCGGCGTTGACCGCAACGATGTCGCCGATCTTTCCCTCCGCGATCATCTCCTTGATGACCTTGGACATCGTGTAGCCCGTATAGCCGTATGTCACCGCGAACAGCAGCCCCTTTTGCTCCGCAAGCTCCTTGAGCTCCGCAGCCTGCTCCACCTCAAAGCACAGCGGCTTTTCGCACACGACGTTGATGCCCTTCAAGAGGAATGCCTTTGCGATCTCGTAGTGCAGGAAATTCGGCGTGACGATGGATACGAAGTCGATCCCGTCCTCGCGTTCTGCCTCCCGCTCTGCCATTTCCTTGTAATCCTGATACATGCGGCCGCTGTGAACGCCATACGCTTCGGCCGTTTCTACATTATAATCCGGAATGTCGCTGAAGCATCCCGCGACGAGCTGCGCGCGCGTATCATAATTGATCGCCTTCCTGTGCACCTCGCCGATGAACGCATGAACGTCGCCGCCCACCATCCCATATCTAATTTCCTTTGCCATCGTTTCCTCCTTACTGATTTGAGATCGCATCGTCGAACTTGATATCCGACGCCTTAAAATCGATCTTCTTCACAAACGCCGCCGCCTCGGTCGCGCCGTCGATGCGGTCCATCCCGCTGTCCTCCCATTCAACGGAAAGCGGCCCCGTATACCCGCCCGCATTCAGCACGCGGATGATGTTCTCAAAATCCACATCGCCATGCCCCAAAGAACGGAAATTCCAGCCCCGGCGCAGATCGCCGAAATCGATATGCGAGCCGAGCAGTCCGCTGCGTCCGTCGAGCGTCACCGCCGCGTCTTTCATGTGCACATGATACACCCGGTCCATAAAGTCGCCGAGGAACAAATGCGGCGTCACACCCTGCCACAGCAAATGGCTCGGGTCAAAGTTCAGCCCGAATTCAGGACGGTCATAAAACTGATCGAGCAGTTTTTTCGTCGAGTAATAATCAAACGCAATCTCGCCCGGGTGCACCTCCAGCGCAAATTTGATCCCTTCCCTGCGGAACTCGTCCAATATGGGCGACCACAGGCGCACGATCTCGTCAAAGCCGTCCTGCACCATCTGCTCCGTCGTCTGCGGAAAGGAATAGAGGTATTTCCAAATCGGCGAACCGGTAAACCCTGTCACCACATACGCACCCAGCTTCTTCGCCACCACCGGCGTTTTCTTCATCGCGTCGATCGCCCACGCGCGAATCTCCTCCGGCTTGTTTGCGAGGGCGGGCGGAGCAAAATTGTTGAGGCGCGGGTCTGGCGCATCGCCTACGCACTGCCCGATGATGTGTGCCGCAATGGCGTGACATGCGAGACCGTTCTTTTTCAGCGTATCCTTAAGATACTGCACATAAGAATCATCGCTCACCGCGCGCTCAAGGTCGATCCCGTTTCCCCAGCAAGCGATCTCCAGACCCTCATAGCCCATTTTCGCCGCCAGCGCGCACAGCTCCTCAAACGGAAGGTCTGCCCATTGGCACGTGCAAAGAGTCACCAATCTTTTGTTCATGTTCTTTCCTCCTGACGCTTGTCAATCCTCACGACCCTGCGGTCGTTTTATATTTTGTGTGCTTTTTAATCTTTTGTGTTCGAGCACACTTTTTTCCACAAAAAATTACTTTTCGTTAAATTCTATCCATTTTTCAAAGCGAGCTTTTCAATTTCACCTGATTTTCCGTATAGTGATATTTCTCTTTTGGTTTTTTCCTCGTGGCAAGGTAGTTATACAGAATATTGACGCTTTGCGCCCCCTGCTCCAATGGCTGCTGCGTGACAGTCGCCGCGATCACGCCGGATTCAAGATGCTTTCTCGTAAACAACGTTTCGTCCACCGTGATCACGCGGATATCCCGTCCGCTTTCAATCACCGCCTTGACCCCGCCGTTCACACCCGCCGCACCGAAATAAATGAGATCTGGGCCCTTTTCCCTGATCATTTCCTGCGTCACTTTATAAGAGATCACATCGTCGTCATAGTTCTCCGCAATGGATACGATCTTAATGTCTGTGCGTTCCGCGATGCGCTCCTTAAAGCCCTCCACGCGCAGGTTATGCCCTTCCATATGGAAGCTTCCGATGATCACGCCGACACTGCCGCCGTTGCTTAAAATCAGCTTCGCGATGTCTCCGCTCAAATTCCCGCTGTTCTTATAATCGCAGCCCACAAAGGCAATCCTGTCGATCTCTTCCAGATCCGTATTAAAGGTGAGCACCGGCAGCTCAAGCGCATTCAGCTTATCGATGATCGCCGGAAAATTGAGGGGCATGATCGCCAGCGCGTCGATCCCCTTTTCCAGCATTTCGTCGATTGCTTCGATCTGCTCTTCCTCGTGATACCCCTTGATCTGTTTGACGATGACCTCCAGCCCATAGCTCGTATAATATTTCGCCCGCTTGTGGATGCCCTTCAATACATCGTCGAAGAACGGATTTTCGAGTGAGTTGATCACTACGCCGATCACAAAATGCTTTCTGGAATTGATGAGCGCCCGCGCAAGCTGGTTGGGTGTATAATGATATTCCCGCGCGATCGCCAGCACTCTGTCCGCAATTTCCTGTTTTACATGTCCACGTCCATTTAATACACGGTCCACTGTCCCGCGGCTCGTATTCGCGAGCAGCGCGATTTCCTTGATTGTCATATCGAATACACCAAATACTTCCCGTTTATTGTTCCCCTGCATCACGCCGGGGCGTAGGCATTTGCTATTTTATTTCCATTCTGTAAATTGTTCGCCGGATAGCTGCAAATTTCGTGTGCTCGAACACACTTTATGTTTAAATACTAGCACACGATAAAAATGTTGTCAACAGGATTTTCAAAAAATTGCGGCACGCGCAAAATAAAACAGGGAGGTTCATCCCTCCCCTGCGATCTGTACGGCCGTTCATTTGCGTTTGTCCATTTCCGCAAGCGTAAACTCCGCCCAGCTGTAGTTGCGCATATATTCTCCGCGATAGGCCTTCCCCACTTCCATATTTCCCTCCAGATATGCGTAATAGTCGCAATCAAACGCGGAAGGGCGAATCGCAATGCTGTTCCTGCGCTTGATGAGCACATCCTGCGCCCCCGCATTGCACAGCGCCACAGAAAGGTCGCTCAGCAGATTGTGCAGCATGGAACGCGTGGTGCGGTTACTTTCCTTGTCCTCCCACAAAATGGAGATCAGCTCCGCAGAGCTGGCCGAAGCCCCCCGCCGGTCTACGAGATAGGCGAACAGTTCCTTTGTTTTACTCCGCGCAAATTTAAGCGGATCGTCCCCCGCAAACACTTCAAAGTTGCCAAAGGTCTGTACGCGCAGGCGGATGCTCTCTTCGGGCAGCGGATTGCGTAAATGCTTCAGCTCCCGTGCCAAATGCTCCGGCATCACCGGCTTCATCAGATAGCCGCTCGCGCGAAACGAAAATGCGTCCAAAGCGTATTGCTTGTGCCCCGTGACGCAGATAATATTCATCAGCGGACAACGCTCCAAAATTTTTTCCGCGAGTGTGATGCCATCCATTCCCGGCATCTCGATGTCCAGAAGCGCAATATCCGCACTGCCCTGTTCAACAAATGCAAGTGCCTCCTCCGCGTCCGCAAAGAATTCTACTGCGGCATCCGGCACAACCTTGCGCAGTACATGCCCAATATGCTTCAGCGCCAGCTCCTCGTCATCAATTGCAATGATCTTCATACGTTTCTCCTCTTTTTGGGAAGCAGGATCAAAACCACCGTTCCCTTCCCCTGCACACTTTCGATCGTCATTTCTCCCTCGCACAAAAGCGCCAGTCTGCTCCTCACATTTTTAATTCCTACGTGGCTTCTGCCGTCATCCGGCATATGGGCGGGATCAAAGCCCATCCCGTCATCCGCAATGCTGATCCTGATCTGATGCTCCGTCTCGTCTGTGGCGACGCGTACCGTTCCACCCTCTTTTTTCTTTGTGATCCCATAGCGTACGGCATTTTCCACAAGGGGCTGCACCGTAAGCGCCGGTATCGTGAAATCCTGCGTCTTTAAATCGTATTCCATGCGGATTCGGTCGCCAAAGCGCATTTCCTCTATCGCAAAATAATTCTTCACATGGGCAATTTCCTTCTCAAACGGGATTGGCTCAGGATGATCGATCGAATCGAGATTATCCCGCAGATAGCCGGATAGATTTTCGATCGCCTGCTCTGCCTCTCCTCTGTCTTCCGCGCACAAGGCGCCGATTGCTGTCAGCGCGTTGTACAAAAAATGCGGCTGCACCTGCGAAAGTGCCGCCGAAACACGGCTTTGCAGCAACTCTCGCTTCACGCGCTCGCTCTGCTGCGCCTGAATGTTAACAAAGATCAAAAACATAGACAGCGTTGTCGCCGCATACAGCAGCGTCAGCCCATAGACAAATATCTGGATGATCATCGCGATCACGGGCAGGATTCCATACAGAAGGAGCACGACCGTATCCCGCCACCCCAGCGTCTTGCTGTGGCGTATGATCACGATCATATCAATCAGCACAATGCCGATGGCCCACGCCTGCGACAGCCAGTATACCGGACCACGCTGATAGATGTTGTTGTCATCGTAATGATAATACATATGATTGAACTGGGAGATGGCCACCAGCAGAACGGCGACGGCACAAAGCGCAAAAATCACATGCACGATCCGTCGCGAAACCGTCGTTTTTGTGGAAATGTAGGTGATGATATAATCCCCGAAGATCGCGGTGATGATATAGCCGAAACTGTATACGCAAAAATTTGCCACCAGCAGCATGGGCCGAAGAGAATCCTGCGCGTTGACGATCGCATTGCTTACCAAAACGCCGATATTAAAAAGCAACATGAGGGCAAACAACCAATTGAGTCGTGTTTTTCCGCCTTTACCCAGCCATAATCCAAATAATAGCAGCACCGAAATTACAATATTGTACAAATTTAGAACAAAATCAATCATCAAACTATCCAAGTTGCCCTCGCCACTCCCTTCACAAACGCCCCAAAATCCACCACAGAACTCTGCCATTTTAATATGGCCTCACGCATTAGGTCTGATTTCCAGTATATGCAAAACCTACCCCTTATATCATAGGATATGTACACCACCAATTGTACACCACTATTCTTCTTCAATCCAACATAACGTCGCCTGCGGTGCACGTCCCGTTTGCCGAGGATGGCGACACAAATAACCCACACTCGTTTATGTACAGGTTTATAAATTGGAAGCATCCATAGCATATAGGATTTCACACGAAAATCCACGCTTTTTTTATTAAAATCATATTGGCTTGGCACTTGACTTTTTAACGAATTATGATAGACTTTATTATCAGTTAGTTTTTCATATGTTTAGTTAATTTTTTTTGTTTGAATAATTGGTTGCATGGTTAAAATACTTAGGACTTAAGGAACCAACAACTCATATCTGGAAATTTGATCGCTCGATTTGGCAGGAACGCCTGCAGCCGCATAGGCCGGCATATTCGTAAATAAAATATTTTTCGCTATAGTCAGACACAAGGAAAACAACTAGGAGGGCAAATATGAACGTGGAAAGTGCGAATATCGGGTACGACAACCCATCCGTCATGATTGTGGACGATACCCCTGCAAATTTAAAATTATTAAAGGAGATGCTCAATCGTCTTGATTACAAGGTTTCCACCTTTACATCAGGTCGAGCTGCGGTTTCTTCTATGCGCGAAAAGCTTCCTCATATCATTTTGTTGGATGTCAGCATGCCCGATATGGACGGCTTTGACGTGTGCAAGCAAATCAAAGCCGATTCGCGCACACAGAATATCCCCGTCATATTCATCAGCGCGCTCAATGAAATCAGCGATAAGGTAAGCGCTTTTAAGGCCGGCGCAGTGGACTATATCACCAAGCCCTTTGATTTTGAAGAGGTGCGTCTTCGGGTAAACAATCATTTGAAAATGCATTTTTATCAGGCCGAGATTGAAAAAATGAACGAACTGCTTCACATACGGGTCAGCGAACAGGTTCAAAAGCTACTGGATACCGAGCGTCAGCTCAGCTCTACGCAGGAGGCCATCATCACCGGCCTTGCAAAGCTTTCGGAATGCAGGGATACCGATACCGGAGACCATGTGGAACGCGTATCGAAATATTGCACTGAAATCGCCAAGATCATGTCCCGCTATGAAGAATATCAGCAGGTCATCACCGATGACTTTATCACTGCGCTGCATTCCGCTGCCACTCTGCACGACATCGGCAAGGTCGGCATCGACGATACGATCCTCCTGAAAAACGGCAGGCTCACCGAGCCTGAATTCGAGCAAATGAAGAAGCATACGGTGATCGGCGGCGGCATCATCGAAAAAATCCGTGAAAAGGTCAGGGAAAACCCATTGATCGACATGGCCTACGAGGTAACGATGTATCATCACGAGCGCTGGGATGGCAACGGCTACCCTTCGCGTCTTCATGGAGAACAGATTCCGCTGAGCGCGCAGATCATGGCCATCGCGGACGTATACGATGCGTTGGGTTCAAAGCGTCCTTATAAAGACCCGCTCCCGCAGGATGTGATCTATAAAACCATATTGAGCGAAAAGGGGCTTCACTTCTCTCCGCATGTGGTCGATGCCTTTGAAGAATATGTGGGTGCACAGCTATGAAAATGACCAAACGCAGGCCTGAGATGTTTTCTCTTACATGGACCATTCCAACCGTTTGCCTGATTCTTCCCGCCGCCTTTTTGGTTGTGGCGTGGCTGCTTTTATATTCTGAACCCACAGGCCCAAATGGCGAGAGCCTAATCAGCCTTTTGATTCTGGTAGCGGGCCTGATTGCCCTCATTCTTTTATTCTGCCGCCTCAGATCACAGCTTCTGAAATATAAATTAGAAATGCGGCGCATCGAGCGACTGCTCGAACTGATACACAATGAAGAAGAACTGCCTGACGATCTGAAATACGCTTCTCACTGGAAATTATCGCGTCGCAGCGACGTTCTTGAAGATGCCTTTGTGAAACTGGTCGAGTATTATGAAAACTGTCAACTGGCTTACGGAGCTACGCGTCATCTCTACAGCAAAATATCATCCGGAAACCTGCTGGCCCGCATCAACACCGATCACTATCTTTCCAAATATGCGCAAATCCCGCTGACACTCAACTCTGTCCTCTCTCGCTTCGATCGGATCCTTGATGAGATCCCGATCGGCATCTCGATCGTCGACGAATCCCTTCGCATCCGTTATTTGAACCGAACCATGCGCATCGCTTGCGGGCTGCGCCGCAAAAGCCTTGCGGACGGCATCTGCATCTCAGACATCGATGTGGTCAGATTCACGCGGATTCCCGAAAGTATTTTGCATGTTCTGGAGCATAAAAAAACACTTCGGGAAGAGATGAACGTCAAAATCGACGGACAGGGGCACTGGATCGACGTCACGACCATCCCGCGTACCGATAAGGTTACCGGAAAAAATATGGTCATACAGATCATCTCTGAGCAAACCGAGCTTTACGACTTGAAGCGGAACGCTGACAGCGCCAATGTGGCCAAAAGCCGCTTTTTGTCCAGCATGAGCCATGAAATCAGGACGCCGATCAACGCTATCCTCGGGTATGCGCAGCTGCTTCAGGAAAGCATCACCCTTTCAAAAAGCGAACGCAGCTTTGTGGATACCATTCGCAAAAGCGGAAATCACCTGCTCACGATCATCAACGACGTGCTTGAGATTTCAAAAATTGAGGAAGGAAAGATCGAATTTCACTTTGACAGCTTCAATTTACGTTCTCTGATCGAAGATTGTGTCAGCATGTTTCGTCCCAAAATAGAAGAAAAGGGGCTGGAGCTCTCCGTGCGTCTGCAGGACGATCTACCCTATTATGTCAAAAGCGATCAAGGGAAGATTCGGCAAATTCTGCTGAACGTATGCAGCAATGCCGTAAAATTCACAGAGTCCGGACGCATCTCCATCAACGCATCCGTCGTCTATATTTCTGTCAAAAAGAACGCCGCAAAAATACGCATCGACGTTTCAGATACGGGCTATGGAATCGATCCAAAGGATTTTGAAAAGGTATTCGACAGCTTCAAACAAACGACATCCGGTAAAAAATCTGCGGGCGGAACAGGCCTTGGCATGCCCATCAGCCGTTCGTTTGCGCGGCATCTCGGGGGCGATCTAAGCATCGTTCGCAGCGATCTGGGCAAAGGCACCACTTTTCGCATCGAGCTTTCCGTGGACATCGTCGAGCATACCGACCTCCCTGCCGAGGAGGTCCGCGACAACCGGCAGATCATCGGCATCAATGGAAAATTCCGCGTGCTGGTCGTGGACGACAATGTAGAAAACAGAAGTGTCGTCGGTCTGTTTCTTGGGAAAGTGGGCATCGATACGATTTATGCCCAGGATGGACGCGAGGCGATTCAAAAGGCGCAGAGTTATCGGCCCGATCTTATATTTATGGACCTGTCGATGCCTATCGTTGACGGGTTCGAGGCTACGCGCCACATCAAAAAATCAGTTTGGGGCGAAAAAATCTATATCATTGCGGTAACCGCGAACGTACTAGACGAAACCGTAAAAAAGGTCAAAGATTATGGTTTTGCGGATTACATCATCAAGCCATTCATCAAGCAACAGATATTTGATGTGATCCAAAAATTCTGCGATATCGAATATGTATATGAAACGGTCGAGGTCGTCTCCGATGGCGCGCCTGTCGTGATCGATATGGAAAAGCTTCCGAAAGAGTTTGCGGGAACCATCAAAAAAGCGGTTTTCAACGGCGATTTCGATAAGGTTTGTAAGGCCGTAAGCGAACTGGGGGATGAATTTTCCGATGCAAAACAGCTTATGCTTGAGCTGGCGGAGAATTTCGATGGAAAGTCCCTGTGTAATCTATTGCAGACAAATATGGACTGAAACAAAGTCATAAAGAGTGGGAGTATTGATCATGAAACATGAAGATTCTTTTGACAAAAACTATGATTGGAACGATTTGAAAAATTCATCTGTCGCGATCATCGACGACGTGGTGGACAACATCAAATTGCTCAACAATATGCTGAAGGATTCCGGATACTATCCTTATGTTTTTCATTCCGGCGCAGAGGCGCTTCAAAGCCTTGAATTGAGCCCCCCGGATATCGTTCTTCTGGATATCAATATGCCGGGCATGGACGGTTTCGAGGTCGCGCAGCGCATGAAGAAAATCCCCACTTTGAACCATACCCCGATTATTTTTGTCACCGCCCTTGACGATGTCGCCAGCAAGGTAAAGGCGTTTCGTTCCGGCGGGGTCGATTTCATCACAAAACCCTACGTTTTTGAAGAGGTACGCTCGCGCGTCGAAACTCATCTTCGCATCGCAAAAATGCAAAAATATACCGAAAACTATAACGAGCATCTGAAAAAACAGTTGGAGCAGGAATATCAAAAAACGATTGCGACCCAGGAACAGCTGATTGCGCTGCATAAAAATAATTTCAGCGCGCAGATCGCCGTCATCGAAATTGTGACCGGCATCGTAGAGATCAGCGTTTCACAACTGGGCCGTTCCACCAAGCGCGTACAGAGCCTGTGCGGAAAAATGGCAAAATATTTATCCAGAAAAAGCAGGTTTGCCGACGAAATCGACTCCATATTCCTTGCGGATATCATCTATGCCTCCGCACTCTACGACTGCGGCATGGCCAGTCTTGAGCGCCGTCTCGTAAATGGAAATCTAAAATATAGCTCCATCGACCGCGGAGAAATGGAACGGCATACCTCCGCCGGCGCGTCCATTCTGTGGAGGGCGCGTGAAAAGTTCCCGCAAAGCAGCATGCTGAAGATGGCTGTAGACCTTGCCGCAACGCATCACGAGCGTTATGACGGTTCGGGATACCCAAGTGCGCTCGAGAGAGATTCCATCCCCCTGTGTTCCAGGATATTATCGATTGCAGATGTGTACGATGCATTGATCTCGCGGCGGCAATACCGCATTCAATATTCTGTGAAAAGCGCACTCGCAACGATCCGCGACCGTTGGGCAAAGCAGTTTGATCCGGATGTATTGGAAGCTTTTTTAGCGGTGGTGGACGTAGAGGAAGATGAAGCGATCCTGCGCAGCCAAAACCTACGTACGCGGTAGGGTAATGTGTGTTTTACTCAGGGTGCCAGCAATGAATCAACAGTCTGTAAAAGCTCCGCTTTGTCGAAAGGCTTTAGGATATATCCCACAGCGCCGAGCGAAGCCGCTTTGCGCGCGCCGTTGTCCTTAGGCTCGGAAGTTAAAAAAACGACGGGGGCGTCGATCCCTGCCGCCCGCAGCCGGCGCAGCGTCTCAAACCCATCGATCCCCGCCATATTGATATCCAAAATAATCAAGTCTACATTACGGTCGTACAGGAATTCAAGCGCGGCTTCCCCCGAGCACTCGAAGAAGACCTCATAAGAACCAAAAAGTATTCCCTTTAAGGCCGATTGAACGAAAATGCTATCGTCGATCACCAATATCCTTTTGTCTCTCAACGCTCTTCGCTCCTTTGTTCCAGTGTAATCTAGTTTATCATCTCAACGTATATTTTTCAATGTTCTATTTCCCCACTACCACGCCACTTTTGCATTACGACCCCTGTTTGGCGCAAAACTTCATCTCTTTACGCCACGCCTAAAATATGTTACACTTGTGTCAAATTAATGGCATTTTCCATATGGAGATAACAATGGGTATAAAAAATAGCAGCAAGAGAATTATAGAGTATAATCGTCGCCACATCACGCAAACGGCTCTCGCTTTGTTTTGCCAGCAGGGCATCGTACGGACGACCGTCGAAGAGATTGCGGACGCAGGTGACATCAGCAAGGTGACGGTGTACCATTATTTCCCCACAAAGACGGATATCATATTATCTGTTTCCGAAGAAATTTTTAAGGAATATCTGGATGACGGCGGTCATTTGTCACTTCTTTCCGATGTGCGTGATGATTTGACCGGGCTTGAACAGATCAAGCGCCTGCTTGACCTTTATTTAGAGGTTGCCAGGCGCGATGTGCGTCATCTCATTTTCATTTGTGAAATGGAAATCTATATGCGCATCAATACCTTAACGCAGGAGCAGCAGGAAGCACTCCACATGCACCAGAAAGTTCTGATGAATTATTTCAAAGAGGCGGTCGCCAAAGGCCTGCAAGATCGAACCCTCAACATCGAAGGCGATGCAGAGGAAATATACGGTATTTTTTATGGAGTGCTCAGGGGCATGTGCCTAAACCTTTTTTTTGCCAGAGAAAGCGGCAAGAAAGGTTTGCTTAAGCTTGCAAAACGCAATTTGGAAACCGTGATCGCTCGTATGCTCGATGCACTCACAGCAAAGAGCACCTAAAAGCGAAATCTTAAAAACACAAAAAAACTGTACATGTTCAGCACCAAAAACGAGCAATTTTTTGTTCAATTCTTCCCCTCTCTTTTTCTACGCTTTTCTTCATCTGCAAGTACCATTAATTCTTGTGGGGCATTTCTTTTTATGGAATAATTTAAATTCATATCCAAAAAGCACAAATCCTCCTGTCGTTTCACCGCTAACTTTGGTAACAGCCGTTAGTTACCTGATGATTCAACAAATTTTTCGTAATCTTTTAAAAAATCAACATAAGCATTCTGATACTCATCTGTACTAGAGTAAGCAATTGCTTCAGAAGTATATGGATCATTGCCCTTCCAAAGCGATTGGTATTCCTTCAACATTTGCTTATATAATCCATCATAAATATTTTCAAAATAATATTTTTGCAGAAACTGTGTGGCAAAATTCTGTACAAGGACGTAAGGCACTAGAATTTTTTCAATAAAATCTTCTTCCGACATCCCTATATGTTCAGAATTCCTTTTTATATTTGCTCTATATTCTACCTCAGCATCATTCAACCCATACATCCCTTCATACTCATCTGATAATGAGCTTGTCGTTAATTGTTTGGCAGTACTTAAATACTCTGATGATGCAAACCCATTGGATTCTGCCGCACTCGCCGTTTTCTGATAAATTTGATATGCCTTGTTTAGCTCTTCTTCAGAATAGTTATCGAAAGGCTTCTGGAATTTACTAAAATTGTACGCATCAATAATTGGTTGGTTACTTGACATGTCTGCTTTAGTAACTTCGTATGCCTGTCGTGTATAAGTATCCATTACTTCTTTCGCCGCACAAAATTCTTCATACTCTAATATCTCCGTACCATTTTGTGGATTGCAACCCGCCACGCCTAATACAAAACTAAAACAAAAAATTATAGAAAGTATTTTTTTTACATGTGCAGGATTCATGTGTTTCGTCCCTCCAAATATTATAAATAGAAATCAATTGTTTGAAGTGAATATTGAAATAATGATTCCCCGCCATCTCCCATAAAATCTCCACTATTAAATACAAACTGAAGTTCTAGAAGTGAAATATTTGCCTACCATTATTTTCCACTGTTATATATTCTAATATTTCTACATTAGTATCTTTCTTGAAACGAAAATACATTTTATAGATTTCTTCTTCATTTTTAGAGTATATTTCGTAATGATATACATCTGCGCATAAAATAGCAAGAGAACAATTGCTTTTTGCATAATCTAAATATGTATCAATTGTACTTATTTGACTCTCAATAGGCCACCTTGTTAACCTCGCGAAAATGACTACAAGTTGCCTTTTAAATAAATTTTGCAATTCTTCAGTCGACAAATGTCTCTCGTGTTCTACATCAAGTAATTCCCCTTTTTTTGATTGATCTATTATTTCATCTTCATCCAAAACCCAATTAGCCGCTTCTTGTTTTACTAACTCAAAAAATTGTTTGAATCGATAATTCGTATTTTGCCTTAGTTTTATATAAACTCCTATAAATTCCATATATAACCTCACTTAATAAAATCAGAGGTGATGATAGCAGTATTGCTGACGGAGCCATCGATCACTCTACGCCACCATTGTCTAGGCCAAAATGTGATGAAATCTTTGCTTTGTCCCATCCTCATTTCCATATTGGGCTCGGTTCAATTTTTTTCGTTTGGCACAGGCGCATAAAAACACATTGAGAAACAAGCTCTCTGTATTTTCCTCTCTAGTTCACCCTTGAGCATCATCACCAAAAATGAAATTTTTTTCTCGCCTCATTCTCATCAAAAAAACACTCCAATCTCCTTACATTCGTATCATTTTTAAAAAACTCAAAGAACTTATGAACTTCATTTTCTTCCTTACAATACACCTCATAATCATACCCATCCACGCATAAAATCACTAATGAACACTCGCTTTTTATATAATCCGAATATGTATCAATTGGACTGATTGTTTTTTCTATAGGCCATCTCATTAATCTTGCAAAAATAACTTGTAAGGGTTTTTTGAAAATTTCTTGCAACTCATCACTCACTAAATTTTCGTTATGCTTTAGGTTTAGCATTTTTCCCGGTTGAGATTCATCTATAATATCATCTTCATCTAAAGTCCATTTTGACCTATTATTATCTGCCAAGTCAAAAAATTGTTTGAGTAAATAATGATCATTTTTTTTAAATTCAGCATAAATTCCTATCATTTCAATCCTTTCCTTATCCTAGAATGTTTTCAATACCAACTACAATATTGGAATCAAAACGATTGGCGGCGGTGGCAATATTACCGGTGGAGCCATAGGCCTCTCTACGCCGCTATCTTCCATGTCCGAATGTGACGGAACGGTTACTTTTTCCCATCCCCATTGCCAAATTGGACCAGGTTCAAATTCTTTCTGTTTGTCCATCCATTCTTTTAACGGATCCACATAATCCTCGTCATCATCCAAATTCTCTGGTGCCTTTGCTGGCCCTCTTGTTTCACCATCCCAATCATGATCATGCGGTACATTTGGATGTTGTTTTGGCTTACCATGGTCTGTGTAGTCTCTATCTTTTATTGCATTTCCGTCGTTTCCATACCATCTTTTTTGATATATTTCACCATCTTTATATAATTTTGATGTGCGCCTATTCCCGATTTGATGGACACAAAATCATTCGGTATACTAGAAAGAAA
>CAYTKQ010000016.1:0-68013 GCA_964438705.1 uncultured Christensenella sp. | reverse complement strand
ATCTATTCTAACAAAAAAGCCAACCTTTTGGTTGACTTTTTCGACAGTCTGACACCGCAGGAAAAGCAATGGATTGCTTTTCCTGCGGTGTTTGTGTATGTTCGTAAATATTGCCTTGGTTTTGGTAAGACTTTTAGCGATAGCGCAATCAAGCGGCCAAACGCGATGAGAACTGTCAGCACCGTTGCGATGCCGGATGTTGTTTGCGACGGCGCGGCAACCGTAGCATAATCCTCGTCATTGACCTGTATTTCGTGATGCCCTAAATAATTTTATCCGGCAGTATAGTCAATGATGTGAAGGAATGAATTTGGAGTCTGGAATTTGCGACAACAAAATATTAATATGTTAAAATAAAATTAACTA
Organism: uncultured Christensenella sp.; assembly: GCA_964438705.1. GTDB lineage: Bacteria > Bacillota > Clostridia > Christensenellales > Christensenellaceae > Christensenella. The sequence continues at coordinate 67,647 of CAYTKQ010000016.1, read as the reverse complement.
TTGAAATTTATATTAATTAATGATATAAATAATATAGACGTTATAAACAAATTACAATTACTCTTTAAACAAATCTAGGAGAAACAGAATGAAAGTAGGAATGAATTTATTACTATGGACAGATATGCCTACTCGAAAGCATATTCCGCTCATTCGCCAAATCAAGGAATGGGGTTTTGATGGAATTGAATTATCACTGGACGATATGGAAATGCAGGATGTGGAAGAAATCGCGGCGGAGTTGAAAAAAATAGACATGGGCGCGGCGGGAATCGTCGCATTGCCTGCCACTGTAGCCGATCCGATCAACCCGGAGAAAAGGCTGCGTGGTGCGGCGGTCGACTATATAAAACGGTGCATTGATAAAGCTGCCGTATTGGGGGCGAATGTCATTGCGGGGCCGATGTATCAAGGACTTGGAAGATTTACTGGAGAAGGACCGACACGGCAGGAAAAAGAATGGTGTGCGGAAACATTTACAAAACTCGCGCCCTATGCAAAAGAAAACAATGTGGTGTTGGCTGGCGAACCAATTAACCGATTCGAAACCTATTTTGTGAATACGATTGATCAGGCGATCGAGATTGTAGATATGGTAAACCACGAAAACTTTGGAATACACGCGGATACACACCACGGGAACATTGAGGAATTGGATATTCAGGGAGCATGGAAAAAGGCTGGAAAACGGATAAAGCATATTCATATATCGGAAAACACCCGTGGAATACCGGGAACGGGGCCTGCGGTATACCCTGAGCTTTTCCAGACCATTCGTGAAATCGGATATGACGGCTGGCTTAACATTGAAGCGTTCAACCAGAGCGTGCCGGGGCTTATTGCGCGGCTTCACCTATGGAGGCCGTTTGCAGAATACGACGATATCATCGCAATAGAAGGCTGCAAATATATTAGAAAGTATATGTAACGAACATCACCAAGGGGAAGAGAACATGAAAAAAATATCGATTGGAAGCTGGGCATATTGTTTTGGCCCATATCAGGATCGGCCAGTTCCGCTGGATGTCGTTCTGGAAAAAGTGGCAAAGCTAGGGTTCGATGGGATCAGCATTGGCGGATTCCGACCGCATGGATATTGGGAGGATTACCCGGATATAGGTTCGCGAAAGGCGCTCAAAAGGAAGATTGCGGACGCAGGCCTGGAGGTGCTTTGTTATACGGCATGTATTGAGCAGGCGAATCCGGTGATGGAATTTGATCAGTTTATGAGATACTTCGAAAAGACGATCCAAATGATGGTAGATTGCGAATTTCGAACGATCCGCATGGATTCGTGTATCCCGCCGATTGTTCCGAAGGGGATGGATTATGCGGAATGTAAGGAAAGAATCTTCGAATTTCTGAAAAGAATCAGTGTATACGCAGCAACGGAGGGAATTGATGTCGTTTGGGAATTTGAACCGGGTTTTATGCTGAACAAGCCGAGTGAAGTGATAGAAGTATATCAAACGGTGGACGAAAAGAATTTTTCCTTAATGTTTGACACCTGTCATGCGCAAATGTGTGCAGTAAACGCGGCGCGACAGATTGGAGAAAAAGAGATTCTGCAGGGCGGCGTTCTGGAATTTATCGAGATGGTCAGAGACATGATTGGAATCGTTCATCTCATTGATTCAGATAATACGATGCACGACAACGATACAAGTACGCACGCGCCGTTTGGGCAGGGAGTACTCGATTTTGACCGGATAATTCCGGCACTTATAGATAAAGCAAATTACAAAAATAACTGGTGGGAAATCGATTTGTGCTTCTGGCCGGACGCATGGGCGGTTACGGAGGATTGCAAGCAGTTTGTCGATCGGCTTAACGCGAAATATTGTTTGGAGGAAGTTTGAATTGAAAGGGAAGATGAAAGCCCAGGTTTTTTACGAAGCAGGGAAAATGAGGCTGGAAGAAATAGATATTCCGCAAATCGGCGACAGGCAAGTTCTGATCAAGGTAAGGGTCTGCGGAATTTGCGGATCGGATATTTCCTACTATTATGGACATAGTCCGCTTGACACTCTGAGTGGAAAAGGACCGCTGGTATTGGGACATGAATTCAGCGGGGATATCGTGGAAATGGGAAGCGAGGTACAGCGTCTAGGGCTTCTTGGCGTAGGTGACAGGGTTACATGCAATCCTGTGCAGCCGTGTAATTCGTGCGTCTATTGCAAAAAGGGTATGTTTAATCTATGCAAACAGTCCAAAGTACCCGGGGTCAGTGTAAACGGAGCCTTGGCTGAATATGTTAAAGTGGATTATACCAATGTATTTAAACTTGGCGAAAGAGTATCGTATGAATATGGCGCAATGACAGAACCGCTTGCATGTGCGACGCATGGCATTACCAGCTTGGATATTGAGTTGGGAGATACGGTGGTTGTAATCGGACCGGGCGCAATTGGGCTCATGATGGTACAGATTGCGAAGGCGCGCGGCGCAGGCAGAGTTGTACTGGTCGGAATATTCGATTATCCGCTACAGGTTGGGCTTAGATGTGGAGCGGACGTCGTACTAAACAGCGGGGATGAAAAATCCCAGTATTATTGCGAAGATGTGCCTGCAAAAATTGCGGAACTGACGAACGGCCTAATGGCTCAAAAGGTCATTGTTCCCACAAATGCAATGCCGGCGCTGCAGTCGGCGTTGGATGTTTCGGCGGGCGGGTCGACGATTGTATATTTCGGGTTGCCTGGGGAAAGGGATATTCTGGAAATACCGGTTCTGGAAGCCATACAAAGCAGCAGGACAATCAAATTTTCTTGGCTGACAGGCCAGATCTGGCCAAATGTGATTAACGCACTAGATACAAATATGATTGATTTAAGTCCGTTAATAACACACCGCTTTTCTCTGAGCGACGCAGAGAAGGGAATTGCGTTTATGCAAGAGTCGCAGGAAGACAAAATAAAAGGGGTGATTTGTGTCGAATAGCTGGAGGCTATTGAAAATCAGACCAAAAATTGTTACCATGATAAATGAATATTAATGAAAATTAATGTATGTCGCGCAGGTCATGACTATTATGGAAGGGTTGCTGACAGGAAAGTGGAACTATATGAAAAATGAGCGCAAGGTAACAATGGATGATATTGCACAAAAAGCGGGGGTTACCCAGGCAACGGTATCGCATGTCATAAACGGTACAGCGAAAATCTCGGAGACTGTGACAAAGCGCGTGCTGCGGGCCGCGAAGGAGCTGGAATATGTGCCGAAAAAATGGTCGAAAGTTTCAAGAGATCGCGTCAAAAAGACGATAGGACTGCTGATTCCGGACGTTGAAAATGGATTTTATGCAGAAATTGCAAAAGGGGTTGAAACGGCCATGCGCCGAAGGGGATTCATGACGTTTCAGTGTAATACTTTTTATAAGTCCAGTTATGAAAAAAATTATATTAAAACACTGTTGCAATATAACGTATCGGGCTTAATCGTCGGTTATCCAATGGCCAGCAGGGAAAGCTACAATATATTGCTTGAGAATCATCTTCCCACGATTATTGTAGACGATCGGCCGAAAGGAATGGAAGAGCTGTTTTCATCAGTGGAAATCAATAATCTGTTGGGCGGTCAGCTCGCTGCAGAGCATCTGGAGAAGTTGGGTGGAAAACAGATTTGCATCGCAAGCGAACCGGTGATCAGTTCCGCGCTGGAGCATCGCATTAACGGGTTTTGTCGCATGATGTCTGATATGGGGAAACCCATTAAAAATGAATATATTTATATCGAAGACAGCCAGTATGGAAAGATGGAAATGGGGTATAATATCGGCGCTAAAATTTTAGTGGATGGCAGTATCGATGCAATATTTGCAACTTCCGATCATGTGGCATTCGGCATCATGAAAAGGCTCAAGGAACATAACGTTAGGTTTCCGGAAGATGTTATGATCATGGGGTATGACAATGTGAATTTTGCACACCTGATGGAACCGTCGCTGACGACAATATCTCAACCGATTGACAAGTTGGCGGAAAAAGGCGCAGAGCTATTGTATGAGAATATTAATAACCATGCAGGGGAAGTTGAGCATGTTATCATGGATCCCTGTCTGGTAATTAGGAACTCTACCATGAGGATCGAATAGAAAGTATTTTGCAGAGGAATTGCAGGTAATATTTATGAAAAAAGCTACAATGAAGGATGTGGCGAGGATTGCGGGTGTGACCCAGCCAACTGTATCGCATGTGCTGAATCGGACGGCACCGATCTCAGACGAGGTTGCCTGTCGGGTGAGGAAAGCCGCAAAAGCTCTGGGTTACAGGCCCAATGCCAATGCCCGCAGCCTAAAAACAAAAAAAACAAATATGGTAGGTCTGCTGATTCCCAACATTAGCAACGGATATTATGCCGATATTGTGCAAACGGTTGAGGAGGAACTGCGCGAAGAAGGGCTGCTGCTGTTTCTGTGCAATACGTTTCATGACAGCGCACTGGAAAAAAAGTATACGGATACTTTGATTGAGCAAAACGTAAGAGGAATCATTATAGGGTACGGTCTCGTGGATGAAAGTTGTTATGCGTCCGTTATTGCCAATGAGATACCAGTTGTTACATTGGATAGTAAAATAGTTTCCAGCGAAAGAGATATTCCCAGCGTTGAAATCAATAACGAAACAGGAGCGCGGGCGGCGGCGGATCATCTGTTCCATATAGGCGCAAAACATATGTGCTTTGTCAGCGAGCCACTTTTTAATAGCGCGCTGAAAAAGCGATACGCAGGATTTCAGGAAAGGCTTACCGAGCTAGAGGCTCCATTTAATCAGAAGCTTTGTTTTCTGGAAACCATGGAATACGATAAAATCGAAATGGGATACAACCTAGGTGCGCATGTGTTGATGAATAAGCAAATAGATGCTATTTTTGCCAGTACGGATCAGTTGGCATACGGGGTGATTCGCAGGCTGAAGGAAGGCTATGTCAGAATTCCAGAGGATATCGCGATCATAGGATATGATGACAACGCATTGAGCAAACTGATATCGCCGGAATTGACAACAATAGCACAGCCAAAGATAGAAATGGCAGCTCAGGGGGCGCAGATGCTGATAAAGATGATCTATGCAGAGAATTTAGAGCAGGAGAATCATCATATTGTCCTAGAGCCAAATCTAATCATACGTGAGTCCACCATAAAATTAGCATAGAATCAATTTTTTACAGGAATAAAATCCAAGCGATAACAAAATTGCATTTTTTTAACTGTAATTATAATAAATATTAATTTATACGAATAAATAAATATACATATATATAATTTATGCGACAGAAGGGGTAAAAAAATGAATGATATCAGAAAAACAATCCAAGCAGAATTGATAGCCAGAGATGGGGTGATCAACTTAGTCCCCAGTTGGGTTGCCAGGACGTTGCTTTTCCCGGGAAGGAGACTTAAATTGCATCCGCAGGATATCTATGCATATGGAGCGGAACGCGGTGCGTTGTCGGAACGCTGGATTGCCTCCGTTTCTAGTGCGGATAACGGTGCATTGACAATGGAAAACGAAGGGTTAAGCTACATCAACATCGGATATGGCGCAGAAAAATTGCTATTGAAGGAGGCGATTGAAGAGGCGGGGGATCTCCTGATTGGAGAACAAACGATGAAGGAGCATGGAGGCCTTACAGCGTTTGCAAAATTCTACGATTTTTCCGCACCTATTCCACACCATGTCCATTTGATGGAACAGGATGCCAGACAAATTGGAGTAGCGCCCAAACCGGAAGCATATTACTTTGCTCCGCAATTGAATTCCATCACTTATCACCATGATTATACATTTTTTGGATTGCTTCCGGGCGTTACAAAAAAGGACGTGGTCAAAGCACTGGAAAGTTGGGGAAAATACGGAGATAACGGAATTCTGGAACTGAGCGCGGCCTATAAGCTGAAACTGGGAACCGGATGGAACATCCCAGCCGGCATCCTGCACGCGCCGGGGTCGCTTGTGACATATGAACCGCAAAGAGTAAGCGATACATCTATGTTTATGCAATCAATGGTGCATGGAAAATATATGGAGCGTGAACTATTGACAAAATTTATTCCGCAAAAATATGAATGGGATTTTGAATATATGGCGGAAAAATTGGACTGGGAGGCAAACAAGGATCTTCATTTCAAAGAGAATCATTATTGTGAACCGATTCCAGTCGAGGATATGGAGGCGATGAGGAAAAAAGGATATGAGGAAAAATGGATTTGCTATGGTTCGGACGAGTTTTGCGCAAAAGAATTAACGGTGCTTCCGGGAGCGGAAGTTACGATTGCGGACAGCGCGGCTTATGGGCTGATCATGATGGAGGGAAATGGAAAATTGAATGGAAATAGGATTGAAACGCCGGCAATGATTCGATTTGGAGAGCTTACAAATGATGAGATGTTCGTCACTGCCGCCACCGCGCGCACGGGCGTTGTCATTAAAAACGAAAGCGATGTCAATCCGCTTGTCATGTGCAAAAATTTTAGTGCAGATAATATAGAATCTAAGCAATTTGTCAAGTAGAACACGCTCGGATGCATGGCGAAAGCACCGCAGCGCTCATGCGCCATAACAAAAAGCTGCGTGAAACGAGAGGAGAAAAAAGGATGAAGCTAGGTATTTTTTCATTACCATATAATGATATGTCATTGACGGAGTTTTTGGATTTTGCAAAGGATTTAGGATACGAAGCGGTGGAACTCACCGCAAACAGGGACAGCAAACATATTGATATCGACGAGGTTACAAAAAACGGAGGAACGGAGCTGTTAAAGGAGCTGAAAGCAAGGGACCTTACGCTTTCCGCGCTCACAAATCACTTTGAGGGAATGCTGGTGCTGGGGCCACATGATTCGAGCACGGATGCATGGGCACTAGGCTCGGATGCGGAAACAAAAATCAAATACGGAACGGAACGCATGATCAAAACAGCGCAGGCAGCAGCAGAGCTGGAAATCGATACGGTGTGCGGCTTTGTTGGCTCCTCCGTCTGGAACTGTTGGTATTCATTTCCGCCTAAACGTCCCGAAAATTATGAAGAGGGCTGGGAATTGTTCGCGGAGCGCTGGAATCCAATATTTGACAAATTCAAGGAATATGGCGTGAAATTTGCGTTGGAGGTTATGGCGACACAAATTGCCTATAACGTTGAAACATGCCAGAAGGCGATCGAGGTTTTGGATGGCAGAAAGGAATTTGGATTTAATTTTGAACCCGCCCATCTTGCGTGGCAATTGATTGACCCAGTGGTATTTATTCGCCGATTCAAGGACAGAATCTATCATGTGCACGCCAAGGATGCGGAAATTCAAAAAGATGCCGTTGGTACATCCGGCATCATTCCGAATGGCGAATGGGTTCGCGCAGATCGAGGATTCCGATTCCGCACACCAGGATGGGGAGACAGCAATTGGCGGCGGATTGTCAGCGCGCTTGTGGAAGCCGGCTATAACAAAGTGATGTCCTACGAGCATGAAGATCCGGTGATGTCGCGCGAGGATGGAGCAGAGCAATGCATCCGGTTCCTGGAGCCGATGATGATTAAGCAACCGCTTGTCGGGAACAGCATTTTTTCATTCGAATAAACCGCTTGCAAAAAGGAGGCACAATATGAAAGCAGTAAAAATAACAGGAAAAGCACAGGTTGAGGTACAGGATGTTCCTACACCCGAACCGGGAGAGGGGGAGGTATTGATTCGTCTGAAGGCTTCGGCTTTATGCAGGAGTGATTTGCACCGATATCATGGAGTTGCCGTGTTTGAAAAAGAAGAGGATGACAACAACATTACGCCGGGGCACGAGCCGTGCGGTGTGGTTGAAAAGCTGGGGCCGCACTGCAGGCTGGTACAGCCGGGAGATAGGGTGGCGATTTACCTGGCGATGGGATGCGGGACGTGCGAACATTGCTTGGCTGGCGATGTAATGCTATGTAAAGAGTTTCAGTGTCTGGGATTTGACAAAAACGGCGCACATGCAGATTATGTTGTAATCCCGGAAGAAAACTGCCTTCCGTTGCCAGAGCACATGGATTTTATCACGGGCGCGCTTTCCACAGATGTTGGAGGAACGCTTTACACCGCATGTAAACGCCTTCGCGTAGACGGTTCTAAAACGGTAGCGGTTTTTGGAATCGGCCCGATGGGTTGCGGCGGGGTATTGATGGCGAAGGGATTCGGAGCAACTGTGATCGCCGTTGATACGGACGAAAAACGTCTTGCGCTTGCGCTTGAATTGGGTGCGGATTATATTGTGAATCCGAAACAACAGGACACGGTTGCATATATTAAGCAATTGACCAACGGAAAGGGCGCGGATGTCGCAATCGACTGCTCCGGAAACAGTTTCGGAGAAAACAACGCAATCGACTGTATCAAAAACAAGGGATATGTGGGTCTGATTGGCGAGAACAAGGAGTGTACTATTAATCCGGCGGATCAGTTCATTCGGAGGCTAATCCATATGGTGGGATGTTGGTATTTTAACCGGGCGGACTGGGAAGAATTGAGTGAGTTCATCCTTCGGAAAAATATCGCTTTGAAAAAAATTTGCAGTGATGTTTTCCCGATCGAGAAAGCTGCACAGGCATTTGAATTGTTTGATTCCCACGAAGCGCAGAAAGTTGTATTTATCTGGGATTGAAGCAAGAAAATTGACCGCCTTTATGGGCGCCAAATAAGGTTTGCTGAAAACGATCTATTTTTCAGCGGCGGATAATCCGCAAAAAAATACTAAGGAGGAAAAAAATGAAAAAGGCAAAGAGAATTCTATTGGTGGCAATCGCGGCATTTCTGGTGTTTGCATGCTTCGGATGTCAGGGGGCTCCCTCTGAAAGCGCTGCGCCAGCAACTTCTGATGCAGTTGCCGCATCTCAAAGCGGAAAAACGGAATCTGCAAGCGTACAGCCGGCAGGAGAAGAAGGAAGGTACCACAAGCTCACGCAGGAAGATATCATGAACGTCTATTCTCCGATTGGCAAAGAAGTGTACAAGGACATGTCGATGGACGAAGGAATTCCCAGCGCGGATGCAGCAAAATTGGAATTGACGGATGAAGAGAAGGAAAAAATACGTTCTATGGGTCTCAAAGTTGCGATCGAAAAGGACGCGTTGGATGATGCGGGCAAATGGCAGGTCGCGGGTATGCAGGAAGTGGCAGATGATCTGGGGATCGATATTTCGGATATCTGGATCGCGGCCGATAAAACCGGAAATAGCCAGATGGATGATTATGTCAGGTTTGAAGCGATTGCAGACCAGTATGATGCGTTTTTTACGCTGGGTGTAGACATGGCGGCATCCAGTGAGATCCTAAAGAAAATTATGGACAAAACAAAGGTCGGGTTCATCTGCGCGGCACCGTTTGACGTTGACTGGAATCACAAAAACCTGATTGGCGTATCCGATGCGGACAACTACCTCGCAGGCGTTTATTCCGCACAGGCCGCGGTGGATATCCTCGGCGGCAAGGGGACCATCGGTGTCATTGGATGGGAAAACGGGCATTCCGGTTCTTTCCATACTTGCTGGCAGCGTTATGAGGGATGGAATGATGTATTTGAAGCGAACCCGGATATAAAGGTGATCGACAAATGGTATGACGCTCCGGGTAACGCCAAGCAGGTAATCTCCGGGTTACTGGCATCAAATCCGGATATTGAGCTTTTGCTGATTGACTTTGCGAATCCGCCGGCAGACCAGGCACAGGCGCTGCTCAAGGAAATGGGTTACACTGCCTGGGGAGATATTGCAATGGTCACGATCGATACAGATGCGACAATCGCGATCCCAATGGCGGTGGACGGTCCGGACAATAATTATACGGCGGCATTTGCAGGTCAGGATTGGTATGGTGCAGGAAGGAATATCATGTTGATGTATGCACGGCATCTGCTCGACGGAAGTGAAAATTCGCCGAAGTTTGTTGCAGCTCCGCCTACACCGGTATCGGTATATGAAAACCTGAAAACCAATTACGAAATCCTTGCCCCGAAGGGCTGGGACATCCCTGCAGAGGTTATGGCACTTGAAAATCAGTGGACATACGATCAATAACTCTTAGAATTGGCTGTGTGCCGTGGAAGAACATGTTTCTTCCACGGCAGCACGATACAGTGGAAACGGGGTATAGGAGATGGCCGAAATACAGAATGCTTTGGTAAAAGTAGAAGGAATCACAAAAAGATTCGGAGCAATTACCGCGCTTGATAATGTGACATTTGAAGTAAAAGCAGGCGAAATAACAGGGCTTGCCGGACATAATGGCGCGGGTAAAAGCGTACTGATCAAGGTGATGGGCGGCATGCACAAACCCGATCAGGGGAAAATATTTTATTACGGCGAGCAGGTAAAGCTTCATTTTCCCAAGGATGCGCAGGAACGCGGGTTTTATATTGTGCCGCAGGAACTTGTTATCGCGCGGCAAATGAGCGTTGCGGATAACATTTTTGTCGGGCAGAAAGAGGCGGAAAGTAGGATTTTTAAAACAACAAGAAAAAAATATATCGTTCAGGAAGCGGAAAAACTCTTAAAACAGTACTTTGATATCGATTTGGCCGGAAATACAATTGTGGACACGCTGGATACGGTAACCCAGCGTATTATACAGGTTGTGCGCTGTTTGCGTGCGGGAGCAAAAGTGGTCGTCTTCGACGAAACAACAGCGGGGCTGACACAAAACGAAAGGGAAAAACTGTTTGTACACATGAAAACACTGGCGCAGAAGGGTCTGGGAATCGTTTTCATTTCTCACATGATTTCTGAGATTCTGGAAATCTGCGACAGCGTCACCGCAATGCGGGAAGGAAAGATTATTAGCTCTAAAAGAACGAGTGATCTCGATGCCAGGAAGGTAGTGGAGATGATCGCGGGGAAGAACCATATCGGCATGGATTACGTGAAGCCGCCCTGCAAAAATGATGTTGCGCTGTCCGTGAGCCATCTAAGCACGGAGAATAATGGGATTACCGATATTAGCTTTGATCTCTGCAAAGGAGAAATATTCGGGATATATGGCCTGCGCGACCAGGGGCAGACGCTACTTCTCGAAACGATGTTTGGAATCTATAAGAGCATGAAAGGAGAGACAGTCGTCGGCGGAAAGAAAACAAAGCACGGACGCATAAAGGAAAATTTGCACGCCGGACTGGGATATTTACCGGAACGTGGGGTAAAAACCGTATTCACTACCAAATCCATTTTGGAGAATATGGATGTTGCCTATTTGAATATGCATGAAAAAATGCTTCAAGTCAAGCGCGCTGCAAAGCCGAAGAAATTCACTGATATTGCCAACAGGCTGAAAATACGCGGCCTTTCCAATATGGACGCAAAATTAACCAGCCTGAGCGGTGGCAATATGCAAAAAGCTTTACTTGCAAGGATGTTGGCGATCGACCCGGATATACTGATGGTTATTGAACCCCTGCTTGGAATTGACATTGGGGCAAAAGACGAAATCAGGGCGATTTTACTGGATATTGCAAATCAGGGAAAAACGATTGTTATTTCAACAGCGGAAATTGACGATGTCGTCGGAATCTGCAATCGCGTTGCGATTATCAGGGAAGGCAGGTTGGTGAGCGTAATGGATGCAGATGAAGCCAATAAAGCTTTGATTATCGAGGAAAGCACCAAATAGAGGGGGAGGCCAACATGGAAACAATAAAGAATCAAAAAACGAAGTGGTGGAAATCACGTGGATCGATGATCTATTTTGCCATTATAGGTATATGCATCATATTTTCCTTTCTGGTACCCAACTTTTTCTCATTGGGCAACCTGACATCCATCCTCACAACAATGTGTTTTATCTGCATCCTGAGTCTTGGAGTTACCTTCGTTCTCACAACGGGAGAAATTGATATATCCATTGGAGCAATGATGTCGGTTGCGCCATGTACGATTGCTGTGCTGTGTCAGGCGGGAGTCCACATTGTAATCGCTTTTATATGCGCGCTGCTGCTTACGCTGCTGATGGGACTGGGGAACGGCATTGTGGTATCGATATGCCGTGTTCCAAGTTTTATTGCAACGCTGGGCATGCAGGGGATAGCGATGGGGTATACGAGGATCATAACCGGAAACAAACCGATTGCAATGGAAAATAAAGACATCCTTAACATGTTTGGAGGTACGCTTGGTGATGTTCCTAAAATGATTCTGTGGATGCTTGTCCTGCTGGTGGTGGCATACTTTATTCTTCATAAGATGCAGTTCGGAAGGAATCTGCACTGTGTGGGCGATAACAGGGGTGCTGCGGAAATATACGGTCTCAATGTGAAACGATATGTGACGATGTCGTTTGTCATTGCTTCGGGATTTGTGTTTTTTGCGGGGGTCATCGATATGTCGCGTTCATCCTTTGCGACCGTAGGGGCAGGGGAAAGCATTGTCCTGAACGCGATTGTTGCATCCGTGATCGGCGGAACTTCGCTTGCGGGCGGAAAAGGCACAGTGATCGGTGCGTTTGCCGGATCATTTTTCCTGGCGATTATTTCGAACGCTTTATTTAATATGGGTTTCATGCCGTGGGTAACAAATATTATCGTTGGAACGGTAATCATTGGAATCTTGACGGTTAGTGGTTTTATGGAAAAACGCAGTAAGGAAAAAGCGGGGTTGATCGCATGAGGGTTTTGAAAGATAGGAAAGCGGCAGGAGGTAACGCATTATGAAATCGGAGACAGCAAGCTTCGGAAAGACGCTGAAAAGTAAAGCATTATCCAAAACAAGCATACTGCTGTATGCGACAATTTTACTATTTATTATTTTTGCGGTCAGTACAAACGGCTTTTTCACGCCGAGAAACTTTTTCACCATTTTACGTTCCATGTGTATCATCACTGTATTGGGGCTGGGAATTTCCTTTGTGATTACGGCTGGCGAAATTGATCTATCGATTGGCACGCTCCCCGCGCTGTGTGGAGCGATTATGGCAGTACTTTTAAAAAGCGGGGCAAACGTGATTCTGGCAATTCTGGCAGCGTTGATGATTGCCATAGTGGTGGGAACGATCAACGGGGTAATCATTTCTCAGGCAAAACTCCCCAGTATCATTATCACGTTGGCAACATATATGATTTGCCAGGGGTTTGCATATATCGTCACAAACCAGGCGCCGGTGGTTGTGAGCAACGAAGCCTTTTTAAATGTATTCGGCTCGAACATCAACGGCTTCCCCGTGATTGTACTGTGGATGGCAGGTCTTGCGGTTGTGTGTTATTTTCTTATGCACCGAACCCGTTACGGCAAAAATCTCGCCTTTACAGGGGACAACAGGATCGCGGCGCTTTTCGCAGGCATCAACGTAAACATGACGCTGGTCACATCCTTCATTATCTGTGCGATATTCTCGTTTTTGGCAGGAATGCTGGGCGTTGCGCAAACATCAAATGCTTCACCGACCATGATCACGTCAGATATGATGACGGCAATTGCAGCGACACTGATCGGCGGGACATCTCTTTCCGGAGGAGAGGGAAACATACCGGGTACGCTGATTGGCGCATTTTTTCTGATGATGATCGCAAACGGTATATTGATTTTGGGGATTGATCAGTGGGTATTATACCTGATCAATGGCATGATTATTTTGTTCACGCTCACAATTAGACATTATTCTAAAAATGGATCGTAAGCCGGGAGATGAAAATAATATGTATTTTTGTGGATTGGATGTCGGTACCAGCGGGGTAAAGGCAGTTGTGTTTGACGAAAAAGGAAGTGAAAAAAAGAGGGTGTATCGGGAATACAACTTTTTTCTTCGTGCAGATGGAACGCGCTCGCTGGATGCGGAAAACATATGGGAGAAAACCAAAATCGTACTGCAGGAAGCGGCGCGTCCTTTTGCAAAACTGGTTACAGCCGTATCCGTCAGCTCGTTTGGCGAGGCGTTCGTGGTGTTAGACAGCGCTGATCAAGTGCTCTGCGAGGTCATGGTGAGTACGGATCGCAGGGGAGAACAGGAATTCGAGGAAGCAATGAAGCGGATAAGTGGAGATGAAATTATCTCTATTTGTGGGATGGGTCCTTCGCCAACCTACAGTCTTGCCAAATTGCTGTATCTAAAGAATCACCAGCCGGAAGTATACGCAAATGCAAAAAGGGTGCTGCTCATAGGGGATTTTATCCAATATAGGTTAAGCGGCTGCGCTGCCGCAGACTGTTCTTCCGCTTGTCGAACTATGCTTTTTGATATAGAAAAAGCGGAATGGAGCGAGAGACTGTTTCACGTGTTTGATATCGAGCGTTCCCTGTTTTCACCGGCGGTTCTAACCGGTACGATCATGGGGAAGATACTTCCGGATGTTGCACAGGAGACAGGGCTTTCATCGAATACAAAAGTTGTAGCGGGAGGCCATGACCAGCCAATCAATGCAATTGGTACCGGCCTGAGAAAAAATACAGTGGCGTGTTCGATGGGAACGTCCGAATGCATGACGCCTGTTTTTGAAAAAAGGCCAAATCCGGACGTTACAAAGGAAAGTAATCTGCCCGCCGAACTGGTATGGGAAAAAGGAAAATATTGTACGTTAGCATACAACCCTACGGCGGGGTTGTTGATCAAGTGGTTTTTTGACATTTTTTCGAATGAGAAATCTCCTCCATATGAATTGTTTGAAAAAAACATGCCCAAGGCTCCAACCGGGATTATGGTACAACCTTTTCTTATGGGGAGCGGTACGCCTTACATGGACGCTTCGGCGAGGATGGCAATCGCCGGAATCGACATTGGGACAGATCGTTATATGCTTTATAAAGCAATTTTGGAAGGGCTGGTATTCGACCAGAAGTTGAATTTGGAAAAAATCCAGATGCTGAGCGTCCGAACCGAACGACTTGTCTGCACCGGAGGAGGATGCAACAGTAAGGCATGGCTGCAATTAAAGGCGGATATCCTGCAAATTCCGGTAAGTACACTGATAACTTCGGAAGCGGGAGCGCTCGGATGTGCTGCCGTGTGCGCAGCGGCGCTGGGAGAATATGGAAGCATGGAGGAGGCGGCACAAAATATGTCGGTGATCCAGGAGACTCTGGAACCAGCCCATGCATTCAATGATTTTTATCAGGAAAAATTTTCGTTGTATCGGCATCTGCGCGATGATGTAAAAAAGGAGAGTCAATTTAGTTGCGCTGCGATTATGGATACATCAATTCAACGTTGTTTTGTTTGAAAATTTGCTGCCATTCAAGCGAAGGCTCTCGATCGGTAATCAAGTAATCGATTGCATGAAAGTCACAGATTTTAATAAATGTAACAAGATCAAATTTCGAGGAATCGATCATGGCAACCTTAACACGGGAATGTTTCATCATCGTTACCTTAAGTTCTGCTTCTTCTTCACTTGTATCAGTCATTCCACTTTCAAGTGATATTCCTACGCAGGAAAAGAACATCATATCACAGTTGAAAAGCCCCACTGTATTTTTAGCGGAACGTCCGACATAGGATAACGAATTCTCTCGCAGATGCCCGCCCGTCGAGTATACCCCGGGATGCGCGCTGCCGGCAAGTTCCATCGAGACTTTAGGGCTGTTGGTGATAACGGTGTTGCTCTTCCGAATATAAGGGAGGAGCTTGAATGCTGTGGATGAAGAATCTACGATCAAAATATCATCCGGATGTATCAATTTTGAGGCCATGACAGCGATGGTCTCTTTTTGACCGTTATATTGATCTTCACGGACGGCGAGAGGAATCTCTGCGTTCATTCCTTCTACAAGCGCTGCGCCGCCAAACGTCCTGCTTACAAGGCCGAGCTTGGAGAGCGCTTCGAGATCCCGGCGAACAGTTGATTCGCTCGCATATAGCAAGGATGCCAGCTTATGTACGCTCAGAAATTTGTTTTCTGATAGCAGGTCTAGTATATTCTGTCTACGTTCAATCCCTAACATAATAATTGCCTCTCTTAATTTGCGCAAAATTGATTGAGTATGAATGACTTCGCGAAAAAATGTGATTATTATCTAATAATAACGCCATGCATTATCAAAGTCAATCATATATGATAGTATAATTTTAGAAATAGGCGATTGGAGGCTAAGCGATGAAAGCAGGTGTTTTGCATGGAATCGGAGATTTGCGATATGAAGAGGTCAGCGATCCCGTTGAGAAGGCAGGTGAAGTTTTACTAAAGGTTAAGGCTGCAGGGATTTGCGGATCAGATATCGGCAGGGTATATAGCAAAGGTACCTACAATTTCCCAACGATTCCCGGACATGAATTTGCGGGAGAAATCGTTGCGTTGGGAGACGAGGTAGATCAAGCCCTCCTCCATAAAAAGGCAGCGGTATTTCCGCTGCTTCCTTGCCATAAATGCGATATGTGTGAGGTTGGGGAATATGCATCGTGCAGAAGCTACAATTATTTCGGTTCCCGCTGTGACGGCGGATTCGCAGAATATATTGCGGTACCAACATGGAATTTGGTCATGTGCGACGGAGAGCTTTCCTATGAAGAAATGGCAATGGCGGAGCCTGCCGCAGTTTCGCTGCACGCATTGTCCCGGGCAGGTGTTTGCCTGGGCGACAACGTCGCGATTTTCGGAGCAGGGGCGATTGGATTAATGTTGGCATCATTTGCGCAGGTGTGGGGAGCAGGAAAAGTCATATTGCTCGATATTGATGCCCAAAAATTGGAATTTGCGAGAAAGGCAGGTTTCCCGTATGCGGTGAACAATGGGAATACAAATTGGCAGGAATGCATTCAGGAAATCACACAGGGCCGCGGTGTGGATATTGCGGTTGAGGGAGCGGGAGTGGCGGCAACATACGCCGGATGCTTGAATATCGTAAAACCACAGGGAAAGGTTGTGCTGATGGGCAATCCCGCGAGTGGGATGGAACTTTCACAGAAGGATTATTGGGAGATATTGCGCAAACAGTTGGTGATTACGGGTACGTGGAATTCGAGCTATACCCGGCAGAGGAACGACTGGGAAACTGTACTGAACGTCATGGCGAGCGGAAAATTGGATGTAAAACCTTTCATTACTCATCGGTTTCCGCTGAAGGATATAGAAAATGCGTTTGAAATGGTGAGGGATAAGAAAGAATTCTCAAATCGAGTTGTTTTTATTATGGAATAAGGAGAAATCAAATGAAAGCTGTTGTATTGGAAGAATTGAATAAAATGGTCGTAAAAGAGGTGCATAAGCCGAAAATAACGGACGATGAAATACTGATACGCGTCAAGGCATGCGCAATTTGTGGATCGGATATCCGTATTTTCCATTACGGAAACGATCGGGTAAAGACACCATGCATCATCGGGCATGAAGTCGCCGGAGAGGTGGCGGAAGTCGGTAAAAACGTGAAAAATTGGAAGATTGGCGACAGAGTCGCGATCGGCGCGGATATTCCATGCGGGGAATGCAAATTCTGCAAAGCCGGTTTTTCAAACAATTGTATGACCAATTATGCGACAGGTTATCAGTTTCAGGGCGGATTTGCGGAATATATGCCATTGAACAAAATCATGTTGGCTTATGGTCCTTTGGTGAAAATTCCAAATCACATGTCATACGATCAGGCAGCGCTTGCAGAACCGCTTGGATGTGTGCTTAACGGCACGGAGCTTTCCAATATCAAACTGGGAGATACGGTCGTGATTATTGGAACGGGGCCGATTGGATGTATGATTATCGAGGTTGCGCGCCTGATGGGCGCAACAAAAATTATTGTTGTCGAGTTGGACGAGGAAAGGCTGGACGCAGCGCGGGAATTTTCTGCGAATGTGTTTATCAACCCTGCAAAAGAAGATGCATATGAGCGGATCATGCAGGAAACGGATGGCATGGGCGCAGAGGTAGTCATTACAGCATGTCCGTCACCCGCGGCACAGGCAGATGCGCTACGTTACGCGAAAAACAGGGGCAGAGTGAATCTGTTTGGCGGATTGGCCCACGGGACGACTGTCACTATGGATACAAACCTAATCCACTATAAGGAATTGAATGTACACGGCACGCATGGTTCGCTGCCCATCCACCATATGAAGGCGGTGGGGTTGATTGCATCGGGGATACTGGACACCGAGAAATTCATTTCACACAGGCTTCCATTAGACGATATCCTAAAAGGGATAGCCATTGCGGAAAATAAGCAGGGCAAGCGCGTCGTAATCAATCCGTGAGGGAAGTGCAATGACAGGAAAAATATCACCGTCGCTGATGTGCGCGGATTTTAAGGAATTGCAAAAGCAGGTACGTGAAATGGAAGAGGCAGGCGTGGATTATTTCCACTGCGATGTCATGGATGGTGTATTCGTGCCGAATTATTCTCTCGGGACCGATTTTGTCAGAATGATGCACGATATGACGGAAACCCCACTGGATATCCATTTGATGGTTGTAAACCCGGAACGCGCGGTGGATATGTTCGACGTGAGGAAAGGGGATATTCTTTCGTTCCATTACGAAGCATGCGCGCATATTCAGAGGACACTCCAAAAGATACGGGACAGGGGAGCAAAAGCAGGACTTGCGCTGAATCCGGCAACGCCGCTCGATATGCTGGAATATACGATAGAGGATATTGATGTGTTGCTTATTATGACGGTTAATCCGGGATTTGCGGGGCAAAAAATGATACCTTCCAGTCTGCGTAAAATAGAGAAGGCACGACAGATGATTCGGGAATCAGGATGTAAAATTGCAATTGAGGCAGATGGAAACGTGAGCTTTGAGAATGCGATAAAAATGCGTGCCGTCGGTACGGACATTTTTGTTGCCGGAACGTCCGCACTATTTCGTGAGGATATGACGATTGAGGCAGCTGCACAAAAAATGCGGGACTGCATTCGCTAAAAGTTGCAAATGATAAGGTTCGATTACTCGGTAAAATTGTTTGCACTAAAGGAAGTCTTTAAATTCTCAGAACGATCATGCGTAAAACTTTGTGTGAGATCCAAAAGTCAGATAAAGTCTTTGTTAGACCTGCCAAAACCACTGGCTATGCCAGTGGTGCAGAAAAAGCTTGAGCAAGGCAAAATAAAATCCTCCATTTGGTAAAATAAATTTGGTCTGTCAACCCCAAAAACACCAAATGGAGGATTTTAAAATGTTACAATACAAAACATATTTACTATTTAATAAATACGTCCCCATCGAATTTCAAGTCGAATTTTTTGGTTCTTTGTCACATTTTCCTCAACTTTTTTCAGATGCGCGATTTCTTTTTATTTTCACGCGGGGACACTTTGGTGGAGTTGACCTTACAGAGCGTTCTCCATAAAAGGCCGGTATTCTGATTTTGTAATAGCCTTCATCTTCATCCAATGCGCAAATTCAATCATTTCGTTTTCAACATCTCCATAGCCGATCGTATAGTGATGATCGACGCGGTTGTTGATGATTGTACTGATAAGCTCCGCGATGGAAAGAGATTCGCCGCGGATCGCAAGATTCCCGATCCAGCCGGAAGAACCTTCGTAGGCATCCTGATCTAGGACGTTGCCTGTAAAGGAAAAAAGTTGGTCAAATCGGCTGCTTAACCGACTTATTGTCACTTTGCCGGGCTTGAAACGGAGGTCTGCAACAGTACCAGAGCCGCACCAGTTGCAGCCGTCATAACTACCGATGTTAAAATGTTCATCCCATTTTACACCGTTTTGGTTTGCCATGCTTCGAGGCGCGGGGCCACAGTGCCACAGGTTTAAACTGTTGATTTTTTCATCAAACGCCACAAGGTCCATGATTGCCGGGGCAGATTTGCAGAACGCGCGGGTGATGATCATGTTGATAGCGCCCGCCACATCGCCTTCGCAGGGGGAGACGATACCCTCCTCGTTCAGGCGACTCATTGCCGCGCATGGAGCGACGCCGTAAATCTCCTGCAAACGGCTCCAACAACTGATGGCAAGAGATTGATAACCGTTTTCTTTTGCAAAATTGCGAAATGCGAGGTTTAAGCGCGCGAATTTTTCTGCATGGCCCGAAGGGACGCGAGCCGCGATCGTTCCTTCCGTTTCAATTGCGATGAGTTCTTTTTTTGTATCCGCATCGCTGTAGGATTCAGCCTGTGCAACGATTTCCTCCACCGTATGGCGGCGGCCAACGTAGGTGCCAAACATTTTTTGAATCTGCACCTCGTCAAAATTCATGTTTTCAAAACCATCTGCAAGGTGACCGATACAGCCAATTCGCGTTTGCGACAGCTCGCAAAAAGCTCTCATTACATTGAGAGTGACAATAAAACGCTTGTCAAAAAGTGGATTTCCGCGGAAACCATAAAACCATTTGAAGGGAATATCATCATATTTTAAATAATTTGTGAGAATTGCGGAAAACATATTCGTACCGCAAAAAGAATTCAGCGGCAATACCCCGGATGCGGAAGGCTCGGGAACCGACCAGATTCCAAGACGGCTTTTCAGTTTTGCAAGTGGGAGAGCGGAGCGTCCGCTACCAAAACTTGCAAAGAAAACGAAGGTGAAATCCACCCCGGCAGCATTAAGCTGCTCAACTGCTTTCTCGCTGTCCTCGTATGAGCGGATCGGTTCGGCTAAGATTAAGAGATCAAAATCCTGCTCTTTGGAAAGCGCGCGCATATCTGCCTGCGCTTTTTCATAAGCGCCCGCGTCGTCTCCGCGCATATTCCCGTGAAAGAAACCCGTCAACCCAATTTTTACTTTTCTCATGTTTTTGCTCCTTTGATAAAATAATTTGATAAAAAACTGTTTTGCTATGTAATCAGAGGCAGAGAGATCTGGACGTTTGTCCCAGCTCCCGGCGTGCTGAAAACGGTAATGCCATATTCTTTCCCAAACAGAAGCTTAATGCGGGCATTAACATTCATCATTCCTATGGATACGCCATTTTCTTTATTACGGATCGCGGAGGCGTTACTCGCAAGCATTTCATTGATGGAGACAAGCTTTTCTAAAGGAATGCCCACGCCGTTATCCTGTATATTGATGACCAAACGATTTTGCGTGATATAAGCGCCAATCACGAGCGACCCACGTTCCAATTTGGGTTCCAACCCATGATGAACGGCATTTTCCACAATGGGCTGGATCAAGAGTTTTGGGACCTTATAATCAAGCGCGTCTTCATCAATGCGGTTGATTTTTTCAAATTTATCGCCAAAACGCAAATGTTGTATCAGCAGATAATTCTCGATGTTATCGAGCTCGTCGCGCAGGAAAACAGACGAATTGTGATTGCTGATGCTGTAGCGAAACAGCTTGGAAAGAGCGAGGGACATCTGCCCAACATCAGAAAGCCCGTGTACTTCCGCCTGCCCGCGTATGGTGTCGAGCGTATTGTAGAGAAAATGCGGGTTGATTTGGCTTTGCAGTGCATCGAGCTCCGCCTGTTTTTTCATGAGCAAGGCTGTCGATTCCCGCAGAACCAGCGTCTTGAGCCGTTCGAGAAGCAACTGCAGATCAAAAAAGGCGGGAGCCAGCGGCGAAAGGGTATCGCTCTGTTCAATGTCAAAATCCGTCTTCCCTTTCACAGCACCGTGCAGTACACGCTCCAGTTTTCGAAGAGGACGGTATAACTGAAAATAAGCAATCAATAAAATTGCGGCGACAGACAGAAGATACAGTATTCCTGGAAAAACAAACAATTTCGGAGAGTGAAGATTTCTGCACGCCAGATATGCTAGAAATAAAAGCGGAACAAGCGCTGCCGCCACCGCATATAAAACCATAACAATGAGTACGCCTGCGCTCATACGCTTTTGATGCAGGAAATTTTTCATTCGCCCAGTCTCCCTAACAAAACATCTTGCGATATTGTACAGGGCTTACGCCCACATAGGTTTTGAACAATTTAGCAAAGTATTTTGCGTCGTTATATCCAACCATACATGCCACGTCGTTGATGTGATAGCGAGCGTCCATCAGATAGATTTTTGCCATATCGATCCGCTTCAGAATCAAATATTTGCTAAAATTCGTACCCGTCGAACTTTTGAAGAGATCGCTTACATAATTCGGATTCATGTAGATATATTTGGCAATATCATTGAGCTTGATATCTTCATTGTAATGTTCGTCTATATAGGCTTTAATCATATCGATCACACTGCGCGTTTTGCCTGATTCGGAATTTGCAGATTTCGATATGTCGTCCAAAAGACGTATCACGAACGTTTTGAGTTCGCCCAGCGAGGCGCAGGAATCGATCGCATCGCGAAATTGTTTGGGAGGATGATCTTTGTTGAAAGTCATCCGCACCTTCGCGCTCAGCGTATTGACGGCAAGTTCCACCACATGCGCGGCAATACGCGCGCCCGCTCCGGGGTTTATGGAATCATTTTTTTCAAAAACAGAAAACAGTTCGTGTGTGAGCTGTTCTTCGTCTGATGGCGCTGTACGTGTCACATGTTCGATCAGCTTACGTTCAATTTGAGGCAGAATAAGTTCCGCGTCTGTGAGATGGTCATATTTTTTCCCGGAAAGATCAATCATTTTCCCGACTCCCAGCTTTACGCGGGCATGGATTGCATCCTGCGCCGCTGCAAGAGAACGAGGGAGATCGGTTGCATCTATTTCTTCTGCGCCAACGCCCAGCGTTGCGTCAAAACGTCCAATGTCGGCAACATCACGGAAGACGGCATGAAAGAAATCATCGCGCACCCATTCCTCCATATCGCGTTTTTCAGGTGGATAATTTACCAAAAAAAGAACGGAATGGAAGGAGCGGATCACGACAGTTTCATAAAACGTCCCGCGAAACATGGAATATGCCAGGGAGGAGACCTCCGCGAGAACGTTGTCATAAATGGCGGCGCAGGAATCGTGGTGCGGATCCAATATCAGGATGTTGATGCGATAGCACCCCTGCGTGAACGATGTGCCAAACTGCCGATTGAGCTCCGCAGCACAAAGATCGCCGCGGGATGGATCGGATTCGAACAGATAATGATACAAATAATATTCTAAATACTGCAGTTGACTTTTTTTAAGCTGCTTTTTTAAGGCGGAATCGTCAAAAACATCCTTCGATCCGGAGAAAAAATCTTTTTTGACCGTACACAAAAGCCCAGTCAGCTCTTCAGACTCCACGGGCTTTAATAGATACCCGAGAACACCCATGTGAATGGCGGTTTTTGCATATTCGAAATCACTGTATCCGCTGATGATGATAAACTTTGTGTCAAGACCAGCGTCTTTGGCCTTTTTGATAACGGATAGTCCATCCATCCCCGGCATTCTAATATCGGAAATTACAAGGTCTGGTTTTTGTTCTTCAATGAGCCGATATAAGCTTACGCCGTCATATGCGTTGCCAATCATCTCGAATCCATAGGCCGTCCAGTCGATCATACCGGTGATCAGTTTGCAAACCCAGGCTTCGTCGTCAGCGACTATGGTTCTTATCATGTAGCGGATCCTCCTGTCTTTGTGTTTGGTTCTGGGTAAACGCCACGACATGATGAGCAGTCATTTCGCTGCCGGAAATTTCTCCCCGCACGCGCCCGTTATGCAAAATGAGTAAACGATCGCATATATGAAGCAGCCTGTCGACATCCGCAGAAGCAATGATGAGCGTCGTTCCTTCCGTCGCAAGCTTTCGGATTGCCCGGAGAATATCCTCTTTTGATTTAATATCCATACTTTTATCCGGTTCATCCATCAGCATGATCCGAGGACGGGGCGCGAGGCATCTTGCGATCTGCACCTGCTGCTGTTGTCCGGTGCTCAATTCCTTCAGATAGGCTTTTTGATCGAGCTGACTTGCTTCAAGAAGCTGCAAAAAGCGATCCGCAAAATATTGTTCGTCCTTCTTGTGGATCCATCCAAGCGTACTTACGCGCTTCAAAGAAGAAAGCGTAATGTTTTCTTTTACGGTCATTGTTGGAATGAATCCATAAGAATTTCTATCCTCCGGCGCATATGCGATCCCACATTTCATTGCTTCGTAAGGATCTGAAAAAACGACTTCACGTTCATCTATGTATAGTTTGCCACAATATTTTGTTTGTATCCCGCTCAAAATATCGAGCAATTCCGTATTCCCTGCGTCGAGCAGGCCGGTGATCCCAAAAATTTCTCCTTTGTAAACGGTAAAGGATACGTCCTGCAAAATATTGCCGGTGAGGCACGCTGCCCGCAAAACGACTTCACTGGACGGAGAATACGCCTGGTGGACACTGAGGGCGTCACGCCCTGCGATCGCGGTGATGATCTGATCCGCAGTATATGCGCCCTTTTCGTAGATACCCGCAGAAACGCCGTTCTTGAGAACAAAAATGCGATTCGAAATCTGTATCGCTTCGCGAACGTCATGCGTGATGAAGATCACTGCCGTATTTTCAGCGTTCAACTGCCGGAGGATACGAAACAGAGTTTTAGACCCCATATCCGAACCGAAAAACGAAGAGTCGTCAATAATAAGAAGGGATGGCCGGGCCACAAGAACCGCCGCGAGCTGCACGAGGGCTTTTTCTGACAAAGACAATTCGGAAACCGGCGTATCAGGCTTTCTGTCGAGAGCAATTTGCTTCATAAGAGACGAAGCCTCGCGGTGCAGTTTTTTTTTGCTCACAAAGCGGGAATCCTCATGACCCAGAAAAATATTTTCCGCAATGCTTAAGGTGTCGATCACACGGTTTTGATCGTGTGCAATATAGATTCCAAGCGCCTTTGCATCATGCGGCGACTTGATTTCCACGGGTTTTCCGCGAAAAAACAGCTTCCCGGAATCCATTGGTGTGATTCCTAAAATAATGTTAATTAGCGACGTTTTCCCAGCGCCGTTCGCGCCTAGAAGTGCAAGCGTTTCCCCTTCAAAAATATGAAACGAAACATTATTTAAAACTTTTTCATGGGAAAAGGTTTTGTTTATAAATTCTACCCGCAGGATCTCGGTTCTCATTTTCTCCGCCTTAAGCCGAACGGTAATATTGTAGCATAGATCATTGCTAACAGCATCAAAGATAAAATTAAAGCATGAATAATCAAAAATTTATCATATTACTTATCTATTCTACGTCTATTTTTGCAGAGCAGGAAGAAGGATGTATCCAGAATAGGGAGTAATATTTACAGAATCGTACGCTTTGTGCAGGCGGGATTTTTTGCGCGCACGAAAAAAATCAGAGAATCGTCGCACTGAATCTGGAAATAGTCACCTTTTTTTAGGGTAAGCCCGAAACGTATAATAAAAATATGCTCAGACGATGCGGAACGAAAGCGATTTCGCAATTCCCGTATCGCTATCAATAAAAAACAAAACCAAACATAGTAAAAATAGAGTCGGATACATTGCGCCGATGAAAGCTTTGAAAGACAAATGAAACGTTGGGGAGGCTTGTAATGTCTGAGAATTATATGGTTGAAATGACAGGCATCAAGAAAAGATTTAGTGGAGTAAAAGCGCTTGATGGCGTTGAGCTGAAGATACGTCCGGGCGAGGTGCATGCCCTGATCGGTGAAAATGGTGCGGGGAAGTCGACGCTGATGAAGATATTGGGCGGGGCCTACACCTTGGATGAGGGTACCATTTTCATTGAGGGAAAGGAAGTGAAAATCAAAAACCCCATAGAATCCGCAGAAAATGGGATTGCAGTTATTTATCAGGAACAAGCGCTTGTGAACTCGTTGACGGTCGCTGATAATATTCTATTGGGCAGGATACCGAATAAGCTTGGGTGGATCAATAAACGGGAGCATCTGAAGCGCGCGAAAGCAGCGCTGGACATCGTGGGAGCGGATTTTGTCATGGAACGAGAGGTCGGCACGCTGAGCGTCGCGCAAAAGCAATTTGTGGAAATCGCAAAGGCAGTGTCCATGGATGCAAAGATCATCGTGATGGACGAGCCCTCGTCTGTGCTCACAGTGAGCGAAACGGAACGGATGTTTGAATTGGTGCGTGATATTAAAGCGCAGGGCAGAAGCATCATATATATTTCGCACCGGATGGAAGAAATTTTTGAAATCAGCGACCGATGCACTGTGTTGAAAGACGGGACCTATGTCGGGATGACAAAGACTCAGGAAATCGATCATTTTGGGCTGATCAAAATGATGACAGGCCGCGAAATTGCGGATATTTATCCTTCAAAAGCAAAAGCCATCGGGCAAGAGATATTCCGTGTGGAAGGGCTCACAAAGGCGAGCATATTTGAAGATGTGAGTTTTTCGATCCGGGAGGGCGAAATTGTAGGAATGGCAGGTCTGGTAGGCTCGGGGCGCACCGAAGTCGCCCGGGCGATTATGGGGATCGACCGAAGAAATGACGGAAAAATATTTTTGGGGGGAAGTGAGATGACCGCCAAGACACCGCATGATGCCATCAATGAAGGACTGATGTATGTTTCGGAGGATCGAAAAGAATGTGGTATGATCCTAAAGCTTCCAATTGAAAATAATATCACGATCTCTACCATTGAGCGATACGCAAACAAGCTTGGGTATATCAATCGAAAAAAAGAAGCTGCTGATATCCATTCCATGATGGAGAAACTGCGAGTCAAGGCAAGCGGTCCAAGGCAGATCGTAGGCGATCTTTCTGGTGGAAACCAGCAAAAAGTAATGCTTGCAAATGGAATTCTCGCAAACGCCAAGGTGATGATCATTGACGAACCAACGCGAGGCGTCGATGTGGGAACAAAGACTGAAATATACACGATCATACACGAGCTTGCGGAAACGGGGATGGCGATCATCATGATTTCATCGGAACTTCCTGAGGTTCTGGGCATGAGCGACCGCGTGATCGTGATGCACAACGGTAAGATCGCAGGAGAACTCACAGCGGATGAGGCTACGGAAGAAGAAGTATTAATGTTTGCAACGGGGGGGAAATAAGTCATGGAAAACGTCTCGAAGAACAAAAACAATGATCCGAAAAAAATGGTATTGAAACCGGAATTCAAAACAGGCGCAAAACACTTTTTTTCAAAGTACAGCACACTTCCGGTACTCATTATCCTGTTGATTATCGCAAGCGCGATTTCACCAGCGTTTTTGACAGATAAAAACATCATCAATGTCATCCGCCAGATGGCGGCAAACGGCATTATCTCAATCGGAATGACGTTCGTTGTCATGACGGGCGGGATCGATATTTCGGTGGGTTCGGTTGTCGGTTTTTCGTCTATTATGTTTGCGGTCTCGTTTCAGCCGGCCGGTCTTGTTTCACCATATCAAGCTTTTGCGCAGGGGCTCAATATGCTCATACCCGACGCACCCTATTTATGCGTGATTGTCGCTACGGTTCTGGTGCTTGCTCTGTGCGCGGGACTTGGATTCGTAAATGGCGTTGGCGTATGCAAGGGTGGGCTGCCCCCCTTTATTATGACGATGGGGACGCTTACTTTATACCGCGGGATCGCGCTTTTGATCTGTGAAGGTAAGCCGCTTTATCTGGATGCCAATATTGCAGATAAAATTCGCTGGTTGGGAGAGGACCGAATATTTAATATTCCAATACCGGTCTATGTACTTGCGGCGGTAACGATCATCGCATGGTTGGTGCTCGAACGTACCGTGTTCGGACGATATATCCGCGCGATCGGAGGGAATCAGGAAGCGGCGCGCGTAGCGGGAATTAAGGTCGATAAATACAAAATGTCGGTTTATGCCATCAGCGCAGCGCTTGCGGGTCTTGCGGGCATCCTCATCACCTGCCGCACGACAACGGGCGAACCGATGCTTGGGGAATCCTATGAAATGGACGCGATTGCGGCAACGGTCATTGGAGGAACAGCCCTTACGGGGGGCGTAGGGACCATCATCGGAACCATCATTGGCGCGGTCATCATCGGGATTATCAACAATATGCTGAATCTTGCCAACGTATCGCCATATTTTCAGTATATTGTCAAGGGTGCGATCATTATACTCGCTGTACTGCTGCGCACAGATAAAAAGAAATAATAGGTTTGCGGCGCTTATGCCGCAAAAGAACATATCTTATCACCAAATTGGAAAAGGAAAAGAGGGAAAAAAATGAAAAAAAGACTATGCTTAATTTTGACGTTCATATTTGTGATCGCGACACTCGCAGCGTGTTCCAGTCCGCAGAGTGCCTCCACAAGTGCGGCGCCTTCAGAAAGTATGGCGGCTGGTGCATCAGCGCCCGCAGAAGGCAAGGATGGGAAATTTTTGATTGGTTTTTCGACAGATACAACGAACAGTGCGTGGCGTTCGAAGATGGTAAGCGAAATGCAAAGAGCGGTTGCGGAGCATTCCGATCAGTTGGACCTGATCGTAACGGTTGCGGAGGACGACACGAATAAACAGATATCCGATATCGAAGATCTGGTCGCCCAAGGGATCGATCTTCTGGTTGTAAGTCCCCATGTTGCCGATCCGCTGGCTCCGATCGTAAGGGAGGTCTATCAGTCCGGGATACCAGTCATCGTGGTAGATCGCGCGATCACAGGTGAGGCAGGCAAGGATTTTACGACGTTCATCGGTGCGAATAATGAAACGATTGGCAAACAGGCGGGCGAGATCATTGCAGAGACGCTCAATGGCAAAGGAAACGTGATCGAACTGCAAGGTACGGCAGGCGCATCCCCGACGATTGGCCGCGGAGAACCAATGAAGAAGGTTCTTGAGGGCTCTCCGGATATCAAGATCGTTGCGTCTCAGGATTGCGATTACAATGAGACAAAAGCTATGGAAACCATGGAGAATCTGCTCCAGGTCAACGGCGAAGGAATGATCGATCTTGTTTACGCGCATGCGGACAATATGGCGTTGGGTGCGCTGAAGGCGATCAAAGCAGCCGGGAGAGAGAACGAAGGAATCAAAATTGTGAGCATTGATGCCCAGAAACAGGCATTCGAGGCAATCAAAGAAGGAACCTTCCTCGGAACGTTCACATATCCATGGCCGAGCGAGAAGGCCGTTGAGATTGCGCTCAAAATCATGAACGGGGAAACGGTTGAGCCAAGCTATGATCTGGAATCCGTATTTGTTACCGCGGAAAATGTAGATCAATATTACGACGCGAATTCAGAATATTAATTGCACAAAGAGGTTGCTGCGCCTTCACATAAGACAGAATTAATTTGGCCGGCGGACGTTTCTCCAAATGATAGCGTTCGCCGGTTTTTCCAATTACTGAATATTCAACACCAAATCTGGATTTATCAGCCTTTATGGGCATCGATAAAGGGGTAAGATAGAAGTAAGCAAAACGGTTAGAGTTTTACAAAAAGGAAAGGAGCGTGCGTGTAAACGCACAAAGAAAACGATGAATCAAACGATGGAACAACCAAAAGCAGCAAATGGAACGCAGGATTTGATCGATATGAACGAGTCGACAAAACGTGTGAAGGAACTCAGAAGAAAATTGATTGAAACGGATCCGATGATATGCCCGGAACGTGCAGTGATTTGGACGGAGGTATATCGTGCAAACGAAGATAAGCAGCCGATCATCAAGGCGGCGCTCGCCCTTAAGGAAACCCTTTCAAGAATGACGATCCATGTCTATGAAAACGAACTGATTGTGGGAAATCAGGCGAGTGCGCTGCGCGGAGCGCCGTTGCACCCACAGATCAACCTTTGGTTCATGGATGAACTTGATCGTTTCGAGAGTCGGCAGGGCTCCCGCTTCAATATTTCAGAAACAGCCAAAGAACAGATGAAGGCCTGCATGGACTACTGGAAAGGCAGAACCGTTTACGATAACACGACGGCGATCCTCCCCCGCGAAGCGATGGATTATATGGATACAATGGTATTCACATGTAATTACACACTTACAAAAGGGACGGGACATTTTGTTATCGGTTTCGACAAGATCCTCAAAAAGGGATACGAAGGTGTGCGCACGGAATGTGAGAAAAAGCTTGCGGCATTGAATCTTGCCAACCCCCACGATATGGATCGGATTTTGTTCTATCAGGCAATGATAATCGTATGCGACGGTGTAGAGATCTTTGCGAATAGATATGCGGATGAAGCGTGGAGGCAGGCGGGGGAATGCACAGACCCGATACGGAAGAAAGAACTCGAGAGGATCTCGCAAATTTGCCGCAAGGTGCCCAAATATCCGGCGGAGACATTTTACGAAGCAGTGCAAAGCACATGGTTCATCCAGCTCATTTGCCAAATCGAATCGGATGGGACGGGGCTTTCTACAGGGAGGCTTGACTATTATCTTTATCCTTATTATAAAAAAGACATGGAGGAAGGCCTTATCACAAAGGAATTTGCAGAAGAGCTGCTGGATTCCATGTGGCTGAAATATGCGGAGGTTATCGAGGTGTGGAACGAGGAGGACAGCAAATTTTTCGGCGGACATCCGATTTCCCAGACGATCACCCTTGGCGGAACTTTTGAAGACGGAATGGATTCAACGAACGATTTGAGCTATATGATGCTCGAAACGACGGCGCGCATAGGAATGCCGCAGCCATCGGTATGCGTTCGTTTGCATAAGCATACGCCGCGCACATTTTTGTTGAAATGTGTGGAGGTCGCGCGTTATGGTTTGGGAATGCCGGCATTTTATAATGACGATGTGGCGACAGTGGCTTTAATGGATCGGGGCGTTTCCTTAAAAGATGTGCGCAAAAACTGGGCGGTCGCGGGCTGTGTGGAAATGGGATTGCAAGGCCAGATGTGCCATTTCGCAAACTCGGGATATTTCAGCTTGCTCAAGGCGTTTGAGGTGACGCTGAACAATGGAAAGGATCCGCGTACCGGAAAGCAGGTCGGCCCTGAAACGGGCGAGGTATCCGATTTTAAAACCTATGAAGAACTATATGCCGCCTATGAGACCCAGGTAAAAGAGGCGCTCAGATATATGGTGGCAACGACAAATGTGGTGAATACGATGCACGGAAGGCTGTTGACGCTTCCATTTGTTTGTACGTTTACTGAGGATTGCATCGACAGAGGGCTTGAAGTTCACGACGGCGGCGCAAAATATAATCACGACGGGCCGCAGGGGGTAGGGCTGGCGGATACGGCAGACGCGTTTGCCGCAATCAAGAAACTTGTTTTTGAGGAAGGCAAATTGTCCCTTGCAGAAATACGCGGCGCAATGGATTCAAATTTTGAAGGATTCGAAGAGATGCGTACAATGCTTGTAAAGGGCGCTCCGAAATACGGAAACAACAATCCCTATGTAGACGAGATCGCGCGCAAAATACAGGTGATGTTCTGTGAAGAGGTCAACGGCTACGCAAACCCGCGCGGCGGGCACTTTGATGCGGGAATGTACTCTGTTTCGGCAAATGTGCCAATCGGCTCTTTCATCGGCGCGACCCCAAACGGGCGGAAGGCATACACACCCGTTGCGGAAGCATGCTCGGCAACACATGGTTCGGAAGTAAATGGCCCGACTGCCTCGGCTTTGTCCATTGCGTCGCTCGATCATTGCATCGTTGCAAACGGTACGCAGTACAATCAGAAATATCATCCCAATACGCTTGCGGGACGAAAAGGTCTTGAATGCCTTGCCGATCTGATCGAAACTTACTTCGAAAAGGGGGGATACCACATACAGTTTAACGTTGTTTCGGCGGAGACACTGCGCAAAGCGCAGAAAAATCCGGAAAAATACAGAGATGTGGTCGTTCGTGTGGCGGGCTATACCTGTTTCTTCATCGATCTGCCCAAAGGAACGCAGGACGATGTCATCGACCGAACGGAAATGAATTTCAACTGAAAGCAGGAGGAAAAGATTTGGAAATCAAGGGGCTGATCGACAAAATACAAAACTATTGCATCCATGACGGGAACGGAATCAGGATGGTTGTGTTCATGAAAGGGTGCGATATGCGATGCCCATGGTGTTCCAATCCGGAATCTCTGTCAGGACAGATACAGCTGGCCCGCAATCCGGCAAAATGTTCGGATTGCGGGTACTGCACAGAGGTATGCCCGGAGAAGGCCATTTCAAAGCAAAGGGAAGTAGATTGTAAAAAATGTACGATGTGCGGAAAATGTGTGGAGATATGTCCAGCAAGTGCATGGGATTTTTACGGGCACATAATGAGTGTGAAAGAGGTGCTTACAGAGATCGAAAAGGACAGACCCTACTATAGAAAATCAGGCGGGGGCGTTACATTTTCAGGAGGGGAATGTACGGCACAGCCGGAATTTTTGGAACATATGCTGAAAAGCTGTCAGGAGGCATCCATCAATACGGCCATTGAAACCAATGGCAATGCGCCGGAAGAAATATATATCAGGATTGCTCCGTATGTAGATACTTTCCTGATCGACATCAAACACATGGACAACAATAGACACATGGAGGCCGCAGGTGTTGGCAATGAGCGCATCCTCAGCAATATTAGGAAAATAGCGTTTGATCTCAATAAGCGTCTGATGTTGCGTTTTCCGCTGATTCCCGGGTATAATGACTCGGAAGACAACCTCGGGCAAACGGCGGCATTTGCCGCTGAACTGCAAAGGAGCGGAAATCTTGCGATGGTAAATGTTTTGCCCTATCACTCTCTGGGGATGAACAAGTACGCAATGATGCAAATGGACTATACCATGAAGACGACGAAAGCGCCGCGTCCGGACGAGATCGATCGGGCAATCTCATTTTTTCAGGCAGCGGGCGTGCCGGTGAAACAGGGCGGATAATGTGCGCCGCTTTTGGTTCGGCAATCACGAATAAAGGAGAAAAAAGAATATGGAATTGATGAAAACACTCGTGGCAGGGAAAGATAAAACGCCCAAAATTGCAGAATGTCCACGGCCTGCGTATGGCGACTGCGACGCGCTTGTGAAAACAGTTGCGTGCGGCGTGTGCAACGGCACGGACCTGAAACTGATACATGGCACATTTAAGGGGTTTTCAGAAGACGTTTACCCGATCATGCTGGGGCATGAAGCGGTCGGGCGCGTGATCGAAACGGGAAAAGATGTTGTTTCTTACAAAAAGGGGGACATTGTGCTGCTTCCGTTTGCTGGCCCCCTTGGCGGCTATACAAGCGGTTGGGGCGGTTTCTCGGAATATGGGACGGTGAGTGACGCACAGGCACTCCAAAAGAAAGGGATACTGCCCCATACGAGAGAATTTCCAGAGTGCGCCTGTGCGCAGACGATTGTTCCGGAATGGATCGACCCGATCAAGTCAGCAATGATCATTACTTTGCGTGAGGTGTTGAGCGCCATTAAGCGGTTTGGAATAAAAGAGAATGATAGCGTCGCCATTTTTGGGTGTGGGCCGGTGGGGCTCACTTATGCCAAGTTTTTGCATCTCTTGGGTGTTAAGCCAGTTATTGCGCTTGATATTGACGAAAAAAAACTTGCGGCGGCAAGAGAGGAGGGGGCGGACTATGTGTTCCGCTCCGATGACTGCGCGAACGCGAAAATCAGGGAAATTTGCCCGGAAGGAGTGGATTTCGTACTGGATGCGGTCGGGGTTTCAGCCATTATCAATCAGGGAATGGAGTTGATCAAGGATCAGGGGAAAATCTGCTGCTATGGCATTTCTGCCAATACGGTTGCGCAGATCGATTGGACCAATGCGCCGTATAACTGGCAGCTTCATTTTCAGCAATTTCCTTCCAAGTATGAAGAAGGCGAAGCAACAGAACAGATTTTTTCATGGCTTAAGGAAGGAATTATCGATCTGGACGACTATATTTCTGATATTGTCGATTTTAAAGATATTCTCAGCGTATTTAAGAAGCTGGAGAACAAGCAGATTACCAAAAAATGCATCATTAAATACGAATAATCCAAAAGAACCGGAACAAACCGATGTTTCTGGGGTTTGTTTAATGCGTATGGGCGATACGAAAGAGCCCTTAGATGAAATTCACAAGGAATTAAAGCGGGAGAGGCAAGGGATTGCTTCTCCCGTAGTTTTTTCAGTATTTATTAACTGCTATTTTTATTTTATGCTGTAATTGGGATATGAATCCGCTTCTTTCGATGCTTTTTTATCATGGATGGGGATTATTCCAATGAAAGAAAAAATAAATTTTGGTACTTGCATTTAGAAAACGAATGATATATACTTATTGTATACAAAAGAAATACAAACATAAATTTGTATACAGAAAAACCAAAACCAACAACAAGTTCATAGTGAGGAGATGCATTACAATGAAGGAATCCATCAAAAAATATATGAAGGTCGGGTTGATCCATTTTATGTCCTTCCCGGAATGTATTAAGGGAGAGGGGCCCGTGTTGGAAACCCTGAAAAAAATTGCTGTGGATGACTATTTTGACGCGGTCGAGATGACAATGATCAAGGACCCGCAGGTGCGCAGAGCGGCAGCGGAAATGATCGATCTCGCGGGGCTTGCGGTCGCATACGGCGGACAGCCGCGGCTGCTCGCTACGGGCTATAATATCAACGATTTAAATGAGGACGGACGGCAGACGGCGCTCAAAAGTTTGAAGGAAGGCATCGACGAGGCATACGAGCTGGGCGCGAAGGGGTTCGCGTTTTTGGCGGGCAAATATGAGGAGGCGACGAAGGAGGAATCCTACAAGGCGCTTCTCAAATCCACAAAGGAGCTGTGCGCTTACGCAAAATCCAAAGGGGATATGCGCGTCGTAACGGAAGTGTTCGATTATGATATCGATAAAAAGTCGCTGATCGGCCCCACAACGATAGCGAAGCGTTTCGCGGAGGATATGCTTGCGGAATACGATAATTTTGGGCTGATGGTAGATTTAAGCCATATCCCGCAGATGCACGAGACGATAGCGGAATCCATTTATCCGGTGAAGGATTACATCGTGCACGCCCACATCGGAAGCTGCGTCATCGGCGATCCATCGATGGACGCGTACGGGGACGCGCACCCGCGCTTCAATTTCCCCAATTCGGTCAACTGCGCGGACGACGTTGCGGAATTTTTAAAAGCGCTGATGGATATCGGCTATTTCAAAAAATTTGATCGTCCGTTCGTGAGCTTTGAGGTGAAGCCGTGGGGGGATGAGGATCGGGAAATTGTGATCGCAAACGGCAAGCGCGTGCTGAACGAAGCATGGGCGAAGCTGTAATAGGGAGGGCGTCATGAAAATAGTGGTATTGGACGGATATACGGAAAATCCCGGGGATATCTCATGGGAGCCGATTTCCTCACAGGGTGAATTTACGGTATATGAAAGAACATCTTATGATCCGGGCAATGTCGGCCCGGTCGTAAAGCGTGCGCAGGAGGCGGAAATTATTTTTACAAACAAAACACCGATCACGCGCGAGGTGATCGATGCGCTGCCAAAATTAAAGTATATCGGCGTGCTGGCGACGGGTTTCAATGTAGTGGACGTTGCATACGCAAAGGAAAAAGGAGTCCTTGTGAGCAACATTCCAACCTATGGAACGGCGGCGGTCGCGCAGTTTGCGTCAGCGCTGCTGCTTGAGGTGTGCCACCATATTGGCGAGCATAACGCGGCGGTAAAGCGCGGAGACTGGCAGAAAAACGCGGACTGGTGTTTTTGGAATTATCCTCTGATGGAGTTGGACGGAAAAACGCTCGGGATCGTCGGATTCGGCAGGATCGGGCAGAGCTTTGCCAAGGTGGCGCAGGCGCTCGGTATGAATATTCTCGTGCATGATGTATACGAGATCGACGCACTCAAAAGTGAAACGCTGCAATATGTGCCGCTCGACACATTGCTTCAAAACGCGGACGTAATTTCCCTGCACTGTCCGCTGACCCCGGAAAATACGGGACTGGTAAACAAAGAAAACATCGCGAAGATGAAGGATGGCGTGATCCTCATCAATACATCGCGCGGACCGCTCGTAAATGAGGCGGACCTCGCGCAGGCGCTCAATTCGGGAAAGGTCGGCTGGGCGGCGGTGGATGTGGTTTCCACAGAACCCATCCGGGCGGACAATCCGTTGCTCGAGGCAAAAAATACGATCATCACGCCGCATATCGCGTGGGCACCCAAGGAATCGCGCCAGCGCCTGATGGACATCGCGGCGGAAAACCTGCGGGAATACCTTGCGGGGAACCCCGTCAACATCGTCAACAAGTAAAGGGATCGACACCATGGAAAACATTCTTTCAAAATTTGACCTTTCCGGCAAAACTGCCGTTGTTACGGGTGGTGCGCGGGGCCTGTGCTACGGAATCGCCGAGGCGCTTCGTGACGCGGGAGCATCCGTCGCGCTCATTGATATCCTCGATTGCGTGGGGCAATCCGCACAGGCTTTGTCCACGGAAAAAGCGCCGGCCTACGGTGTGCGCGGCGATATGAGCGACGCGGACGACATCGCGCGGGCCTTTGAAGAAGCACTGCAAAAGCTCGGCGGCCGCGTGGACATCCTCGTGAACGGCGCGGGCATCCAGTATCGCTGCGCGTCTGTGGATTTCCCGAAGGAGATGTGGGACAAGGTGGTCGGCATTGACCTTTCGGCAGTGTTTTTCATGTGTCAGCACGCGGGAAAAGTGATGCTCGAACAAAAATATGGAAAAATCATCAATATCGCGTCCATGAATTCGTTTTTCGGAGGCACGATCGTCCCCGCCTACGCGGCAAGCAAAGGCGGCGTGGCACAGCTTACAAAAGCGCTTTCCAACGAATGGGCGGGCGAGGGCGTGAACGTGAATGCCATCGCGCCCGGCTATATGGTTTCTGAAATGTCCAAGACCATGCGCGAGGTACCCGGGCAGGTGGACGAGCTGACAAAGCGCATTCCTGCGGGGCGGTGGGGAACGCCGGAGGATTTAAAGGGGCTTGCGGTCTTCCTCGCTTCGGACGCGTCCGAATACATTTCGGGCACGGTCATCCCCGTGGACGGCGGGTTTATGTGTCGCTGATATGAAGAAGATAGTTATCGCGATGGACTCGTTTAAGGGAACCCTTTCCTCCCTTGAAGCAGGCGAGACGGTAAAAGAGGCATTTTTGTCCATCTTTTTGCAGGCAAAGGCGGAGGTTGTATGCGTTGCCGACGGCGGAGAGGGCATGGTAGAGGCCATGATGCGCAATCTGGACGGAGCGCTGCACATGGCGACGGTGTCCGGCCCGCTGGGGCGGCCGATGCAAGCCGCCTTCGGGCTGGCGGGAGAGCTGGCGGTCATTGAAATGGCGGCGGCCTCCGGGCTTCCGCTTTTAAAGGATGAGGAGCGCGACCCGTACCGCGCGACGACCTATGGGACGGGCGAGCTCATCCGCCGCGCGCTTGACCTCGGCGCGAAAAGGATCATCGTCGGGCTTGGCGGCAGTGCCACCAACGACGGCGGCGCGGGCATGGCGCAGGCGCTCGGCGTATCGCTCAAAGCAAAAGACGGAACCAAGATCGGCTCGGGCGGTATGGCGCTCAATGCGCTTTGTGAAATCGATATGGACGGTTTGGATGCGCGGCTTGCCGACTGTGAGGTCATTGCGGCGTGCGATGTAAACAATCCGTTGTGCGGCGCGCAAGGCGCGACCTATGTATACGGCCCCCAAAAAGGGGTGGACGCACAACACGCGCAAGCGCTCGACGCTGCACTTGAACACTTTGCGGCATGTGTGGAACAACAGACGGGCGAACGCTTTTTTGAACGGGCAGGTGCGGGCGCGGCGGGCGGCCTCGGGTTTGGCATGATGGCTTTTTTGAAGGCAAAGGTGCGGCCGGGGATCGAGGTGGTGCTGCAAAGCGCAAAATTGCAAGATCGATTGCAGGACGCGGATTTGCTCATTACAGGCGAGGGATGCATCGACAGCCAGACGGTCAATGGAAAAACACCGGTGGGAGTCGCGGCGTGTGCGCAGGGGCGCGTACCCGTCCTTGCCATCGGAGGACAGGTGAAGCGGGGCTATGAAGCCGTTTACAGCGCGGGAATCGACGCAGTCGTGTCCTGCGTGAACCGCCCGATGGAGGCGGAGGAAATCCAAAGAAGCGCGAAGGCGCAGCTTTACAATGCGGCACAGACTGCCGCGCGGCTCATCAAGATAGGAGGGGATCATCGCCTGCAGGGGTGCAAGTGATATTTGCGAAAACCAAAAATGTATGATACCATTCCAATAAATAAGCATTTGAAATGGAGTTGAGGGGAATGAACCTGAAGGAAAAGGCATATGACGTGCTGAAAGAGAGAATCATCAATGGGGTTTATTCTCCGGGACAGATGCTCAACGAACGCGAGATCATCGAGGAGCTGAACATCAGCCGCACACCCTTTCGTGAAGCGGTGAACGCGCTTGGAAAGGAAAGCCTCGTCAATATCTATCCGCGCCGGGGAATGTTCGTCGCAGAGATCACAGTCAAGGACGTGGCGGATATTTACAGCATCCGCAAGGTTCTGGAGCCGTTCGCCGTGCGTCTTGCCTACGGCAATATTCCGCAGGAGGTGCTTCTCGACCTCAAGGAGCGTATGCTGGACGTGAACAAAACAAATTATGACCAGAGCATCCGTGAGGATGAGGATTTGCACGGCGTGATCCTGCGTTATGCGGACAACGCGTATTTGAGCAGGATGATGGAAAACCTGTATGAGCACAACAAACGCGTGCGCGTGCTTTCCACCCGCAGCGAGGACGTGGTCGAGGTGACGATCAATCAGCATCTGGTCATTTTGGAGGCTATGCTCGCGGGGGATGTTGAAAAAGCGGCGGAGGAAATGGAGCGGCACATCGAAAGCTCGCGGGAACGCGCCTTCCAGCAAATTTTTTCCAACAATTCATTCAAGCTGAGATAACTGAAAAACAAAACGGAACACGAATTGGCATCTTTTACGCCCTTTGATGTATACAACAAGTATACATAAGTAATACGGAGGATGAAAAATGAGCGCAAGCAAGGGAATCGAGGCACGCAAGGAGGAATACCTGCGGCTCGTCGCGTCGGATGAAAATAAGCGGCGGCGGGGCATGTGGAAGGATATCGCCCGCAGCGGACGGGATCAATTTCGCCCCACGCCCAAAAGCGACGCAAGCTGGAAGCGTGGCATGGTACCGATTACTGCGGATATCCAAAACCCGACGTGGGCAAAAATACTTGGGTTCGATATTCAAAGGTATTATTTTGATGCGGAGTATTATTTGGAAAACTATCTGAAGATCATGATTTTCCGGTTTCAAAATTTTGAGGATGATACGTTCCTCACAACGGACATTCCCATGTGGGGGACGTGCGCGCTGGAGGGAAGCCTGTTCGGGGTAAAGTATCATACCTTTGGCGACAAAGACCCGTGGCTCGATCATACGCCTGTCATCCGCAGTATGGCGGAGCTTGAACAAGCGCCGGAGGTCGATTTTTACAAAAGTGGCGTGATGCCCACGCTGATCCCAGTATATGAGAGGATGACGGAGCTTTGCGGAGTGGAGCTTACGCCCCTGTTTCCCGAATGGATCCGCAGCCCGTTTGGCATCGCGGTTTATGTGCGGGGGTTTGAGGATTTGCTGGTAGATATGCTGGTGGACGAGGATTTCTATCACGCGCTGATGCGCTACATTGTGGATGCGCGCAAGCGCTGGTTTACGGACTTGGGAAAATATCTCGGGCAAAGCGTCATAAAGGCCAACCTTTATAACGACGAGGTGAGCTGCCCTACGTTGTCCGCACAGCTTTATAAGGACAAGGTATTCCCCTATGAGCAGGAGTTGTGCGACTTTCATGGAGGGCTGCACTACTGGCACAGCTGCGGGAACGTAAGCGAGCTAACGCCGGAGATCGCGAGACTTAAAAGCCTCGATTTGTTCAACGTGGGGCCGTGGACCTCGCCGTTTGAGGCGGGGAAAGCATTTAAAGGGAAATGTCCGCTCGAAATCTGCATGAATCCGCAAAAGGATATCCTCGAGGGCACGGAGGAATCCATGACAAAGCGTATTACGGGAATCCTGCGAGATTGCAGGGAGGCGGACGTGGATGGCATGGGCATGAAGATCAGCGCGCTCAACGCATATGACAGCATGGACAGCGTGCTTGAAAAGATTAAGCTTTGGACAAGAGTGGCGCGGAGGGTTTCTGAAACGGAAGCGCGCTGAGCCCTCCCCAATCACATCATAAGAGGTACAAATCATGAAAGCGGTAGTGAAAACAAACAGGAAAAAGGGTTTTGAACTGCGGGACGTGCCGCGTCCCGTGCCGGGGCTGCGGGATGTGGTCATCCGCGTGAAGGCGGCGGCGATCTGTGGGAGCGATCTCAACTTCTATGTATGGGATAAGGGCTTCTGCGAGGGGCTTGTTGGGTCGTTCCCCTTCATTCCGGGGCACGAATGCGCGGGCGAGGTCGTGGAGATCGGCGATGCGGTGACGCACGTCAAGCTTGGAGACCATGTGGCGTTCGACAGCCATATTCCGTGCGGGCACTGCAAGATGTGCCAGCTCGGCAAGCCGCATCTGTGCCAGAACATGGGGCTTTTTGGCCACAACATCGACGGCTGCTTTGCGGAATATGCCATGGCAAAGGAAACGGGCGTGCGGGTACTGCCCGAAGGCATGACGTGGGAGCAAGGCGCGATGCTCGAGCCGCTGGGCGTGGTGGTGCGTCCGGTGTTTGAATCGGAGGTCGGGCTTTCCACGGTGTGCGTCACGGGCTGCGGCCCCATCGGACAATTTGCAATATCGCTTGCGTCCGCGCTGGGCGCATACAGGATATTCGCGGTGGACATCAATCCGCTTCGGCTGGAGCTTGCGAAAAAAAACGGCGCGACAGACCTCGTCAACTCTAAGGACGATCCGGATTTTGCGGAAACCATATTGCGGGAAACAGGCGGAATCGACGCGGTCATCGAAGCGTCGGGCAACGGACATGTCATTAATCAGGGATTGCACACACTGCTGCGCGGCGCGCGGATGTTTATGGTGGGCAATCCGCACGGAGACCTGACCATAGAGGACCCGAAGCGTTACCTTACACTAAGCGAGGTGACGCTCAAGGGCAACTGGGGCAGGAGCATGTTCTGGACGTGGGACAAGGCGGAGAAGGCACTCCTTTCGGGCAAGGTCAACCTTGAAAACATCATCACGCATCGCTTCGCGCTCGACGATTACGAGAAGGCGTTTGAAATCGCGCTTTCCGGCGCGGGCTGCAAGGTGCTGCTGCTCCCGTAAAAGCGGGCGGGCAGGAGAGTATGCGATTTTGTCCAACGGATTGGCGGGGCCGCTATACATCTGCACGCCAGTCGGAAATTTGCATCCCGCTAACCCAACCCCGCTGCGCGGTGTTAAAGCGCGCGGGACGCAAACACCCAACCGACGTGCGGCGAACAGACGGCGCATAACTGTCACTGACCCTAATGTGCCGTAGAGCGTAGCCTGTTGCAAGATGCCGACGGACGGGGCCTTGTGCAGGGCGCTTAGAGATTTATTTCTCACTGACGCGCCCGGAACACGGAGCGGCGGCTCTGATGCTTTGGCCTTGCTTTTGCGAAAACAACGCCGCGTCCCCGGGAGGTCGGTGCTTGCAACTAGGCTTGGGCAGGTTGGACAAAATCGCATCATAAAATCATAACAGAAAGAGGAACGGAAAATGGAGTATACGGAAGTGGATATGTTTGGCATCAAGGACGAGGTTGCTGTTGTCACAGGCTCGGCCGGCGGCATCGGACAGGAAATCGCGGTTGCGATGGCAAAGCTGGGCGCGAAGGTTGCGCTCGCGGATATGAACAAGCAGAAGATCGACGAGGTTGCCGCGAACATCAATGCGGACGGCGGGGAGGCGATCGCCATTGGGACGGATGTGACCAATAAATCGAGCGTACAGGATATGGCGAAACAGGTTTATGATCGATACGGTAAGATCGATATCCTTGTCAACTGCGCGGGCATCGCGCATTTGCAGGATGCGGTGGATTTTGAGGAGGATATTTGGGACAAGGTGATGGCGGTCAATGTCAAGGGAACGCTGCTTCCCTGCCAGGTAGTCGGGCGGTATATGCTCGAAAAAGAGAAGGGAAGGATCGTCAACATTTCATCGGTGCGCGGCATGCAGGGCCGCGCGCGTGATTTGGCCTATGCACCCAGCAAAGGCGCGGTGGATCAGCTGACGCGTTCCCTTGCCATCGAATGGGCGAAAAAGGGCATCAACGTCAACGCGGTCGCGCCCATCTTCACGCTGACAGACATCAACCGCGAAATGCTCCAGCAAAAAGAAACGATGGACTGGGTCATGAGCCGTATGCCCAAGGGCAAGCTGAGCATGCCCAGCTATCTCACCGGCCCGGTCATCTTCCTGTGCGGACAGTCGTCGGAATTCATCACCGGTCAGGTGGTGTATGTGGACGGCGGCTGGACGTGCGCATAAGCAAATTGGAAAATAAAACAACAGAGGACGCAAACCGGAGGAATAAGCAATGTCTATGTATGAAAACTGGGTCTCACTGAGAAACGAACTGATTTTTGAAGCGACGCCGTGCAACTTTGAACGGCGGTGCGCCGCCGCCCTTGTGCGCTATGAAAAGCGCGCGGCACACGCGACACAGGCGGAAAAAGAGAAAATCGCACAGCTGCTTGCCGATCTGGCAATCGATTTGCGCTCCTATCTGCCAAATTGGACACTGTGTGCCAAAACGACAGAAAACCCCGTTTCGGGCGAGACGCTCAAAAAACAGTCGGACGCTTTTCTTGCCGCGGTAAAGGGAATGGGATGCGCGGATAAGGCCGCGACGGCACAAAAGGAGATCGCGTCCTTTGCATCAAGTAAGCTCGTGAAGCTCACCCAAATGGCCGAGGACGGGAAAATCAACAATTATTGGGGCAACGACAACGGAATTGGCATCATGGAGGCCATGCGGCGGGGCGCGGCGCTCGTCACCACCAATCCGCCCATCGTCAACATGGCACGTAAGGATCGCCCGGATGTGTTCGACAAGGTGCGCGACGAAATCAAGGCGGCATACCCGAACGCCTCCGCGCAGGAAAAAATATCGCGGCTTACGATGGATGTGGTACTCAACAATGCCCGCGCCCTGCGCCCGATTTACCGCCTTACGGGTGCGAAGCTCGGCTATGTCAACTATCAGGTCAGCCCCAAAAACTATCAGGACACGGACAAAATGGTCGAGGAGGTGGAGTTCGCCTACAAAACCATGGGTGAGGTGCTCGGCGGCAAACCGAACGTGGTGTTCAAGGTGCCGGGAACGTACGCTTCGATCGAGGCGGTGCGCCGGTTGAGCGCAGAGGGCATCGGCGTAAACATGACCGTCAACTTCAGCGTGCCGCAATGCATTGCGTTTGCGCAGGCCATTGAAAGCGGAAAAGCAGACCTTTCCTACCTCACGGTAATGGCGGGCCGCCTCGACGGGCCTGTCGCTGAGGAGCTGGAGGAAAAGGGCGTTGAAAACGCGGCGGAGCTCGCGAAGCTTGCGAGCAGGCTGGTGACGCAGCGTGTGTATAACGACGTACTCCTCAAAAATGGATATACGCACACGGAAATCCTTGTGGCTTCCCTGCGTGGGCCGTGGAATTTCGACGCGTCCATCACAGACCTCAAGGCTTCGAAGATCGTCATTTCCTCCTTCCCGGACAAAGCAGCGGAATATGACGCGGCGGACGAAAAAATCGCATCTGAAATCGGAAAAGAGATTCCGGCGGAGCAAATGGCGGAGCTTAGAAAAAGCGACATTTTCGTAAAGGCATACGAGCCGGACGCGATGAAGCCGGAGGAATTTGACACATACATTCCCGTACAGCTTACGCTCGACGCGTTCATCGA
This sequence comes from uncultured Christensenella sp., assembly GCA_964438705.1. GTDB lineage: Bacteria > Bacillota > Clostridia > Christensenellales > Christensenellaceae > Christensenella. The sequence continues at coordinate 24,164 of CAYTKQ010000016.1, read as the reverse complement.
GGTGTACGGCGAGCTTGAAGCGTATGTAAAGTAGGTGGAGCATATGAATGATTTGGCAGGCAAAACAGCGTGGATCACAGGAGCGGCGCAGGGCATCGGCGAAGCGGTCTCGCGCATCCTCGCGGAGCACGGCGCAACAGTCGTGGGCGCGGATCTGAATCTTGAAGCCATGCAAAAAACAGCGGACAGGATGCAGGCGGAGGGCCTTGACGTTGTGGCACAGCGGCTCGATGTGGCAAACCCGCAATCTATTCTTGACGCGGCAGCGGAAATCGAAGCAAAATACGGCGGGGTGGATATTCTCGTCAACAACGCGGGCATCAACAACAACACTCCCATTCCCGAGATGACGGTGGAGCAGTGGGACCGCCTCATGAACATCGATTTGCGCGGCGCGCACCTGTGCTCACAGGCCGCGACGATACAAATGATGCAAAAGCACGCGGGAAGGATCGTGAACATCGGTTCTATGGCGGGGCAGATCGGCGGACTTAAGGTGAGCCCCGATTATTCCGCCGCAAAGGCGGGTGTGATCTGCCTCGCAAAATCCTACGCGCGGTTTGGCGCGCAGTATGGCATCACGGCAAACGCCGTGTGCCCGGGCTTCATCGAAACGGAAATGACAAAGGGCAGGGACGACCCGTCCTCCGTTTTGATCGGCAGGCTGGGCACGCCGCTCGATATTGCGAAGGCGGTCTACTTTCTGGTGTCCGACCTTGGTTCGTATCTCACGGGCACGACGGTGGATGTGAATGGTGGGCTGCTGATGCGGTGATGATGAAATACGATCTATTTTAATAAAAAATGATCGTGCTTACGCTATAATGGAACATAAACACAACTCTTTCCATGCGCAGCATTTGCTGCCGTGCGAACGATCAACCAACTCTGCCGCGGCAGTGTAAAATGTATGTGCCGCCGCGGCGGAAATAGCCAATTTTATCGACAATCAAAACTAAATGCAAGAGGAGGAACAGGCATGTCCAAGGTGAAGTTTGCGATATTGAGCCATGGCGTCATCGAAGGAGACCTCGCGCAGAACGTTGCGCTGCCCTGCCCGGGGACACGCTCGAATAAGCAGCCACAGGCAATATGGGGGGAGTTTCCATGCTATTCGGTACTTGTGCACCACGACGATCTTGGATGGCTCCTATATGACACGGGCTTTTGTCCGGAAGACAATGAAGGGCGGGTACCGGACAGTTTTTTTGAGATATTCCCGCTTGTCGCCACGGAGGAAGACTATCTGGAAAATCGTTTAATAAGCGTGGGTCTCACAAAGGATGACATCGGAACGGTGGTCGTATCCCATACGCATTGGGATCACATCGGCGGCGTGGGCCTGTTTTCAGACACAAGGGCGGGGCAGTCCGTTATCGCGCCCGGTTTGGATTACGCTGCGGGTATCACCCGCACGCACTGTACGCCCGACCCCATTGCAAGCGGCTATTTCAAATGGAATTATGAATTTCCGGGCCTCACCTACCGCTTTATCGACAAAGATTATAAGCTCAATGACGAAATCGAGCTCATTGCTCTCGCGGGGCACACGCCCTGTGTGCTAGGGCTGATGCTGCACCTTGAATCGGGCACCTATATCTTCCCGTCCGACGCGTGCGGCATGCGCCTCAACTACGGTCCGCCCTCCCGTCCGCCGGGCATCCTGTACGATTCGCTCGGCTATGAACAGACGGTGGAAAAGCTGCGGGAGCTTGAGCGAAAATATGACGCAACGATATTTTTTTCGCATGATATGGAGCAATTCAAATCCTTTCAGCTCGCACCCGCATTTTACGAATAAGGAGCGCTCGCAATGAGATCAGACGAACGAGTGAAATGCGCGCTTGCGCACAGGGAAGCGGACACCGTGCCCATTTTGGAATTTGTGTACAGCAGGAAATTTTTCAAGGAGGTCGTGGGAACGGTTCCGGAGGGATATACGGCGGAATATATCATGAAGTGCGCGCAGAGGGTGGGGTATGACGCGGTCGTGATTCCATTCGGCGGCTACAGCAGCTTTGAATATAACAAGGCGGAGCGTTATCAGGATGAATGGGGAACGACCTACCAAAAAGAGGAAAATGCTTGGCCGTCCGATGCGCCCGTCGATTTCCCCGTAAAAACGCCGGAGGACTGGAAAAATTATGCGATGCCCGATTCGTCCATTCCATCGCGGACGGATGGCATCAAAACGGCAATCCGCATGAATGCGGATTCACACAAATTCATCATCGGCAATGTGAGGGGGCCGTTCAGCGGGGGGTGGCTGCTGACGGGATTTCTGGAAATGTGTATCGACATGTATGAGCATCCGGATATGATCCATAGCATCCTCGCAAAGGTAGCGGATTTTTCCATCGCCGGAGGTCTGCGACTGCTGGATGAAGGAGCGGACGCATTGCTGATCGCGGATGATTATGGCAGCAACACTGCTCCCTTCATGTCGCCGGACCAGTTTCGCGCATTTGTTCTGCCAGAGGTGAGTCGCATGCTCGATAGTTTCCACCGCCGAGGTGCAAAGGTCATCATGCACAGCGACGGACAGATCACGCCATTCCTGCCCTTCCTCACAGAAAAAGGAATCGACGGCTATCATCCGCTGGAGCGTGCGGCGGGCATGGACATTGCGGGTCTCAAAGAACAATATGGCAAAAAGCTTGTGCTCATCGGCAACGTAAACAACAAAACGACGCTTGTTACGGGAAGCGTGCAGGATGTGGAAAACGAGGTAAAGGAATGCATCCGCGCGGCGGCAAAGGGGGGCGGCTATATCCTCGCCTCCGATCACAGCGTGCACGACGACATACCCAATGAAAACATATTTGCCCTTTATGAAGCGGGCAGAAAGTATGGAAAATATCCGATCACTCTTTAAATCGAACTGTTTTGCCCGGAGAAACCGGAGCATTAAATTAAAACATGGAGGAAAAGAAATGAAAAATTCAAAGTGGTTCAAAAGCATCGCAATGGCAATCGTGATCGTGTTTGCCTTGGCTGCATTTGCAGGATGCACCGCGCAGGAAACGCCCTCTGCCGCGCCGTCTGAGTCGGCCTCTGCCGCACCGTCCGAATCCGCAGCGGCAACGTCTGCGGCACCTGCGGCTACGCCTTCCACGGAAAGCGCCATCGGTTCGGGGGATGAGGACGTTCTCGCCGGGTTTGATACAGCGAAGGACGGCTTTGTCATCGGCTTCAGCAATTCCTATAACGGCAACACCTATCGTCAAACAGAGGAATCGATCTTCAAGGAACTGGCCGACAAGCTGAAAGCGGAAGGCGTGATTTCGGATTATATCATCGTGGAATCCAACAATGACAATGCCACGCAGGTCTCGCAGATTCAAAGCCTCGTTTTGAAAGGCGTAGACGCGATCATCGTCGATCCCGGTTCTGCAACTGCCTTAAACGGCGCGATTGAAGACGCGACAGCGGCGGGCATTCCGGTCATCATTGCGAACGGCGGTCCGGTCACCACCGATCAGTGCTACCAGATCAATTTTGATTATACGGCGGCCATTACGCCCGCCGCACAGTATGTGGTAGATCGTCTTGGCGGCAAGGGCAATGTGCTCATCTCGCGCGGCATCGCGGGCGTTCCTTCGGACGACGGATTTTATGCAGGTATGCGTCAGGTGTTCGACCAGTATCCCGACATCAAGATCGTGGGCGAGGTATACAGCGAATGGACGACCTCAGTCGCGCAGCAGCAGATCGCTTCCATTCTTCCGAGCCTCGATAAGGTAGACGCAGTGATCGGCGAAGGCGGCGACGGTTATGGCGCGGTGCAGGCGTTTGAAGCGGCAAACAGGGAAGTTCCGCTCGTCATCGGCGGCAATCGTGGGAATTTCTTAAGCTGGTGGGCAAACGAATACGAAAAGAATGGCTACGAGACCTATTCGTGGACCACAAACCCCGGCATTACGGCAGCAGGATTGTTTGTGGCGATCGACATCCTGCGTGGCAAAGATGTCCCGAAGGAAATGAACGTGGGCAGCATCGAGATCACGCAGCAGGATATGGTGGACAACATTGATTTTTACAAGAATATCAATGCGGACGCAATCGCAAATCAGCTCTACACCTACAAGTGGGTACAGGATACGCTGTATACACAAAAATAGCGCAAATAGCGCAAATGTTTGCCGAAGGCCCGGGGAGTTTCCTCTCCGGGCTTGAAGTGAACAAAGCTTTCTCGCCACACGAAAAAAGATAAAGGGAAAAGGTGCAGAAATGAACGAAAAACAAATCACAAATCAAAAACCTTATCTTGAGCTGTCCGAGATCACGAAAACATTTGGGCATACGCACGCTTTGAACGGGATGAACTTAAAGATCGTACCGGGGGAAATCATTGGCGTGGTCGGGCCAAACGGCGCGGGAAAATCTACCCTGATGAAGGTGATCACAGGAGTATATCCGCCCACAAGCGGAACCATTATTTTCAACGAAACAGAGGAGGCGGGCGCTGGCTATCACGCGGCTGAAGCCAAAAAGCGCGGTATTGCGTGCGCCTATCAGGAGCTTTCACTGTGCTCGAACCTGAACACCTACGAAAATTTCATGATCAATCATATGGACCACACCTTCCTCGGAAAACGTGGCTGGCGCAAAAAAGCGGCGCGAGACACCAAAACATATCTGGATACAGTGTTCCCGAACAACAACATAGACATCAAAGCGCCGGTATCGGGGCTTGCGCTGCCGCAGCGGCAGATGATCGAGATTGCAAAGGCAATGTCAAACCAGAATCTGCGTGTATTGATCTTGGACGAGCCAACATCTTCACTGAACGGGGAAAGAATACAGCAGTTGCACGATTACATGCGTAAATTATGCGAGAAACAGGTTGCAATCATATACATTTCTCACAAGTTGGACGAGATTGACCGCATTTGCGACAGGGTCAGCGTCATGAAGGGCGGACAATGTGTGCTTGAGAGCGGCATTGCAGATATTTCGCCGCAGGAGCTTGTGGAGGTCATGGGCGGCAAGGTAAGCGTTTCGCAGAAAAAGGCTGTGGACAAAAGTGCCGAGCCGAATGTGCTAACCGTCCGGGATCTTAACACCGATCAGCTCAAGCACATCAGCATGAACATCAAAAAAGGCGAGATCATTGGCATATCGGGCCTTGCGGGGTCGGGTCAGAAAGATCTCATTTTGGAGATTTTCAACGCGGCAAACGGAAAAAAGAATTCTGCGATCAGCGTTACCACAAAGGCGTCCTATGTCAGTGGGGACCGCAACACGGAGGGCCTGTTCCCGATGTGGAACATTGCGGACAATACGCTGGTCTCAAGCCTCGATCAGGTATCCAGCAAAGGTTTCATCGATCAGAAAAAGAGTGACGCACTCGCACAGCACTGGTATGATAAGCTGAAATTCATTGCAAACGGAACAAAGGACGATATCTCAAGTCTTTCAGGGGGCAACCAGCAAAAGGCGCTGATCGCCAGAGGGATCGCTGCTGAGGCGGGAATTATTTTATTGAACGATCCCACCTGCGGCGTGGATGTGGAGACCAAGCAAGAGATATATCGGCTGATGGATGAAGCGCGCGGCGCAGGCAAAACCATCATTCTGCACAGTACGGAAGACCTCGAGATGGAACAGTGCGACCGCATTTATATCATGCATCAGGGCGGAATCGTCGCAGAGCTCACAGGCGAGGAAATTTCTGTCAAAAATATCGTTACTGCGTCATTTGAAAGTTTCCGGAAGCAAAAGGATGAACTGCAAAAGCAGGATGACGCGCCCGAAGCAAAACAAATGAGCCTGCCGCGCAGGCTGCTGCACAACCGCGCGGCACTGCCTATCATAACGCTTGCGGCGATCCTCATCATCAATGCGTCTTTGAATCCGCGCATCGTTTCCTATACGGGGCTCACGATGCTCTTTAGCTCGGCGATCCCGCTGGTATTCATCGCGCTTTCCCAGATGTTTCTCGTGGTTTCGGGCGGCATCGATATGGGCAACGGTATGGCGGTCGGGCTTCTGAACGTCATTGTGGCGTTTACGGTAGTCAACAATCCGGCGCTGGGAGCAGGCTTTCTCGTGCTGTTTGTGCTTGCCTACGGTGCGATGGGCGCACTCATTTATTCCACACGAATCCCCGCCATCGTGGTCACCCTGGGCGCATCGTTTATCTGGCTTGGGCTGGGGCTCATCGTTTCACCCACGCCGGGCGGTACATCCCCCGAATGGCTGACGGCATTCTTTAAATTCAAATTCCCGCTGATCCCCATGCCCATCGTCATTGCCGCGCTTGCGGCGTTTGGCACATGGTGGATTCTTCGACGTTCCAAATACGGCATGATTATCAACGGAAACGGCAATAATCCCACGGCCATTGCCCGCGCAGGCTGGTCGCGCATGGCGGCGGTCATCGCCACCTATATGATTGCGGGGGCGCTGCTCGTGTGTGCCGGCATGTCTGTGACGGTCATTTCCATCGGCGGTGATGTCAATTCGACCGCTACTTACCAGATGCTGAGCATCGCAACCATCATTTTGGGCGGCTGCGAGTTTAAAGGCGGCATTTCTTCTCCGGTGGGCGTTACGTTTGGTGCGCTCGCCATCTCGAGCATTTCTGTGCTGCTGACATTCCTGAGCGTCGATTCCAATCTGCAGAGCGCTGTAACGGGACTGATCCTCATTGGAGCATTGGCAATCAAGCTTGCAAGCCACAGGAAGGAGGCATGATCATGGACACAAAACAAATGACGATCGAAAAGGGCGACGCCAGAAAATGGATGGGAAAAAATATATGGATATGGCCACTTTTGGGCTCGGTCGGGCTGTGGCTGGTGATCGGCGCGATTTCAGGCGGACTCAGCGTGGGCGTGCTGATCACCAACTTCACATTGGCATGTTATCTTATTATTTTAAGCCTCGGACAGACTGCCGTCATGACAAGCGGCGAAGGAGGCATCGATCTCTCGATCCAGTACACGGTCGCGCTGGGCGCATATTTTGCTTCTATGGCGATGATGCGTTTCGGGCTGGTACCCGGCTTCCTGATGACGCTCGGCGTAAGCGCTGTGGTGGGACTGCTAAACGGACTCATCAACATTTACATCCGCGTTCCCGCAATGATCACCACACTTGCGATGGGCTATATCGTGTATTCTGTTGTGCTGCTGATGTCCGCGAGCATTCCGGGCACGCCCGCACCGGAGATTCTGTGGTTTTCGCAGAAGGCGAGAATCGGAGAGGTATCACCCATTGTGCTGGTGGCCATCGGTATCGCGGTACTCGTGGGGATATTGCTGTATAAGACAAAATATGGTAAGCGGCTGCACGCGGTCGGACAAAATCGAAGGGCCGCGCAGCTTGCGGGTATCAACGTCCCGCGGATCGTAATATTGACGTTTATATTGAGTTCTGTGCTTGCGGGGCTCACAGGTATTTTTCTCGGCGGTTATTTCAGCGGCGCGTTTCAGGATATGGGCATTTCCTATATGCTCACCTCAATTGCCGCGACGGTCATCGGCGGCACGAGTGTGGCGGGCGGAAAATCAAGCGTGCTCGGCACCATCATGGGGGCGCTGCTTTTGACCATGCTTATGGCGTTTCTCAACGTATCGCGTCTTCCGGCCTCGATACAAAACCTCATACAGGGTGTGCTGCTCATTGGGATATTGGTTGCGTCCGTACCGAAAAAGCAAGTGAACGTTTGAACGATGCAGGCAGAGAGTGTGTTTCGCAAGACCGTCGGCGGTCATTTATCCCATGCTCAAACAGGTAATTGCTTCGCAATTAAACTGCGCGTGGGACAAATGACACGCCATCGGCCCTATCGATTCACCATGTATATCAATTGACACAGGAGGACTGATTATGGCATTGCCGGCACAGAAGAGGAACGAACTGAACCAACTGTGTGCATCGTTCCGAAGACAGCTGATCGATATGCTGCACGCGGCAGGGTCCGGGCATCCGGGCGGTGCGCTTTCCGTGTGCGAAATAATTGTCACGCTGTATTTTGAAAAAGCAAATATCAACGCGGAATCCCCCGGCGATCCGACGCGCGACCGCATCATTCTAAGCAAGGGTCACGCCGCGCCAATGCTGTATATCGCGCTTGCGGAAAAGGGGTTTTTCCCAAAAGAGGAACTGTTCACACTGCGGCGGCTCGGCACACGGCTGCAAGGACACCCGTGTATGAAGCACACACCGGGGGTAGAGCTTACTTCCGGGCCGCTTGGCATGGGCCTGTCGGCGGGTGTTGGCATGGCGCTTGCGCTGCGCATGAACCGCAATCCGGCGACCGTATATGTGGTGCTGGGGGATGGAGAGCTCAACGAAGGAACGGTGTGGGAGGCGTGCATGAGTGCGGCAAAGTTTCAAACGGACAACCTTGTCGCCATCGTGGATCGCAATCACGTTCAACTTGACGGGACCTCGGACGAGATCATGCCTCTCTTTGATGTGGACGCAAAATTCCGCGCCTTCGGGTTTTCGGTCTTTCATTGCGACGGACACGATGTAGAGGCGCTTGCGGACAGCATCGATGCGGCAAAGGAGGCAAAGGGCCCGTCCGTCATTATTGCGGAAACGGTGAAGGGCAAAGGAGTCTCCTTCATGGAAGGGAAAAACATCTGGCACGGCAAACTTGTAGACGATGCGGCATATGCGGCGGCGCGCAGGGAACTGGAGGACGGAAGTGATGGATAAAACATTGCGGGAAGCATATGGTGAGGCGCTCGTGGAATATGGAAATGAATTTCTTGATTTTGTGGTGCTGGACGCGGACGTGTCCGGCTCTACCCAGTCAGGCATGTTCCGAGATGCGCACCCAGAGCGTTTTTTCAACGTGGGCATCGCGGAGGCGAACATGGCGGCCATGGCGGCGGGATTTGCGGCAGCCGGGAAAACGCCGCTCATCAACAGCTTTGGCGTGTTCCTTACCTCCATTGGGTTGCTTGCGGCGAGGACGTATGGCTCCTATTCCGGCCTTGACATGAAATTTGTGGGCGCGTATGGAGGACTTTCGGACGCATTCGACGGGCCGACGCATCATTCGCTCGAGGATGTCGCAATCATGCGCACATTGCCGGATTTTGAAGTGATTGTCGCGAGCGATGTGCATCAGGTCAAGTGGGTCGTACGCCATGCGCTTACGCACAAGGGGCCGATGTATATCCGGCTGTCGCGGGACGCGACGCAAACAGTCTATGATGAAAAAACAGAGTTCGAGCCGGGACGCGGAAAAATCGTGCGGGCAGGAACAGATGCGACGGTCATCGCGTGCGGCGCAATGGTGGGAGAGGCCATAAAAGCCGCAGAGCTACTGGAAAAAGAAGGGCTTCATGTGCGCGTGGCAGACATGTTTTTTATTAAGCCGCTTGATCGGGAACTGATCATTAGATGCGCGCAGGAGACGGGCGCGCTTATAACGGCGGAGGAACACAGCCGGATCGGCGGGCTTGGGGGCGCGGTGGCGGAGGTGTTGGCGGCGGAAGACACACATGTTCCACTGGAATACGCGGGGCTTGAAGATACGCACGCGGAATGCGGGCCATACGCAGCGCTGATGGAAAAATACGGACTTGACGCGCACTCGGTCGCCACAAAAATCAAAAGAGCGATCGGGCGCAAATAAGGACGGATACGGACGACGAAATCGGACCAAAATCGTGGACAATGCCGGTGAAATGGGGAAGGTGCAATTTTGTGCCTTCTTTTAAATTTATTCATAAATTATTCGATAAATATACATCTTTTACCTAGTTTCGATTATAAGAAATAAAACAATTATTGGGCGCAAAGCAAATGGCCACCATGATATCCGCTGTTTTCCCTAGGCCGGGGCTTATGCTATCCAATCGCCTTAGAATCCGCGCTTAAAATGATGGAAACGACTTACGCCAATGCGCGTGGATTTTCCGTGTCTGATTTTCAACACGGGCCGCTGGCCCTAGTCGGCGGCCAAAAATAAAACGCCCGACACACCGCGAAACATTAAAAAGATTACAATAACAAGATAATGAATGGCGTTTGGCTTTGTGACCTGTTTATAGGTAGCAAGAAGTAGTGTCGCAAGTAGCAAATCAAAAAGCAGTGGCAGGCCAAGAAAATTGATATGGAGTTGTCAAGCAAAGTGCAGTATGCAAACACATGAAACTTGAAAACTCATTAAGCCGCCAATTGACATTGCATCTGCCTGTAGACGGCAGGCGGCCATCCGCCGGGATTTGATGTATGAATCCGTTGCCTGTTGTAGTAGACCATAATGTATCGGAAAATTATGGTCTTCATCTGCTCCATGGGAAAGGTGCGGGTGTTGATCCGGTAGAGTTTTTCTTTCTTCAAAGTAGCAAAGAAGCTCTCCATTCTTGCGTTGTCGTAGCACCGGCCAGTACCGCTCATACTCTGGATTGCCCCATGCTTGGCGAGAGCCGCCCGGAAAGCAGCACTGATAAACTGGCTGCCCCGGTCTGAATGCAGCATCATCGACCGTGACCGGGACCGGGAACGGCTGCAAGCGGCTTCAAACGCCCTGACACACAGCTCTGCACGCATATTGCCATCCATCGCCAAACCTACGATCTCGTCATTTTCGCGTTGCAGCTCGATTTCTTTAGTTTCAGGTTTTTGTACTCTCTACTTTTTTTATAGCACTCCAGGGGCCTAAACTCTCGCCATCAATTCGTTGAAGGTATGTTTGCGGTACTTTCTTATCTGCCCATTTGCATTTTTTTGAGGGCAGCAGGGCTACTGCTAAACATTTTTCAAGGTTCTACAAGCTTTTTGTTTCTCTTCATTTTCCTATTTGACTTTTATTTGCAGGACACCAATACTTCATTGAGCAGCCTTACTTTTGCATCTGCGGGTATCATCATCGCAACATTGATTGGCAATACCACTTGATTTTCTGCTGTGAATACGTTATTCTCTTTGTTTGCTTAAAATCCCTGAATCAGGCACGCCTTGATGAATTCGTCGATCTCGCCGTCCATCACGGCGTTGATGTTGCCCGTTTCAACGCTCGTCCGGTGATCCTTCACCATTGTGTATGGACAGAACACATAGGAGCGAATCTGGCTGCCCCACTCGATCTTTTTCTGGTCGCCTTTGATTTCGGCGAGGTGCGCCATACGCTCCTCTTCACGTTTTTCGGCGAGCTTTGATTTCAGCATGCGCATCGCGGTTTCGCGGTTTTGCAGCTGCGAGCGTTCGTTCTGGCACTGAACAACGATGCCGGTAGGGAAGTGCGTGATGCGGATCGCGGAGGACGTTTTGTTGACGTGCTGCCCGCCCGCACCCGAGGAGCGGTAGGTGTCCACGCGGATGTCGTCGGGATTCACCTCGATGTCGTTGTCCGCGTCGTCGATCTCCGGCGTTACGTCGAGCGACGCAAACGAGGTGTGCCGCCGTGCGTTGGAATCAAAGGGAGAAATGCGCACCAAGCGGTGAACGCCCTTTTCGTTGCGCAGATAACCATATGCGTTGTCGCCGGAGATCTGCATGGTCACGCTTTTGACGCCCGCGTCGTCTCCGTCGAGATAGTCGAGGATCTTTACGGTATAACCGTGCCGTTCCGCCCAGCGCGTATACATGCGCATCAGCATCTGCGCCCAGTCCTGCGCCTCTGTGCCGCCCGCGCCCGCGTGAAGCGATATGATGGCGTCGTTGGCGTCGTAGGTACCTGATAAAAGCGTCTGGAGATGAAAATCGGTGATGTCCTTCTCAAACTGCGCGAGCTCTTCGTTGAGCTCCAAAAGAAGCTCGTCATCCTGCGCCTCATCCACCATATCCACCAGCACCTTCAAATCCTCGAGCGCGGCGTACAGCTTTTCGCATAACGTGATTTTTGCCTTCAAAGGCTTTTCGTGCTTTGTCACCTTGTTTGCATTTTCCACGTCGTTCCAGAAGTCGGGGGCCTCCATCTGCGCCGTTAAGTCCGCAAGCTCCTTTTGAAGCGCGGGAAGGTTCAATGAGGCGGTCGCCTCCTCAAGCTTTTTTTCTGCGTCCTGTATTCTTTGTTTTTGGTCGTCCGTTACAATCATCTATTTAACCTCTATATTTCTCAAAAAACGTCGTGAGAAAGCATTCTTTTGTCACTGAATCATCTTATCAATTCTGTGCGTTCCTGTCAACCAAAGGGGCGGCCGCAGCGCGAATTTTTTGCGTTTCCGGCATGAAAAGTTGTTGATTTTGAAAAGTGCTTATGATATTATATTGCAAGGCGATTAAAATGGCGGCGTAGCTCAGTTGGCTAGAGTACTCGGTTCATACCCGATTGGTCGGTGGTTCGAGCCCACTCGCCGCTACCAGTAACGGTGTTCGTAAAGGAAGTGAGAATCTTTCCTGCGGACACCGTTTTATTTTGTTCTGTATTTGAGGGTTACGCCCTGCCTCGTGCCGATCTGTACGTCCGTCGCGGGAATTGACAGGATGTCGGGAATTTCGATTGAGCCAATGCAATGATAATGAATGAAAAATTCATTAAAAATTATGATTGCAACTGTATTATTCCTAAAGTAATATAATAGTAGTACGTAATTATCATAAGGGAGGAAGAGACATGAAAGGACACAAGTTTGTGGTGAGCGGCGATCCGGCGATTGCCCGCAATACCGTGTATTCTGCGTTGGAGAATCAGGGATTTACTTTGACTCAGATCGATGATTGGTCTGCCAATGCGGAAAGAGGGTCATCGGGCGCTTCGATCATGCTTGGCGCGTTCGCCGGAAAAAAGGGACGTCACGTAAAGCTGAATGTCACATGCCAAACAACTTCGGAGGGAGTGGTGATTACGCTCACGCAGGGAACCAGTGGTTTCTCGGGCGGCCTCATTGGCATGGGGCAGGCTTCCGCTCTTTATTCCGATATCTATAACGCCGTTGGTTCGGCATTTCAGGGCGCCGGTGTTTTAATATCGGGCGGAGATATGTAAGAGCGAAATTTTTCGATAACAAAACGGCCCGGTTCAAGAACGCTATCGGATGATTATGAGATTACGCTCAAGCATTTGGATCGATATTATCGATGGTAAGACGATTAAAAAAATGGTCGGATGACAGGTTGCGACCCATTGCATAATCACACGCAACAAAAAACCAAAGCAAACGCAGAAAGAAAGGCCGAATGACATGGTCGATCGTTTGACATTTGAAAACCGCGCCGCATTTCGTGCATGGCTGGAGGCGATTGGAGCGGAAAGCAAGGGCGTATGGCTGTTGTTTGGCAAAAAGGGCGGACCAACGACGCTCGCCGCAGGAGAAGCGCTGGAGGAGGCCCTGTGCTTTGGCTGGATCGACGGACAAATGAAAAGCATAGACGATCAAGTATATCATAAATATTTTTCTCCCCGCCGCGCGAACAGCAAGTGGTCGGAGAAAAACAAGGCATTGGCCCGGCTGCTTGAGCAGCAAGGCAAAATGACAGCGCATGGCAGGGAGAAAATAGCGGAAGCAAAAGCAAACGGTCAGTGGAACGCGCCCAAGGCACCGACGGTCACGGAGGATCAAATCGTGGATTTGGCCGTATTGTTGCAGGAGCATGAAACCGCTCATGCCAATTTTTTGGCCATGCCGCCGTCCGTTCAAAAGACTTATACGCGGGCCTATCTCGACGCAAAAACAGAAGCGGGCCGTGCAAAACGGTTCTCGTGGATCGTGGAGCGCCTGAATCAGAACTTGAAACCGATGTAAGAAAATAAAACGGCGTGTGGTGCAAACCACACGCCGTTTATTGATTGCACTCCACTTATCGATCTTGCGCTTTATCGACCTTGAACAATGAAATCAGATCGTTTAGCATATGCGCCTGCCCGCTCATCTCCTGGCTTGCGGCGGCGCTTTGCTGTGCTGTAGCCGAATTTTGCTGCACCACCTGATTCACATCGCTGATTCCGGCGTGGATTTGCTCGATCTGCGCGTTTTGCGTTACCGAGAGTTCCGCAATTTTGTTGATCAGCTCTGTGCTTTCGTTGATTCCGCTGACAATATCGGCCAGCGATTCAGACGAAATGCGCGCGATTTTTGCGCCTTCCTCTGCTTTGCTGATGGAGTTGGCGATGAGCACGCTGGATTCCTTTGCGGCAACGGCGCTCTTGGCTGCCAAATTGCGCACCTCGTCCGCAACGACGGCAAAGCCCTTCCCGTTTTCACCCGCCCGCGCCGCTTCCACTGCGGCATTTAGTGCCAATATGTTGGTCTGAAAAGAAATTTCATCGATGACGCGCATAATCTTGCTGATCGAATCGCTCGCCTCATTGATCTCTGTCACCGCGCGCATCAATGCGTTCATCTGCGCGGAACTTTTCTCTGCATTTTCCCGGATGTTTCTTGTAAGCTCTGCCGCCGTTTCGGCCCGGGCGGTGTTCTTTTTTGTTTTATCCGCAACGTCACTGATTGAATCAGAAAGCGCAGTAACGACAGAAGCCTGTTCGATTGCCCCTTGCGCAAGAGCCGTTGCGCCGTCTGCAACCTGCCTGGAGCCATCCATAACTCGCTGGGTGCCCGTGCTGATCTTATTAACGATGTTGCGCAAATTGACCACCATTTTTTGCATCGCCAAACTCATGGCATCCTGATCACTTCTTTTTGCAGGTATCACAGTGAGGTCGCCGTCCGCGATGTTCCCAAGAACATCCACCTGATGCTTGGTGCTTTCCACCATCGACTGAAATGATTTGGACAGCGTGCCGATTTCATCCTCGGAATCATAGGAAAGTCTCATACCCATGTCGCCCACGGCCATTTTAGTGGAGGCCGACGCGAGCTCGTTGACCGGCGCCCCGACATTTTTGTTGATATAACGCCTAAAATAGATTCCGGCAAATACGCTGAATCCGGCCACGATCGCCGCCATCAGAATACCAAACAGCGTCGAAATCTGATTGACGTCTTCGGCGGATATATCCACGCCGACCAGACCGATCACCTTTCCGGAAGCGTCTGTAACGGGCGCAAATCCGGCGACAAGCGTTCCGAATCCATCGGAATAGTACATGCCCGTGGTGACAAACCTGTTATTGAGATAAGCGTCCGTCGCCTCATCCGGAAAGACGCCCGGGCCTTCGATCTGCCCCAATGTACCTATAACGTCTTCGGATTCTCCCGACTTGATGGCCTCGGCGAAATAACGCCATTCTCCATTTTCGGTCTGATCCAAAATGTAAAGATACGCGGCATCGGTGCTTTGCTTTATCTCATTGATCTTCTCAAGAAACGTCTGATAGGCTGCATCTGTCGCCAGAGCGTCCGAGGCCGTGGCCAGCATCTCTTTGTCTATGAATGGTTCAACGCTTTGGGCAATGGATAAAACCTGTTCGGCTTTTGCGTGCACGATTTCGTTATAGTGCATAAAGAAGCCAAAAAGACCGATGGCGGACATGCCGATGATAATGATTGCAAGGGCCATCGCTGAGATTTTGGATGCTACGGATCGGATTTTTTTTGTTGTTTTCACGGTTTTATCACTCCATGTATCATTTGGTTGGATGAAACGAAGTATACTGAGGGAGGACGGTATGCGTTGCGGACATAATACGCATTGCTTACCATATATAAAAAAAGATTACCATGCATAAAATATATTTGCAACATGAAAAATCCATTTTAACGATTTATGTATGCGCAAAAAAGAAAAGGCTTCCATTACGGAAGCCGGAGGTAGGGATGTATGTAAACGCCTAAGCGGTGTTTTTTGACTGCCCGCGGCCGACAGGTGTGTGACCGGAGCAGAATTTCTATGCTTTTATGATACGTAAGTTTCATGAAGTCTGAATGAACAGAGATTGAACAAATTGTAAAGAAAAAACGCTTCCCGCGTGAGAAGCGTTTTTGGAAAATTTTTTAAAGCGGAAGCAGCTTTTTGCCGTGCTCCAGATTCACAATTTGGGCGACGGAAGCGTAGACCGCGCTTGCGCCGCAGAAGATGCCGACATAACCCGCGATGATCTTTACGATGTGTATGCCCGTAAAATCGCCGATGGAGAGAAGCGCGAACAACAGGGTCAGCGACAGAAAAACGACTTGCGTGGCCCGGTTGTGCTTCAGCGTGCCGATGAACATGAACAGCGTGAATACGCACCACAGCAGCAGATAAAAGCCCATGGACACTTCATCCGCCGCAGCGACAAAGCCGCCCGGGTTGGCCCAGATAAACACCAGCGACCACCAAAAAAAGCCGTAGGCGGTGAATGCGGTGCCGCCGAATGTGTTGCCGTTTTTGAACTCCAGAACACCCGCAATGATCTGCGCCGCGCCACCCAGCGCGAAGCCCATTGCGGCGATCACCACGGAAAGCTCGGTGATGCCCGCGTTGTGCAGGTTTAAAAGAATGGTCGTCATACCGAACCCGAGAAGCCCAAGCGGTCCCGGATTGCTTTTTTGCTCCGTACTCATCATCAATAATACCCCCTAAAAATGCTTGCTTGCCAAAATGAACAATACAATTGAAATTCTACTATAGTCATAACAAAACTTCAACAAAAAACAGGCGCGAAGCCTGTTTTTGCAGCAAATAAGTATGAATTAGTCCTCAAACACAATGGAAACGTCCTTTTTTAGCGCCAGACGGCATTCCGCCTCCATGCATTTGATGATGCCCGCAAGCACGGGGCAGGCCGCATGCACGGGAAAATTGGCTGCCGCGTATTCGAAAAACGCGCCCTCGCCGGGCTTTTTGAGACATATGTCGTATGCGTCAAACGTATTTCCAAGCGTTTCCATCATGGCGCGCACGCTGTCGCAGCCGGATTTTACGGTGACCTCCACGCTCATTTGGTCATCGGAATGCGCCTCCACACTCGTCACAAGGCCGCAAATACCGGGATCGATCTTTACTTTTGTCATGGGAAAACCTCCTTTTTTTTACAATATACCCTTTTTCGATGCGGTAGGCAAGAGAAAAAAGGCATACCCGTTTCGGCATTTTGGGTGTATGATATTAAAAAGAACATGTTCGGGAGATGTGCAAAATGATCGTCAAAACGCGCTTTGGAGCGCTAAGAGGCAAGCCGGATGGCGGGGCAATCGTATGGAAGGGGATTCCTTACGCGAAAATGCCCGCGCGTTTCGCGCCGCCGCAAAGTGTGGAGCCGTGGCAGGGTGTGAGAAGCGCCGAGGAATACGGTCCATGCTGTCCGCAGGAAAACGAGAAAATCGGCGAACTGTCGGAGGATTGCCTGTATCTGAATGTTTGGTCGCCGGGGGCGGACGGGCAAAAGCGCCCGGTGATGTTTTTTATTCACGGGGGATCCTTTGCGGGCGGGAGCGGCAGCGAGGAGGCATATAACGGCGCGAATCTTGCGGGACACGAAGATGTGGTGGTCGTTACGGCCAATTACCGCGTCGGGATCGTCGGCTTTCTGGATTTTTCATTTCTGGATGACAGCTTCCACGCGAATTGCGGATTGCATGACATTTTGGCTGCGCTTACGTGGGTGAAGGATAACATCGGCGCGTTTGGAGGCGACGGGGAGAACGTGACGGTGTTCGGGCAGTCGGCGGGCGGAACGGCGACCTCTGTGCTGCCTACGCTGCACGCGGCAAGGGGACTTGTTTCCAAGTGCATCGTGATGAGCGGCGGCCCTACGCTGTTGCAAAGCAGATGTGAAGGGCAGCATACGGCGCGCGCGTTCCTCGACCTGATGGGGATCAAGGATGCGGACGCGCTGCGCGCCATCCCAGCGCACGCGCTTCCGGCGATGCAGCGTGAGTTTGTGGAGCGAAGCGGATTTGGCGTGGGAACCTTTCGTATCTCTGCGGGTACGGCGCTTGTGCCCGAATATCCCATTGCGGCGGCGCGCGCAGGTATGGCGGCGGGCATACTGATCCTAATGGGCACCACGCGCGAGGAAATGTCCTTTTTGGCGATCAAGCCGCTTGCGCGGGCATGGCGGCTTGATAATGTGATGGGCGACGGTGTGAGTCAGGAGAGCGAGGCGTGCAAAGAGCGCATCCCGCGCGCCTACCGTGAACGCTACGGCAAAAAGCGCGGCGCGGGCATCATGTATTCGGATATGCTGTTCCGCATGGGTCATTTGTGGTACGCGCAGGAATACAGCGTTCACGCGGACGTGTGGATGTACCGTTTTGATTATGAAACGGCGGCGATGAAGGTGAGCGGACTGCACACCTTTCACTCGTGCGACATTCCGTTTCTGTTTGGGAATTTTGAGGCAGGCTTAGGGAAGCTGATGTTTTTGTTTACGCCCTCAAAAAAGGAGGCGCGGACGGTGTCACGTCAGATGCAGGGGGATTTTGCAGCGTTCGCGCGCACGGGACAGCTTGGCTGGCAGCCGTGCAAGGGTACGGACGTACCCGCCAAGCGCTACGCGAAACAATGCACGGTGGGGCCTGCGGTATGCAATTACATCCGCGCGCAATATGAAGATACGCATTTCAAAAAAACGAGCTTTTCAAGCTGTGAAGAGGTGTAAATCCGTTTTTTTGAATCGATGGCGAGGGACGGCCTTTCGCACATAAAAACCGACGGGGATATTTTTGTGCAAATGGATTGACAAGCGAATGGTTTAACGTTAAACTAGGTGTGAAGTCAGAACATTTCAAGCATATTTTCATAAAAACGAACCAGAAGGGGATCAATTATGGATTTTTCCGGACGCACAGCGATCGTTACGGGCGGCGCAAAGGGAATTGGCAGGGGCTGCTGCGCGCTTTTGGCGGAACGCGGCGCAAACGTTGTGATCGCGGATATGAACATCGAAGGGGCGCGCGAGGTCGAGGCGGCGCTTAAGCAACGTGGGTTGAGCGGCAAGGCCATTGCTGTGGACGTGAAATCGGTGGAGGATGTGCGCGCCATGGTAAAAACCACGGCCCAGACGTTTGGCGGGGTGGATATCCTCATCAACAACGCGGGCATATTGCACACCACGCCCATCGAAGATATTACGGAGGACGAGTGGGACAACATCGTGGACATCAACTTAAAAAGCGTATTTTTTGCGACGCAGGCGGTGCTGCCCTTTATGAAGGAAAAGGGATATGGCAAGATACTGAATTTATCCTCGCTTGCGGGGCGCAACGGCGGCATTGCGAACGGGCTTGGGTATTCCGCGACAAAGGCGGGCATCATCGGCTTGACGCGCGGGTTTGCCGCGCGGCTCGCAAAGGACGGGATCAACGTGAACGCGATCGCGCCCGGTTCGACGGACACGGGTATCCTCGATTCCCTTTCGCAGGAGAAGATCGACAATTTGGTTTCGAAGATACCGCTCGGACGGTTTGGCAAGACGGAGGAGATTGCGCAGGTGGCCGTGTTTTTGTGTTCAGACGAGGCCTCTTTTGTGACGGGAGCGGTGCTGGATGTGAACGGCGGAATGTATTTTGGGTGAGGGAATATGAAAAAAATTGTGATAGCGCCTGATTCATTTAAAGGAACGATGAGCTCTATTGAGATTTGCGATTACATCGGAGCGGTCATCAATCGGTATCTGCCCGAGGCGGAGGTCGTAAAAATCCCCATTGCGGATGGCGGGGAAGGAACGGTGGACGCGTATCTTGCGGGCGTGGGAGGTACGCGCAGAAGCGTACGCGTGACCGGGCCGATGGGCGAACCGACAGAAGCGGTGTACGGCTTGCTGCCCGACGGAAAAACGGCGGTGATCGAGATGGCTGCCGCAAGCGGGCTGCCGCTTGTGGAGGGCCGGAACAATCCGATGGACGCGACGACGTTCGGTACGGGCGAGCTGATTGCGGATGCGGCGGAACGCGGCATTGCGCACGTGATCCTCGGCATCGGCGGGAGCGCCACGAACGACGGGGGCATCGGCGCGCTTGCGGCGCTCGGCGTACGGTTTTTAGACGCGGACGGTGCGGAGGTATCACCCGACGGAAAAGGACTCGGGCGCATCGCGCGCATCGACGACACAGGCGTGAGCGAGATCGTTCGGAATTTGAAAATTACAATTGCGTGTGACGTAAAAAACCCGCTTGCGGGGGAAAACGGCGCGGCGCATATCTTCGGCCCGCAAAAGGGCGCGACGCCGGAGATGGTGGAAATGCTCGACAGCAACATCTTGCATTACAATAGCGTACTGACCGCGCACACGGGCGTGGAGCACAAGGACATGAGCGGCATGGGGGCGGCGGGCGGCCTTGGCCTTTCGCTGGTCGCGCTGCTTGGCGCGGAGATGAAGCCGGGCATCGAGCTGATTCTCGACACGGCGGGCTTTGACGATAAGGTGGCGGGCGCGGACCTTGTGCTGACCGGCGAAGGGAAGATCGACGGGCAGAGCAAACAGGGCAAGGTGCCCGTAGGTGTGGCGAACCGCGCGCGGCGCGCGAATGTGCCTGCTGTGGCACTGGTGGGCGACGTGGGCGCAGGGTATGAGGAGCTTTACGACGAGGGCATCACCGCGATCTTTTCCACGAACAAGGCGGCGGTGCCGTATTCCGAGGCGAAAAAAACGAGCGTGGAGGACCTGAAATTTTTGACGGAATCCTTGCTCCGGTTCTATTGCAGTTTATCGAATGGCAATGTATTATGAATTATAAATGAAGGAACGACGAGGAGAACAAAGCGTATATGAAGATTTGCAGATTTGATACGGATGAAAAAACGGCATTTGGTGTGGTGCAGGGGGCGGAGATCGCCGTGATTGACGGCGCGCCGTACGACGGTATCCGCTGCACGGGGGAGCGTATTGCGCTTGACGGCGTGAAGCTGCTTGCGCCCACAGAACCGAAAAGCATTGTGGCGGTGGGGCTCAACTACAAAAAGCACGCGGAGGAAATCGGCATGCCGCTGGTGAGTGAGCCGCTCATTTTTTCGAAGTTTACAAGCTCGGTGCTGGAGCCGTTTGGAAAGATCGTGAAACCGGACGTGTGCAGGAAGCTCGATTATGAGGCGGAGCTTGCCATCGTGATCGGCAAAAAATGTTCCAAGGTAAAAAAAGAGGACGCGCGGGGCTATATCCTTGGATACACGTGCCTAAACGACGTGACGGCGCGGGATTTGCAGGACATGACAAAGCAATGGGCGCGGTGCAAGGGGTTTGACACCTTCTCGCCCTTCGGCCCGTGGATCGAGACGGACGTGGAGCCGAACGATCTGCGCTTGCAGGCAATTTTAAACGGCAGGGTGGTGCAGGACGATACCACTGCGGATTTTATTTTTGACACGGATACGCTCGTGGAATACGTCAGCGCATTTATGACGCTTTATCCGGGGGACATCATCACCACCGGCACGCCGGGGGGCATCGGCCCCATGAAGAGCGGGGACGAGATCAAGGTCGTGATCGAGGGGATCGGAGAGCTGGTCAACTATATCGCGTAAGCATGCCACAATCGGTCGGTTTGGCGTTTTGCGCCGGTCGGCTGTGTGCGCCTTGCGCGTCTTATGTAAGATGAAAAAGAAAAGGAGAAATTGCAATGAGAAAGTATTTGTGTGTGATCGAAGTGAAGCCGGAATGCAGGGAGGAATACATCAACATCCACCTGAACCCGTGGAGGGAGATGCTGGAGGCGATCCGCGCGGCGGGATACACGAACGAGGCGCTCTTTTATCACAAGGATCAGAGCATCATTTATCTCGAATGCCCGGATGACACCACGCACGAGGAATGCGACGCGCGGCTGCGCGCGACGGATGTGTGCAAAAAATGGGATGTGACCGTATGCCCGTGGTTTGCGGCGGAGCCGGTGATGTGCGAAAAGATTTTCGACTTAAACGAGCAGCTTGACGGAGAACTGAAAAAAGACTAATAGAAATGCTTGGAGCGAAACGCCGTGGGGGTCATCCCTACGGCGTTTTTGAATGAGCGGATCAGGATATTGACGTTGGAAAAGCCCGTCTGTTCGCTCACATTTTGCACGGAAAGCTGCGTGGTAAGCAGCAGGCGCTTGGCATTTTCCACGCGCACGGCGCTCAAATAGGCGTGCGGGGAAAGCCCTGTCTGTGCCTTGAAGGTGCGCGACAGATGATAGGGGCTTAAAAGGGAAATGTGGGAGATGTCCTCCAAGGAAATCTTTTGCGCATAGTGCTTGTCGATGAATTCCTTTGCCTGCGCGACGGCAGGAGAGATGTCTGCCGCTTCCCCGCCGTAGGAGCACAGCTCCGTCATAATGCGCGTAAGCGCAAGGGAGATTTCGAGTGCGGCCTGATCTCCGGGCGTGATGCACAAATTGATGATCTCGCCCACCAGCTTTTGCATGGCGTCGATATCGCGGCAGGCCATGACATGCCAGCCGCTGCGGTTGATGTAATCGTGATAGGTACGCGCCGCGCTTCCGTCAAAGCGGATATAGTAGTTTTCCCAGAAATCGCCGATCGTGTTGTATTCGTGGTACTGCGCACAATCGATGAACACCGCATCGCCCGCACCCAAAGTGCAGGTTTTTCCACGATAGGAAAATCGTCCCTGCCCCTTCGTGGTCACGAGCAGAAGAACGCCCTCCAAATACCATGTTTTGGTATAGCATTCCTTTTTCGCGCCGATCTGCCCGGCGCAGTAGACAAAAAAGGGCAGGCTGCGCGCAAGTGCGGACGCATTGGCGATCACGCCGCACGACTCGTCGGTGATATCGAGGTTGTATTCCCTGTTGGGCTCGCGTACAATCATGGTATTCCTCCAAAAGAGCAAGAAAAGTATATAATATGGCAGGAAAAGGTGATTACAATTCAAACCGGCTATGATAGTATTATACAAAACACAAGCGCTTTAAACAATACCATTTTATTTTACACATAAGAAATTACAGTTGGAATATAGCTTCATGAAAAGGGTTTGTGCAGCCTTTGAAAAATGATATCGTTACAACAAACGCAAAGAACCGAATCAAAAAGAACAATGGGAGCGCAAAAAAGAAAATGGCTCCCTAACAAGAACAAAAGCAAGAAAAGTGTATCGGGAGGGATGAAGCATGAACAGCAGGGAACGGGTGCTGCGCGCACTCAAAATCAAGGATGGGATGCCGGACCGGATTCCGGTGCAGTTTGACCTATGCAGACAATTGCAGGATCATTTTGCGGAGAAGCTTGGTGTGGAGTCCAAATTCACAAACAATCTGTTTGAGGATGTGACCTACCGCATCAGCGGCAACGAGGTGCGCCTTGCGCTCGGCAGCGACGCCGTGGTGGTGGGCGCTTCGGAACGCGCAGACTTCAAGGCGGAAAAGCTTGACGACGGAAGCTGGTACAACGAATATCACATGCGCATGAAGCAGGGCGATATTTATGTGGAAATCCTCGATTATCCGCTTGCGCACGCGCGTACCAAGGCGGACATCGACGCGTATGAATGGCCGGACCCGCACGAGCAAAGCCGCTATGCGGACGCGGAATATTATATCAAAAAGTATAAGGATGAATACTTCATCATCGGCGATATCGAGGTAACGATCCTTTCTCTTGCCCAGCAGCTTGTGGGGATGGAAAAGCTGCTGCTGGATATGGCGATGCAGGAGGAATATGTGGAATATTTGTTCGAGAAGTGCGGGCAGTTCCAGACGCAGATCGGCATCGAGCTTGTGAAGCGCGGCGTGGACGCAATTTGGGTGGGCGACGACTTTGGTTCGCAGCAGAGCCTGCTGTTTTCGCCGGATATGTTCCGTTCCATGCTCAAGGAGCATTACGCAAGCCTGATCCGCGCGATCAAGGCCGAGAATCCGGATATCGTGCCTATCATTCATTCGGACGGTGCGGTCAAGCCGCTGCTGCCCGACATCAGAGAGATCGGCTTTACGGTGTTCAACCCCGTGCAGCCGGGCGTGCCCGGGCATTCCCCGCAGGAGATCAAGGACGAATACGGCGATATGTTTGCCTTTTGGGGCGCGATCGATCAACAATACCTGCTTCCGCAGGGCACGGACGCGGAGGTGGAGGCGGACATCCGCGAGAAATGCGAGGTGCTTGGCAAGGGCGGCGGTTACATGATCGCTCCCGCGCACATCATGCAGCCGGACGTTTCGCCCGAGCGCGTGGAATTTTTCATCGAAATGTGTAAAAAGTACGGACAGTACTAAAATATATGTGATTTTGAACGGGTCGATCGGCGTGATGCTGTACATGAACGCGCCAGTCGGGAATTTGCATCCCGCTAACCCAACCCCGCTGCGCGGTGTTAAAGCGCGCGGGACACAAACACCCAACCGACGCGCGGCGAACAGATGGCGCATAAGCGTCACCGACTCTGATGTGCCGGGGTGCGTAGCCTGTTGCAAGATGCCGACGGACGTGCGAAACAG
>CAYTKQ010000015.1:0-69085 GCA_964438705.1 uncultured Christensenella sp. | reverse complement strand
TTTGGTGTGCCAGAAGGGATTCGAACCCCCGACCTTTTGATTCGTAGTCAAACACTCTATCCAGCTGAGCTACTGGCACAGGTCTTAAATTTTCAAGCTATATTATTGTATAATAGACGGAATTAAAAGTCAACTTTTGAATTTAAAAATCTTGCAGATTCTTCAATTTTATAAATAGTTTATCGCTTTACGGGCCGGTTTGCGCTATAATGACAAAATATTGACGCGCACGGAGGAGCCATGCTATTCACGCTCGACCAAATTATGCTGTTTTCGACAGCCGCCTTTTTTTCCTGCGGCTTTTTAAACGTGCTGATGCCCGCCTTTTTTTCTTCAACGGCCATGGCCGCCGCACTGTGGCTATGCGCGGCGGGCGCGTTTTTGCTTGACAAGAGAACGCGGCAGTGCGCTCTTGCCCTGCTTCTGGCGCTGGCGCTTACCTATGTCGCGGGGGATGTGATTCTGAAGGACCTTGTGATGCGCGAGCGCCCGTTTGTGTTCTATGGTGTTTCAGACCTTCTGATTGCCGCACCGCACAGCTACTCCTTTCCATCCGGGCATGCGGGCGCTTCGTTTGCCGCGCTGACTGTCATTTTTTCCATGAATAGAAAAATGCGCATACCGGCCTCAATATACGCACTTTTGATTGCGTTTTCCCGCGTCTATCTTTTTGTGCACTTTCCGTCAGACGTACTGGCAGGCGCGCTTCTGGGCATTGGCTGCGCCTACGTTGTGATGGCGCTTATGCGCCGATTTTCTTTGCCGCGCGCTTTATGAGATAGAGACCACCTGAAATCCGGCATTTTCCACCACGTCTTTGAGCGCGTTGTCGCTTACATCCCCAGCGATCTCCACGTCCGCCGCTGCTTCCTCCAAATACACCTTTGCAGACACGCCGTCCATCGCGTTTAGCAGCTTTTGAATCCGCTCCGCGCAGTGCCCGCATGACATCCCCTCAATTTTGATGATCTTATGCATTCTTATTCCTCCCGTTCTTTTACAGTTCTTATAGTATGATTATAACAGGTTCTAAAAAATTTATTCACAAATTTGTAAAATAGTATTGACATTTTTGCAAAGGCGTTTATAATAGTAATTGATAACAGTTATCATTATTGATTTGGAGAAAACATGGCTTACTCGAAGCAACGGGAATTGATCTTAAAAACAGTGCTTGAAAATCGGATTCATCCGACGGCGGACGCGGTGTTTGCGCTTTTAAAGCCGGAGTACCCCGAATTGAGCCTTGCAACCGTCTATCGCAACCTGAATCAGCTTGCGAACAACGGATCGCTGCAAAAGGTGGTTGTGCCCAACGGCGCGGATCATTTCGACGGTACGCTGGAACGGCATTATCATATGCTGTGTGAGCGTTGCGGCACGATGGTGGATATTCCCGCCGAATATGTGCCCAAGTTTGACGCAGCTGTCGGCGAACGAACGGGCTGTGAGATCAACAGCCATTCGATCCTGTTTTACGGGATCTGTAAACAATGCGCTTCATCTGCAAAGACATCCTCCTAGTGTCTATAGCGGAATGAAATATACCTAAAAAAGCGGGCGTTTCCACAAATGATTGGGGGTTGGAAACGCCCGTTTTTATATTCCGATCAGTGCAAACGAAAGGGTTTCTTCGCTTATCTGAATTTCACCGCAGTGCCATATGCCAGCACTTCCGCCGTTCCTTGGGATATTTCCGAAGTCGTATACTTTACGTTGATGATGGCATCCGCCTCATACCTTTGCGCGTCCTCGATCATTCTTGCAGTGGCTATTTCGCGCGATTCATTCATCATTTCCGTGTATTCGATGATTTCACCGCCCGCAATATTACGGAACCCCGCAAGGATGTCCTTGCCAATGTTCTTTGCCTGTACGACCGCGCCGCGTACCAGAGTGATCACTTCCAAATCTCTTCCTGTGATAAAGCTGGTGTTGACCAATATCATAACCATACCTCTTTTCTTATTTTAATCCGAGCATAATGCCCGATTTTTATGTAATTTTGAACGGGCGGATCAGCGGGGTGCTATGCATCAGCACGCCAGTCGGGAATTTGCATCCCGCTAACCCAACCAACGCGCGGCGGGGCCGCCAGCGGTCATTTATCCCATGCTCAAACAGGTAATTGCTTCGCAATTAAACTGCGCGTGGGACAAACGACACACTGCCGACCCTAATATACCGGGGTGCGTAGCCTGTTGCAAGATGCCGACGGACGGGGCCTTGTGCAGGGCGCTTAGAGATTTATTTCTCACTGACGCGCCCGGAACACGGAGCGGCGGCTCTGATGCTTTGGCCTTGCTTTTGCGAAACCCACGCCGCGTCCTCGGGAGGTCGGCGCTTGCAACTAGGCTCTCGCTGGATACAATCACATACCATTTCAAGCAGCCTGTATATTTCCTCTTTTTGCGCAAGATTCTCTGAAAAGGCGCTTGCGCTGCCCGCCGCGACGCCCAGACGCAAACCAAGCTTTGGTCCGCCGTCCGCGTATCCGGCGAGGAAGCCCGCCACCATGGAATCTCCCGCGCCGGTCGTTCCCTTGACGCTGCCCTTGGGCGCGGCGCATTCATATATTTGATTGTCGCTCGCGGCAAGAAGCGCGCCGTCTGCACCCATGGAAACAAGCACGTTTTGCGCGCCCTCCCGCCGAAGCGCCATGGCATGCTCCGCAATTTCCTCCCGTCCCGAAAGCTTCTTTCCAAACAGCTCGCCGAGCTCGTGATGATTCGGCTTGATGAGAAACGGCCGATAGCGCAGCGTACGCCGAAGCGCTTCGCCCGTGGTATCGACCACACATCTGCCCGCACCCGTACGCGCAAGAATCGTTTCGTACGCGTCCTGCGCAACGCCCGCGGGCAGGCTGCCCGCCAGCACAAGCGTATCTTCACCCCCAAGCGCGCCAAGCATATCATAGAGCGGCTCCAGCCGTTCGATCCTTGGCCCGGGCGCGTTGATCTCGCTTTCCTCGTCCGCGATCAGCTTGACATTGATGCGGGACATCCCGTGCTCGAGCCATATGAAATCCGTATGACAGCCGTGCTCCCAAAGCAAGCGCTCGATCTCCATGCCCGTAAACCCCGCGAGAAAACCAAGCGCCACGCTTTCCACGCCAAGATTCCTAAGCACCCACGAAACATTGATCCCCTTGCCGCCGCACAGCACTTTTGCCGCGGAGGCGCGGTTCACCGCACCTGTGCAGAACGCATCGGCGCGCAGAATGTAATCAAGCGCCGGATTGAACGTCACCGTATAGATCATGGCGATTCTCCCTTCAAAAAAGAGCAGTGTCGTCACTGCTCTTTCCTTTTCTATTCCAACGCCGCCTGCACGATATAGCGGTCGGTCTCCTGTCCCCTGACGCAGGTGGAAAGGGTGATGATCCTGTCCTGCGCGTTGAGCGCCGTCCCTGCAACGACACCGTCGCCCTTTAACATCTGATCGAGATAGGCTTCATACGCCTGATCGTCCTGAAACGCTATGGTGTAGGCCGTGTCGTATTCGTCCACAACACCTGCGCGGAAAATGCGATACACATTCACCGTGCCGTCCGGCAGATAGATGAATACCTCCGGGTTTTGGCCGAGAAACGCCTGATCCTCAAACTTGTGCAGATCCGCAAACATGGAACCATCGTTCATGCGGTGTCCGTAGATCAACGTGTGGCTGTCCGCAAAGGACGGATCGCCCTCGTAATCGAGAAAGATCGCTCCGGCGCGGTTCTTTTCCCTGTTCGCGCTGTGCGAAATATAATAGTCGTTGTCCTCTCCCGCAACCACGGGATAGTCGATATTTGTGTTCGGCACATAGATCCACGCGCACACCTCGTCGTTCAGCGCGCGCAGCGCGTCGAAATCAACTTTCCTGTCGCGCGGGTCTGCCGGCGGCGTCGCCGACGCATCCTTTCCTGCGGCAGCCTGCTTAAAGCTGCTGTAGATATTGGTGCTTGCAAAATCCTCGCCCTTGATATCAAAAATGTTAACGAGGGCAAACACGAGCACCACCGCCGCTGCAGCGATCACGATCCATGAAATGATCTTCCTGCGCTTATCGCCGTTTGCCGGCTTTTGCGCTTCTTCGTCCGCGCCCACGCGCCTTGGGCCGTTTACTTCCTCCGGCGTTTCCTGAGGAGAGGGCTCCTCTCCAATTTTTCTTCCGCGATTCTGTTCCATTTTGACAATCCCCCCCGGCGGTTTAAAGCTCTTTTCCCGCCTACATATTTCTAATGAAAAGCTTTTGTGCTCACTTCTTTACATGCCCTGCATTGCGATCAGTCGAATAGGTGCAGAAAATCAAACGTCGCAAAGTAATCGTCCGGTCTTTCCGCGCGGCGGATGAGCTGCGTCGTCCCGTCCTCTTTTAACAGCACCTCCGCACTGCGCAGTTTGCCGTTGTAGTTATAGCCCATCGCAAACCCGTGCGCACCCGTATCATGGATCACCAGCAGGTCCCCCTTGTCGATTTTGGGCAGCATGCGGTCGATTGCAAACTTGTCGTTGTTTTCACACAGGCCGCCCACCACATCGTATTTGTGATCGTTCGGTTCGTTTTCCTTGCCCATCACCGTAACGTGATGGTAGGAACCATACATCGCAGGGCGCATGAGGTTCGCCGCGCACGCATCCACGCCGATATATTCCTTATAGGTATGCTTTTCGTGGATGGCCCGCGTAACGAGGCAGCCATACGGCCCGAGCATGAACCGCCCAAGCTCCGTGAAGATCGCCACATCGCCCATGCCCGCAGGCACAAGTACCTCGTCGAACGCCTGTTTGACCCCCGCGCCGACCTTTAAAATATCCACCGGCGTTCCGTCCGGCGTGTAGGGGATGCCCACCCCGCCCGAAAGGTTGATGAAGCGGATGTCTGCGCCCGTATCGTTCCGCAGGCGAATGGCCAGCTCGAACAAAATGCGCGCAAGTTTCGGATAATAGTCCTCCGTCTGCGTGTTGCTCGCAAGGAACGAATGAATGCCGAAGCGCTTTGCGCCAAGCTTTTTAAGCTCTTTGTAGGCCGTGACCATTTGCTCGTAGGTCATGCCGTATTTCGCTTCACCGGGGCTGTCCATGATGCCGTTCGCGGTCTTAAAGGTTCCGCCCGGGTTGTAGCGGCAGCAGATGGTTTCCGGGATGCCCGCCACCTCTTTTAGAAATTCCACGTGCGTGAGGTCGTCCAGGTTGATGATTGCACCCATTTCACGCGCGAGGCGAAAATCCTCTGCGGGCGTTTCGTTGGAGGAAAACATGATGTCGTCTCCCCAAAACCCGCTCGCCTTGGA
Organism: uncultured Christensenella sp.; assembly: GCA_964438705.1. Taxonomy (GTDB): domain Bacteria; phylum Bacillota; class Clostridia; order Christensenellales; family Christensenellaceae; genus Christensenella. Next base: position 63,807 of record CAYTKQ010000015.1, on the reverse strand, counting down.
AAGCAACAGCTCCGTGTAGGACGAACAATCCACCCCGCAGCCTTCTTCGCGTAAAATTTCCATGATGACGGGGTTGGGCGTGGCCTTGACCGCAAAATATTCGCGAAAGCCCTTGTTCCATGAAAACGCCTGGTTCATGCGGCGCGCGTTTTCCCGTATCCCTTTTTCGTCATAAAGATGAAAGGGGGTTGGGTATTGCTCCGCAATGCGTTCAAGCTGTTCTTTTGTGACAAACGGTTTTTTCTCCATGCTGCTGTTCTCCTGCTCTATGTAAACTTTTATTGGATGACTTCTTTTGGCGCGGGCTCTACATACACCGCAACCAGCTCCGGCGGGTTGTTGATGCGGATGGTGGGATAACCGCTCGCGCCCAACCCCCGGCTTATGATCATGGTGGTCTCCCCGTCCGTAAATTCGCCCTGCACATATTTGGGCAAAAAGCCCTGCCCGCTCATGGCGAAGGTGCCGATCTTTGGAAAGCGGATCTGCCCCGCGTGCGTATGCCCGCACAGCACGAGGTCGATGTTTTTTCCGAGGTATTGCTCGTAATGCTCCGGCCTGTGCGCAAGAAAAATATTGAAGCCCGCGCGCCCCGCAAGCGCCTTCACCGCGGTTTTCACGTCGGCGTGTTCAAAGGAGGTGTCGTCCATGCCCGCGATGTTCACATCGCTTTGCCCGACGCGCATCGTCGCGACGTCCCCGCCGTGCAGCACGCTGACGCCGTGCTCCTCCAGAATGCGTTCGATCTGTCCGTCAAAATTACGTTCGTGGTTGCCTGTGACAAAATATACGGGCGCGATATCGCGAAGCCCGTCCGCAAAGTGCGCGGTGTAGCGCGCGTCGATCACCTTTTGGTTTTCGTGCGCCACCATATCGCCCGTCACGGCGATGACGTCCGGTGTGAGCGCCGCTACCTGATCGAACAGATGGTCGTTCCCGCTGCCGAACACCTTTTCGTGCAGGTCGGAGAGATGGGCCACCACCACCCCGTTTTTCACCTTGTCGCTCAGTATACCATAAGACGTCGTTTGGATCGTATTATTATTGAACATTTCGTACTCCCGGTTACTAATTATAGTATAAAAATACCCCGGATTCAATCATGACACGCATCCGGGGCATAAACATTTTATGAATTTTCGGTGCTATCCGCTGTGGTGCATCGTATGGAAGGAGGAAATCTCTGTGATCCGTGCGGGGATTTGGCGCCCATTCATCATCTCCACGAACCGCTCGCACACCTCGGTGTCCGCTTCGCGCTGGGCCACATTGATGACGAGCTCCCCTTTGTAGGAGACTGCCGCAAGCGTGAACGGGTCGATTGCCGCGCCCATGCACACATAAAGCTCTTCGACGTATGCTTCCATTGCCGGCGGCAGGGATATTTTTCCTAAGTTGGTGATGGGATGTGCCTCCTGTGCAGATGTATGCTCTTTGGCGTCGCATCGTCCGTGAATCGCCGCAGAAAACATCAGACCCATAAACGCATCAGGGTTTTCCTTATCGTTTTCCTCCGCGCCGCGCAATTGATCGAGCGGCAAACGGATTTGCACGACCGTGTTTGTGGGACTGCCCACAGCCAAGGCGGCGTGCACGCGAACCGATGGATGCCGCGATGCGTCCGCCTCTTCGGTTTGTACGTCACGGATGCTGCCATCGTTTTCCACGGGCAGGTCCAGCAGCTTCAGATAGTGATATAATATCGTTTGAAAGAAATCAAGGAAACCGCGCCCATCCGCAATGGCGTGAAACCAGTCGGCGTGGATCGTATTCCCTTCGTGGGTGACGCAGAAAAGATAGGCGTTTGTGTCGTCCGTGCCCATCATGCGGATGGTTTTCGTATCCGCAAACACGGGTGCGGGCAGATCGATGGGAAGCAGAAAATACTGTTTCTGATCCTGCGCAAGCCCCACCGCCACCTGCGGAAAGCGCGCAAGCGCAATGTCTGCCGCCTGTTGCAAAATTTCTGAATCGACCGTCCGGTCGAGCTTTGCTGTGAAGCGCGGCACACAGCCGCATGTGAGATGCGTTCCGTAAAGATATGTTTTTTTGTCGGCGTCCAGCGTAAGCGCCGGATTATCGTTTGTTTTTTGCATCGCTTCCTCCGTTTTTTCCCGCGCGCTTTTTGCGCCGCATGGGGCTTTGTGAACTTTATTTCTATTGTATCATTTGGTTTGTGGCAGCACAAGACAAACAATGCCTTTGTGGCGTTAAAAAGTGACATTTTAATGTTGACAGGAATTGTGTTTATAGCTACAATTGTAATCATAAAGTTCAGATAGTGAAATTTCATGAAAAAAAACGGAAAAACATTGACAGGATCGGAATAGACTGTGGTGTCCGCATTATGGGGCAGAGAACCACAGATGCTTTGCGATGTGCTCGAGGTGCTCCATGATACGGTATCATGGGGTTATTCCGCATATGTGACGCGTCTTTGAGGCAGGAGGAAATTGAAATGATACAGGTGGTGGATATCTTGTTTCGCATCACGGCTGCGCGCAAGCGGGCGCAGGCAATGCTTGGCATGGTGGGCGGCGACAGTAAAAAAATGATGGAAAGACGTGTGCGCGGGTTGTGCCTTCCGAAAAAGAGCAGGAGCGGACTGCGTCTTGCCGCCCTTCTTTTGAGCTGTGTTCTCACGGTGTGCTGCTTTACCACCGCGTGCCACCCAGTCAAAAAAGAAACAGACGTACCCACAGATGCGCCGTCCTCCGCTTCGGAAGCGCAGACACCCGCAGCGAAGCCGACCGCCGCACCCGCACCCGTCCCTTTGAAGCAAATCGATGCGCCGAAGCGTTATACGGCACAGATCGATCCTGACACAATCGGTATTCCTGTCACGATCGACGCCGAAGTCGAGCTTCCTGAATTGAGTGTGCTGCCCATAAAGCGGCTATCACTCGAACCGTTCACGCATGAGGAATTTACGCGGGTCAAAGAATATTTTCTGGGCAATAAGCCGCTATATGCCAATCCGAAAACTTCTACGAAAGAAAGTCTGACGGGTGTGATGAAGCAATTGGAGTACACACGCGGAACGCTGAGCGACCAGACGGAGATTGACGCGATCGATGAGCAGATCGCCTCTTTTCGCAATCAGATCGAAGGTACACCCTCTTTGACCTTCACAGACCCTGTCGATCCGGTGCCAAAGCTGCTTCCACCCTCTCCCGGCGGCGGCGATACTCAATGTGAGTATCTGAGTGCGCTCGCGGATTTGGGAAACGGACGCCACGCCTCCATTTGGATCACAAATTTTCTAAATACCGATGATCTCAGCGCCATCAGCTTTTCCGATTCCATCTATATGGTCTCTCTTGACCCCTTCGAAAATGCGTTGCCCGAAACAAGACAGGCAAAGGATCAAAGCATGACGGTCTCGCAGGCGAAGCAAAAAGCGATGCAGGTGGTTTCTGCCCTCGCCATCCCGGATATGGCGGTCGGTTCGGTTTCTGCGGTCACTTTTTACGATAGTGTTTCCGGCTTGCCTGTAGAGCTGTATAGCGTCTCCGCATTTCGGCAGATCGACGGTATGCCCGGCGGCGAAGGCGGCAGGGGAGGCTATAGCCCGGGCATCACCGAAGCGAATCAATTTTCATGCCGCGGTGATGTTGTGGAGATGCTGCTGTCGGACGAGGGTGTGATACAGTTCAAATGGTCGAGCAAGGCTGCCATTGCCGAAACCGTGACGGAAGATTGTGAATTATTGCCTTTTGATCAGATCAGCAAGGCTTTTCTTGCAGAATTGACTGACAGATATCAGGACGGCGGCACAACTGAAACGAAGCTGGATATTTCCCGGGTGACGCTGGAATATGTCAGCCAAGATGACACAGGGCATCCGGGAGATGGACTTCTTGTGCCCGCATGGGTTTTTTGGCAGAACAGTTCCGACGGATTGCCTGTGCGGCCCTTAATACGCGTCAACGCCGTCAGCGGCGAAGCGCTTTTTGGATGAGGTGAAAAAATGTATTATGATACGCAGAAAACAAAGAGCACCCCAACCCAGCCGCAAGGCGACATCGGCGGATGGCTCGGATTCATCACGGTGCGGCTGGTTTTTGGCTCCGTATCGGGCGTGATCGCGCTTGCCGGACTTTTGTTCCGACTGATCCCCATTATGGCGCAGCCCTTCCTGTTGGAGCGGGCGGGCGCGGATGTGGTGCTCTTGCTTGTGGTCAGTATGGTGATGTATGTCGCCGCGCTCGCGCTCGTTTTCGCCGCGACGGTGACATTGTTTCGCAAACGGAAAAGTTTTTTTCTATTCTATATTATTTACGCCCTGCTTTCCGCCGCCTCTTACGTGCTCGTCTGGAATCCGCTTACTTTCTGTATGATCGTAGCCCTCGAGTCTGTCAACATCGCCTATCTGCTCACCGCCAAGCGTCCGGCGATGCGCTTTCGCTTTTATAATCGTTTCAACCGTGCCGCGCTGGCGGCCTGTCAGGCCAAGAACTTTGTGGGCGACGAAGCGGAGGAGATCCTGTCTGAAATCAACAGAACGGCGAAGGCATACCGCAGCTGCAAGCTCAGTCACGAAGCGTATGAGCAGCGGCTTCGCATGCTGATCGATCGGCTATAGGGAGGGATGCTTATGAAACGTTTGATTGTATGCGCGCTGGCGCTTTTCATTTTGTTCTCCTGCCCCCTCGCCGCAGGCGCGGCGCAGGAGACTCCTCCCGCTTCAACGCTGACCGCCGATCTGCCGGACGGCTTTTCCGGCGCGGCCGACCCGGGCGATCCGTCCCTGTGGGCTGTGAACGAGGACGGAAGTGCGAAAATCTTTCTCGATACCGCGTTCAGCTCCGGCGCAATGTTTGAGGTAGGCCTCGGCGGATATGAAATGGATTTCGTGGAAATGACACGGGCGGAATTCGATCAGGTCGTGAGCGATATGTACACCGCGCCGCACTATTTCGACGTGCTGCGCGCGGGGGAATATATGGGGCAGGGGCTGTTCGTGTATGCCGAGGCGGTTTCGGGCAATCAAAGCTTCCTATATTATCGCACGCTCAAAAACGGCAACTTTTATTCCATCACCTATCAGGTCACCGACCGCGCGCTCACGGACGACGACCGCGCCGCAGCGATGCTTGTCGCGGATACGCTCATCATACCAAAGGACGGTTTTTCGTATGCCGCCTCCATCATTGTGCCGGAGGGCGCGCCCGCCCGCGCGGATGCCGCCGTTGATTTTACGCTTCCCGAAACAAGCTGCCAATTGCTGATCCCCGGAAATTTTTACGGAGTGGACCGCACCTCCCTGCCCGAAGGCGAAACGGAACAGGCAAATGAGCTCCTCAAAAAAATGCAAAAACTGATGCCCAATCTGGACATGTACTATTACGCACTTGGCGTGATGGATTCCGGGCGGGCCGTACAAATGGCGGTGTCTTCCTCTGACTTCAATCAAAATACCGCCAATTTTATGCAGATCGGACAGCTCAATCTGACAAATGATTTCAACAAAATAACGACACAGGGCACAGAGACAGATTACGGTCTGCTTGAAACGGACGCGGTATCCTTCCGAAAAACCTTGCTTTCCCCGCGAAGCGACAGCCGTTACTACTGTATGGTCTACGCAGCGGACAACGGGCTTGCGTCGATCCTGTTCACATGGGATCAAACGGAATCGCCCGACGATGCGGACATTGCCGCCGCAGACAAAATCGTCGCGTCCGCGTCCTTTTTTGGGCCGGGGCTCGGCGACGCGAACGGCAGCACGGGGAAAAGCGCCGGAATTTCCCGGCAGGGCGGGCAGACAAAAGAGACCTTTGATCTTCAAATGTTCCCGCTTATCATTGCGCTGTGCAGTGTGGCGGCGGTCATTCTCGCCGTTTGGATCGTCTATACGCGCAACCGCAGAAGCATCGATTTGGGGCCGCAGCCTACAGAACAAGAAAGGATCATGCGCCTCATTAAGCGTCTCGATGCCCTGCGGCGGCGCTTCATCCTCACGGATGAAGAATTCGAGCAAAAACGCGACGAGCTCCTGCGCCGTACAACAAGAATGTAAACATTTTCAAAATCCATCCGAAGGATTGTAGATTTTGTCAAAAGTTGATATACTGTTGAAAACACTTTTTGGCGCGCGGAAAATGGTTTCGGGCGCATCTCCGGAATGGAGGAAGATCACGATGGAGCAAAAAAATTATCATGCCGTCGGCAAGAGCATCCCGCGCATCGACGCGCGGGAAAAGGTGATGGGCGCGGCCCGCTTTACGGATGATTGCCTCGAGCGTGAAGCGCTTGTTGCAAAGGTGCTTCACGCGACCGTCGCAAACGGCAGCGTGAAGCGTATGGACACGCAAAAAGCGCTTGGCGTGCCGGGGGTCAAAAAAATCGTCACGTGCTTTGACGTGCCGCAAACCCGCTTTCCCACGGCGGGGCATCCGTGGTCCACAGACCCCGGACATCAGGACGTCGCGGACCGGAAGCTGCTCGACGAGCGCGTGCGCTTTTATGGGGACGACATCGCCGTTGTGGTAGCGGAGGACGACATTTCCGCTTCGCGCGCGCTGCGGCTCATCGAGGTGGAATACGAGGAATACGAGCCGTTGCTCACCATGGAGGCTGCCCGCGCGCCGGGTGCGCGTCCGCTGCACGAGGCATATCCGGACAATATTTTGAAATCCACCTCCTATGCGTTCGGCGACTTTGACGCGGCGGTGAAGGAGGATGGGCTATTGCATTTCTCGGGCGATTTCGAGCTGCCCATCGTGCAGCATTGCCACATCGAAAACCCCATCGCGTACGCCTACATGGAGCGCGGACGCATCATCGTCGTCTCGTCTACGCAGATTCCGCACATCGTACGGCGTGTGGTGGGACAGGCGCTCGACCTTCCGTGGGGCAGGGTGCGTATCATCAAGCCGTTCATCGGTGGCGGCTTTGGCAACAAGCAGGAGGTGCTTTATGAGCCGCTCGTCGCCTATTTATCCATGCAGATGGGCGGACGGTGCGTGAAGATCGACACCTCGCGCGAGGAAACGTTCGTCAGCACGCGCGTACGCCACGCCATGAAATTCCACATCGAATCTTGGGTGCGCCCCAATGGGCGGTTTGTGGCGCGTTCGCTCGAGGGGTGGTCCAATCAGGGGGCGTACGCTTCGCACGGCCACGGCATCATCGCCAACGCAAGCAACGCGTTTCGCCATCTTTATCAGGATGAAAAGGCCGTGAAGGCCACCGTTTCCACCGTGTTCACCAACCTGCCCACCGGCGGCGCGATGCGCGGCTACGGCATCCCGCAGGTCATCTTCGCGATGGAATCCCACGTGGACGACATTGCCCGCGCGCTTCACATCGACCCGTGTGAAATTCGCCGCAAAAACATGATGAAGCAGGGCTATGTGGACCCTGGCACGGGCATTACCTCGCACACCAACGGGCTGGAGGAATGCATCCGGCGGGGCAAGGAATTTCTCAACTGGGATGAAAAGATGAAGGAATACGCGAACCAGACCGGCCCTGTGCGCAAAGGGCTTGGCATGGCGGCGTTTTCGTATAAAACGGGAGTGTACCCCATTGGGCTGGAGACCTCCTCCTGCCGCATGGTACTAAATCAGGACGGCACGCTGCAGCTTGTGATGGGCGCCACAGAGATCGGTCAGGGCGCGGACACGGTGTTTGCGCAGATGGCGGCGGAGACGGTGGGCATCCCCGCGGAGGACGTATACGTCGTTTCCACGCAGGATACGGACACCGCCCCATTCGACCCGGGCGCGTTTGCCTCCCGCCAGACCTATGTTTCCGGCATGGCGATCAAAAAGACCGGCGAGCTGCTGCGCGAGCGCATTTTGGCCTACGCGGAATATCTGCTCAAGCGTCCCGCGCATGAGCTTACTATCGTTGGACGCGAAATCGTGGAGACTGCAAGCGGCGAGACGGTCATGCCCCTCGCAGACCTTGTGACCGAGGCGTTCTACAGCCTTGAAAATTCCGTGCATCTCACGGCGGAGACCACCAACCAGTGCAAGATCAATACCTTTTCGATGGGCGTGGGCTTTGCGGAAGTGGAGGTGGATATCCCCCTTGGCAAGATCGAGGTGAAGCGCATTATCAACGTGCACGACTGCGGCATACTCATCAACCCCAAGCTCGCGGAGATGCAGGTTCACGGAGGTATCAGCATGGGGCTTGGCTACGGGCTTTCCGAGCAGATGCTCTTTGACCCCAAGACGGGCAAGCCTCTGAATAACAACCTGCTCGACTATAAACTGATGACCACCATGGATACGCCCGATTTGGCGGCGGACTTTGTGGAGCTCGACGACCCCACCGGGCCGTTCGGCAACAAGGCGCTCGGCGAACCGCCTGCGCTCCCACCCGCACCGGCGGTGCGAAACGCGGTTTTAAACGCGACGGGCGTGGCCTTTGACGAAATTCCCATGACCCCGCAGCGCCTCGTGGAAGGCTTTCGCGCGGCAGGGCTCATTTGAGGGAGGGACGATATGTATGACATTGCACGGCTCTATGAGCCAAAGACGATAGAAGAAGCGCTCGTGCTGCTTATGGAACACCCGGAGGCGCGCGTGCTCGCGGGGGGCAGCGATCTTTTGATCAAGCTGCGCGACGGCAAGCTGGCCGGCATCGAATGCGTGAGCATCTTTAAGGTGGAGGAACTGCGCGGGGTGGCGCTGAATACGGACGGTACGCTCGTCATTCGTCCGCTCACGAGCTTTTCCCACGTGGAGGGCGACCCGCTCATTCAAACGCACATCCCCGTGCTCGGCGAGGCGGTGGGCACGGTGGGCGGCCCGCAGATACGCAACGTCGGCACCATCGGCGGCAACATCTGCAACGGGGTGACCAGCGCGGACAGCGCCTCCACCCTCTTTGCGCTTGACGCGACGCTCACGCTGCGTTCCAAAGAAGAGACGCGTGAACTGCCCATTTCGGAATTTTACCTCGGGCCGGGCAGGGTGGACCTCCGTCCGGACGAGCTGCTGTGCGCCATCAACATCAAGAGGGCGCGCTATGAGGGCTACAGCGGCGTGTACATCAAATACGCCATGCGCAACGCGATGGATATCGCGACGCTCGGCTGTTCGCTCAACGTAAAGCTGTCGCCGGACAAGCGGACGCTCGAGGATGTGCGCCTTGCGTTCGGTGTGGCGGCCCCCACTCCTTTGCGCTGCGTAAAGGCGGAAGAAGCGGCGCGCGGCAAAACGTTATCGGCAGCGCTCGCGCAAACGCTCAGTGAAACGGCACTCACAGAGATCAGCCCGCGCACCTCGTGGCGCGCCTCCAAGGAACTGCGGATGCAAATCGCCGGCGAACTGACGCGGCGGGCGTTTGCAGAGGCTGTGAAGCGTGCAGGAGGTGAACTGTGATGGAAAAGGTGCTTGTGAAGTGCAGGATCAACGGAAAGCCTGTGGAGAATTATATTGATCCGCGCGCGTCCCTGACGGATATGCTGCGCGGCGATTATCGCCTTTTGAGCGTCAAAAAAGGCTGTGAAGTAGGCGAGTGCGGCGCATGCACCGTACTGATCGACGGGGAAACATACAATTCGTGTATCTATCTCGCGGTGTGGGCGGACGGCAAGGAAATCCGCACCGTGGAGGGGCTCGAGACGGACGAGGGCGGCCTCACGCCGCTTCAGCAGTCGTTTATCGACGAGGGCGCGGTGCAGTGCGGCTTTTGTACGCCCGGCTTTCTGATGTCCGCCACCGCCATCGTGGAAAGCGGGAAGGAATACACCCGCACCGAGCTGCGCAGGCTGCTGTCCGGCAACCTTTGCCGGTGTACGGGCTATGAGAACATCATCACCGCCGTGGAAAAGGCGATTGGAAAAAATAAGGGATAGCAAAAAGACCTGCTCGGCGAGCAGGTCTTTTTGCGTTGGGCTTAGTATTTGATGATGTAGTTGCACACGAGGTAGGGTTGGAGGTTGTTGTGAGAAAATGTGGTGTCTCCGATTCTCGTTGTTGCGAAGGTGTCAACCTTTGCGCCGTTGTACATGATGTTGAGCCCATTAAGCGTACCCTTTCCGCTCTCGTTAAACCCAAACGTAAATCCGCTTGTGCTATACATCTTCAGGGGTGGAATTTCGTTTGCAATCAGCTTATGTTCCTTCTCGCCCTTAGCATCTCCCAGTTTGCTAAAAGCATCTTCATCCTTTCCTACGCCCACGCGCCCACGCAGATCGGGCACATTGAATGTCCCCGCTGCCGCGCCCGGCTTGTTGTAGGTCGTGCCGATCGCGCCAAACAGCTTTGCATAGGTTCCAACTGTGGGATAGCTTCCGCCGTCGCACCAGAGATACCCTTCGGGCAATACGTTGCCCGCAAAAAGCTTCATGCAGCCTGCGGGTTCTGCCCTCATCTCCGCAAGTTTTGCTTTTTCCGCCGTGGTGTAGTCGTTTGCGGAAAGACCCTTTCCATCAATCGTATCGACTTTCCCCGCAAGCCCCACCATTGCTTCGTTCGCTTTTCCCGTTGCCTCGTCTGCCGTTGTCTGCGCCGTGACTGCCATTTCCTGTGCGGCGTTTGCCGTGCTGTTTGCTGTTGCCGCCGCCGCCTTCGCCTTCTCTGCCGTTTCCTTTGAGGCGTTTGCCGTCCTGCGGATTTCTTTTACGCTTTCCGCCGTTTCTGCCGTACCATCCTTCGGCCCCAGCATCGCCGCATAATCGCTCTGCTCAGCCATCGCCACCGTTAACGCTTCCTTGACAACGCCCGGATGAATGCTTGCGTACTCCGCTTTCGTCATATACTCGTCCGCCAAAAATTCCTGTCCTTCGATTCTTGTTTCTTCGTTCATTTGTTGTCCTTCTTTCATTTTTATTTTGGGATAATCGGTTTTCCCTGATTCCATTATATGTTCATGCACCCCAAAACACCCGGACATACCCCCGCCGCGTCCCCGCCAAAGGCCGACAAAAAAACGTCTGGTTTTCTGCGCAAAAAAAGAGCGGAGATTCACGCTCCGCTCTTTTTTGTTTAAAACAATTTAGTATTTGATGATGTAGTTGCACACGAGGTAGGGTTGGAGGTTGTTGTGGGGCATATCTCCGCCGATCGGTTTATTTGTTGCGATTGTTCTGGATGTTCCAACTGCACGTGCTTTTGAAACGCCTTTGGCGCCTGCCCAATCAGCCCCGGTTTCATTGGACGCATATTCCGCGCTTCCCGCCGGGTGGCCATGTGCATCTTGCTCTACGGTATGCTTGGGCATTTCCGCGATTGTAAGCTTGTGTGCCTCTTCTCCGCCTATATTGCCGAGAACATCAAATGTCTTTCCATTTTTTCCCACACCCACGCGCCCACGCATGTCCGGCACATTGAACGACCCCTCCGCCGCGCCCGGCTTGTTGTAGGTCGTGCCGATAACATCGTACAGCCTTGCGTACGGTCCAGTTACAGCATAGCTTCCGCCGTCGCACCAGAGATACCCTTCGGGCAGTATGTTCCCCGCAAAAAGCTTTATGCAACCTGCGGGTTCTGCCCTCATCTCCGCAAGTTTTGCTTTTTCCGCCGTGGTGTAGTCGTTTGCGGAAAGACCCTTTCCATCAATCGTATCGACTTTCCCCGCAAGCCCCACCATTGCTTCGTTCGCTTTTCCCGTTGCCTCGTCTGCTGTTGTCTGCGCCGCTTCCGCCTTATTGTCCGCTATTTGTGCCGCCGATAGAGCCGAGTTTGCTTTTACCCGCAAAGCTTCAATACTCGCAACCGTTTCAAAGTTTTTTTTGTCCGTCAATTTCATGGCAAACGATGCCATTTCCGCTTCATCTGCCTGCTTTACCACCGCCCTGTTTGTAGGTAATGTATAGTCCACCACCTTCATATACTCGTCCGCCAAAAATTCCTGTCCTTCGATTCTTGTTTCTTCGTTCATTTGTTGTCCTTCTTTCGTTTTTATTTTGGGGTAACCGGTTTTCCCTGATTCCATTATATGTTCACGCACCCCAAAACACCCGGACATACCCCCGCCGCATTCCCGCCAAAGGCCGACAAAAAAACGTCGGATTTCTCCGGCGTTTCCTGAATGCCTGCACTTGAAAATGGGCTACTTGATTTCCTGCTCCAGCGTATTGAATACCTCTGTGCCAAAAAATTCTCCAAGGGTGATATTGAAGCCGTCACACAATTTTTTTATTGTCACAATCCCCGGATTCCCACTCTCGCCATTCAAAATACTTTTAACGGTTCCTTGCGGAACAGCAGAATGAGTTGCGATCCCATTCGGTGTAAAGTTTTGTTCCTGACACAACTGCCTAATTCTGTAAGCGACTGCTTCACGTGTGTTCATAGCACCCTCCATTAGTGATTTATCACTTTTAGAATATGCTATGTAAAAAATCAATATTAGTGATATTTCACTAATTGTCAGTTTGTGTTATTATAGTGATATATCACTATAACGCGAGGTGTTTACCCATGGAAAACCAAAACGTCTGCTGCTTCACCGGACCGCGTCCGCACAAACTGCCTTTTCTTTCCAACCGCGCCGACCTCCGGCACAGGAAGCTGATCCAAGCCCTCACCTTTACATTGATTCGCCATATTGAAGGCGGCTGCGACACCTTCTTATGCGGTATGGCGCAGGGCGCGGATCTGCTTTTTGCGCAAACGGTGCTGGACCTAAAGCGCGTATATCACAGCCGCATTAAACTGGTGTGCGTCCTCCCCTATCGGGCGCAGGCCGAACGCTGGCCCGCCGGGGCGCAGGCACAGCATCGTAAAATCCTGTATCACGCGGACGAAAGGATCCTTTTGCAGCAGGAATATACGGATGGGTGCCTGCTTGCGCGCAACCGTTATATGGCGGATCATTCCGCGCACCTGATTGCCGTTTACGGCGGCGATGCGAAGAGCGGTACCGGCTATACTGTAAACTATGCTCAAAAACGCGGCCTGCACATTACGATCATTGACCCGAACGAAGATCGAACCCCATAAAAAAGAGAGCGGCAGGGCCGCCCTCTTGAACGCAACGATCATCTATGCCTTTTTCACACCCAGCACGACCTTTTCACCGTTGATGCTCCATTCCTTTTCATAGCCGTCAACGCTGCCATAATTTACGTCCAGCGCAAGCACCTCTTTTCGAATTTGCGCTTCGTTGTTTTTCATGACCTTCACGACCGCGTCGTTGTCCTTTGCAAAGAGCGCGATCTTGTCCGTCACCTCGAAGCCCGCTTCCTTGCGCATGGTCTGTATCTTGGAGATCAACTCGCGCACGTTGCCCTCCTCGATGAGCGCGGGCGTCAATGCCGTGTCAATAATGACCGCGAAATCTCCGCTCGTCTCCGCAACAAAGCCTTCGCGCTGCGCGGGCTCGATGAGGATATCCTCCTCCATGAGGGCCACGGGCTGTCCGTCTACCTCGAATTCATACGCCGCGCCGCTTTTCACCGTGCCCACCACCGCCATACCGTCCGCGCCCGCAAGGTGCGCGCGGATGCCGTTTAACAGCTTGCCGTACTTCGGCCCCAACGTGCGCATCTGCGGCTTGAGGTTGTAGGTGATATATTCTGCCGCCGCCGCGCCAAGCTCCACTTCCTTGACGTTCAGCTCCCCGCGGATGACCTCTAAAAACGTTTCGTCCAGATGGTCGATGCCGCTTACGAATATCTTGCCCACAGGCTGACGGTTTTTGATGTTCGCCGTGTTGCGGCACGCGCGCCCAAGGTTCACCACATTGAGAACAGCGTCCATATCGGCCTCGAGCTTCGCGTCCATCAGCGCCGCATCCGCCTTGGGCCAGCGCGTGAGATGGATGGAGACGGGCGCATTTTTGTCGTTCGTGCGCACGAGGTTCTGGTAGATGCTCTCCGTCATGAACGGCGTGAAGGGCGCAAGCAGACGGATCACTGTCTCGAGCACCGTGTAGAGCGTCATGAACGCGTCGATCTTATCCTGCTGCATCCCGCTTCCCCAGAAGCGGTCGCGGCAGCGGCGCACATACCAGTTGGAAAGCTCGTCCACAAATTTGTTCAGCTCGCGCGACGGCTCTACGATGCGGTAATGATCGAGATCGTCCGTCACCGTTTTCACGAGGGAGTTGAGGCGCGAAAGCACCCACTTGTCCATGATGTTTACGGGGTTGAGCGTGTGCTGCGTCGGGTCGAAGCTGTCGATGTCCGCATACAGCACATAAAACGCGTAGGTGTTCCACAGCGTACCCATAAACTTGCGCTGCGTCTCGCTCACCGCCTCGTCATAGAAGCGAGAGGGCAGCCACGGCGCGCTCGCCGAATAGAAATACCACCGCACAGCGTCCGCGCCCTGCTTATCGAGCACGCTCCACGGATCGACGACATTGCCCTTGTGCTTGCTCATCTTCTGCCCGTCCTTATCCTGCACATGCCCAAGCACGATGCAGTTTTCAAAGGGCGCTTTGTCAAAGATCAGCGTGCCGATGGCAAGCAAGGTATAGAACCACCCGCGCGTCTGGTCCACCGCCTCGCTGATGAAATTCGCCGGGAAGTGGCTTTCAAATTTCTCCTTGTTTTCAAAGGGGTAGTGCCACTGCGCAAAGGGCATGGAGCCGCTGTCGTACCAGCAATCAATGACCTCGGGCACGCGCTTCATGCTTCCTCCGCATTTTTTGCACTTTAGGGTGATCGGGTCAAGGAAGGGCTTGTGCAGCTCGATGTCCTCGCCCACCTCCTGCTCGGCCATGTCTCTTAATTCCTGACGTGAGCCTATGACGTGAATCTCCCCGCAGTCGCACACCCACACGGGCAGCGGCGTGCCCCAATAGCGTTCGCGGGAGATGCCCCAGTCGATCACGTTTTCCAAGAAGTTGCCCATGCGTCCGTCGCGGATGTTTTCGGGCAGCCAGTTCACGCTGGCGTTGTTTTTCAGCAGATTATCTTTGAGCTGTGTCATTTTGATGAACCACGTAGAGCGCGCGTAATAGATGAGGGGCGTATCGCATCGCCAGCAGAACGGATAGCTGTGCTCGTACGGCAGCTCTGCAAACAGCAGGCCGCGCTCCCTTAAATCCTCAATGATCAGCTTGTCCGCCTTTTTGACGAACACACCCGACCACTTGGTTTCCTCGCTCAATGTGCCGTCCGGCTTCACGAGCTGCACAAACGGAAGGTCATACTTCCTGCCGACGTTCGCGTCGTCCTCGCCGAACGCGGGCGCCATGTGCACAATGCCGCTGCCGTCCGTCAGGGTGACGAAGGTGTCACACGTGATGTACCACGCCTTTTTATCCGGCTTCACAAAATCAAAGAGCGGCTCGTATTCCTTATATTCGAGCTCCCTGCCCATAAACTTGCTCACGATGTGCGCGTCCTCACCGAGCAGCGTTTCGCACAGCGCCTTAGCGAGATAATACTGGTCGCCGTTTTTATCCTGCGCGAGCACGTATTCCTCGTTCGGGTTCACGCACAGGCCCACATTTGAGGGCAGCGTCCACGGCGTCGTCGTCCACGCGAGGAAATAGGCGTCCTCGCCCTTCACCTTGAAGCGCACAAAGATGGACGTTTCCTTCACGTCCTTATACCCCTGCGCCACCTCGTGCGAGGAAAGCGCCGTTCCGCAGCGCGGGCAGTAGGGAACGATCTTGTGGCCCTTATACAGCAATCCCTTATTGGCAATCTCCTTTAAGGACCACCATACGGATTCGATGTAGTCGTTTTCGTAGGTGACGTACGGGTCTTCCATATCTGCCCAAAAGCCTACGCGTTCGGACATCTTTTCCCACTCGCCCTTGTATTTCCACACGGATTCTTTGCATTTCTGGATGAACGGCTCCACGCCATACCCCTCGATCTGCTCTTTTCCGTCGAGGCCGAGCATTTTTTCCACCTCGAGCTCCACCGGAAGGCCATGCGTATCCCAGCCCGCCTTCCTAAGCACGTTATAGCCCTGCATGGTCTTGTAGCGCGGAATCAGGTCCTTGATGCTGCGCGTTAAGATGTGCCCGATGTGCGGCTTGCCGTTCGCCGTGGGCGGGCCGTCGTAGAAGGTGAACTCGGGCTTTCCCTTGCTCTCCTCCACGCTTTTCTCAAATATTTTGTGTTCGTTCCAGAAGTCGAGGACTTCGAGCTCCCTCTCTGTGAATTTCAAATCTGTCGAAACCTTCTTATACATAATCTCTCCTTCACTTCTGCGCCAATCAAAAACGCCCCGATCACAAAGATCAGGACGCAAAATCACGCGGTACCACCTGAATTTCCCCCTGCATAAATCGCATTGAGGGACGCTCTTTCCCGCTGTAACGCGCGGGGCGCGCGGCGTAATTCGGACGCGTGATAATCCAAAAAAGCGTTGCCGCGGGTCTTCCACCATCCCCCGCTCGCTCTGTGGGCCACTTTTTAAGACGTTTGTCGGTCCATCGCCGGAATATATCGGTCAACAGTCCCTATTATATGGCATAAAACCTGCTTTGTAAAGGGGGCGAACGTTTGGACCTTAAGACGAACCATATCTTTCTGCCATATGGGTTTGTGATTGCAAGGAAATTATGGAGTCGAAATAGTCATTTCCGGTTTGAATCTTAACAATGGCAAGTTGGGCGAGATGGCGAGTTTGGCCGATTGTAATTCAACTTGCAATCGTTCTAATCCATGTGCATATACCTTTGTTTGAGACCATATTTGAGAGGATAAGTCTTTACAGTCATCACAAATTCTAAGAAAATAGCATTCGCTACTGCTTTTATAGACTCGATAGATGCAATAATTAACAGCAGGATCTGCAATAAATTCAATTTCTTGTGTGCTGAAAATCATTTTTTGATTAAAGTCGTAACCAGTAGTTTTAACATCAAAATAATAGAAATTTGCTCTATTATCTTGCACCGTGAAATCATATGGCAACCCGCTTTCGCCATGTTCGTTATGCCATGTGAAGCACGATAGCTCCCCATTCTCGACCTTTCGGCTTAGATATTGCGCCACCCTATGCTCTCCGTCTCTTCCAATTTCTCTAAATCTTAAATTTGCCTTTTCAATATCATATTTTTTGAAACGCCTGTCAAGTTGCAAATCTTGTGTTTGGGAAACTACTTCCAACTCTTTCAAGACTTCAACGCCATTGGCGTTAACTTTGTTTTCTAAATATTGCACCAATAAATCAAAAGAAGGGTGTTCATTACTTATAGCCCGAGTACCTTTTTTATCAAATGGCAATCCGGCGGTTTCGATGTTAATGTAATCGGCAGAGTTTGAATTAAAAAGAAAGAACACTACTTTTTCATTTTTTAATCCAAACCACAATAGGCACCAAATACTTGATCCTATGTTTTTGCGCACAATTTCACGAATGGTCGAAACAATGGATACGCAACCTCTGTCACCAATCCGTATTTTAGGGCTTCTGAAAGAGCCATCGGGGCGTTCAATTCTGCCAAAATAAGCATCAATGTACTCGAACTTATCCTCGTAAATGAAAATTGAATCTTCGCTTATTTTGTCTCTATCCGGTAAAAATGTCAAGACATGTTCTGACAACCCTATGTGCGTTTGATGTGAATCAGCCCCAATACCCAAGTCTGCTTCCGAAAGGACTTTATATCCAATTTTGTTTTCGCCATGCAATTCAAAAAACATATGTTTACCCCCCGATAATATTCTTTTCGACTAAAAGATAGTGTAAAATTGCATACACGGTATTAACGGTTACAGCGTTACCTGCTTGTTTATATAGCTGAGAGTCACTTGTGCCTTTCTCTTTTGCATTAGCATAAAAAGCTTCGCTAAAGCCCTGTAGAATAAAGGCTTCCTTTGGGGTCAATCTTCTTATGCTTTTTGCTGCCAATTCATCTTTTGTAAAAAACTGTTTAGCGTATTCTTCTGGCGAATCACTTAAAATGAAGTCGTCACTGAAGTAGTTGTCTTGACAGGCGCGATGCATCTTTGCCATTGTTGCAGTCAAAGGGCGAGCTACCAACTGGTCTATTGACGATTTAGATTGGAAATTTTTTGAGCCATCAGCTAAAATAGTAGGTTTTATCACATCAGAAAGATAATATTTACTTTCTGCACTCTTTTCTAAGATTTCAAATGTATAGTTATGTTGAACGAGTGATGAGTGTTGTTTTGCTATGTTAAAACAAGACATCACATCTTTACTGCTAAATTTGAAATCGCTACATGGTTTCTCTTTTAATGCAAGAATATAAACTCTATTTCTGTTTTGAGCTATTGAAAAGTCTCGAGAATTAAACACATCATAGTACAGATAGGGATAACCAGCATCCTTGATTGCTGTCAAAACCACCTCAAAGGTTTTACCTTTGAGGTGTGTCAGTATATTCTTCACATTTTCCAACAAAATGAATTTTGGCTTTTTAATCTTCATTATTTCGAGTATTTGGAAAAAGACGTTGCCCCTCATGTCGTTAAAGCCATTCTGTTTTCCCATCATGCTAAATGATTGACAGGGGAAACCTCCGGACAAAAAGTCAAAATCTGGAAGATTAATGACATTTGAGTTATCGTGCACAAACGAGACTATGTCGCCCATTTCTACTTCGTCAGAGGTTTCAAAATTGGCTTTGTATGTATTGGTCGCATATGCGTCAATTTCAGAAAAACCTACGCTTTTAGAACGCAAATCGAAGTCTTTACATAATAAATCAAGGGCAAGTCTAAAACCCCCGATCCCTGCAAACAACTCTAAATGATTTACAGCCATTTTATTATCTCGCCTCCTATAACTTTTGCCAACTTGACGGGTACTGCATTACCGATCTGTAAGTACCAGCTATTTTGTGGCCCAGTAAAAATAAAATTATCAGGAAATGTCTGCACTCTTGCTGCTTCACGTGCAGAAAGACCTCGTGGCTGCGTGGGATGAATATACATGTTGCAGTCATACTTCATATGAGATGTTATTGTCTTGCATACATCATTAGACTTTAGCTTGAAGTATTTGTCCTTAAAAATATGATTTCGTGACGTATACGGCATAATATCAGCAATACTGCTATGCAAAGAATTTTCCCCTTGTGGCAACAGTGTGTAGATCTCAATATCCCTCTCGTTGTTGTATCGGTTCTTGTGATTGTAGACAAACTTAACAGCAGAACCGTTATTAACATATCTATAAAATTCTGTTCCCGAGTAGGAGTATTCTCGCTGATAATATCCAACTTCATCATTCTCTATCGATGATTTGTTTTTATTTTTGTTTATGCCCAAAGGTGGTAAGTCAGCTATTGCATCATACAAGACATAAGAGATGTGTTTTGTTTCAATAATATTTTCAAAAATCGCACACGAATCTACACCAATACGGTTTCCTATGATAAAAAGTCTTTCGCGATTCTGCGGAACCCCAAAATCCTTAGCGTTCAGAATCTCATATGCAATGTTATATGAGCCACCTAAAACATTGTAAAAATCTTCAAAAATCTCATCTATTTTGTTTGCCATTCCTTTGACGTTTTCCATCAAAAAGAATTTTGGCTTAACAATGCTTAAAAATTGTAAGTATGATTTATATAACCCATTTCTAGGGTCATCTATGATGCGTTGCCTGTTTGCCATCGAAAAACCTTGGCAGGGTGGGCCCCCGCTAACTAAATCAATATTTGTAAAACTCTTTTCTCCACTTTTCAAATTCTCAACCAAGTCATTTATGTCACCGATATAAAAGTTATCACAGCCTATTTCGATATTCTTTATATATGTTTCGGCACAAACCGGATTTATTTCATTTGCATATACAGCCTTAAAGCCAGCATGTTCAAGGCCTAAACTTAATCCGCCACAACCGGCGAAAAGATCAATCATCGTCTTCATTGTAAAATTCCTCCTGTGCAATCCCGATATTTGATTACACAATTACCCAAAATAATTATATAATGCTAACCAGTAAAAAGTCAATGTTCCCTAAGATACTGTGAACGGGGTGTAAACAAAGTGTAACCGGTTGTTCAACAATGCCCGCAAACGCTATAGTCATGCGCTTTTGCGTTTATTATAACATCGTGATCGAGAATGAAGGAAGGTGACAAAGAATTTGATGAAAAAAATTGAAAATCTTTTTTGTTGTCCTGCTGGCAGCCATCCTGGCAATCGGCCTCGTACCCCTCACCGCGTTTGCGGAGGTTGCGGAGGTTGAACCGCCCGTGGAAAACCCCGCAATATATTTTATGGAAGGGCTCTCTTTCGAAGAACCCGCTGTGGGAGAATCCGTGACACAAACACCCTTAGCGCCGAAATCCGCTTTGAAGCAGGCGGACAAACAGGCGTAACAAAAAACAGCTTTACGATGATGCGGGTCCGCGTTCGACGCAAAGAACGCGCATCCGCTTTTGGTTTGCGTGAAAATTCAAATATTGTTAACGAATCCTCTACAGTTTGTTGACAATTGCCGTGTATCAATAAAATGAATCGGCCGGCGACCTGCATGATCTCAAATAGAACGAGTAAAATGCGGCTGTCGGCTTTAAAAAGGAGATGGGTATGAGAATAGAAAAAAAGACTCATTCATCCGGCGCGCGCGCGGCAAAAAACAGCGCGGCAAAAGAAGGAAGCAAAAAAAGACTTTTTCGATTGGCAGGGATCATCCTTGTCGTCGTGATGTGCTTTGGATTGGTGCAAACGGGTGCGTTTGCGCAGGAAGAACAGGATGACGCGAACGCGGCGCAAGCGCAGCTGATGCTGCCCGAGGAAAGCGATGCGATGCGCGTATCCGACGAAACGGAGCCGGAAATCGGGCCGATAATACCGGAAGACCCTGAGGTATCGGCGCAGCCGGAATCAGAGCCTGAGCAGAAGACCGCACAGATCGAGGCGGAGCCACCGACAGCGGACGATAACGCGCCGACAGCGATGGCAATCGTGGAGGAGTATTCTTCGGACGACGTGGCGATCACCTTTGCGGATCAGCACGGGCTGGTGATCGATACCAAAATCATCCGTCAGGACGAGGTCGTTCCCAGAACAGACAAAATTCCGACGCCGCCCGTTGGTAAGACATTTTTATACTGGACGCTCGACGACGGAACCGAGAAGGAATTTGTGTTCGGCACGGCGACGGCATCGGGGGATATGACATTTGTGCCGGTTTTTAGCGGCGCGCATTATGTGCACTTTGAAGCGGACGGCTCGGAATCAGCGTTTGACCCTGCCTTCGTGACGGAGGGTGACGCGGCCGCAAAGCCGGAGGGCGATCCGGTACGCATTGGATATGCGTTTTTATGGTGGTCGCTTGAGAAAAACGGCACGGCGTATGATTTTGCGACGCCCGTTACGGCACCGATGACGCTGCACGCAGTGTGGGAGGCACAACCGGTACGTTATTCGGTGGTGTCGTGGCTGGAAAAGCCAAACATCCCTGTGGGAACCGTGCTTGTGTGGCCGCGCGACTATACGTCATATAAGGTGGCGGAGGGCTTTGCTCCCGCGGGAATAACCGTCTCGGATGTGGCGCAAATCGACAGCAAATTGCTGCCCGCAACCGACGAACTCATATTTTTTGAATACGGGCGCACGATCCCCGCGACGCTCAAAGGAAACGGGCAGAGCGTGGTGAACGTGCTTTACAACCGCAGTGTGTATACGCAGCAATTCGCGCTTTCCGATTCCGCGCCCATAAGCGGAACGGTGGAGTGGAACTGGTTTGGCGGCTCTCCGTGGGAAAACAAGACCTTTGAAAATCCCGGAACACAGGTCGTTTACCAGTTTCAGGCGAAATATGAGCAGGATGTTTCAGGGCTGTGGCCTTCTTTGGGCGTGAATACATCGATGACCAGCTATTCTGCATATGCGGACAGGCAGCTCGCTGCCGCGCAGCCGGATTCATGGCAGTCCGCGGCGGCACGGATCGGTTCGTCAAACGTCACGACCAAAAGAATCAGCCTTTCCGCCGACATGATCCCGCTGTTCAGCAAAACGATCACATGGTATCCCACCTACAGCACAAACATGGTGCGTTATGATGTGAATTATTGGACGGAGCCGCTGCCGGGGCAGTCGCTTACGGACGCGCCCGCAGGAAGCGTGCAAAGCTACGCGGGAAGGACTTATCTGAAAAATGAGACGCTTTCGCAGACACTTTATACCAATCAAGCGACATTCTCAGGAAAAAACATCGATGGTATGGAACTGCGCGCAAGCACGAATACGGCACAAGCAGACGGTTTTATCTATGATTTTTATTATGGCAGAAAGCCGGTGAATATTCAGTATCAAACCAACGGAGGCAGCGTCATCGCCGCAAAAAGCAATGTGCTGCACGGTGAGCGGATCGCGGGCCATCGTCCGCAAGACCCGCAACGGGCAAACGCGATCTTTGAGGGATGGTATTACGACGACGCGTTCCAGAATCCGGTGGACTGGCAAAACGACATCGTTTCGGCGAGCGCGCACAGGGGCTTGACCCCTACCGTCGTGGAAACGGTGACGCTGTACGCGAAATGGCAGGCGACGGATTATACCGTTTCCTTCTATGAAAGAAAGAGCGGCATCGGAGAAACACAGCCGATCGACGTGAAATTTGCGGGCAGCGGAGCGTATATGGATTTATCGCAGCCGATCGTAATGACGGTAAGCGGCAAACGCTATCCGCTCACCGAAGGAGTACAGGTTCCCGGCTATGGGAGCTTCCTTGGCTGGTATTTTGTGACGGACGCGGGCAACACGGGCGGAAGCTTCTCCGACCTGATCGCCATCAAGCGCAGCTATGACGTTTATGCGCACTGGAGGACGGACGGATTCCGCGTGACCTATGAAAAGGGAGACGCAGCAGCGGGAATCGCACCTGTCGATCCCAGCACCTACATGCTCGGAACGCAGACACGCGTGCAGGAAAGCACCGACGGTATGACGGCAGGCACGCTTGTGTTTGCAGGATGGCGCAGCGATCTTGACGGCAGGCTATACCGTCCGGGACAGCTGATGACCATAAAGGGCGACACGGTTCTGAACGCCGTGTGGCGGGCACGTGAACGCCTGACCTTTACGGCGGCCTCCGGCACAAAGGAGTACGATGGAACACCGTTTATGGCAGCGAACGCAACGCTTACGCAGGGCACGCTTTTTGAAACGGATACGTTCCGTGTAAAAATGACGCCGGAAAGCAGCATCACCGAGCCGGGCACGCGGCCCAACGTAATTCAAAGCGTGGTGATCCTGCGCGGCGGCACGGATGTGACGAACGAATATGATTTTGCGCCCTTTGCGGACGGCATACTGCGCATAACGCCCAAGGCGGCCAACGAACCATCCAAAGGCGATCAAACACCGGATAATTCGACAAATGTGCCGCCGACAACGCCTTCGGGGCCAAGCGGCGGCGGTACCGCAGCGGAAACGCCTTCCATGCCGGACAACAATGGCAGTGCAGAGAAGACCCCTTCCGAGCCGGACGACAACGGTATCACGCAGAACACAGCGCAAACGCAGCCAAAGAGCGTGAAAACAACGCCGCAGCAAACGGCCGCATCTGCGGAAAACCCTGCGGCTGCACAGGACGGCACGGGCACGGATTTCGCAGTTGCGATAGACGCACCGGAAGCGCGTACAGATGACGCGACCTCCGTTGCGCAGGTCTTCGAGGATGCCGGAATGTCTGAAAGTATCAACGACAGCGGAATCCCGCTCGCGGGAGCAGCGGCCTCGTGGTCACTCGCGGATCTGCTGCTGATGATCCTGTCGGCTGTGGTCAGCCTGAGCGCAGGCATTGTGTGGCTCTCGGGCAGAAAGAAAAAAGAGGATGCACGCAGAAGAAAAACCGGTCTGATGACCGTTGCGGGCATTGCCGTCGCAATCGTGTCGGCGGTGGTGTTCCTGCTCACGCAGGACATGCGCCTGCCGGTGGCATGGTTTGACCGATGGACGCTGCTGATGGCGGTTTTCGCCGCAATCAACGTGGCCGTGACAATGATGTGCGTCAAGCGCTATAAAAAGAACACGGAGGATAAGCAAGCCGCCATGGCGGGCTGACCTCCAAAAAAGAGCAGTAAAAAAACCTCCTGCTTTAGGAATGCTACGGCAGGAGGTTTTGCTATTCCTTCGTTTCCTTGCGAATAAACCGACGGTATTCATGTATCTTCTGCTCGTAGCCCTGCATGGACGGACGATAGAACTCCCTGTCCTTCAACTCGTCGGGCAGATACTGCTGCTTCACATAGTGGCGGGGAAAATCGTGCGCGTATTGATAATCCTTACCCTTTTTTTCGTGCTTCGCCTTTTCGAAGTTTGTGTCTTGCAAATGCGCGGGCACATCCTGCCGCTTCACCTCGCGCGCGGCGCGCGCAGCGCCGTCCACCGCCAGAAGAACGCTATTGGATTTGGGCGATTCGCATAGATAAATGATTGCCTGCGCGATGTTGAGCCGCGCCTCGGGCATGCCGTTGAAATCAAGCGCCTGCATGGCGGCGACGCACTGATTGAGAACGCTCGGATTTGCGAGGCCCACGTCCTCGGACGCGTGCGCAATCATGCGGCGTACGGGCACGCGCGGGTCCACCCCCGCATAGATCATACGCGCAAACCAGAAGAGCGCCGCGTCGCTGTCGCTTCCCCGCAGCGATTTGCAAAATGCGGACAGCATATCGTAATATTCGTTGTCGTCCATGCGCACCGCGCGCTGCTGGATGGACTGCTCCGCGATTTCAAGCGTGATGTGTATCCTGCCCTTTTTATCCGGACGGGTGGTGAGCACCGCAAGCTCCAGCGCGTTCAAGGCGCAGCGGATGTCTCCGTTGGAAACGGAGGCCCAGTGCGCCGCCGCCTCATCGTCGATCGTCAGCTCCATGCTGCCAAACCCGCGTTCCTCGTCGCCCGCCGCGCGATAGACCGCCTTTTTCACATCCTCCTCGTTCAAACCGTAGAACTCAAACAGGCGGCAGCGCGAAACGATGGCGCTCGTCATTGCTGCCATCGGGTTCTCCGTGGTAGAACCGATTAGCTTGATCACGCCGCTTTCCATGGCAGGCAGCACACTGTCGGACTGGGACTTCGACCAGCGGTGGCACTCGTCCAAAAGCAGGAAGCTTTCCCTGCCGTACATTTTAAGGTTGGACTCCGCCTCGTCGATCACCTCGCGTACGTCCTTCACGCCGCTTGTGACCGCGTTCAGCTTGTAAAAATCGCTGCCCGTGGTGTGCGCGATGATGGCCGCGAGCGTGCTTTTCCCGCAGCCGGGTGGCCCCCAAAAAATGCACGAGCCCAGCTTGTCCGCCTCGATGGCACGGCGAAGAAGCGTGTTCTTCCCCACGATGTGCTCCTGCCCCAAAAACTCGTCTAAGGTGCGCGGACGCATCCTGTCGGCAAGGGGCGCGTTTTTTTCAAGATTGGCGGAAAACAGATCGCGCATTTGCTTTGCTCCTTTAAAAAATCATGTGATTTTGAACGGGCGGATCGGCGTGATGCTGTACATGAACGCGCCAGTCGGGAATTTGCATCCCGCTAACCCAACCGATGCTACGCGGTGTGAAAGCGCGCGGGACGCAAACAGCCAAGAAGACTGGTCAGCGGGGCCGCCGATGGTCATGTGCCCGTGCTCAAACAGGTAATTGCTTCGCAATTAAACTGCGCGCGGTGCACATAACCACCACCGACCCTAATATGCCGGGGTGCGTAGCCTGTTGCAAGATGCCGACGGACGGGGCCTTGTGCAGGGCGCTAGTCCTTGTACTTCTTGCTGACGCGCCCGGAACACGGAGCGGCGGCTCTGATGCTTTGGCCTTGCTTTTGCGAAACCAACGCCGCGCTCCCGGGAGGTCGGCGCTTGCCACAGGCTTTCGCTGGGTAAAATCACATATCTTTATTATATACCATCCCTTGCCCAATTCCAGTCATATTTCCAAAATTTTCGCATATGGCGCGCGCAAAGCGTGAATTTTATTGAAAATGCCTCTTTTGCATATTATAATGTTATCTGTATTCTATTTTTGTAGGAGGATTTGAAATGGAAAGAGTGTACAACTTCTCGGCCGGTCCTGCGTGCCTGCCCATCGAAGTGCTTGAACAAGCGCAAAAAGACTTTATTTCGTATGGCACAAGCGGCATGAACGTGATGGAAATGAGCCATCGCAGCGCCGACTATCAGGACATCATCGACTCTGCCGAGGCAGACCTGCGCGAGCTGATGAACATTCCGGATAACTATACCGTACTGTTTTTGCAGGGCGGCGCATCGCTGCAATTTGCGATGGTGCCCCTAAACCTCATGACAAAGCATAAAAAAGCGCATTTTGTCAACACAGGTATGTGGGCAAAAAAGGCCATTCAGCAGGCAAAGAAATTCGGCGAGGCAAATGTCGTCGCGTCCTCTGAGGATCAGACGTTCTCCTACATCCCCGCGCTGCGCGCCGAGATGTTCACGCAGGACGCGGATTATGTACACATCACATCCAACAACACGATCTATGGCACGAAGTTTTCGAAGCTGCCCGATGTGGGCGGTCTTCCGCTCGTTTCGGATATGTCCTCCTATATCCTGTCCGAACCGATCAACGTCAGCGATTACGGCCTGATCTACGCGGGCGCGCAGAAAAACATCGGCCCCGCGGGCGTCACCATCGTCATCATCCGCAACGACCTCATCGGCGGCGCGGACGAAAGCGTGCCCACCATGCTCGACTACAAGACGCACGCAGACAACGGCTCCATGTTCAACACCCCGCCGACCTACGCGATCTACATCGCGGGCCTGGTGTTCAAACAGTTGAAAAAGCTGGGCGGCGTGCATCAGATGGAGTTGATCAACAAGGAAAAAGCAGGCATGCTCTACGACTTCCTCGACAATTCGATCCTCTTCTCCGCGACGGTCGCGGGCAAGGATCGTTCGCTGATGAACGTACCCTTTGTGACGGGCAACGAGGACCTCGACAAGAAATTCGTGACCGAGGCGAAGCAGGCGGGCCTGATGAATTTGAAGGGCCACCGCAGCGTGGGCGGCATGCGCGCGAGCATCTATAACGCGATGCCCATCGACGGTGTACGCTCGCTGATCGCTTTTATGGCAAAGTTTGAAGCGTCGAACAAATAAGGAAAGGGCAAACCTATGTTTACAGTAAAAAAGCTCAATAAAATATCCCCCGTGATCTACGACTATCTTCCGCGCGAAACATACAATGTGTCCTCGCATCTGGAGGACAGTGAATCCGATGGCTTCATCGTGCGCAGTGCGGATTGTCACGGCATGGAATTTGCGGACAATGTGCTTGCCATTGCGCGCGCGGGCGCGGGCACGAACAACATTCCGACCGACAAATGCACGCAGCAGGGCATTGTGGTGTTCAACACGCCGGGCGCAAACGCAAACGGCGTGAAAGAGCTTGTTTTGGGCGCGATGATCATGGCCTCGCGCAATCTGGCGGAGGCGTACGACTGGGTCAAAACCTTAAAAGGGCAGGATGATGTGCCCAAGCTCGTGGAAAAGGGAAAAAGCCAGTTTGTGGGCGGCGAACTCAAGGGCAAAACACTTGGCGTCATCGGCCTTGGGTCCATCGGTATCATGGTGGCGAACGCGGCCTCAGCCATCGGAATGAACGTCATCGGCTACGACCCGTTTTTGTCTGTAGATCGCGCGTGGTCCATTTCCATGTATACGCACAAGGCGGAAAAGCTGGACGAGCTTTTGGAAAAATCCGATTTCATCACGCTGCACATTCCGCAGACGGACAAGACAAAGGGCTTTTTGAGCACGCCCGAGTTTTCCAAGATGAAGGACGGCGTGATCATCCTCAACTTCGCGCGCGGCGGCCTTGTGAAAACCACGTCGCTGTTCGACGCGATCGAAAGCGGCAAGGTAAAAAAGTATGTCACCGATTTCCCGGAGGAGGATATGCTGCTGCACGAAAACGTGCTCACCATCCCGCATCTTGGTGCCTCCACACCCGAAAGCGAGGAAAACTGCGCGGAAATGGCGGCAAAGCAGCTGCGTGATTTCTTTGAGACGGGCACCATCGTCAATTCGGTCAACATGCCCGAATGCATCGTTCCGCCCTCCGATACGGTGCGTGTGACGATGATTCACAAAAACCTGCCCAACATGGTGGGACAGATCACGAACACCATCGCCAAATATGATCTCAACATCGCGGATATGGCAAACAAATCCCGCGGGGATATCGCCTATACGGTCTTGAATCTCGATCACGAAATTTCCGCCGACGCGGTTGCGGAGCTCAGCGGCATCAACGGCGTGATCAAGGTCCGCGTGATCTGATATGAATGAAAAAAAGTGGGGCGCCGTCCTCATCATAACAAGTGCCGTGCTGATCACGGCCATATCGCTTTTGTTTTTCACGCTGAAGTCGCCGGATATGGATGCGGCCATGCAGTGGGCGTTCCGCATT
The DNA here is from genome assembly GCA_964438705.1 of uncultured Christensenella sp. Classification (GTDB taxonomy): domain Bacteria; phylum Bacillota; class Clostridia; order Christensenellales; family Christensenellaceae; genus Christensenella. The sequence goes on along the minus strand of CAYTKQ010000015.1, from coordinate 35,577 downwards.
TTTGCCATCGCGGCGTGCGTCGCCCAGTTCATCGTATTTCTTTTGTTCGCGCGGGCATATAAGAAAAGCCGGAAAAACTAGTATGCAACAAAAGGCCGCCCGTGGGCGGCCTTTTGTTTGATTTTTTATTCCGCGCTTTCCTCCGGAGTGCCCGCAAGCGCCTGATCCGTTGCGGTGAGCGCCTCGGAATAATTCTCGTGATCGACAAGCCCCCGCAGGATGGCAAGCTTGGGCGTGGTACCCTCGTTCTTATCCGTTTCGACGGCCACAAGGTATACCTTGCCGTCCTCCTGATTGAGCGCAACGACCCAGTTCACCTCGCGCGACTGGTTCGCCACCTGCGCGGTCCCCGTCTTGCCGAGAACGTCGCGGGCGCCAAGCTTTGCGGGCGCGCCAGTGCCGTCCGTCATCACGCGCTTTAAGGCCGGTTTTTCGATGCCGATGACCTTAGCGCTCATCGTGTTTTCCCTAAAGTAACTCACCTGTGTTTCATCGACGGTGGTCTCTGTCTCATTTCCGTCCGCTTCATCGATGGTAAAAGTGCGCTTCACAATGGTGGGGTTCACCATGTTGCCTTCGTTTTCAAGCGCGGTATACATGCACGCAAGCTGGATGGGCGTGATAACAAGTTCGCCCGTGCCATAGCCCGTACGCGCCAGCCAGTCGAGGTTCATCTCCGTTTTTTCGGTCATCATACTCGATTTGGTGACAGGCAGCTCGAACGCAGGCGCGTCGCCGATGCCGACGCTCTCAAGATAGGCGACAAACGGTTCCATTCCCGCCTGCAGGGCATAATACGCGAAATAGATGTTGTCCGACGACTTCATTGCCATCTCATAATTGTACGGCGATTGCGCTACGCTTTTTGAAAGGATCTGGCCATAGTGCCAACCGGGGATGTCCGGCGTCCAGCTGTAAGATTTGTTGTCATTCCCCTCGGATAGCGGCGGTTTTTTGGTGATGGGCGGAACGGAATCCGCGTCGAGCTTGCCCTCGTTGATGGCCGGCACCGACGAAAATGGCTTGAACGCCGAGCCGGGCATGTATGTGGACTGCGTCGCCCGGTTGTAGAGCGGATGATCCGGATCATCGTTGTAATAATTCCACACCGCCGGATCGAGCGCGAAATTGAAGAGGTTGTTGTCAAACGAGGGATAGGACACCATCCCCTCAACAGCGCCTGTCTTGTAGTCCATGACGACGACCGCGCCGCTCTGCCCGTCCTTTAGGTTGGAGGCCATGAGCGTGTACGCGCGCTCCTGCGTGACGGAATCGATGGAGAGCTCAATGTTCTGCCCGTCCGTTTTCTTGTCCTCAAACAACGTCTCCTTCACGTTTCCCTTTTCGTCCTCAATGTAGATGACCGAGCCGTCCGTACCGCGCAAAACGTCCTCAAACTGCGCCTCGAGGCCCACCTTACCCACGATGGAGTTTTCCGTGATGCCCTTTTCTTCGTCAATCTGGTCCTCTGCGGGCGAACCCATATAGCCGATGATGTGTGCCGCGTCGTCCTTCAAGGGATAGTGGCGCACGGGGGTGAGGCGCGATTCATCTACGCCGAGGCCGTTTACCTCCGTGATCGCGGCCTTTTGCTCGTCGGTGAGCGTACCCTTCGGGTAGGTGAGCAGCACCTCGAGCGGATAGCCCTTTTCCTTGGCGTTGTCGTATTTTTTCTGTATCTTTTCCGCATCCGCGGCATAATTTTGTGTGAGGAATGCCTTCACCGCCTCGATGTCCGGCGATTTTTCCAAATCGAGGTAGATGCTCTGCGCAAAATCATTTTTCGCAAGCACCGCGCCGTCCGCCGAAAAAATCTCGCCGCGCGCGCCCCCCTGCTTGGTGGTGCGCACCCTGTCCCCCTCCTCGAGCTGCGGCAAAATGAGGCTGGGGGTGTAGAGCACAGTGAAGCCCTGCGGGCCGGAGACGATATCCGCCTGATAATCATACGTCAGCACGCCGAGCAGCTTGCTCGTCAGTGCAAGGGTGTATTTGAGGTTATATTCCGTTTGCGATATCTGCTCTACCTCGCGCGACACCATTTTGACATCAGAAACCTGCAATGCCTCATAGATGTTTTCGAACCGCGCGGCAAATTCGTCACGTGTCTTCACATCCGAGGTCAGCACATACACATAATCGTACGCGCCCGCGTAATCGCGCGCCGTCAGCTTATTCACAAAGGACGCGGCAATGCTCTCCGCACTTGCCTGCACCGACGAGCAGCCTGAAAAAAGCGGCAAACAGCACGCAATCAAAAACACGATCAAAACCATATAAAAAAGAAGCTTTTTTCTCATAGACAACCTTCCGATATACGCTTGGTAGCCACCATTATACTATCATTTCACAACAATTGCAAAATTGTTACAAAATGTTAATCGTTTTCGCTTTAAAGACGCATTTTCCCCGTTGCACAGGCGTTTATCCCCTTTTGCGCGGAATTGACTTTTTGGTGGTTTTGCGGTATAGTATTACATGATATATGGTGGGTTATGCCCTGCCGGAGCGCCGTCGGGCGCGTTGCAAAACGGAGGATTTTATGCCTAAAAGAAAGAGAAGGGATATCGATCTCAGCATCCATCCCGAAAATAAATATAAGGGGATTTTGTATACGGCAGACCGCAAGCGGGCAGCCGACGACGATCTGCCCCACGCCGAACGCACGCGTTCGGGCCGTTCCCGGCGTGCCCATACGCCGGGCAAGTTTGCACAGCTGTTTGGTTCCCTGTCCTTTTTCCACGTAAAGCGGACAAAGGATTCCAAGGTGAAGCAGCGCACAGTTTCCGTGCCCGAGCCACAGCCCCAAGCGACGGGCGGCGGCAGGGTACTGCGCTCTTCCAAGAACAACAGCGACGGCTTGGGCGGTTTTTTCCGCGGACATTTGATCCGCAATACCTGCCTCGTTTGCTGCGCGGTCGTGGCGGTCTCGTTCATCACCGTGCAGACCACCCTCGCCAAGCCGGGCACAGCCATCACGCTCATTGACAACGGACGCGAGATGCAGTGTGAAACGCTGACCCAGACGGTCGGTGAATTTCTGAATGAAAACGGCGTCATGATCGGCGATGAAGACGCGCTTTCCGCAGAGACGAGCACACCCATCTATGAAGGACAGATCATCACCATCTACCGTGCCGTGCCCATCGCGGTGCGCAGCAACGCACAGGAAATTGACGTGAACCTGATGGCGGGCCGCACCGTGCAGGACGCGCTCGACAAGGCGGGCATCGTGCCTGCGGAGTTTGACGAGGTATATCCCTCGCCCGACACCATCGTGCGTTCGGGCATGGTGATCGACCACATCATCGTCACCACGCAGGAATCCAAGGAAACGCAGCCCATCGCGTTCGATACCGTAACCAAAAACGACCCCGATCTGGAAAAGGGCAAGCGGCAAACGGTGCAGGACGGTCAAGAGGGCGTGCTGCAGATCACCTATACGGAACTTTACAAAAACGGCGTACTCATCGACAAGGACTCCATTTCCGAAGATGTGATCCAGCAGCCTGTGGATCAGGTCATTGCGATCGGCACCTATGTGAAGCCTGAGCCCAAACCTGTAACGCCGAAAAAGACGACCTCGAATCCCCCGAAGAAAAACAACAGCTCGGGTTCGTCCAACAAGGGCAGCGGTTCGTCCGGCTCGTCGTCGAACAACAAGGGCGAAACGGACTTGAACGGCAAGCAGGGACGGAAATTTGAGCTGACGGCATATTGCTCGGCATGCAACACCGGCTCCAAGACCTCCTCGGGGACATATCCCGTGGCGGGGCGCACAGTCGCGTGCAATTCGCTTCCGCTCGGTACGCGCATCATGATCGAGGGCTTCGGCGAATATGTGGTGGAGGACCGCGGCGGCATGGGCGGAAACGTCATCGACATCTATCTGGGCGACCGCGAAACGTGTACATGCGGCGCCGAATTTGGTCGCAAACGCAACAAAACAGTATATGTTCTCTAAAATAGTTTTTAGAAACGGCGGGGTCGCCCCCGCCGTTTTTTATACGCAAACAACGGAACGGAGATTTTATGTACAACGTCACTTCCCCGCGCGAGATCACGCGGCTGCTTTCTGAAAATAAGCTTTCCCCCTTAAAGAAATTTGGACAAAATTTTCTGTGCGATGAAAACATCGTGCAAAAGATTGCGGACAGCATGGCGCTTGCCCCGGATGATAACGTGCTGGAGGTGGGGACAGGGCTCGGCGCGCTCACGCGCGCGCTGGGCGTGCGGGCGAAGCGGGTCGTGTCTGTGGAGATCGACAAGGGCCTTTTGGCCCTGCACAAGCACACGCTCGGTCATCTTTCAAACGTCACGGTGATCGACGGCGATATTTTGAAGTGCGATCTGACACAAATCTGCGACGAATACTTTGACGGCAGTCCCTTCCACGTGTGTGGCAATCTTCCTTATTATATAACGAGCAAAATATTGATGCACGTTCTGGAAAGCGGCGCACCCGTTCTCTCCCTCACCGTCATGGTGCAAAAGGAGGTCGCCGAGCGGCTATGCGCTTCGCCCGGTCATACGGACTACGGCGCGCTCACGGCCTCCTGCCTCTTTTATGCACAGGTAAAGCTGCTGTTCACCGTTTCGCGCAACTGCTTTTATCCCGCGCCGGATGTGGATTCCGCCATCATCCGTCTCGACATCGACCCCATATGCCATGTGCCGCGCAAAGACTATGCGGCAGTGGTGCGCGCGGCGTTTTCCATGCGGCGCAAGACGATCTTGAACAATTTGAAGTCTCTCGCAGGAAATAACGCAAAATCAATTTTGGAATCCTGCAATATCGATCCGAAATCAAGGGCTCAAGACTTATATCCGCGTAATTTTTGCGATATTGCAGAAGCAATTTTTCATAAATAGCGAATTTTTTCACAATTTTTTTGTCATTTCAAAAGGAATCAAGGGCTGCTTATCGAATAGTAATTATATGCGGGATGTTTTGTGCTTGCCTAAAACGGCTTGAAAGTGTCATCTTGCGTCTATCAAACTATTTATAGGAGTGTTTGCGTATGTCAACAAAACAGTATTACAAATGGGACGAGATCAAAAAGGGTACCTACTTCTCTTCGATGCGCACGATCATCGAAACGGGATTTTATGGCAACAACGTATATCCCGTTGAATCCTTGAAGGAAGCATACAAGCTTGCTTACGATTCGCCGGGAACGGTCGTGACCGATCTTCCGGTGTTCGAGCCGGAAAAGACGGGCCTTCCGTCCGACGCGAAGATTTTGCTCTTCAACGACGGCAATGTGGGCGGCCGCGCCGCTGCGGCGCGCTGCATCCTCGGCAGCAACGACTTCTACGGCGACCCGGTCACCGAAGCGAAATTCGGCCCGATCGTGCGTGAGGCGATCTATCAGACCCGCAACCGCCAGCTCTATCACGCGCAGGCATACATCGGCCTCGCGCCCGAGTTCATGGTGAAGGCGCATCTGTGCATTCCCGAAGGCGAAGAAAACATCATGTATTCCTGGCTGTATAACTTCCAGTATCTGACGGAAGAATACTACAAAATGTACGGTGAATCCAAGCCGATCCCGGAGGGAGACCTCTACATCTTCTCTGATCCGCAGTGGTCGCACCCAGATTTCCCCATGGGGCTCGCGTTCTTTGCACCTGAACACAACTGTGCGTGTATCCTCGGCATGAGATACTTCGGCGAGCACAAAAAAGGCACGCTGACCCTCGCGTGGGGCGTTGCGAACAGAAACGGCTTCGTTTCCTGCCACGGGGGCCAGAAACGCTACAACATGAAAGACGGCAGCAAGTTCGTTGCGGGTGTGTTCGGGCTTTCCGGCTCCGGAAAATCCACCATCACACACGCGCATCACGGCGGAAAATACGACATCACGGTGCTGCACGACGACGCGTTCGTCATCGACAGGAACGACGCTTCGTCCGTTGCGTTAGAGCCCGCATACTTCGATAAAACGCAGGATTACCCGATGGACTGCGAAGACAACAAATACCTCGTCACCATCCAAAACAACGGCGTGACGGTGGATGAACAAGGCCGCAAGGTTCTTGTGACGGAAGACATCCGCAACGGCAACGGCCGTGCGATGAAATCCAAGCTGTGGAGCCCCAACCGTGAAGACGTGTTCCACGAGCCCGCGAATGCCATCATCTGGCTGATGAAAGACCCGACCCTGCCGCCCGTCATGAAGATCGACGATCCGGTGCTTGCTTCCACGATGGGCGCGACCCTCGCCACGAAGCGCACGACGGCGGAGCGCCTCGCGCCCGGCGTAGATCCGGACGCGCTGGTTGTGGAGCCTTACGCAAACCCGTTCCGCACCTATAGGCTCGCGGACGATTACAACGGCTTCCGTTCGCTGTTTGCGGATAAGGGCCTCGACTGCTACATCTTCAACACCGGCCATTTCGGGGAAAAAAAGGTTACCCCGCAGGTGACGCTGGGCAGCCTTGAAGCGATCATCGAGGGCAAGGCTTCCTTTACCTCGTTTGGCAGCATCGAAGGGCTTTCCTATCTTCCCGTCGACGGATTCGATCCTGATTTCAGCGACGCGGAATACAAGAAGCAGCTCGTTGCGCGCATGAAGGACAGAATCGAGTTCATCTCCTCGAGAAACGAATTTGATCAGCTGCCCGAAGAAACGCTCGAGGTGCTCAAAAAGGTTGTTGCGCAGGCCGAAAAGCTCTAAGCAAAAGGCCCGGCATTTTTTTGGAGGACGCATGAAGGAATTCAAAGGCGCTATTTTTGATCTGGACGGTACGCTGCTCGATTCGATGTATGTGTGGGCGGATGTGAACAAGCTGTTTTTACGGCAGCGCGGACTCAGCGCGCCCGCAGGCTATGTCGAGGCCATCACGCCCATGTTTTCACGCGAGGCGGCGGATTATGCCATCAGCACGCTCGGCCTTCAGGACGACCCGGACGCGCTCATCGCGGAGTGGGACGGTATGGCGGCGGACATCTACACAAACGACGTAAAGTTGAAGCCGGGTGCGGAGGAATATCTGCGCCGCTTAAAGCAAAAGGGCACCAAGCTTTCGGTTGCGACCGCGCTCGGTCGGCATTTGTTTGAGCCGGTGCTTCGGCACAACGGGGTGTACGAGCTGTTTGACGCGTTCACCTCCAGCAGCGAGGCAGGCCGCAGCAAGGCATTTCCCGACGTATACCTGCTTGCGGCAAAGCGCATCGGCGTTTTGCCGCAGGATTGCATGGTGTTTGAGGACATCACCACGGGTGTTCTGGGCGCGCGCGCGGGCGGATTTTCCACTTGCGGAGTGCATGAGCCGTGGTCGTTCGACGAACAGACGGCGCTTGAAAAAACAGCGGACTATTACATCCGGTCTTTTTGCGAGCTGCTGTAGCGCTTGCCGACCCGGATATCTATGATGTGCGAAAAAACCAGATGTGCCTGGGCGGGAGATACTGCCACCTGCATCGATTACCACGACAATGAGTGGGGGCGACGCCCATAACCATGCTTGGCTAGGTCATAATCATGTCGTAAAAGTCTCGAACAACAAAAAACACCGGACATTGCACAACGCCCGGTGTTTTTTGCGTTACAGACTCTCGAACTGACGAACGCCTTTTGTCATCAAATTGCGATACAGTATGATGTCGAGCACCGTCACCAGTACGAACGCCGCCAGCACGGGAATTGTCCCCAGCAGCAGCGTGAGCAGTGCGGGCACGATGGTCAGCAGCATCCCTGCCAGCATGGTCAGCAGCACCGATTTGCTCTGCTTGACGACCGTCACCTCGCTCGTCCAGTCGAGCTTGGGATTCGAAAGATCGCATTTCAGCCCCATGAAGGCGATGAAGAAGCTGTAGGCCACGGGAACCGCATACATCAGCACCGCATAGAGCGGGTCGGGCCGCAGCGCGAGGTTAAAGAGCGTTGCCGCAATGATCGCCGCCGGCAAAAACAACGTGAGCGTTACGTTGACCTTGGCCTTGAGAACAAGCCGCGTATCCACGGGCAAAGAGCGGATGATCCACAAATTTTTCCCTTCGAGCGACACCGACGAAGCGGAGGGGCTCGCCATAGAGATGAAAAACGCGATCCCAAGCGGTCCTGCCGTGGAAAGGAGCTGCCCAAACTGGGGAATCTGCGAATACACCCCGAAGCCGTCCTTACCCGAAACGAGCAGGATCACCCCCACAACGATGAGCAGCAGCGGGCCGATCGCCGTATTCAGCACATACTGCGAGGAGGAAAACAGACGTTTCACTTCCCGCTTTTGAAGCGCTTTTTTTGGCGAGGTCTCTTTTAACTCCGTCATTTGATAGTTGCCGGACGTACGCGTGGTGGTGATAGACGTGTTCATCTTTTTGAACAGTTTTGCCACTGCCGCCGTAAACACCGCAAACGCACCAAATGAAATGAGCAGGAATAGCAGGAAGGAAAGCACGTCGAACTGCGCGACCGCGTTTCCAAAAAGCCCTACGAGCGGATAGACGCCCATCAGCACATTGTTCACCATGCCGCCGATGTCCGCAAAGTTCATGATCACGCTGCTCGAATTCATCCAGAAGCCCATCCACACGATCATGAACAGCAAAAACGCTGCCACTGTGAATATCACATTCATTCCGTTCTTTCGCTTGAACCGCGAAGCGGCCACGGCAATCAGCGTACCGATCAGCGTCGCGATGATGATGGGCAGCATGGGCACCGCAAACATCGAAATGATGTAGATGGGGTAAAACGCGGCGGCAGGCTGCGCAACGATCGCGTAGGCAATGCCCGCAGGCGCCAATACGCCCAGCGTAAACAGGATGTTGTAGCCATACAGGATCAGCACCCGGCTGGCGATCAGCGTGCTCGTCTTGATCGGGAGCGACATCTGCACATCGTAATCGCGAAAATTGAACAGCGTTCCGTTTACCTTATAAATGGTGGTAAAAAGCACCATCACCGACGCGCTCATCATCATGATGTTTAATACGATATATTCCGCGCGGATCGCGGAAAGCGAGGACATCAGCCCGATGGAAAGGCCGAACACCGCCACCACGATCATGAGATAGCAGAAGGTGAGGAGCACCGTCATGCCCGTCGATTTCGATTTCTTCTCGTGCGTATACCGCGCCTTATTGAACCCAAACGAGGTGCGCACATATGTTTTTACAAGCAATCCAAGATTATTCATCGATCAACTCCAAAAATGCGTCTTCCAGACTTTCGTCACCCTTTACCTCATCCACGGTTCCCGCGCGCAGCAGCTTGCCGTTTTTGATGATGGCGATCTTGTCGCACAGCTTTTCCGCCACCTCCAGCACGTGGGTGGAAAAGAAGATCGCGCTGCCGTTGTCACACATTTCGCGCATGATCTGCTTCACCGTATGCGCGGCCTTCGGGTCGAGCCCCACAAACGGCTCGTCTAAAACCAGCAGCTTCGGCTTGTGGATCAGCGCGGAAATAAGCGCTAGCTTCTGCTTCATGCCATGCGAATAGGAGGAGATCAGGTCGCCGAGGTTCGCTGTGATCTCAAACAGGTCGGCATACTGACCAATCAACTGTTCGCGCTCCGCTTTGGGGATCGCGAAGATATCGCCGATAAAGTTGAGATACTGGATTCCCGTCAGGCTGTCGTACAGGTCCGGATTGTCCGGAATGTAGGCGGTGATCCGTTTGCACTCGATGGGGTGATCCTTGATCGACATTCCGTCGATCTCGATCTCCCCGCCGTCAAAGTCGAGGATGCCCACCACGGCCTTGATGGTCGTAGTCTTTCCCGCGCCGTTATGACCGATGAATCCGTAGATATCGCCGTCCTCAACGCGCAGGGTCAAGTCGTCCACTGCCTTGGTGCCGCCCTTGTAGCTCTTTGTGAAATTCTTGATCGTTAACAATTTTTTACCCTCCAAAAGAGAACCTGAGGGCGCGATTTCTGCGCCCCCGACAATAAGGAATCCCCTTATTTGTCCTCATTATATCACGCAGTCACGTGACCGTCAATAGAAATCGCGTGACTTAATAAAATCTTCAGATTTTACGCAAAAAGGGCAGCTCCATCAAAGGAACTGCCTTTTTTGCAAGTATATCCTAATAAGGAACCGGGCCGAAAAAAATTGGGTGCGGGGCGCACCGGGGAGTGGATCGCCCATGCTAAAGGGAAGAAAAAAACGGCCCGTTCATAGGCCGCTTGTCATGCACAAATCATCATTGTACCGCTATTCTCCAATCAACCCAAGAATCGTTTACCACACCTCTATGGCGAGTATCCTGACTCATGCATCTTCCGCGAAAGGCGCCTTCCCGTTTCCGGTGGCCTGTTGCCTCTGTTGTCCGCAATTACAGTTGTGGTTGCAGCGCCGGACTTACACCGGCTTCCTCGTTCCATAAAAGCCATATTCAATTGTCTGGACTTATTATACCCTCTTTTTTTCAAAAAGCAAAGGATTATTTCCCTTTTTTTTGAAGGATTCAGTTCCCGCGGCCCGAAATCCACCAGCTTAAGCCAATATGACCTCCGTGACCGAACCGATTTGCTCCACCGCGTCCGCCGGTGCGTCCGTATCGGTCACCAGCGCGTCGATTTCTTTCCACTGCGCATACTGCACCACCGCGTTCGCCGCAAACTTGCTGCTGTCCGCAAGCACGATGTTCTTCCTGCTGTTTTTCAGCACCTCCTGCTTCACCTGCGCATCCGGAAAAGTCTTGACGCTTGGACCGCTGTGCGACTGGAAGCCGCTCGTCCCAAGCAGCGCTACATCAAACTTGATGGAGCCAAGCGCGCTCACCGCCCACAGCCCGCTCGTCGCCATGGTCACATCTGAAAACACCCCGCCCACAAAGTGAATATCGATGCCCTTATCCGCAAGCGCGTTCAACGCCGCGATGGAGTTTGTGACCACCGCAATGTCCATGCCCGCGCGAAGCTGCTTCGCCGTTTCCAAGACCGTACTGCCCGAATCGATGAACACCACGCCGCCCTCCGTCAGAAGATCGAGCGCACGCGAAGCAATCGCCGCTTTTCTGAGCGCATTTTCCTGCGTGCGGTGATAAACGGGTCGCTCCCGATATTCGCTGAGCGCCACTGCCCCGCCAAAGCTTTTTTGAAGCGCGCCACAATCGTTCAAATAGATCAGGTCCTTGCGGATCGTCTCCGACGATACACCGAACAATGCGGCCAGCTCGCCGATGCGTACGCTTCCGCTGCTGTTTACCATTTCTGTCAGTCGTTTGCGCCGCTCTGCCGCCAGCAGTTTTTTCATGGGAAATCTCCTTTGGGATATTTTCTTATTTATATCACGGATTTGCCGTTTCGTCAAATTTGTTTCGCAATATATACCAATAATTACAAATTATTCCAAATAATTAACAATTGACACCAACGTGATTTGCGCTTATAATGACAGTAAAAACAGGCGCAGTGCGCCAAAAGGCGGTAAATTATGAAGCTTCAGGTTGCTTTTGACTGTAACTGTACCACGCAGAAAATTTGCGATTGTGTGGATCGTATTTCCGGTGATATGGATTTTATCGAGGTGGGCACGCCCCTCATTGTGGAAAGAGGACTTCTCACCGTGCGGGAGCTGCGTCCGCGCTATGCGCATTTGAAAATACTTGCCGACGTAAAAATCATGGACGGCGGGTACTATGAGGCGAACGCGGCCTTTGAGGCGGGTGCGGATATCGTGACGGCCCTTGGTGTCGCGGAGGACGCGACGCTCAAAGGGGCGATCGAGGCAGCGCGCAAGCACGGCGGCGAAATCATGATCGACATGATCGCTCATCCCGATCTTCCCAAGCGCATCGGCGAGATCGACGCGATGGGCGTGGACTACATCTGTTTGCACACCGCCAAGGATACGCAGGGAAGCGGAAAAGATTTCGCGTCCTTTATGCGTGAAATGAAGGACTTTGTGCAAAATGCGAAGCTTGCGCTTGCGGGCGGCATCAGCCCTGCGAACATCGAACGTTATACCTCGATGGAGCCGGAGGTCATCATCATCGGCGAGGGCATCACCGCCGCCGCAGACCCGCTTGAAGCGGCGCGCGCCGTGCGCGAAAAGATGGGCGCACACTAAAAAATAAACAAAAGCGGGAATTTCCCGCTTTTTTTATTGCGTGATTGTGCTATACTGATGAAAATATATTTTGGGGAGCACGGTATGGAAAACGAGCGGCTGAAAAAACGAATCGCGGCGGCGCGGGATAAAAAGGCCGACCTTGTGCTGAAAAACGCGCGGGTGGTGAACGTATTCACAAACGAGATCATCCCCTGTGATGTGGCGGTGTATGACGGCGTGACCGTCGGCCTGGGGGATTATTCGGGTGAAAATGAATATGACTGCGGCGGCGCGTTCCTTTGCCCGGGCTTCATCGACAGCCATATGCACATTGAATCGTCGATGTCGTGTCCGTCGCAATTTGCGCGTATCGTGCTGCCCTTTGGCACCACCTCCGTGGTTGCCGACCCGCACGAGATCGCCAATGTGTGCGGCATGGACGGCATACGCTATATGAAGCGGGACGCGGAAAATACCGGCTTCAACGTATATTGCATGTTCCCCTCGTGCGTGCCGTGCGCCGATTTCGAAGAGAATTGTGCGCCCCTTACCAACGAGGATGCCGCGGAGCTTTTATATGAAGGCGTGGTACATGGCCTCGGCGAGGTGATGGACTGGGACGCGGTGATAAACGGGCAGGAAGATATGCTGAAAAAACTCGAAATGTTTTCCGGGCGACCGGCGGACGGACATGCGCCCGGCGTTTCGGGCAACCGTTTGGCCGCGTATATCACGGGCGGGCCGCAGACCGATCACGAGGCGTACCGCTTTGAGGAGGTATTGGAAAAGCTGCGCGCGGGCATGAAAATATTGATCCGCGTGGGTTCGGCGGCGAACAATATGGAGGACGTGCTGCGCGAGATCACGCGGCGTTCCCTTCCCCTTGAAAACCTGCTGCTGTGCACGGACGATAAACATACGGGCGATATTTTGCGCGAGGGGCATATCAACCACATCGCGCGTCTGGCGGCAGGCGCGGGCATCCCCGCTGTGGAAGCGGTGAAGATGGCGACCATCAACGCGGCGCGCGCGTATGGTCTGCGGGGAAAGGGCGCGGTCGCGCCCGGCTACGACGCGGATTTTGTGCTGTTTTCAGACCTCGAGGCCTTTGAACCCATGGCGGTATTTTTGCGGGGACAAAATATCGACACGCTGGAATGGCAGCGCACGGACGTTCCGGCGGCGCTCAATGCTACGATGCACGCGGCACCTCTTGGCGAGGACGCACTTTTGCTGCGCACGAGCGGGACGACGCTGCCCGTGATCGAGATGGAGGCAGGGCAGCTTGCGACGCGGCTGCTGTTTGAGGAAGTGCCGCACAAAGATGGATATTTTGTGCCGGAGGGCGCTTACGCAAAGCTTGCGTGCGTGGAGCGGCACCACAACACGGGCCACATTGGCCTTGGCGTGGTGAAAAACTTTGGCCTTGCGTCCGGCGCACTTGCGTCCACAGTTGCGCACGATTCGCACAACATCGTTGCGCTGGGCAAAAGTGACGATGATATGCGCATCGCAATCGAAGCGCTCAAGCAAATGGGCGGAGGCTATGTATTTGTGGAAGGCGGCGCGGTGGTTGCCGAAATACCGCTGCCCATCGGCGGGCTGCTGTCCGACGAGCCCTACGAGGCGCTCATTGAAAAGCAGGAACGCTTTTTGGACGCGCTTTATGCGCGCGGCGTGAAGCGCGAAACCGGCGACCCGCTGATCCGGCTGTCCTTTTTCTGCCTGCCCGTGATTCCGGAGGCGCGGCTTACCACGCGGGGCGTGTACGACGTAATAAACAGGCGGTTTTTATGACAGATCAAGGAACGTGACAGACACAAGAATGATTGCGTTGTTCAGAGGCGGCAGCGCCTTATTGAATACGCGTGACAGCGCCCATAAGAAAAGAGCCGCTTTAGGTGCGGCTCTTTTCTTGCGTGCTTGTTTTGTTTTATGCCCGCCCGTAGCGGATGCCCTTGTAAAGCGAGGTAACGCTGTCCAGCACAAAGGCGAAGAGCAGGATGAAGCCAAAGAAGCGGGTGAAGAAACCGAAGAAGGTGCTGATCGTCGCGAGTTCGCTTTCTCCCATGTTGAAAAATCCCGGATTCACGGCCGCCGCCTGATTGATCATATCCGCGTTCCAGATCGCCGGATTGAAGAAGATAGAGCAGACGATGAACAGCGCGATCACATTGAGCACAACGGTCGCAAACCCCAGCCACAGGGTGTGCCGCCCCGCCGCAATGCGCAGCGCCTCGCGGATGATGCCCAGCGCAAAGCAAATATTGAACAGGGGCAGCAGCAAGCGTAGCGTTTCCAGATTGAACAGCGGGACAAAATGTACGGTTCCGTCTGTGCCCTGCATCCACAGGCCCATCAAAAACGGAACAAAGTTGAACAAAATGATGACCGCCACCGTAAACACGATGCCCGCGATGCACTCACCACGCCTAATGATCGCCTTTTGAGACGGAACGGGCATATCCTTCAAATCCTGCGGCTTCCACGCGTCCGACACCGCTTCTTTGATGTTTACCTTCAGCGCGCAGCGCTCGATGATTACAAAAATGATCGTCACCCACGCAAAGCCCTGTATGAGCCCCATGAAGATATTTGCGATCGCCATGCCCACGGTCGAGGCGGCAATTCCAACAAAGCTTCCCATTGGAATACCAGCCTGCGCGCTGCCTTCACCAAGGCTTTGTACGATCCCCGTCCACGTGACGTCCTGCGTTACCGCCTGCACGATCGCCGCGATCACCATTCCAACCGTCACGCAGATGAGCACGAGCTTTAAGACGAACCAGTATTGCTCGAAATATTCCGGCCCGATCAAATAGCGCTTTTCTCCACGATATTTTCCCGCAAGGGCAAAGGGCGCGCCCAGCTCTTTTAACACGTCCTCCGCGTTTTGCTGCTCCGTCTTTTCGTTTTCCTGCCGCTCCTCCAGCATGTCGTCGATGAGGCCGCGAAGCTCGCGGCCCACATCCTCGCGCTGATCCTGAGGCAGCCTGCGTGTCACCTCATAAATATAGCGTTCTATCATTTCGCACGTGTTCATTTTGTTTCCTCCTCCGTCATACGCTCGATGGTCTGCGCCATCTTTGTCCACTGCTTTAAGAGCTTTGCGTAAATCTCTGCTCCCTGCGCCGTGATCGCATAATACTTCCGTGGCTTTGTGCCGTCGGTCTCCCACTCACTTTTCAAAAGCCCCTGCTTTTCTAAACGCCGCAAAAGCGGATAGAGCGTGCCTGCCTCCGTGTGCATGCCTGCTTCGTTCAGGCTTTGCACCAATGAATAACCGTAACGCGGCTCCTTAAGCTGCGCCAGCACACACATCACGATCGTTCCCCGCCGCAGTTCCTGCGACAATCCGTTCAAAATCTCTTCGGGCGTATCCATATGTGTCACCTCCAATAGTGTGTATCGCACACCATGCTTGCATTATACTGTGCGCCGCACACTATGTCAACCACATTTTTATATTTTAATTTATGGCACAAAAAAAGACCCCCGCAGGGGTCTTTGCTTTTGCGGATCAATAGAAGTAGTCAAACGAATCGAGGAAGTTATACGCCCCGTACGATAATGTAGACACGCATGCGAGAACCGCAATAAGCACAATGATTGCAAGTGAAAGACCTACGATTCCGCACACAAGGCCGCCCGTCGCCATGCCCGCCTGATTCTGCGGCAGTTTTTTCTTCGCCTGCATACCAAGCACGATGCCCACAATGCCAAGAATAATGCTGAGCACGGTGACCATAAAAAACGGGATGCTGAGGATACCGCAAACCAGAGAACCGATCGCCATGCCCTTTGCGGTGTTGTCCTGCTGCATCGGCTGCTGATAGGGCGGCTGATACTGCTGCTGATACTGCTGTTGATAGGGTTGCTGCTGATACTGCGGCTGACCCTGCGGTTGTTCGGGCTGTGCCGGCTGCTGATACTGCGGCTGACCCTGCGGTTGTTCAGGCTGTACCGGCTGCTGATACTGCGGCTGTTCGGGCTGTGCCGGCTGCTGGTACTGCGCCTGCGCTTCGTTGGGCGCGCCGCAATAGGGGCACGCGCTCATGCTTGCGTCATACTGCTGGTGACATTGTTTACATTCCATACTTTTTTTCCTTTCATTCCCTTAGAATATTAATACCAATACCATGGGGTGAAGCTCATTGCAATTCCTGTCGCCACGGTCATGATCACCGCCGGTATCATGCCGATGATGCCGCACACAAGGCCCGCTGTCGCCATGCCGTTCGGGCCCTCTTTTTTAGAGAGGATATGAAAAATAATTGCCAGCGCGTTGATCCCAAGGCCCACAAACGGGATCCAGCAAAGGATCAGGCCGATGATCCCGCAGATCATCGAAGCCAAAGACATGTTCTTGGATGCTTGCGCCTGCACCGGCTGATATTGGGTATATTGCGGCTGATACCCGTTCTGCTGCGGTTGCTGATACCCCTGCTGCTGATAAGGCTGCTGCGGCTGTTGATATCCCTGCTGCGGCTGATAGGGCTGCTGCGGCTGCTGATATCCCTGTTGTTGCTGATAGGGCTGCTGCGGCTGTTGATATCCCTGCTGCTGATAGGGCTGCTGTTGCTGCGGAGCCGCGTTTCCACAGTATGGGCAGGCCGTCATATTCCCATCATACTCCTGATGACATTTTTCACAAATCATAATCAATATGCTCCCTTCGTTTATTACACTTTATTTATACCATATCTGGAAGGCTTTATCAAAGCCTGTTTCTTAAGATTTTCTTTCGAACGGGATACGGAATCCTTAAAATAGAAAAATACTGCGGTTTTGGCACGGAAGGACGGGGCCGCAACACCGATGGCGCATGCATAAATATCGCTTATTTTAACAACTTTTCCTCCTTTTTTTATATGTTGCCTCGTTGGCATAGCCGCCGCCTTTAAGCCGTGCTATAATCCCAATTATCAATATACGGAGGATATGGCCATGTGTTACGGTCCCGCGATCCAAACGCTGCTCGATCACTTCTATGATGGGTTTGACGACGAAAGCATCTCTCTGCGCAAAAAAATATACTGGGATACCTACCTTGAGTTTTGCGATAAAAGCATGTGCTTCAAGCAATCCCGTGCCTATGCGCGTTTCCTCGCAAAAAAGCCGGTCCGTGTGCTTCCTTTTGACCTGCTGGCAGGGCAGTTGCAGCATTATGATTTCACCGGCTCCATGCCCGCTGAATTTTCAAAGGATTTTAACCCCCGCAGTCATCCTGTTCCGCGTGAGCCGTCGACGGGCGACGCGCGGATCGAATGGGAAAGCTGTTCGCCCTATCTTGCGGATGCGCCCGAGGCGGATCAGGAAGCGGCGCACAGGCTGGTCGCCGGTGTGGAATGCGGCCTCTATTCGCATACGTCCATCGGTCACGTGATCACAGGCTTTTCCAAGGTGGTGCATACGGGCTTTGACGCGCTGCTCGAAGAGATCGAAGCTTCCCTGCTTGATTCCAAACGAACGGCGGATGAAACCGATTATCTGCGCGGTATGAAAACCGTCCTTTTGGCGGCACAGAGCTATATCCTTCGCTATGCGCAGGCGGCGGACGACGCGGCCTCAAAACCCGGCGCGCCAAAGGATACCCTCTCCAGAATCGGCGCGGCGTGCCGCTCCATTGCGTATAACGCGGCCTCCTCTTTTTTTGAAGCCGTTCAGTTTACGGTGCTCATTCAAGAGCTGGCGACGCTTGAGATTCTTTCCGGCTCGATGTCCTTGGGACGTATGGACCGCCTGTTTGGTCCTTATTACGAAAACGATCTCGCAAACGGATCGATCACCCCGGATGAAGCGCAGGAGCTGATCCACGCGTGGCGCATCAAGCTCGCGGGGATCATAAACGGCTACCAAAATGTAGCCATCGGCGGATGCACGCCGGACGGCCGTTTTTTTGCAAATGATGTGACCCGCATGATCCTTCGCTCCACCCGCGATGTGCGGCTCGATCAGCCGCTCCTGTCCCTGCGGTACGCGCGGGAGATGGACGATGCGCTGTGGGAGGAAACGATGCGCGTCATACAAACGGGCAGCGGGTTTCCCGCTCTGTTCAACGACGAAGCGATCATCCGCGCCCGTGAAGCGGCGGGCGTATCGGAAAAGGACGCTTGGGACTATGCGCTCGTGGGATGCGTCGAGCCTTGCATACAAGGCAAGGAATATTCCAACACAGAGCAAATGCGCCTCAATTGGCCTATGATCCTTGAGTGGATGCTGCAATGCGGCCGGTCGTCTCCCGCCGAAAACGATTCATTGCTGCAAACGCCGCGCACGCTCGATTCCGTTCGGGATTTTGACGACCTGCTCCGCTGGTTTAAGGATGAACTGGCCTGGCACATCCGCCGTGCGGCGCATTCCGTCAATGTGATCGATTCGGTCTATCATAAGGCGTATCCATCCCTCTTTCTTTCGCTTACGCTTGAAAACTGCATCGCGCATGGAAAAGATGCCGGAGACGTAGGCGCAAAGTATCGTTTCTCCACCTTCAACAATACGGGAATGGCAAACGTGGTCGATTCCCTGCTCGCCATCAAAACGCTGGTGTTTGAAGAAAGGCGCGTTACCCTGTCCGGCCTTGCGGAGATACTCGCCAAAAATTTTGACGGCTGCGATGCGCTGCGCGCTTTTGCGCAAAACCGCTGTCCGAAGTTTGGCAACGGCGACCCCGAAGCGGGCGCGCTCATGCAAGAGCTTGTGGATTATGCGAGCGGCGTCATCACGGGCATCGAAAACACCCGTGGTTTTCATTTCCTGCCCGGATACTACAGCGTATACCATCATGCCTCCATGGGCTGGCTGACGGGCGCGACGGCGGATGGGCGGCTTGCGGGCACATCGCTTGCAAACGCGCTTTCCCCCGTGCAGGGCATGGACGCAAAGGGGCCGACGGCGGTGATCAACGACGCGACCCTCTGCGACCATACCCGGTTTGGCAACGGAATGGTGCTCGATCTGAAATTCAGTCCGTCCTTTTTCTGCAATCCCGTACACCGGACAAATTTCCGTGCACTCATCGACACCTATTTCCAGAAAGGCGGCATGGAAATACAGATCAATGTCATTGATCGCGAAACGCTGATCGCCGCCCAAAAGGAGCCGGAAAACTATAAAAATCTCATCGTGCGCGTTTCGGGGTTCAGCGCCTATTTTGTGACGCTGAATCCCACGCTTCAGAATGAGATCATCGCCCGTACGCAGTATGAAAGCATGGGAGGCTGATATGGAGGCGATTGTCACGGACATCCAGCGCTTCTCGCTGGATGACGGCCCGGGCATCCGCACCACGGTCTTTTTCAAGGGCTGTCCCCTTGCGTGTAAGTGGTGCCACAATCCGGAATGTATCAGCCCGCAGCCGCAGCTTCGGTTCTCACGCCCTTTGTGCGCAGGCTGTGGCCTTTGCGCCTCAACATGCGAAAATGGCGTGTTTGCCAAGGGGCAGTCTTTGTCGTTCAAAAAGTGCGTCGCCTGCGGTGCGTGCGTCAAAAAATGCGTCACGCGTGCCCTCTCCCTCGTTGGCGGGGTTTATTCGCCCGAAGCGCTCGTCGCGGAATTGATGGACGACAGCGCCTTCTATCAAAATTCCGGCGGCGGCGTCACACTTTCGGGCGGGGAGCCTCTGCTGCACGCGCCTTTCGCAGTCAAGCTGACTCGGCTGCTGCGGGAAAATAATGTTCACGTGGCCGTGGATACATGCGGCAACGTTCCCTTTTCCTCCTTTGAAGCGCTGCTGCCCGCCGTGGGGCTGTTCCTTTTCGACCTGAAAGCATATTCGCCCGGTTTGCACAAAGCGCTGACCGGAAAGAGCAACGCGCGTATCCTCGAAAATTTCAAACGGCTGCAACGGAGCGGAGCGCGCATATGGGTACGTCTGCCGCTCGTCTCCGGCGAAAACGACGATATCTCAGAGCTCAGGCAGCTTGCCCGCCTGCTCGGGCAATATCCGGTAGAGCGCGTCGAGCTGCTTCCTTATCACCAATACGGCGTTTCCAAATATCCCGCGCTCGGCATGGCCTACGCGGGCGTGGATTTTTCCGCCCCGGATGCAAGCCGCCTCTCTTTGCTCGCCTCTTTATTCGCGGGCGAGGTCCACATAAAGCAGCAGTGACCGCGCAACACTGATTTATCTGCAAAAATTTTAACGATATAATACCGTCATTTGTACGCCGCCTGTGATATGATAAGATCAAATACTACGGGAGGCGCGCGATGGACCTGTTCGAAAAGCTTGAGATATTGACGGATTCCGCAAAATATGACGTGGCATGCACGTCAAGCGGCACGGACCGCGTTGCAAAAAAAGGACAGATCGGCTCCGCGACGTCGGGCGGCTGCTGCCACAGCTTTGCCGCGGACGGGCGGTGTATTTCGCTTTTGAAGGTGCTGCTCACCAACTATTGCGTGTATGACTGCAAATACTGCGTGAACCGCAAGTCAAACGACGTGCGGCGCACGATGTTTTCCCCGCGCGAACTTGCAGACCTCACCATGCACTTTTACCGCCGCAACTACATCGAGGGCTTATTTTTAAGTTCGGGTGTGGTGAAAAGCCCGGATTACACGTGCGAGCTGATGATCGAAGCGCTGCGCATTTTGCGGCAGGAATACCGTTTTGCGGGATATATCCACGCCAAGGCCATCCCCGGCGCGTCCGACGCGCTCATCACGCGCCTTGGCATGCTCGCAGACAGGATGAGCGTAAACATCGAAATGCCCTCGCAAAACAGCTTAAAGCTACTTGCCCCGGATAAAAGCAAGGACTCCGTTCTCGAGCCCATGGCCTTCATCCGCGATTTAAAACGGCAGAACAAGCAGGAGCTCGCTCTTTATAAAAACGCGCCCCGCTTCACGCCCGCAGGGCAAAGCACGCAGATGATCGTGGGTGCGTCACCCGAAACGGATTTTCAGATATTGAACCTCACGGAGGGTCTCTACAAAAAATATCAGTTGAAGCGCGTGTTTTTCTCGGCCTACATCCCCGTGGTGGAAAACTCCCTGCTTCCGTCTCTTGACACCAAGCCCCCGCTGCTGCGCGAGCATCGGCTTTATCAGGCCGACTGGCTGCTGCGCTTTTACCAGTTCAAGGCGAGCGAGCTTTTAGACGAACAGCACCCCACCTTCAATCCTTTTATCGACCCCAAATGCAACTGGGCGCTCAACAACATGGAGAATTTTCCGCTGGAGGTGAACCGCGCGTCCTACGAAGATCTGCTGCGCGTCCCCGGCATCGGCGTGACGAGTGCGCGGCGCATCCTCACGGCCCGGCGCACCACGTCACTCACCTTCGAGGGGCTCAAAAAGCTGGGCGTGGTTTTGAAGCGCGCCAAATATTTCATCACCTGCCGGGACAGGATGGACTGCTCTACGCGGTTTTCCGGCGAGGAGGTGCTGTGCGCCATGATGTCGCAAAAGACGCTGTCTGCCTATCGCCAGAGCGGCTATTCCGCGGACGGCAGCAAGCAGGTCTCTTTCTTTGAGCCGCCCGCCGCATTGACGGCGGACGTGCAAAAAGCGCTAACGGGGCAGCTATGATCGATTATCAATACGACGGGAGCTTTGAAGGGCTTTTGTGCTGTGTGTTCGAAAGCTTTGCAAACAAAGAGGAGCCGCAGCGGGTGTGCGGACCGGAACATTTCCAAACCACGATGTTTGAGACGCGCCTGGTGGAGACCGACCCGCAAAAGGCGCGGCGGGTGCTTGTGTCCATCCCCAAAAAGATGGGGCGCGAGGCGCTCGGTTTTGTGCAGCAGGCGTTCCTCACCTGCCTGCCGGATAAGGAGACCCACATCCTGCGCTTTTTACGTTTGGGGTATGAGCACGGCCCCAAGGTGATGCGCATGCTTGCGGACGACACGGTCAACACGCTGTTTAAGGCGGTCAAGCGCCTCGGCGGGGAGGCGCATCTGCTGACGGGCTTCATCCGTTTTTCCATATTCGGCAAAGCGCTCGTCGCGGAGATCACGCCCAAAAACTACGTGCTGCCCATCCTCGCCCCGCACTTTCGCGGACGGTATCCGCACGAAAATTTTTTGATCTACGATAAGACCCACGGCGACGCGCTCGTCTATGAAAACGGAAAAACGCAGATTTTTCCCATCGAACGCTTCACCATGCCCGATCCGGACGAGGAGGAGCTTCGGTTCCGCGCGCTGTGGCGCATGTTTTACGATACCATCGCGGTGGAAGGACGGGAAAACCCGCGCTGCCGCATGACGCATATGCCCAAACGCTATTGGGCCAACATGACGGAATTTGCGGTGGATAAAAACGCACTGCTCCGTGAGGCGCAGCAGGAATCAGGCCCCGCGCTGCTCGAGGCAAAACATCCGTATACGTCCACTCATGACTAACACACTCCAAAGCGCTCAAAAGGGAGCCTTTATGGAGATATTTACAACTTATTTTGCTTTTTCAGTTTGAGCAGACGCTTGATCCTTTTATCCCATCGCTCTTTTTCGTCTGTCAAAATCTCTGTCACACGGTCAACAATCTGTCGTCCGCCGACTTCCTGTAACTTCTCGCAATAAAGCTGGAGCAAAAGACGCTTGCCTGTTCGCGCAATAACAGGGTCGTCTGTCGATATCAGCATGACAGGCAACAGCGCTTCGTAGCCATAGAAGTGATCTATTCTGATTTCCTGAATGAGATCATCGTATACGAGCGGGTCTTCAAACATCATCAGGTTTTGAATTTTTTCAAGTCCATCTACATTCTGCTCCAAACATTCCAACATTTTTTTATTCGACATGATTATTTCTCCTTATAAAGCATTTTGGGACTTATACGTCCCAATTATATCATCGAACTCATACTATAATCAAGTAAAAATTGCGACCTATGAGTCTCGTTTTTAAGGGGTGCTATTATGAGAAATATGCTTGTCCAAAACGTTAGCTTATCTACAAATTTAAAACGCTTACGGAAAGAATCGGGGTTGTCGCAGGAGGCGCTTACTGCCAAAATAAATTTGCTTGGAAGTCTCCTTGAGAGAAGTGCTTATTCAAAAATAGAACTTGGGAAACGTAATATCAAGGTGACGGATTTGGTCGCATTACAGCAAGTTTATGATGTGGATTTTGCGGAGTTCTTTCAAGGGATAAAGCCGCATGAATAATGGCCCGAATGTCAGCACAGCAAAAAAGACCAATGGATCAATTTTGTTCCATTGGTCTTTTCTTATTTAATCCTTGCTCAGCCCACCGCCTCGTTCATCACATACGCTGCGTTCGTGAAGGATACGCCCGCGTCCGTGAAGCTTTGGGGCAGGGTGAAGGTAAAGGTGGTGCTCGCGCCCGGCGCCAGTGGTTCCGGCGCGGAGGTGGTCAGCACGCAGATCACGCCCGTTTCGTTTGAAAACAGGACTGCAATGCTCATTTTCCGGCACGCGATGTCCGCCGTATTGGTCACGGTCAGCTTGTAGGCGCTGTTCGTCTTGCTCTGCTCGACGTTCAACAGGGAGGAAAGGCCGGTATACTCGTTTTCATCCATGCAAACCGATACGTCCGCCGATACGGCAGGAGGAAGATCGCCCTCTCCCTTTTCCACAGGGATCACGATCTGCCCGCCCGACGGCACCTGATAGAAATCATAACTCTTTTTGCCGTCCTGATAATTGACGTGCACCGTAAGCGTGGGGATCGGCATATCGTTGTTGTTTTTCACCTGCACGATCATATTATTGCCGCCGATCACGGCTGTTTTGCATTCAATGCGCTCCGCATACTTTTTGGGATCGTCCTTGCCCTCTTTTTCCTCCTTGCCGCCCGCTTCTTTTTCGTTTTGCGCGGCAACCTCAGGAACGTTCTCTTCCACAGCCGGGTCCTGCCCTTCATCGCTTGCGGCAGCGCCCCCCGCATTCGGGTCCTGCGCATCCTGCGCGGCAGCGGCGTCTTGCGTCGCTGGCTCCTGCGCTTCCTCCGCGGCTCCCTTCACCGCGTTGATGATCTCCATTTTTCCGATGTTTGGAACGGAACAAGCTGTAACGCCGATCGCCGAAACAAGCAGCACGGCGGTCAGCACAACCAATTTTCTCATAGTGACTCCTATATCTCAAAAACGCCATCGTTTCTGTCTTTCGTAATGCAATTATAACAGATGCACAAAATTTGTGTTACAATAGGAGGTGGATTTTACAAATTATTCACGATTTGGCTTTATATTAAGCCATTTTGATGACAAAAGGATGGTTTTTTAGATGAAATACAATGCGGTGATATTCGATATGGACGGCACGATCCTCAACACGCTCGACGACCTGAAGGACAGCGTCAACCATGTGCTGGAGCAAATGGGGTATCCGGCGAGGACAGCGGCGGAGATCGCCGGTTTTATGGGGAACGGTTTGAATGTACTGGCCCGCTCCGTGCTTCCGGAAGGAACGGACGCAAAAACACAAGCGGAATTTTCGGAGGCGTTTAAAATCTGGTATAAGGACCACATGAGCGATCAGACGCGCCCGTATGACGGCGTGATGGAACTGCTGAAAACGCTGCGGGATCGCGGCGTAAAGACGGCAGTGGTTTCCAACAAATTCGACGCGGCAGTCAAGCTGTTGAGCGACAAATATTTTGATGGATTTTTGATGAGCGCCGTGGGCGAAAGCGAAACGGTGCGCAAAAAGCCCGCGCCGGACGGCGTGCTGCTTGCAATGGAAGAGCTCGGCGTTTCAAAAGAGGAAACCCTCTACGTGGGCGATTCCGAGGTGGACGTTGAAACGGCGCGTTGCGCCGGCATCCCGTGCGTCGGCGTAACGTGGGGGTTCCGCGCGAAAGAGGCGCTGATCGAGGCACATGCCGCGTATCTGGTCGACACGCCCGCAGCGCTGCTCGATATCGTGTTGTAAGAACGGCACGTCACATCTTGTCCGGCGCTTTGATGCCGAGCAGGCTAAGCCCTGTTTTCAGCGTGTTTTTCACCGCCCGCGCAAGAGAAATGCGTGCGTTGGTGCGCGCCGCGTCGCCGTCGATGATGCGGTGCTCGTAATAATACTTGTTGAACGCCTGCGCCAGATCGACGAGATAGCGCGTCACAAAAAACGGCTCGTTCTTTTCGCTCGCGGCGACCACCGTCTGCGGAAAGGCCGCAAGCAGCTTGAGCACTGCGAACGCGTCGTCGTCCAAAAGCGCCTCCATATCGAGCCCTGCGTCGTTTTCCTCGTGCCGCGCAATGACGGACGCGCACCGCGTGTGCGTATACTGAACATACGGCCCCGTCTCCCCGTCGAAATTCAGCACGCGGTCGAACGAAAAGGTGATGTCCTTGATGCGGCTTTGCGAAAGCGTCGAAAAAATCACCGCGCCGATGCCGATGTCCGAAGCCACCTGCTCCTTGTTCTCGAGGTTGGGATTCTTCTCCTCGATGACGGCGAGCGTCTTTTCCACCGCCTTGCTGAGCACATCCTCCAAAAGCACGATCTTGCCCTTGCGGGTAGACATCGTGCCGTCCGCGAGGGACACCATGCCAAACGCCACATGCTCGCAATCCTGCGACCATTCATAGCCCATCTTGCTGAGCACCGCGAAGATCTGCTTGAAATGCAGGCTTTGCTGATAGGCCACCACATACAGGTTCCTGTAAAAATCATAGGTTTTCTTGCGGTATTCCGCCGCCGCCAGATCGCGCGTCGCATACAGCGTCGTTCCATCGGATTTCAAAATGATCGCGGGGGGCAGCTCCTCTTCATCGAGGCGCACCACAAACGCGCCCTCGCTCTGCTCGAGCAGATGCTTTTGCCTCAGCTCGTCCAAAACGGCGGGGATTTTGTCGTTGTAAAAACTCTCCCCCGCAAAGCTGTCGAACTGCACGTCTAAAAGTGCATACACCCGTTTTGCCTCTTTGAGCGTCAGCTCCTTGAACCATTCGAAGATGCGCAGAGCTTCTTCGTCTGCGTCCTCGATCTTTTTGAACCACGCGCGGCCCTGCTCGTTGAGGCTCTCGTCCTGCTCCGCCTCGTCGTGGAAGCGCACATACAATTTCAGCATCGCCGCCACGGAGTCGCGGTTGATTTCGTCGTCGTCCCCCCACAGCTTGTAGGCCGCGATCAGCTTGCCAAACTGCGTGCCCCAGTCGCCCAGGTGATTCACGCCCACCACGTCATAGCCCAAGAATTTGTATATCTTGTAAAGCGCGCTGCCAATTGCGGTCGAAGAAAGATGCCCGATGTGGAAGGGCTTTGCGATGTTGACGGAGGAATAGTCGATCACCACCGTCTTGCCCGCGCCCAAATCTGACCGGCCCCAGTCTTCACCCGCTTTTTCCAGCGTATGAAGCACGCCGTTCGCGTAATATCCTCTGTCGTAAAAGAAATTAAGGTAGCCGCCCGCAACCTCCACGCGCGCCACAAAATCAGGCGCTTGCATCCGTTCGGAAAGCTCCTGCGCGATCACCGGAGGTGCTTTTCTCAGCTCCTTTGCCAGCTTAAAACACGGCAGCGCCGCGTCTCCCATTTTCGGGTCGGGCGGCGTTTCCAGCATCTCCATGATCTGTTCGTTCGCAAGCCCTGCCGCCGCCGCAATTTTTTCCGCCAACGCGGTTTTTAAATCCATTCCCATTTTCCGCCTCACTTTTTGATAACAGGTATAAATATACCATAAAAGCGCGGTTTTATCAACGCAAAACGTGTGGTATAATGTTCAAAGATCAATCAAACGGGGGAATTTTATGAAGCTTGGTTTAAAACGGTTGTTGTTTATACTGCCCTTTCTTGCGGCAGCGATCATATTTTTGGTGCTTTCCGCAAAATGAAGCGTTTCGTGTTTGCCGCGCTTGCGGCCTGCTTCCTGTTTTTATGCGCATGCGCGCCCCCGGCCCAAACCTCCGAAACCTTTGCGATGGACACCATCATCACGCAAATGGTCTATGCCGAAAATGATTCCATTTTAAAGGAAAACGAACAGCTTCTGCGCGACATCGAAAACAAAATGTCAAAAACCATCGAAACGAGCGACATAGGCCGCTTAAACGCGGGCGGAGAAACAGAACTGGCAACCCAAACGGCGGATGTCTTAAAAACGTCCCTTGAAGCCGCGCGCGATACAAACGGTGCGTTTTCTCCTGCGCTCGGCTCTGTGATGGCGGCATGGGGCTTTGGCACAGAAAACACCCGCGTGCCTTCTAGTGAAGAGCTGCAAGCGCTGCTTGCGGTGGCAGATTACCGCCGTGTCACGCTTGATGGCACAACGGCGGACGCCGGCGGAACAACCATCGACCTCGGCGGCGCGGTCAAGGGTTATGCGCTCGACCGACTCGCGTTGAATTTTTCGCAAAACGATGTATCCTCCGCCATCATCTCGCTTGGCGGCAGCATCTATGCCACGGGCAAAAAGCCGGACGGCGGCAGCTATAAAATCGGGATTCGCGACCCGGAAGGCAGCGAGAACGACTACATGGCGGTCCTCACCCTCGATACGAAGTTCGTTTCCACCTCGGGCACATACGAACGGGGATTTGTGGAAAACGGGAAATATTACCACCACATCATCGACCCCAAAACGGGCGCACCCGTGGAAAACGGTCTTGCGGCTGTGAGCGTGGTGTGCGACAGCGGTATTTTGTCGGACATCTATTCCACCGCGCTCTTTGTGATGGGGCCGGAGGCAGGCGTTCCCTTTGCCGAACAGCACGGGGTAGACGCGCTGTTCCTCACAGATGATAAAAAAATCATCACAACGGATGGCTTTGCGCAAAAATACGGACTGGAGATCAAGAACGGGGCTTATACGCTGATATGAAAAAGCTGATCTCAAAATCCGATGTCATCTTCACGGTCGCCCTCGTCGCGGCGATCCTTTTGCTGTGGTTTTTTACCCTGCCTCGCGCGGCGGGCGGCATGGCGGTTTTTAGGCACAACGGCGAAATCCTCGCCTCCCTGCCTCTTTTGGAAGACGCGACTTACGAAATAGACGGAACATACCACACCGTGTTCGAGATCAGGGACGGCGCGGTGCGCGTTGCGCACACCACCTGCCCCAACCGCCAGTGCGAAAAAACGGGCGCGGTCGCTCACGCGGGGGAAAGCATCGTATGCGCGCCCAACGGCGCGACCGTCACCATCACGGGAGAGGAGGCGGAGATCGATGGCGTTACAGGATAACAGAACCTCAAAATTTGTGCTCGCCGCTGTGCTGTGCGGCATTGCGCTCGCCCTTTCGCTGATCGACGGCGCGGTTTCGTCGCTGCTGCCCCTGCCCGGCTTCAAGCTGGGCCTCGCGAACGTGGTCTCTTTGTTTGCGCTCTATTCCCTCGGCCTTTCGTGGGCAGCGCTCATCTGCGTGGTGCGCAGCCTGCTGAGCGCCATGCTGTCTGGCAACATGACCATGCTGCTCTTTTCGCTCGCGGGCGGGCTGCTCTCCATTCTTGTGATGTTCCTGCTGCTTAAGAAGCTTTCGCTCGTCAAAACGAGCGTCGTGGGCGGCATTACGCACAATCTGGCGCAGCTTTTTATGGCGGCGCTTCTCACCGCCACTCCGCAGGTTGGCTACTATTTGCCCGTGCTCGCCCTCATGGGCGCGGTGTGCGGCTTTTTCATCGGCTTGGTGTGCGCGCTCGTGTTTGCGCGGCTGAAGCTGCCGAACCGTAATTTTTCGTCGAAATAATCCTTTACTTTTTCAAACACGATTGTACAAACCGCGCGGGCATCATGGTACGCTCGCGCACCTGCTCCACGCTCATTCCGCCGTCCAGAAAACGTCGACACACGACCTTCATGTTTTCCCCCACCTCAATTATATGGCGATCCGGGTCATAAAAACGCACCGCGCGCTGCCCCCAGGCATGCTCCTTCGCGGTGTGTACATATTCGATCCCTTCAAATGTTTTGAGGTGCGCAAGAAAGGAGTCGAGGTCGTCTTCATCAAAATACAGCTCCGCGTCATTGCCGCCGAACACGATCTCGTTTTCACTTTTTTGAATGAATATCTCCCACGATTCACGCGTTTGCAGCGATACACCTCCCGTAAACGTAATGTTCGCGCCAAAGTCAGAAATCACGCGCAGGCCGAGCACCTCGCGATAAAAGGCGCGGGAGCGTTCAAGGTCTTTCACAACGAGCAGTGGTGCTGAAAATTTCATCGGATCATTCCTCCGTTTTTTGTTTTATGATAGCACAATGCTTCGCGCAGGACAAAACACCCCTCACCGCACGGCCTGTTTTGTCTGCTCTGCGTTTTGCTTATGCTTTTTCACGCTGTGCGCCGCGACGATCTCGCCCACCGCCACCGCCGCCGCCACACAAATCAGGATGGGCACGTTCAGGCGCTGTCCCCCGTCCGGCGGTTCTTCGAAGAAGGTAAAAAACAGCGTGATGCACAGCAGCGCAAAGGGGATTGCCGCCACAAGGAACACACGCGCCTTGCCGCCTTTCACGCGGAAGGGACGTTCGCGCTCCGGATCCGCTTTGCGCAGCTTCCAGAATGCGGGGAACAAAAACAGGTAACACGCGAGCAGCAGATCGACGTTGAGCGCAAAGAACACCCAAAACACATCCATGTTTCCACCCGTCGCCTGCATCACCGCCGCAATGATGAGCAGCACGGAGATCACCACGCCATTGGTGAGGTTCGCGCCAAGGGGCATGCCCTCCTTTTTGCTTTTGGAGGCGAGGAACTTGGGCAGCGTACCATACTCCGCCGCGTGCTGCGTCACATAATTCACGCCCAGCGACCACGTCAGCATGTTCGTCACAAGGGTGAACATAAACAGGCTGCCGCATACGAGGATCAGCAGGCCGTTCGGCGTACCCGCGAGGATGGCGAGGCTGTCGATAAAGCCGCTGGCCTTGGAAAGCTCTGCCGTGGGCACCGCCACGCCGATGCCAAAGGTCGCGAACAGATAAAACGCGGTGATGAGCACGCCGCCCCAGATGATCGCGCGGGGCAGCTCTTTTTTAGGGTTTTGCATATCTGACGCATAGGTGGTGACCACCTCAAAGCCGATGAAGTTGAAGATGATGATGGAAATGAAGGGCAGCCCTGCCGCGCTGGGCAAAAAATCCGCAAAGGAGGCCGTTGGGTTTGCTACGCCGCGCGTCACCGCCGCATAGACCCCCATGCCGCCAAGCACGAGGATAAGCCCCGCCTTGATGAGCGCGCCGATGTTCACCAGCCATTTGCTTTCGCTGATGTGATGGTTCGAGAGCAGCACCATCAGCCACACGATGCCAAGCTGTATGCACAGCGCCGGAACGGGCGGAACACTTACGCCGGTGGTCGCTGTGAACACCTGTGTGAACATGACGAGCGTGGATGTGATCCATATGGGGAAATTGATCCAATAATAAAACGCGGCACGCGAACCGGTGCGGATTCCAAAGGCACGCTTCACCCAGTCGCACAGGCCGCCCTCGTCCTCATACGCCGTTCCAAGCTCCGCGTTCACAAGGCCATACGGCACAAAAAAACCGAGCAGCAGCAAAATCCACCAGAAATATTGTGAATTGCCGATCGCCGCCGCCGGCGCGACCGCGTCGATGGTCAGTACCACGCACACTGCTGCAAGGATCGCGTCGAACAAACGAAGCTTTGTGGGTTTCATATTGGGTTCTCCAACTCGATTTTTGACGTGGAAAGGATATCTTATGATACCATGTTCCACAAAATTCGGTAAATATGTTTTTTTTAAAAGGATTTCGCGTTCCATTAAGTGAAATGCCGTTACCCTTATAGGAACAAAATTTCATTTCGTTCCCTTTTCCAACTTCTGCATGATCGCAAAGGCTACGTCCTTCCCCATGCGGATCATGTTTAAATAATCTTTTATTTGCATGGCAATCTTCCTCCCGTTTTCTAATTTCTGTGCTTTTGGCCGGGCTAATCGGCAGAGTCGCCAGCGGTCATTTATCCCATGCTCAAACAGGTAATTGCTTCGCAATTAAACTGCGCGTGGGACAAACGACGCACTGCCGACCCTGATGTGCCGGGGTGCGCAGATAGTTGCAAGATGCCGACGGAAGTATAAACAGGCTTTCGCCCGACCAAATTCACATAAAATTATAAACTCGATCTTCTAACATGAATCAAATCCTTTTGCCGAATGGTTTGCGCTGTGATACAATAAATGCAAGGAATGAACAAAGGAGAACGGACGTTATGATCATTGAACCAAAGGTAAGAGGGTTTATCTGCACCACCGCGCACCCGGCGGGCTGTGCGCGCAGTGTGGAAGAGCAGATTGAATATGTAAAGAACCAGCCGAAGATCGACGGTGCCAAAAAGGTTCTCGTCGTGGGCTGCTCGACGGGTTACGGCCTTGCGTCGCGCATCAGCGCCGCCTATTCATCCGGCGCGGCGACCATCGGTGTGATGTTTGAGCGTCCGGCCTCCGGCAAACGGACGGCTTCGGCGGGGTGGTACAACACCGCCGCGTTTGAGCGCTTTGCGCGCGGCGACGGGCTTTATGCAAAGACCATCAACGGCGACGCGTTCTCCGTGGAAATCAAGGAACAAACCGCGGCACTCATCGAGCAGGACCTCGGGCAGGTGGACATGGTGGTATACAGCCTCGCCACCCCGCGCAGGACGCTTGCGGATGGCACGGTGGTTTCCTCTGTGCTGAAAACGACGGACAGCGATTACACCAACAAAAACATCGATCTTATGGCGCGTACCATTACGGAGGTGACCGTTACACCCGCGACCGAACAGGAGATTGCGGACACCGTAACGGTGATGGGCGGCGAGGACTGGAAGGACTGGATCGTGTTTTTAAAGGAACGGGGGCTGCTTGCGCCTAATGCGGAAACGGTCGCGTATTCCTACCTCGGGCCTGCGCTGACACACCCGATGTACATGAACGGCTCCATCGGCAGAGCGAAGGATCATTTGTTTGCAACGTCCGCAGAGATCGAAAAAGAGCTTGGGGTTCCGGCCCACATTTCAGTCAACAAGGCTCTGGTGACGCAATCTTCCGCCGCGATCCCCATCGTGCCGCTGTATATTTCCATCCTCTATAAGGTGATGAAGCAAAAGGGCACGCACGAGGGCTGTATCGAGCAGATGTACCGCCTGTTCCACGACAAGCTGCCCGCGCGCAAGGTAGATGCAAACGGCATGATCCGCCTCGACGACTGGGAGATGGAGCAGGACATACAGGACGCCGTGAGCGCGGCATGGGAGGCAATCACGGATGAAAATCTGGATGCGCTTGCAGACGTAGACGGCTATTGGGAGGATTTTTACCGCATGTTCGGCTTCCGTCTGGACGGCGTGGATTACGCGGCGGATGTGGAGGCGGACGTGACGGTGCCAAGCATCGCGGACTAAACGACATCAATTGCCGGGCTTCCGGCGTGCAAAGAAAGGAACCAGCAAAATATGGAGCACTATTATCAGAGCGAGATCGAATGCGCATCTCGCGAACAAATCAAAGCGTGGCAGGACGAACGCCTCGTGAAAACGGTGAAGCACGTTTACGAAAATGTGCCCTACTACAGGAAGATGATGGACGAGAAGGGCGTGAAGCCAGACGACATCCGCTCCACCGCCGATCTGAAAAAGCTGCCCTTTTTGACAAAGGATGACCTGCGCGAGGCGTACCCCTACGGTCTGCTCGCGGTGCCGCTTTCCGATGCGGTGCGCATCCAGTCCACCAGCGGAACGACGGGCAAACGTGTCGTCGCCTTTTATACCCAGCACGACATCGACCTGTGGGACGATTGCTGCGCGCGCGCCATCATGGCGGCGGGCGGCACCAAGGACGATGTGGTGCACGTGAGCTACGGCTACGGCCTGTTCACGGGCGGCCCGGGCCTCAACGGCGGTTCGCACAAGGTTGGTTCGCTGACGCTTCCCATGTCGTCGGGCAACACCGACCGCCAGATCCAGTTCATGGTCGATCTTGGCTCCACCATCCTGTGCTGTACCCCTTCTTATGCGGCGTTTCTTGCAGAGACGATCCACGAGCAGGGCTTGCAGGATCAGATCAGCCTCAAGGCGGGCATCTTTGGCGCGGAAGCGTGGAGCGAGGAAATGCGGCAGGATATCCAGAACAAGCTGGGCATCAAGGCCTACGACATCTACGGCCTCACCGAAATTTCCGGCCCCGGCGTTTCGTTTGAGTGCAGCGAACAGACGGGTATGCACGTTAACGAGGATCACTTCATCGCGGAAATCATCGATCCCAACACAGGCGAAGTGCTTCCGGACGGTCAAAAGGGCGAGCTCGTGTTCACGAGCATCACCAAGGAGGCGTTCCCGCTGCTGCGCTACCGCACGCGCGACATCTGCATCCTGAGCCGTAAGCAGTGCTCATGCGGCAGAACGCACGTCAAAATGACCAAACCGCTTGGTCGCAGCGACGATATGCTCATCGTCAAGGGCGTGAACGTGTTCCCGTCGCAGATCGAGACGGTGCTGCTCAACAAGGGCTATCCGGCGAACTATCAGATCGTCGTCAGCCGCGAGAAGAATAGCGATAAGCTGGAAGTACAGGTCGAAATGACGCCTGAAATGTTCTCCGACACCATCAGCAAGGTCTACGACAGGGAAAAAGAGCTGATCGACGCAATGAAGGCCATGCTCGGCATCTACGCCGAGGTGCACCTCGTCGCGCCCAAGACCATCGCGCGCAGTGAAGGCAAGGCCGTGCGCGTGATCGACAAACGCAACCTCTATTAAGGGAAAGGAGTTTTTGCCATGACCGTAAAACAAATCTCCGTATTTTTGGAAAACGACGCGGGCCAGCTTTCGGCCCTCACCGCAGTGCTCGAGGAAAACAACATCGACATGCGGGCGCTCTCCGTCGCGGAAACGCGCGACTTCGGCATCCTGCGCCTTATCGTGAACGATTCCTATAAAACGGCTACCGTGCTAAAAGACGCGGGCTACATCTGCTCCATCACACCCGTGCTGGCGGTGGCCATCCCCGACGAGCCGGGCGGGTTGCATAAGGTGCTCACCATTCTTGGCGACAACAAGGTGAATCTCGAATATACCTACGCGTTCATCAGCCGCAAAAAAGACCTCGCCTACATGATCTTCCGCGTGGAGGACAATGAAAGGGCGATCGACGTGCTTTCCAAAAACGGCGTGAAGCTCATCTGTCAGGACGCGCTTTCGGAATTCTGAACACACAAAAACGGCCCGGTTCACGCATGAACCGGGCTGTTTTTTAATGGTAAAAAAATCAGATCGCAAGGAGCTTTTGGGCGAGCTCGTCGGAAATATATGTGGTTCTCCCGTTTTCATCCTTTTTATCAAGGACTGGCTTTAGGTCCCTTCGGAGCGAATAAGTAAGAAAATATCGTTGATCCTCGATATCATACGATAATTTGAAGCTTGACTTCAACTGCGGGTAATCCCCGTTCACAAAATAAAATTCACCCGAAACCGGATCCACCGTTTCATCCACACCCCATCCCCGATGCTTTTGGGGACGCTCCTGTCCCGATCCCAAAGCGTGAAACAGCTCTTCGATCAATGCCCTGTCGTCTGTTTTGCTGAATACGCCATCCACGCGCCGCATAACCGCGCCCACCGAATCCACGCTGATCCCCGGCACATCAACACCCATTTTATGATAGATCGGCGCTGTACTCATAAGATTGGGCAGCGTGATGGCGATTTAGCATACGTCGTCATTTTGCTGCTCTTTTGAAAACCAGATTTGCGCTTCCTCTTTTCCGCCGTGGTCGACCCACCCATATAGGAAACTGCTATCTCCGAGACTCCAGCCCACATCCCCTGCGGAAACATACTGCTCCCCATTGATTTCTACCGAAAAATCAGTGGGATTAAATATACTGCATTCCGTGCCATATACGGGAAGTCCCTCTTTTTCTTTTGTCCGCGGTTCGACCTTCATACACCCGCACAGGACCGCAACACAAACCATACACAGCAACGCTACGGTCATGTTCTTGAACCATTTTTTGCATCTGGCTCTCATTTTCTTCTCGCTTTCCTTCTTTTATTCTGCCCAACCGCCTTTTCGCGGATTGATCAAATCGTTGAATTTATCGCCTGCCAGCCCTGCCACCAGTTCAAGCACTCCTCCGCTCAATAGATCCGGCAGCATATTGATTCCTTTTGTGGCAGCGTCAATGATTTTTCCGGTTTTTTCCACATCGCCGACATCTTTTTCTAGCTCCTTACGATATTCTTTCAACCGTTCCAAATTTTGCGGCGTCAGTCTTAAATTTTCCGAATCGTATGAATCTCCCAATATCATCTTCAGCTTCTCTTTCGGTTTTTCATCAAAAGCTTGATCCGTGTCATATCCCAAGAGATAATTCACATATTGAATATTTCTCAAGTTTTCTTCGGGCTTATCTCTCGATAAATCGATAAATCCGTCTTTCTGCATTTTTTCTTCCGTATCGGCGATCGCATGCTGTTTTCTTCGCTCCTGCTCCTCTTCATAGGCCTTTCGCTCTGCCTGCTTTGCCGCATCAATTTCTTCTTTAGTTCTGCCCGGCATACTCTCGATCGGCTTGCCCGGCGCAGCCTGTGGCTCCGCGCCCCAATCCTTTCCCCAATCCGGCCCGTTTCCCGCCGTCCCCCGCGGCGGCTGCGTGGGCTGCGGCGCAGTGTCGCTCAAAAACTTGATCGCGCCCGTGTCCCCTTTGCCCATATTAT
>CAYTKQ010000014.1:0-70104 GCA_964438705.1 uncultured Christensenella sp. | reverse complement strand
GACGGACGGGGCCTTGTGCAGGGCGCTAGTCCTTGTACTTCTTGCTGACGCGCCCAGAACACGGAGCGGCGGCTCTGATACTTTGGCCTTGCTTTAGCGAAACCAACGCCGCGCCCACGGGAGGTCGGCGCTTGCTACAGGCTTTCGTCGGATAAAATCATATAA
Source organism: uncultured Christensenella sp. (assembly GCA_964438705.1). Classification (GTDB taxonomy): domain Bacteria; phylum Bacillota; class Clostridia; order Christensenellales; family Christensenellaceae; genus Christensenella. Next base: position 69,939 of record CAYTKQ010000014.1, on the reverse strand, counting down.
CACATAAGAAGGCCTGCGGTTGTATTGTTTTGCCGGAAACTGTATAATAAATAAAAGGAGCTGCGCATGAAATACGAAGTCACTACGCTGAATACCAAAAAGGCCTTAGCCGCCTCCCTTAAGAAATTGATGCAGCAAAAGGCGTTCTCCAAAGTTACGGTCAGCGAAATTGTCCAAGATTGCGGCGTAAACCGCAAAACATTTTATTACCATTTTGAGGATGTTTATGCTTTGCTCGTATGGATGCTCAAGCAAGAGACTGTAGCGGTGGTAAAGGGATTCGATCTGCTGGTGGATTATGAGGAAGCCATCATGTTTGTGATGGATTACGCGGAAGCAAACCAGCATATCCTGAATTGTGCGCTCGATTCTTTGGGGCGCGAAGGGTTGAAAAAGTTTCTGGCGGATGATTTTTTGGGAATTTTAAGGGCGACGATCGATCATGCGGAACAGGAGCTCGGACTTACGGTGCCGGAGGACTACAAACAGTTCCTTTGCTGCTTTTATGCCGAAGCGCTTGCGGGCATACTGGTCGAATGGATTCGTTCGCCGGGCAAACTTGACCGGCAAAAGACATTTTCTTATCTTTCGGCGATCCTGCGCACCACACTGCCTCAGGCCTTGCGTATGGAGGAGCAGAATGCAATATGATACCATATTTGATCGTGAGCCGTGGATACAATACTTGGCAAACAGAAAATTGCTCGATAAAAGCAAAGAGACTTTGCGGGAGTTACAACAAGCTGTATTGTCGGATAAAAAAATCCAAGCATATTTAGATGATCTGAACGATTTCCATCGCATCCTGATCACAAATCACAAAAATCCGGACTTGCCAATACATAAACTGCATTTTCTTTTGGATATGGGGTTTGACGACAGTATCCCGCAAATCAATGCGGCTTTCGAACAAATCAAAGCGCACAAGGATGAAAATGGCGTTTATCAATCGCTGACCAATATTCCGAAACATTATGGTGGGACAGGCACAGACACATTCGGCTGGTGCCTGTGCGATGCGCCGCTGTTGCTGAGCGCATTGATCAAAGGCGGCTGTGATTACAAAACAGAGATAGAGCCGGGTGTGAATTATTTGGTAACGCTTGCAAGGGAAAACGGTTTTTCTTGTGCTGCATCAAAGGAATTTGGCAAATTTCGCGGGCCGGGAAGCAAAAATGAGCTGTGTCCAAACGCAACCTTGCAGATGCTCAGGCTGTTTTCGCTCATACCGGAACTTTACGATCATTCTGCCGTTCATGGCTGCATACAAGGGCTTCTTCAGCTCTGGACAGACAGCAAAACAAGGCATCCCTATCAGTTCTATATGGGAACGGATTTTCGCAAGCTGAAAGCGCCGATGATTTGGTACGATATTGTAAGCGTGACCGATTGCTTAAGCCGTTTTGAACAGGCCAAAAGGGACGACAGGTTTCAAGAAATGCTGGCGCTCATACGTCAGAAACAGGATGAAAACGGACATTTTACTCCCGAATCCATCTTTTTGAAATATAAGGGATGGGATTTCGGCCAAAAGAAGAAGCCGTCCGCATACTTAACCTACCTTTGTACAAACATTTTGGAACAGAGCAATCATTGATTCATAGCTCCAGCCATGCGGGATTGAGGGCTACTTGCTGCGCGCACAAAAGCCATGCGCACAAGGCATGGGTTGTCATTTGATATAGGTATTTCACATATGATGGAAAACGGACTATAATGATCCTGTTCAGACGAACAAAGAACAGGAGAAAAATGATGGACCTTAACACATTTTTAGAGCATTTGAATCAGGGGCTTCGCGTACCCGGCGGTTCCGAACTGCACCAATATATGCACCATCTGGCGCAGGAAGCCATGAAAATAACGGCGGAGCTCAACAATGCGTATCACAGCCCGGAAGAGATCCGGCAATTGTTCTCAAAGCTCACGGGCAAGCCGGTGGACGAATCGTTTGGTATGTTTCCGCCGTTCTATACGGATTGCGGAAAAAACATCACGGTGGGCAGGAATGTGTTCATCAACTCGGGTTGCAGGTTTCAGGATCAGGGCGGTATCACGATTGGCGACGGAGCGCTGATCGGTCACAATGCCGTGCTGGCGACGCTCAACCACGGGTTTGCGCCGGAGGACCGCCAGTCGCTCTATCCCGCACCGATCTCAATCGGCAAAAATGTTTGGATGGGGGCAAACTGTACGGTTCTGCCCGGTGTGACGATCGGTGATAACGCCATTGTGGCGGCGGGCGCGGTCGTCACAAAGGATGTGCCGGAGAACATGATCGCAGGAGGGCTTCCTGCGAAGTGCATCAAGTCCATCGACGCAGGACCGGGAAAATAGGCGTTCTTGCCGCGTCAGAAAAGTTTGCGCAGTGTCTCCAAAAATTTGGACGCGGCCTTCGAAAATACCGGATATTTTTTCCAGACGATGTAAATGTCGCTTATGAGAGCAGGGGCAAGCGGACGAAAACACAAAACGCTGTCGCCGGTGGTGTTGATGATACCTTTGAGGCAAAGCGCGTATCCAAGCCCCTGTTCCACCAGCAGCGAGCCGTTGAATAGCAGGCTGTAGGTCGCCGCGATGTGCAAGGCCTGCGCGTCCCTTTTCAGCCAGACGGGCAGCGCGGTGCCTTTGATCGCCTGCCGCGAGACAATGAGGGGCTTGTCCCATAAATCCTCCGCGCAGATGTGCTTGCGCGCCGCAAGCGGGCTGTCCTTGCGCATCAGCACACCCCACACGTCCTTTTCCGGAAACGTCAGATAATCATATTTCGAAAGATCGGCAGGGTTGACCAGTACCCCAAAATCGATCAGACCGCGGTCGAGCCGTTCCTCCACGTCCGCTCCGTCTCCGCTGGAAATGTGGTAATGGATGTGAGGATGTTTTGCTTGCACTTCATGCGCGGCCTTGGCAATCAGGCGCAAAACCTTCGTTTCGCCAGCACCGATCATAATATCGCCTGCAATCACATCGTCGGGAGAGGCGATCTCCTTTTGCGTTTTGTTCACCAGATCGAGAATTTCCTCGGCGCGCTTTTTGAGGAGCAGTCCCTCCTCCGTCAGCGTGATTTTGCGGCTTCCGCGCAAAAAAAGCTGTTTACCAAGCGCCTCCTCCATATCCCTAAGCTGCCTTGAGAGCGTGGGCTGCGAAAGATGCAGGGCTTCGGCAGCCGCCGAAATATTCTGTTCCCGCGTGACCGCGAGAAAATATTGCAGGACGCGGAATTCCATCTCATTTTGTCCCTTCAAAATACAACGCGACCGTGTTCAGATGGTCGCTTACGGGGAGTCGCTGCGGGCATTGGCGCTCGCATTGACCGCACGCCACGCAATCCGAAGCCTTGCCGTACGTTTCAATATAATTTTCGTAATACAGGCGCTGAAGGGAAAGACCCTTGCGGTAAAGCTGCTTTTCCGTGTTATAGAGCGCAAAATATTTGGGGATCGGAATGTTTTTCGGGCATCCCTGCGTGCAATAGTCGCATGCCGTGCATGGAATGGCAATGGACGCGTTGATTATGTCCACAGCCTTTGCAACGATCTCCTTCTCCGTCTGATCGAGCGGTTTGAAATCATCCATATATGCGGTGTTGTCCAAAAGTTGCTCCATGTTGCTCATGCCGCTCAGCACAGTTATCACGCCTTCGTGGCCTGCCGCAAAGCGCACTGCCCACGAAGCGGGCGAGCATTCCGGCGCATGGGCGGAAAAAAGAGCCGCCGCGTCCGCCGGGATATCCGCCAGCGCCCCGCCCCGCACGGGCTCCATCACAATAATCTCCTTGCCGTGCGCGCGCACCGTTTCATAGCACTTGCGCGATTGCACACCCGGGCTTTCCCAATCGAGGTAATTGAGCTGTATTTGTACCACATCTACCTCGGGATGCTCGTCCAAAATTTTGCCGAGAAGGTCGGCATTGTCGTGATAGGAAAAGCCGATCCTGCGAATCTTGCCCTCCGCTTTTTTTTGCGCGATGAACGCAAATCCGTTGAACCGCTCCACAATATCGTAGTGCGAAACGTTGAGATTATGCAGCAGATAGTAATCGAAATAATCCACCCCGCATCGCTCGAGCTGTTCGTTGAAAATCCGCTCGAGATCCTCCTCCTTTTCGAGGAACATGCTGGGCATTTTGGTGGTAAGGGTAAAACGCTCACGCGCATGCCGATGGACGAGCGCCTCGCGCACGGCGCGTTCGCTTGTGCCGCCGTGATACATATACGCGGTGTCAAAATACGTGAAGCCCCGCGCAAGGAACGCGTCCACCATTTCCTTCACCTGCTCCATATCCACGCTCGTCACGTCGTCCGCATCGAGAAGCGGCAGGCGCATGAAGCCAAATCCAAGTTTTTTCATAATAATAGGGTATGCCTTCTTTCCGTTTTGTCGTTGTATGTGATTTTAGTCGGCGGAAGCCTCGTTGCAAGCACCCCGGCACATCAGGATCGGTGAGCGTTATGCGCTGCCTGTTCACCGCGCGTCGGTTGGGTGTTTGCGTCCCGCGCGCTTTAACACCGCGCAGCGGGGTTGGGTTAGCGGGATGCAAATTCCCGACTGGCGCGTTCATGTGTTTGCAGCGCACCCTGCCGGGGTGAGAAAATCACATCATTTTCTCCCGCAGCGCTTCATAGGCCGCGCGCGGGTCGTCGATGTGCGCGACGGTCAGCTCCATCGGGCACTGACCCGTGCCCGCGCGGTTGATGATGAGCGGGACCGCCTTTTCGCACACTGCCTCTACGCCGTGCGCCGCAAAGACGGCAATTGCCGCTTCGCTCATCACGGGTGCGTACACCGCGCGTATGCCCATGCGTACAAAGAGCAGCGCCGCCGCCTTGCCGACAATCTTGTCCGCCGCCGAAAAACCGGTGAGGTCCGCCCCGCTCTGAAGCCAGTTCATCAGCGGCGCGATCCCGCGCGCATCGCTTTTCAGCGTTTCCCTGTCTTTGCACAGCACACAGCTCGCACCCTGCGCCAAAAGAAGCTCCTTTGCGCGTTCCACATCGTTATGCATAATATTTTTTCAGCCCTTCCATACGATACATGAGCAGCGGGATCAGTACCCATTGCAAAATGATGCCGGGCAACGCGATCGTCACCATGTCCGCAAGCCCCGCAAGCTGTACGGCCTGATTTCCAAACCCATAGACGGCGATGAGCACCGCTGCCGTGCGTGCGATGCGGCCCACGATCTGCGCGATCACAACCTTGGCGATCACGGGCATTTTCGCCTTGGCGAGGCAGCCGGCCGCAAGGCCGTACCCCGCGAGCTCCACCACCATGAAGGGCAGCAGCGCCGCGCCCGGCATGCCGGAGAGGGCAAAGCTTAAAAGCGGACTCAAAAGCCCTGCAACGACGCCTACGACCGGCCCGCCCAAAAGCCCCGCGAGCAGCACAGGGATGTGCATGGGTAAAAACACCGCGCCGGGCAGTGCGTCCGTGCCTGATATCACGCCGATCATGTGAAACACCTGCGGCAGCAGCACAGCCGCCGCAACGGCGAGCACAAGAGTCAGAGACCTTGTTTTGATTCCTTGTTTTGTAAGAGCGATGGTTGACATTTATTTTTCTCCTTTATCGTCCAAAAATTTTGTTTGCCTGTTCCATATTCTCCATGATGGGCACGCCAAACGGGCAGCGCATTTCGCATGCGCCGCAGCGCACGCAGTCCTCCGCATGGCGCAAGAGCACATCATAGTGCCCGCGTACCGTTTCGGGCACAAAGCCCTGCGCCTTCGCGAGGTTTAAAAACTTGGTGACCGACGCAACGTCGATGCCCTGCGGGCAGGGCGCGCAGTGTCCGCAATACATGCAGTGTCCCGCCCAGCTGATTTTGGGGAAGGCCGCAAACGCTGCGGCGTAATCGCGCTCCTCTTGCGTCGCGCTTTCGTAGGCAAGGCTTGCTTCAAGCTCCTCGACACTGCGCGCACCGGACATCACCGATGCGACCGCCGGACGGGTGAGCGCATAGTGCAGGCACTGATTGGCGGTGAGCGCCTTGCCCGCGGGGGAATCGTCCGAAAGAAGGTCGCCCCCACCGAACACCTTCATGACCGTGATGCCCACGCCCAGCCGCTGACACGTCTCATACAGCCGTTCGCGCTCCGGGTCCATGTTAAAAAGGGGCGTCGCGTAGCTTTCATCCGCCCAGAGGTCCTCCACATTTTCGCCGCCGGGCAGCAGGTCATAGCAGGGGTTGACGCTGAACATCAGCACGTCGATCAGCCCGCTTTCCACCGCCTCGAGCGCGGCGGCGGGGTTGTGGCTGCTTAAGCCCGTGCAGCGGATGCGCCCCTCTTCCTTTTGCTTCAGCACATAGTCCATGACGCTGCTGTTTAAAAGCGCGCGCCATTCCTCCGCGCTGTCCACATAGTGGATCATACCGATGTCGACGTAGTCCGTCTCGAGGCGCTCAAGCAGATCCTCAAAGGACGCCTGCGTTTCACGCAGATCGCGTGTGCGCTCGTATTGTCCGTTTTTCCACGCCGCGCACAGGTGCCCCTGTATGATAAAATCCTCACGCCGTCCGCGCAGAAGCTTCCCCACGCGGCTGCGCAGCACGGGGTCGGGCAGGTACATGTCCATGCAGTTCACGCCGTTTTCAATCGCCGTTTCCATCAGCGCTTGCGCAAACGCTTCGTCCTTTCCGGCAAACCCTTCGCATCCGAGCCCGATCTCGCTGACCCGCATGCCCGTCCTTCCGAGCGTCCTGTATTCCATACTGGTTTTCCTCCGCAATTTTCTTGATCCACCTACAGCATAGCACTTGGAGTTCACTCCATGTCAATAGGCTTTGCAAAACTTTTTTCAAACGGCAAAGGACCACCGTGCACAGGCGTGCACAGCGGTCCTCTAAGATCATTCATAAAACATGTCGAACAATTAAGCCGCATCGGGCAGCAGCGTAAAACGTTTCCCGCCGGCCTGCGCGATATAGTCCTCCACATTGCGCCGCACAATGGAAAAGGGTGCGGCACCGCTTTTTAAGAGGGCCTCGTGAAAATCGATTTCGGAAAATGATCTGCCGAGCGCATCCTCGGCCTCCTTGCGCAGCTCCATAAATTCCGCGAAGCCAACGTAATAGGGCAGGAATATCGTCGGGTTCTGCTGAAGCTGATTGTATTGGCTCGCAACCCCCTCCGTACCGATCCCCAAACCGCTGTCCTCAAAAAACTGTGTCGTTTCCTCCAGCGTCCATCCTTCATAGTGAATGCCGATGTCCGCAAGGCAAAGCGCGGCATACGTGTATATTTCATTGTATCGGTCAAGGCTGCGTACGCCTTCGTCGATTTGCCCCAGATAATCATAGGATAGCATTTCCGCATAGGTCGCATACCCTTCGGAATAACCCGGATAGCTCGAATCGATCTTTCGGTAAGGATCATCCAGATACTTATATGCATAGGTGTTCTGGTAAAGATGCCCGGGGAAACCCTCGTGGGCCACTGTCTTAAAGGTGCTCATGCCACCGGTATCCAAATTGCCCGATGCGTTCACCCGGATCTGCTGCGGTGTGGTCGCATCCAAAGCGGGCATCCAGTAATATGCCGCGACCGAATCAGAGACCGCGCCCTCTACCGTGGGCTCGATCTCATATTCCACATCCCCGATATCCGGAAAGTTTTTCTTGCTGAACACCTCCAGATCGCTGAGCATAGACGCGAAATCCGTATATCCCGTCGTCGCGTTTCCCGCAATCCATTCATCCTCTGCGTCCGGCTTTAGCGCAAGCTCAGCTTGAATATTCGCGCTGCATTCCAACATCAAGCTATAAAGGAGACCCTTTGTTTCCTCGATGGAGCGCGACGAGCTCGTCGCCTGCGCAAACAGCGCTTCATAAAATTTCTTGCCCTGCGGAAGCGCCGCCAGCCCCAGCGTGTTGTTCGGCGCGCCCTCAAGCGATGCAAGCATATCTACGATCCGCTGATAGGCGGGCAGGAAGGAGGCCGCGTAAGCGTCGCTCAGCTGTTGCTTATACGCCGCCGCCTTACCTTCCTCAAGGCCGAGCGAATCGACGTTCGCCTGCATGGCAAGCAGAATATCACCGCCGGCCCCAGCATCCAGAATGTTTTGACAATATGCGGACACCTCGTCGATGGCAAGCATCAGCGTACCCTCCTCCGCCTGCTTTTGGGTATATTCAAGCGCTCCGTCAACATATCCGCCCACACTTCCGACCAGCGTGACGAGGTCCGCGGCGTCCTGCTCGTCACGCAGCACAAAATCGGCGAGCGTCTGCGGGATGGAGATGTGGGTGCCCGTGGCCGTGCCAAACGCCGATCCATAGTAGCGGAACGGTTCTTCGGAAAGGGCAAGCCGCATCTGCAGATCGGATTGAAGCATATCGTAGGTGTCCTGCCGTTCGGCGGACAGCGCGTCACGCTCAAACGCCGCCAAGCGCGTTCTGAATTCCTCGATCTGCGCCCGGTCGGCATCGTCCGCCGCTTCGTCGTAGCCCGCGCCAAAGCTGACCTCTGCCGAGGCTGCGTCGATCCCGTAATCCTCAGGATGTTCGAAATAAAAATGGATGTTCAGATAATCGCCTTCCATATCGTAAACGAACAACTCGTTGACGAACGCGTCAAAGTCCGTGTCCGCAGAGGTTGGTTCCTCGAAGGTCGGCGCTTCGGTGGAACGGGAAAACAAATCCTTGAGCGGAATATCCATGAACGCAAAGCATCCGCCCAGTGACACCGCCAAAATAACCGTCAATATAAAAGCAAGTACGCGTTTTGTGTTTTTCATCTGAATCCCCCTGTTTCTAATACTAAGAGCATTATACTGTTTATTGTGCGGAAACACAATGCGGGGGCTCATCTGAAAAAAATACGTTCGTTTTATGGTATTATTTTTCAAAATACATTGTCTTGAGCCAATGTCCGTACTATAATCTAGTCATAACTGATAAAAAAGCAGCAGGGAGTATTTGAATTGTGAGACAAAAACAACCAAAAAGCAAACATGGCGTGAAAGCGGGGATCGGCAAGAAGATCGTCATCAATTCGATTGCGACACTGCTCATCCTGTCGCTCGCGCTGGTGGGCGTGATGTCGTATTTCATGACGTCCCTAACGAACAGCATCTTGCTCGATACGCTCCAGCCGATGGCAAAATCTGCTTCCCAAAGCATCGAGAACACGCTTCATCTGATGGGCGACCGCATTTTTATGATCGCGGACAACCAGCAGTTATCCGCGCAGACGACAGCCGCGCAAAAGCAGGAGGTGCTCGACCACGCAAAATCCGGGATCGAGTTCAATTGGCTTGCGCTCTACGGGGCGGATGGCAGCCTGTTTACGGGAAGTGAGGGAAGCCCTGCAAGCATTGCGGGCGACAGTCTCTATCAAAGCCTTGGGGAAACGGGGAATCTGGTGATCGACGACACGCGGGTCAATGGCGATCAATTGGAAATCGTGATCGGCGCACCAGTCAAGCAGGAGGATCAGGTCGCCTACTATCTTGTGGGCAGCTATCAATACGACGTTTTGAACGACGTGCTGAGCAACATCAACGTCGGAGAGACCGGAACCGCCTTTATGGTGGATGAGAACGGCATCTATATGGCGCATCAGGACGTCGAGAATGTGAAGACGAAGGGCACGATCTTCGACGAGTTCGGCACGGGCGACGACATCAACAGCCTCTTTGCACAAATGGCAGACGGGCAGACCGGATCGGTCGGCATCGGCGGATTTTTGGATCAGCAGTATTTCAGCTATTCCCCCGTGCGCGGCACGCACTGGAGCTTTGGCGTGAGTGCGCCGCAAAGCGATTTTATGGACGCGGCCAACGAAGCGATTTTAATCAGCATCCTGCTGACCATCCTGTTGCTGCTGCTTTCCATCATCCCCACAATGCGCATCGTCAAGCGCATCCAGAAGCCGCTTGGCCGGGTCACAGGACGACTCGAGCAGCTTTCGGACGGCGATCTGCATTCGCCGGTGGAGGTGGAGGCGACAAAGGACGAGACCGAGGTCCTGTCCCGCGCGCTCAATGAGACCGTAAACAGCATCAACACCTATACGTCGGAGCTGTCGCGCGTGTTAAACGAGCTTTCGAAGAGCAATCTGGATATTTCCGTGGACGGGGAGTTCCACGGCGATTTCATCGTCATGAAGGATTCGCTGAACCGCATCGTCGATTTTCTGAACCAGATCATGAAATCCATCCAGCAGGCGGCGGTGGAGGTTTCAGCCACCTCGCATATGGTGTCCACAAACTCGCTGCGCGTGAAGGAAAGCTCGGGTGGGCAGGCGGATGCGCTCGGCGAGCTTGAACGCGAGGCACAGCGCATTTCGGAAAGCATCGACGCGGTGGACTCGCACACCGTTCACGTGCATGACCTGATGGACGAGGCTAAGGGCAAGCTCGATATGGCGCAGCAAAACATGGCGGATATGTCGCAGGCGATGCAGGCCATCAGCGAAAGCGCGGAAGAGATCACAAAGATCAACAAGTTCCTCGAGGATATTTCCTTCCAAACCAACATTCTCGCACTCAATGCGTCCGTGGAAGCGGCGCGTGCGGGCGAGGCCGGAAAAGGCTTTGCCGTGGTGGCGACAGAGGTGCGCGACCTTGCCGGAAAGAGCGGAGATTCCTCGCGCAAGACCTCTAAAATGATAGAGGGCTCGCAGCGTGCCGTACAGGCGGGCTCGGGCTTTGTGCAGGCGATGGCCGATTCCATGCAGGACATCCAGTCGATCATCCATCAGATCTCCGGCATCACGACGGAGCTGGAAAAATCTGTGGAAAGCGAAAAGGAATCGCTGCAAACGATCACCGGAAAGATCGAATCCATCAACCTGCTGGCGCGGCACAACCTTTCCTCCAGTGATGAAAGTGCGCAGGCCAGTCAGTCGCTGACAGAGCAGGCAGACGCGCTCGAGGGAATGGCAAGCCGGTTCAGGTTGAGAAAGTAGGTTGAAATGATGAAAAAATTGACAGCAATTTTGATGGTCATCCCAATGCTTTTCGCCTGCCTGTTCGTGCAGGCGTGTGCGGCGAGCGGCGACGGATTGAAGGATGGTTACTATTCGGCGGAAATGTCGGATTACAGCCACGGTTGGAAGGAATATCTCACGATCTTCGTGCAGGGCGGTAAAATCGTTTCGGCGGAATACAACGCGCGCAATGCAAGCGGCTTCATCAAGTCCTGGGATATGGACTATATGCGGAACATGAACGGCGTGACAGGCACCTATCCCAACCGCTACACCCGCACCTACGCGGCGGAATTTCTTGAAAAGCAAGGGACGGACGGCATCGACGCGATCGCGGGGGCAAGCACCTCCTACGGCACCTTCAAGCAGCTTGCGCAGGCGGTGATGGAACGCGCGCGAACGGGGGATTCTTCCGTGGCGGTTGTTCAGGCAAGCGTGTAGTAAAGGGCAAATCAAAAAAGGTGCTGTCTCACGAAGCGTATAACAATGCATGTGATTTTGAACGGCGAAAGCCTGTGGCAAGCGCCGATCTCCCAGGGACCACCCTAAAACGCACCGATGTGCCCGAGGGCCAAAGCTACACCACCGGCGCGCAGGGCAGCGCCCTGGTGGATGCCGGAACCTACACCCTGCTGATCCACGCGGCCGACATCAAAACCGGCATAAGTATCGCGGCCGATACCGCCCCCTCCGGCTCTTTGCCTGTTCCACATCCCAATTTTTCACAAACATTTGTCATCATCGCAACAGGCTGATGTACCGATTGGAAAAAACAGGGATTGAGAACGGAGAACAGCCAAGAGAACGGATTTTCTCACTCATACCGAAGTGCCTCGATCGGCTTTAGCTTGGAAGCCTTATTGGCGGGGTAAAGCCCGAAAATCATACCCACCAGCAGACTGAAGCCCAGCGCGATTCCGATTACGCTCACAGAGAGGGAAAGCTCTATGCCCATAGGGATGGAGATCATAAACAGCAGCCCCCACGAACACAGCACACCAATGATGCCGCCCAAAAGGCTCAGTGTCAACGCCTCCACCAAAAATTGGGTGAGGATATGCCGCCTTTGCGCGCCGATTGCCTTGCGGATGCCGATTTCTTTCGTGCGTTCTGTGACCGAAACCAGCATTATATTCATGATGCCGATCCCGCCCACCAGCAGCGAAATGGCGGCAATGCCTGTCAGCAGCATGGTCATCGTGGAAGTAACGGTGTTTACCGTATCCAAAATGGCAGATTGATTGCTGATGGAAAACGCGTCTGCATCACCGTGAAAACGGTTTGTTAAATATAACGCAATTTGCTGTTCCACGGTTTCGGATGCATCTTCTTTCACCTGCACCACAAAGGAATTTATATTTTTCTGTCCTGTGAGCCGTTCGCCCAGTGATAACGGGATATATAGATTGGCGTCCTCGCTTCCCGCAATGCCTGTTTCGCCTTCCTCTATCACGCCCACAACCTGCATCGTGCGGTCAAACACCCGAATGGTTTGCCCCCCGCCGTTCCCTTTGCCAAACAGCGCCTGCTCGACATCTGCGCCGATCACGCACACATCCGAGGTGTTTTTTACATCGGGCTGCAAAAGAAACCGTCCCGTTGCAAGCGATATATCCCGCATACTAAAGTAGGACGCATCCACCGAAAGCACATTGGCACTATACGTATCCCTGCTGCTTTTCACCTGTGTTTGCGCAGTTGACATAGGGGAGATACGCAGCACGCCATCATAGGATCGGATCGCGTCCATATCATCTGCCGCGAGCAAAAATTGTCCGCTGGAAACGCTGACGGACATCGTATCCGCCCCCAGCCCTTTTACCTGTCCCGTTACGCTTTGTGTCGCACCGTCCACAAGCCCGGTCATCACAACGATCGCCACCACGCCGATGATAATGCCCAGCGTGGTCAAAAAAGACCGCATTTTATTTGCCGCTATCGATTGAAAAGCCATTTTGAGCAACATCATACGTTTGCTTCCTCCACTTTGCCGTCAAATATACGAACCACACGCTGTGCCTGATGGGCAACCTGCGCGTCATGCGTGATCAAAACAATGGTGTTTCCCTTTTGATGAAGCCCGTTTAACAACTGCATGATTTCTGTACCGTTGCGTGAATCCAGATTTCCTGTCGGTTCATCCGCAAGGATCAGCGCGGGCCGGGTGACCAGCGCCCGCGCAATGGCAACCCGCTGCTGCTGCCCGCCAGACAACTCGTGCGGCTTATGCCGGCTGCGCTCTGAAAGATTGACCTGCGCAAGTGCGGTTTCCACAAGCAGGCCACGCTCTTTTTTGGCTATGCCTTGATAGAGCAGCGGCAGTTCTACATTTTCTGCGGCAGTCAGCTTTCCAAGTAAATAAAATCCCTGAAAGACAAATCCGATTTCCACGCTTCTGATGCGCGCCAGAGAAGATTCGGTATACCGCTCGATCAGCTTGTCATGAAAATAGTATTCACCGCTGTCAGCCGTATCAAGACACCCCATAATATTCATGAGGGTGGATTTTCCGCTGCCCGACGGCCCTATGACGGACACAAACTCTCCTTGCCGAATGTTTAGGCTGACCTCTGAGAGAACTGGGATTTTTTGCTCGCCCATGCAATAAGATTTTTGAATGTTGCGCATCTTGATCATCACATACCTCCGGGCATGGGCGGAAGGAAGGAGGCCATACCACCCGAGGTTTCCTGCGCAATTTGTTTGACAACAACATCTCCAATTTGCAGTTCACCGATGATCTCTACCGTTGTTCCGTCGGAAAATCCTGTTTCGATGGGAATGCGGATAAGCGTGTCCCCCGATTGCATTTCCACATAAGCGCCTTGATCGTCCTCCTGAATGGCGGCCAAAGGCAGTGCTTTAACGGATGATTTGGTTTCCAAAACAATCGTCGATTTGCCGCTCATACCAATGCGCAAATGTTCATCGGGCTGCATTTCCAGCGTGACGGCATACTTCACGCCATCTTGATCGCGCGTGCTCAACCGAGAGATTCCTTTTACTTTGGCCTCTATGAGCGTATCGGGAAGTGCATCCAATACGATGGCTGCGCTTTGTCCTGCCGAAACGCCTGCGATATCAAGTTCATCAAATTGCGCAACAAAGCAATATGCGCCGGCCTCCATCAAAATCATATCTATCTGCGCGGAGCCATCCTCCGGGATCTGCATGCCATTGGCGATATACACCTCGCTGATGACGCCGTCAACATCCGAACACACCGCATTTTTTTCGATATATTGATCGAGGGCCTGCAGCTGCCGTCGCACCTCGGTGCGTTGACCCCGCAGCGCAATATATCTGCTTACGTCATCAATGTCTTCATCAAAAAAATCTACCGCCTGATCATAGATCGGTGCATTGGGGTTTGCTGCAAAATCTCCGTCATCCAGATCATCCAAATCTTCCTCTATTTGTGCCAGTTGACTTCTGAGCAGATCGACCCTGTTGTGAAGAATCTCCGCGTCCAGTGTGGCGATTACATCGCCCTGCAAAATGCGTTCGCCCCTCTCCACGTCCACCGTATCGATTTTGACACCTCCCTGTATGCGCTGAATCATAAGTTCGGCGGCTTCGACGTTGCCGTTGGCAGCGATCTGTTGCGATATATTGATCTCCTGAACCTCGTAACGCTCGTATTCCTGCTTGCCCGATATTTGCGTCATTCCTGTCATTGCCATAGGCACAACCAACAGTACGATCAGCGCGACAGCCACAATAATGATCCAAAGTTTTTTTCGTTTCATGTTCATAGTTCACTCCTTGCAATACAATGATATGATTCACTGTGTTCACTATAAGACGCAGGTTTTCGTTCATCAACAAACAATGAGGCTTCATGTGTCGGTTTTATAAGACACCGTGTTGTGTTATAATTTTTGTGAGGTGAAACGGTATGAAAAAACAGCCCGAGGTGACAGAGCAAACCAAAAAAAATATTATGGATGCCTTTTGGATGCTTTATCTGCAAAAAAGAATCGACAAAATAACCGTGAAGGAAATTATGGATAGGGCGGGATACAATCGCGGTACGTTTTACGTTTATTATAATGACGTTTATGACGTATTGGCCCAGTTGGAAAAAAAGATACTGCCCGCGCCGACACTCTCTTTGGATGAAGCAATCAAGTCGCACGCGCATGCAGGCAATGATATTCGTGCCACTCTGGACGGATTCATTCGTTTATACGAGCAGCACGGCGAATATTACAGCGTTCTGCTGAGCGAAAACGGAGACCCGTATTTTTCGTTTCAATTCAAACAATGGTTACGGCCTGTGTTGGAGCTGTTTTTACAGGGGAACGGAATCCCGATGGATACAGAAAAAATATATGCGATCGAGTATATGACGTCTGCTTTGATGGGCATTCTTACGCTGTGGTTTGCGCGCAAAAAAGATCTGTCGATCGAACGGCTGATGGATATGATCAACGAGCTGTCTACAAAAGGACCGTTGCAGGTATTGCTTATGGGATAGTTTGTCCGGCCCCCTTAATACAATAAAAAACGGATAGTACTAAATCAGTGTACTATCCGTGTGGCGGAGAAAAACGGAATAAATCGGGCATACTTAATCCGTCGGATGGTATAAAAAGAAGATAAATAAACACAATCAGCAAAGGGCTTCTAAGGTGTTTACGCCTGCTTGTAAAATAAAAATATTTGGAAATAATTAGAACCTAGCTTTCCCTTCTATCATTAAAAAATTGGACAAGGTATTCAAAAATTTTTCTCAAGAAGGGCTTGACGAATTTTATAAATATGTTATATTTTATGCATGGGAGATACATAAAATGGAACGTAAAATTGTTGAACATCTGCAAAAATGGAAAAACAGCTCCGAAAGAAAACCGCTGGTTTTAAACGGCGCGCGGCAGGTAGGCAAGACCTATACTGCGCTGATGTATGGAAAGCAGGAATACAAGAATACGGCGTATTTCAGTATGGAAGATTCCGCTGATATTGCCCGTGTTTTTGAACAGGATTTTGATATTGAGCGTATCATCCGCGAACTATCTGCCTACTCTGGGCAGACGATATTGCGCGGCGATACATTGATTATCCTTGACGAGATACAGGCAAACGAACGCGCACTGCTTTCCTTGAAATATTTCTATGAGAACGCGCCTGAATATCATATTATTGCCGCAGGAAGCCTGTTAGGCGTGGCGGTAAACCGGGAGAAGTACTCCTTTCCTGTCGGTAAGGTGGATATGTTAACGCTCTATCCGCTGGATTTCGAGGAGTTTTTGTGGGCGATGGATCATCGTTCCTTATCCGAGCTGATACGCGAGGCTTACGCGGCAATGAGCGAGTTTTCGTTGCACGATAAAGCACTCGACCTGTACAGGCAATATCTGATCGTCGGCGGAATGCCGCAGGCGTTGTCCGCATATATCACACATCAGGATTTCAACTTTTCGTCCGCAGTGCTTCAAACAATCAACGACGCATATATTGCGGACATGGCGAAATATGCCACTCCGGCAGAAACGACGAGGATCATGGCTGTTTTTGACAGCATCCCTTCGCAACTCGCCAAAGAAAACCGAAAGTTCCAATATAAAGGGATCAAATCCGGCGCGCGGGCAAGCATGTACGAAACGGCGATCGACTGGTTAAGAGCGTCGGGGATTATCATCAAATGCACGAAGATTACGGAGGGAATCGTTCCTCTCAAAGCGTCGGAAGACATGGGGGCTTTCAAGATATATCAGAGTGACACGGGATTGCTAGCACAAAAAATGGGAATTCCTGCAAACGCTATGATCAGCGGGATGCTTCCCTCCGACCGTGTACGCGGGGCGATTGCTGAGAATTACATCGCTTCTGCACTTGTGCTGAACGGGCTTGACCCTCACTATTGGGAGTCCGACGGTAAAGCGGAAATTGATTTTGTAATACAGGATCGCGAGGGAAGGGCTGTACCGATCGAAGTGAAATCCGGCGACAATGTGCGTTCTAAATCTCTGAGCGTTTTTGTCGAACGCTATAAACCTGAGTACGCCATTCGCATCTCGCAAAAAAACTTTGGATTTGAAAACGGAATCAAGAGCCTTCCACTGTATGCTGTTTTCTGTATGGGGGCAATTGGATGAATTTATAATACTCTATGTACTCGAATCGTTTGCAGATTATGATAAGGTAGTGCTATGATCACTCTCTTGTTAGGTGGCGGTATGTTTCTGATTATGAAATATAAATTGGCTGAAACTCCGGAGCATATTAAAATTGTGATCAATAGCGACAATCCGTCTTTGTATTGTAAAAAGTGTGGACACAGAATGCACAGGCATGGCAGCAGGCTAAGAAAAGTGTTATATTTTGACGAGGATGGCGAAAGAAAAACGATTTCTTTCCGTATTCAAAGGTTCTGCTGTCGCAATTGCCACAAAACACACGACGAACTGCCGGGTTGTATCATTCCGTATAAAAGATACTCCTTGGCTTTTTTTGAGCAGATTTTTGATAAGGATAATCAATATATCGGGATCGGTCTTGAATTCAGCCGCGCTGCGCTTGCCTGGCTGGACAAAATCTTGCAAAGAGTTTATCAATTTACGAGGGCAGAACAAAGAAAAAAAGCTATTTGCTATATCAGGCGAAGAAAAAAAGGATGGTTGGAAGAATTGATTTACTATTACTATAATCTGATTTTCCCACCCGTATTCTCTCGCTAAACGATATTAATTCCTGTTATTTTATAAATAAGAAAAATAACAGGAGGTTCACCGCAATGGCGAATATCAATTTGGATCAGTTTGAAGTAGTGATGCCCACAATCAACCGTTATACTACACCTGCCGTCATTATCACACCGGACGGGCATATTCGTGTGAACAATTCTTTCAGTAAAATCATCGATGGACAATATTTTCTTATTCGTGCGAATGCCAGAAGAACGCAATTACTTTTGGAGCCGTTGACGGAAAAGCAGGAATTGTCATTTTTCCTGAAAAAGAACGGAACGATACGAGCAATCGATTTTACAAGAGAGCTTGTACAAAAAGGAATTAAACTGCCCGCCCGTTATACGGTTTCTTGGGACAACAATATTAAAATGTGGTGCGGAATCTATTTTGAGGAGAGCGACAACACGACATCCGTACCTGTTATACGGATCAACAAGACGCGCAAGCCAAGAACCAAAGGCCTGTCTGACATGATGGCTGCATAGGAGAAGATTATGAAAATTACGGAAGAGGATGTTTATGTTTCGAACAGCAGCCTAATTCATGAGGCTTGCCGCAGGTTCCGCAAAGGAATGGAGTATGACGACTGTTTTCTGGCGGCCAGTGAAGGATTCATCTATGCTATGCGTAATTATCAGCCGGGAATTTCCGAATTCAGAACCTATGCGATGACAATCATGCGAGAACAGATCGACCAAGAACAAAAGGAACTAAACCGTATACGCAGCATAGAAAGCATGCTATCTCTGGATCGGCCGGTGAAGGGAGAAGAAAATGCGGCTACTATAGGCACCACCTTTTTTCCGCACACCTGCGACTTCATGAATCGGCTGTTGCTATCAGATTTCCTGAATCATCTGCAAGAAGAACAACGCAGCATCGCGTGGATGTATATTGACCGGTATACGAGTCAGGAAATCCTGAATATATTAGGAATATCGTCCACGGAATTATCGCGGCTTTTGAAACTGATCCGGGATCTATGGGATCGGTATGATAGGGAATACTGGGCGGCTTAAAGAGGATAAGGCGTTCTTCTTTGTAGGGATTACCGCATGGTCCCGATCCCAACGATTTCTTGATATATCCTGGAGAGATTTCGCAGCAGGAAGCTTATCTGAAAATACTGGAAACTTTTGGGGATGCGTTTGCAGAGAAAAAGCGGCTCGGACAGAAAGGTCTGAGTCGCTTTCTTTTACTATAGATCGGTACGGCGCTTACGTTGGCGGCAGACTTATTATAGGGGCTTTGAATTCATTCTTATTGGGGTACCATTTCAAATTGATGTAAAAGCATTAGAAACACCATCTGTTAAGCAGGTTTTGCGAAATAATCAGCAGAGCGATCGAGGACTTTTTTAAAACACCCGCGCGAAATGCTTTAGTTAAGACATTTAACCCTTGTTTGTATTGAACTTAAAATTGCTTTGTCCGCCGAACGAGATGTGGAAGGCATAAAAGCTATGTGTTTGGCAGAAGGCTATAAAATAATTAATCTTCCTCCCGCTCGAGTCCGATGAATGAAAGGAGCTTATCTGTCAGACGGCTCATGCCAACGGGTGTACTTTCAAATTCACAGCACTTCTCGCGACGCACACCTAAGCTGTTGCCCACTTCGAATGTGTCGATATTCGCGCCAAAGAACAAAAATCTCCAGTCATATTCATTCTGCTGACGCTGCACCAGTTGCTTGATTTTTTTATAGGTAAATTCTTCACTGGAGTTTTCCATTCCGTCTGTAGCAATCACAAAAATCACCTTTTGCGGGCGGTATTCTTCTGCTGTCTGGCTAATGCGTATTTTAACGTCATTCACCGCTTTACCAATCGCGTCCAAGAGGGCGGTTGCCCCGCGCACAAAATATTGCCGTGGAGAAAGCCGCGCGTAAGATGCTCGTTCTCCGTTATACAAAAGCTCATATTCGTCGTCAAAAAGCACTGTCGTTACCAGCGTATTTTCGTCGTAGGTGTCCTGTGCGCTGATGAATACATTGTAGCTTTCGATGGTCTCGCGTTCCAGTCCTGCCATAGAGCCGCTCCGATCCAGCAGATATACGATCTCGGTCAACTGATTTTTCATGATATACTTCCTCGCTTTCTTGTTCTATAATGGAATTATAGGAAAAAAAGAAGAGGGATGGGTCGCCTCACAGGCGACATTTCGAAATGCTGCGGAAATCGTTTTTTCAAAAACTAAAGCTTTTTCTGGCTGAAAATGATAACACCGCCATTCAATATCCCGTCAAGGGTGAAAATGAGGAATCTTCTCGTTCAGGCGGACGTATAGGCGATAAGCTACTTTCTTTTATTGGGCTGGAAGAAGCTGAAGAAAATTCGCAAGATCTTTGTGATTCCGATCTTGAGCTTGATGCTTTTGTGCACGAAAACAAAGATGTGGCGTTTTCTGAAAAGTTGTTTCTATATATTGACAAAAAAATGATGATCGACACGTCTGTCTATAAAAAAGCGGGGATCGATCGCCGCCACTTTTCCAAAATTCGTTCCAAAGACTATCATCCCGGCAAAGGAACGGCACTTCTTTTAGGACTTGCGCTCGAACTTAACCTAAATGAAATGAAGGAGTTTCTCGGCTCTGCGGGATACAGTCTTTCCAAGAGTGATACGGCTGATCTGATCGTCAAATTTTGCATCATTAATCGCGTATATGATGTAACGGATGTCAATCTTGCGCTCGACCGGTTTGGACAGAAAACGCTGGGAGAAATGAAATAGTTTTCCGAACCGATCAAAAATTTTTGATAAAACATACAATTATATGCGAACATATGCGAAGTTTTTATGTGTTCGGGTTTAAAACGCGTTATGAAATAATGAATTGAAAAGGAATTGATTTCCATGTTTGAGATACGAGAACAGATAAGCGAACATTTAAAGAAAATCGAACAAATAGAAAATGTCAAGATTTTGCTCGCCGTGGAATCGGGAAGCAGGGCGTGGGGATTCCCTTCGCCAGACAGCGATTACGACGTCCGATTTATTTATCTCCGCCCCCAAGAATATTATTTAAGGCTTGAAAAAACCAACGACGTTATCGAATATATGCTTGACGAAGAACTCGACATCAATGGCTGGGATCTTAAAAAGGTATTATGCCTTCTAAAAAAGTCAAATCCGACATTATTCGAGTGGATCGCCTCCCCTATCGTGTATTACGAAATGCCTGAATTCAAAAGAATAAGGAATATTACGGCGCAATGCTTTTTAAGCCGCCCCGCACTGTATCATTACTTTAACATGGCGCGCAACAACAACCGCGAGTTCTTAAAGCGAGGCTGCGTGCGACTGAAAAAATATTTTTACGTGCTGCGCCCGATCCTTGCCTGCAAATGGATACTTGCGCATGAAACCCCTCCGCCGATGTTGTTCGCGGAATTGGCAAAGGCTGAACTCGGCGGGGAGGTTCGGTCTGTCGTTGATGACCTGCTGAAAAGAAAGGCTGTGACCTCAGAGCTCGGCGAACAGGAACCCATCACCGAATTGAATGAGTATATTGAAAAAGAATTGTCGGCACTAGAAAAAACGATCAGTCATGTGCCCAAACAGGATGCTGTAACATGGGAACAATTGAACAATTTGTTTTTATGCTTTCTGAATGGTTGCGGACAAAGGATATGACAGCCGCCGGGATATATTGGAATGCGTGATGAACGGGACAATCCCGAACGTAGCATTGAAGTATGACAAACGCAAGCGGGTTTATTCGCTGGATTACATCGAGGCGGAGATCGACGAACAAACGCGGCATTCAAAGCGCGCGGAGGATATTGCGGCGTGTCTGCACACGGGCGTGCTGCCCCAATGTTATGAGGGGACGTCGATTGCAGTAGAGCTTGTGACAGAGGAAGCAGTGGGCTGTTTCACGCGCGAAGAAAATGGCAGTGTTACCTGTCCGATGGGCCAGACGCTTTGCAAGGTCAAACCCAAAGGTCACAGCACGGTGTACGCCAACAAGGACGCGTGCAGGCAATGTACCAATCGCTGCACTTCTTCCAAAGGGCACAAGACAGTGCTGTTCGGCCCGGACACGGTGCGCGTGGGTGTTCGAATGTTCGGGAAACAGGAGGGTGTGGTAAACACGCCGCCTATAGGCCATGTGTTTCACAATTCATTTTACCGCAAGGACGGAGTGAAAAAGAAGGTACTACTCACCATAAGGGAAGATAAGCAGAAGCTCAAACAGCGAATGTGCAGCGTAGAGCATCCGTTCGGAACCATCAAGTGGTATGATGGGGCCCATTATCTTTTGTGTCGGGGAAAAAAGATGGCAGAAGCGGAAATGGGTCTGAGTTTCCTTGCCTACAACCTAAAACGAGCGATCAACATGGTGGGAACAAGGGAATTGATACAAGCAATGCGGGGGTAATATCCTCGCCCTTCATTTCCGGCTCAAAATTGTCCGAAAACAGTCTTCCAAATATGCTAAAAACCCGCTTGAATAGCGGGTTTTTAGACAAAGTGTGGCGGAGAAGGAGGGATTTGAACCCTCGCGCCGATTACCTCAGCCTACTCCCTTAGCAGGGGAGCCCCTTCAGCCGTACTTGGGTACTTCTCCAGCTGAATATAATATATTGTTTATGATCATTATCTCTCAAAAAAATGGCGGAGAGAGTGGGATTTGAACCCACGGATGGGGTAAACCATCGCCGGTTTTCAAGACCGGTGCCTTAAGCCAGCTCGACCATCTCTCCATCCAAATACGCTTTAACAGTATAGCAAAAAGTCCATGTTTTTGTCAAGCAAACTTGCACGATGCAGCGCGTTTTTTATAATTGGCGGCGGAAAGCAGAAATCAACTTGAGCTTTTGCGCACGCGTCATTTGCTTGATTGCGTATTCACGCTTCAATGCGTCTTCTTTGGTTGCCGCAGGCTCGGTATAGACGAGCAAAACAGGTCGCCTGGACTTGGTGTATTTCGCGCCCCGCCCAGAATTGTGCGCTAAGATCCGCCTTTGGATGTTGTTTGTCCAGCCGGTATAAAGCGTTCCATCGGAACATTGAAGGATGTATACACAGTCGTTCATTTGGAGGCGGCCTTCATCTCGTTTTTGTTTTGATACATGCGCTCATCCGCCAGCCGGAGCACGGCGGAAAGATCGTCGCCAACGGAATATTCTGCAGTACCGCAAGCAAAATATATATCGTTCTTGAGCGCCTCTGTCTTTGCCATGTTGATCGCGGCATAAAGAAGCGCAGGGTCGGACAGCCTTGAGATTAAGGCAAATTCATCGCCGCCGATTCGATACAGTGTGGAGCCGGAGGGCAGATTGTGATCAATGATCTCCGCAAAACGGAGCAAAAATGTGTCTCCCGCATTATGCCCATACATATCGTTGACAAGTTTGAAGTCATTGATGTCGAGAATGGAAATAAAATAATGCGCGTTTGGCTTGAGGCGTGCAAGAGAACGGGAATACATTAGGCGGTTGTAGGTTCCTGTCAGCGGATCGACGATGAAGCTGAACATGGTGAGAAGCAAATAATAAAGAAACAAGCCGAGCGCGGAACCGACCCAGCTTAAAAAATGCAGCCCCACGACAATTTCGAGGATCATGCACCCGATGAGCAAGGCGATGATGCAGAGCAAAAAAATGCGTTCGAAGCGCTTGGACTGCGCCTGACGGGCTGCGGGTTTCATGATGAGAAGTACAATGTAGATGATCGCCATCAAAAACGGCATGAAAAAAAGCGGTCCGCGGCCGTACTGATTGTTTTCGTTGATAAAAAACACAATGTTGACAAACATACTTACAAAGCAAATGATGGCATTTGCAATGAGTGGGATGCAGTAGGCTGTCTTGATTTTTGCTTGTTGAAAAATGTTGAACAACAAAAACGGAATGACCGGCGAAGCTGCAAAATTCAAAAAAGAAGTGACCCGCCTCCAAGCCCACATCGCTTCATAATCCGATTGGGCAAATATGTAATCTGCCGAAATCGCAACGATAAGCACGAGGTTCACAACGATCGCAACGATGAAAAGCCGAGTCTGCCGTTTTTCAAAAAGTGGATTGACGCAGGCAAAAAATAATAGAAATACCAAGCCGAGCAAAGGAATCAAATTTGAATTTATAATCAAAAGAAATGGCATCAGGCACCTCATGGCAGAACACAAAATATGGCACTGCTCCTGCATATACTATATCAGAAGGACGGAAGGAAGGAAAGAAAAAGATATCGATAGGTGCTCAAGGCGGTACCGTATGGCAGAATGCTTTTTTATATTGTACTTTTTGCATGTAACGTTTATTATATAAGGAAAGAAAAAATTTTTGGGAGAACGGATATGCAGGAACAATCAAATTTGGATCAGGCGCAACGCAGGGCGTTATATCAGTATATTTATCGCTGCTATTCCCCAAAGGTCCTTGAAAAAGCGCGTGTACACAAGGGCAGCGATGACGAGGTGGAGGCCTATGCCGCGTTTTTGCTGGAAAAAATATACCAACTGTATTGCAATCGAATAAACTTCGATCAGCTCGACGACGAAGCCGTCCATATCGTGGACGAAAATGACGGGAGCTATGAGGCGATTTCTTATTTTACAGAGGAAATGCGCCGGGAGCTTCGGAAAGGGGCCGAACCTTCTTTGGCGGAGGAGGCCATGGCGCCTTGGAAAAATACGACACCGGAATCGATTGCTGAAACGGATGAAATGCTGGATGCGTTCTTGCTCTCGCTGGATGCAGAGCGGGATAAACTGACACAGCCGGTCGGGCTGGGCGCGGCGGCGACTTATGCAATAGCCGCGCAGGATCAGGCGCATTATGAACGGCCGGAGCCTTTGGCGGAAACACCAAGAAGGGTGAGTTCGCTGGCAGAGGCGGCGATCAGGGAAAAGCATCAGGCGCCCGCAGAAGAAGAGCCGACAGCCCCCGCGCCACAGCTTGCTTCCGAGCTGTACGCAGCGCCCATAGCCGTGCCGCTCACAGCGGTAGAGCAGTCCGCAGAACAGCCGGAGCAGCCTAAAGAAAAGCCGTTGGAAAAACAGCCGGAGCCGGAAGCTCTACAGGAAAATACACAGGCGGACGATCTGCAGGCTGAGGTGGCTGCCGTTGCATCCAAAACCAAAAAGCCGAAAAAGAAACGTAAAAGAAGGCTGGTTCTGGACATTATTCTTATCATTGTCCTGCTGATCCTGATGTGGGCGGGCTATGGCATGATGGTTTCCAAAAATTTGATCCCGGGTGTGGATTTCGGCTATTCATGGTTTAACCAAAACATATTTCCGCTTTTCTAAAGACGGTGCAGGGAACGGAGGCGTTGGCCTCCGTTTTGCTTAATTGGGCAAAGGAGAATATGCCATGAATGAATTTGTGGGCAAGACTGCGGTAATCACGGGCGGGGCGCGGGGCATCGGTCAGACGATCTGTCAGGAATTTGAGAGGCACGGGGCGAAGGTGTGCACGATCGATACGCTGGAAAACCCGTACTTTGTGGGAGACATCGCCGACGAGGGTGTGCTGCGTGCTTTTGTAAAAAAGGTGCTCGATGAGCACGAAACGGTGGACTATCTCATCAATAACGCAATGCTCACGCGGGGTGGGATCAAAACGTGCTCGTACGACGATTTTAATTATGTGCTGCGCGTAGGGGTGAGCGCGCCGTTCATGCTTGCAAAGCTGCTGCAGGAGCATTTTGCGGACGGAGCGAGCATCGTCAACATCTCTTCCAGCCGCGACCGCATGAGTCAGGAGGACACCGAAAGCTACACCGCCGCCAAGGGCGGGATTTCCGCGCTCACGCATGCGCTTGCCGTGAGCCTCGCGGGACGCGTGCGCGTCAACTCCATCTCTCCGGGCTGGATCGACACAGACTTCAAAACATACACGGGTGCTCACGCACGCCAGCATCCTGCGGGACGGGTGGGCGATCCGCTTGACATTGCCAACATGTCATTGTTTTTGTGCAGCGAAAAGGCGGGTTTCATCACGGGCGAAAACATCTGCATCGACGGCGGCATGACACGTCAGATGATCTATCACGACGATTTTGGATGGAGGCTTGAGCCGTGAGCGCGCGGAGCAAATTGTTTTTCCATCAAAAAATTTATGGCACGGATACAGACGCGCTGTTTGCGGCAGCGATGTGCGAAAATGTGGAATGGCATCTTTTACGTTGCAACGAATACGCGGCGCTCATGGAAAGCAGGGGTTTTCAAATCGAAGATTTGCGCAAAGGCGACATCTTCTCGTTGCCGCCCATCCCTACGCTTTTTTTGAAAAAACACGAGCTGCTTTCCATGCCGGAAAAAAAGCTGCGTCTCAAATCCACCACATCGGGCACGTCTGGTTCGCCTGTGCGTGTGGGATTGGACGCGCAATCGATGCTCTATGGGTTCAACATACTGCGGAAAACATTATTTTATCATCGGCTGCTGTCTATTGTCCCGACGAATGATATCGTATTGGGCTATGAGCCGAGCAAACACAACCAGATGGGCGCCGTGAAGACGGCATACGGCGCGACGCTTCTTGCGCCTGCGCTGCATCGCGAATACGCACTCAAAGACACAGGAGAGGGATATGCGCTCAATGAACAGGGCGTAATCGACGCGCTTCTGCGCTACAGCCGCGCGGGATTTCCTGTACGCATCAATGGTTTTCCGGCGTATCTGTTTTTTCTGCTGAGACGGCTGGAGCAGGAAAATATCCGACTCAGGCTGCACCCTAAATCGCTGATTTTTCTGGGCGGTGGGTGGAAGCAGTTTTCCGCGCAGCGGGTGGAAAAAGAGAAGCTTTACAGCATGGCACATGAACGGCTTGCTATCACAGAGGATCGATTTATGGAATTTTTTGGCGTAGTGGAGCACAACGTGCCCTATTGCGCTTGCAAAAACCATCATTTCCACGTGCCTGTATACAGTCGTGTAACGGTGCGCAGCTTCGAAACAATGAAACCGCTGCCCTATGGGGAACGCGGGCTGCTAAATTTAATGACGCCGCTTCTTAAAAGCATGCCGCTTATGAGTATATTGACGGATGACATAGCGGTACTGCACGAGGGAAAAGAGTGCGGGTGCGGCATACAAACCCCATATTTTGAAGTGTTGGGCCGGGCAGGTGTGCAGGGGCTCAAGACATGCGCGGCGGGTGCGGGCGCAATGCTGGAGGGCAGAATATGAATCTGGTCGAGGGAAAACTTGTAAACGCCGCATGCGCGCGGAAGATGTTGGAGGTTCTGCGGGAACGGATTGCGACGACGCTGGAAAAGCCGCCGCTTCAAACGGAACTGGTGCTTTTTGCGTGCGACACACTTGCGCGTGCGGTTGGGGAAGAACACGTCAAATGGTTGATGGCGGCAGGGTTACCCGCGCAAAAGAGCAGGGAATATATTTGCGCGGCAAAAGAAATGCTTTGCCGTGAAACGCTCGAACATCGTTTGCGTGTGGAACTGGGGGAAGAGCACGCCGGTTTGAGACGCATGGAATTTTGCCGGGATACGGTTGTTACAGAAAGGTTGTTTCCGCTTGGCGCGCTGCTGCACATCATGGCGGGCAACCAGTATGGACTCGCGTTTTACAGCGTGATCGAGGGGTTGCTCACAGGCAATGTGAACATTGTGAAGCTGCCGTCAGGAGACGACGGATTGACCGCAATGATCTTTATGGAATTGTTCCGCATCGAGCCGCGGCTCATTGAATATGTGTACGTTTTTGATTTCCCGTCGAGCGACCAAAGCGCTCTCATGCGCATGATGGACGCGGCAAATGCCGTGACTGTGTGGGGTGGAGACGAAGCGATCCGCGCGGTGAGGATGTTGGCAGGACCTG
Organism: uncultured Christensenella sp.; assembly: GCA_964438705.1. GTDB lineage: Bacteria > Bacillota > Clostridia > Christensenellales > Christensenellaceae > Christensenella. Next base: position 42,525 of record CAYTKQ010000014.1, on the reverse strand, counting down.
AAATAAAGGTGATCGAGTGGGGGCACAAGCTAAGCTTTGCCTATGCGGTCCCGGGCGGGGTAGGTGACGCAGCGCTGAGGGGGTTGGCGCAAAACATGATACAAACCAACCAGCTGCTGTGCAGTTCGTGTCAAGGGATCTTTGTAGATACGGAAAATATGGAGGAAGTGTACAGGTTTTGTGAGCGTTTTTTGCCCATCCTCTGCGCGGGCAGTCGGGAAAGCAGGGGGCGTTTGGAGGATGGCGTTCGCGCGCAGACTGCGCTTCGTGTCTACGATGAAACGCTCGAGATGATCTATCGCCCGTGCAGAGTTTTTGGCGAAAAAGACGTAAGCGTGATCGCCTATGAGGACAACGCACTTACAACAGCGATCGGCTTTGGAAATTGCTGGGTACGTCCCCTTGCGCGCAAGGAAATGCAGCGTGCGCTGCACCCGCACAAAAATCATTTGCAGACGGCGGCGCTGCTGTGCACACAGGAGGAACGTGAGTTGCTTGCGGAGCGACTTTTTGCTTGTGGCGTGGTGCGCGTGACGGACGCGGAACATATGTCCGCAACATACCCCGGCGCGGCGCATGATGGTGAATATCCGCTGCGCAAATATGTTCGCACAACATCGATTGAAATGCGCAAGGACGATTGAAACCATTGTTTCGCACCATATTGTTTATAGTCTGCAAAGTCAAGCGCCATAGCCGCAAATTTTTTGGATGGAGGCTTGAGCCGTGAGCGCGCGGAGCAAATAGGTATGTGCAACTCTTACTCAAACTGAAAAATCTCATCGAGCGGCGCATCCACTGTTTTGGCGACATCGAGCGCAAGCTTTAAGGACGGGTTATATTTCCCCGCCTCGAGGCGCACGATCGTTTCACGGCGTACGCCCACGGAGGCGGCAAGCGCCTCTTGTGAAAGCCCCGCCGCTATTCTGAATTTTTTCAGATGGCATATAAATTCGCCCATGTCAGTGCCTCTCGTAATACCACATCGCCGCGCCATAGACGATCATTACGGCGGCGATGCCGAACGCGCACACGCACAGCAATATTTCCGGCACGACGCAGCCGAGCGAAACGAGTACGGCGAGCAGCCCAATCGCGCCGAGCGCGGTGAAAAGCGCGGCTGAGCGGGCCTTGGCACTGTTTTGCGTATAGCGCTCGTCATGCTTTTGCGTCAGCATGCGGTCGATGAAGAATCCGCCAAACAGACCGAACAGGGAAAACAGCAACAAATATGGCGGAGCAAACGTTCCGAAATATGAGCAGCCCAGAAAGCCCAGGAAACCGAGATAACCGGCGTTTCCTTGCAAATTGCCACGCCGTACTTCTTCATAGCTTTTCATGCCAACACCTCCCGCATGGTGATATATTTATCACCTAATATGACAAATATATCACTTTAAAAGTGCAAAGTCAAGCGCCATAGCCGCAAATTTGTGGTATAATAATCACGGTCTGACTGACCATTCGATATTGAACGCAGGCGCGGCGCGTCTGCCAAGAGGTATGATTTTATGTCCGATACAACAAAAAGCCTGATCAAAAGCACGCTTATCTTAGGCGCGGCGGGCGTGATCGTCAAAATCGTGGGCGCGCTTTACAGGATCGTTCTAGCGGAATTTATTTCCTTAGAAGGAATGAGCTATTATCAGCAGGCGTTCCCGGTCTATTCCGCGCTGCTCATCATTTCCACAGTGGGGCTGCCCATCGCGATCTCAAAGCTCGTTTCCGAGCGGGTTACAACGGGGGATTACAAGGGCGCGTATGCGGTATTCAAAACGTCACGTACGTTTCTTATTATTGTAGGCATCGCGACATCGGTTGCGATGTTTTGCCTCGCGGGGCCGATCACGCAGCTGCAGGCCCTTCCGGGTGGGCAATATTCGCTGATGGCGCTTGCGCCCGCGCTGTTCTTCGTTTCGGTGATGTGCGCGTACCGCGGTTATTTCCAGGGGCTGCAAAACATGAAGCCCACCGCGCTTTCCCAGATCATCGAGCAATTTGTCAAGGTGGGTGCGGGTCTCGCGCTTGCGTATTTCATTCTAAAATGGACGGGCCGCATGGAACTGGGCGCAATGGGTGCGCTCCTTGGCATCACGATCTCCGAAGCGGTCGCGCTCCTTTACACGATGGGCGCGCAGGGCAGGCAGAAGCGGAAAATGACCACGGAGATGATGGCGGCCTATAAAAGTAAATTGTCGCGGGAGGAAGTCCGCCCGCTGCTCAAAAAAGTGTTGGTGCTTGCGCTGCCCGTAACGATTGCCGGGCTTGTCATGCCCATCGTTGCGTTTGTAGATTCAGTCATCATTCCGCGAAGTTTGCTTACATTAGGGTATGAAAGCGTCGCTGTGCGCAGCATGTATGGAACGCTTTCGGGCGGTGTGCTGACGATCATCAACCTTGCGGCCATCGTATCGCAGGCGCTGCAAATGAGCGTGGTGCCCGCCATCAGTGAGGCACTCAAGCTGGGCGATCACGACCGTGTGAAGGCAAATGTTCTGCACGGCATTAAATTCGCGTTTTTGGAAGGGATTCCCGTTACCGTGGCGTTTTTCGTGTTCGCGGCGCCGATCTTCTCGTTTTTGTACCCCAGTTCAACGCCTATGCAGCACGAGCTTGCGACGGGTCTGTTGATGACGATGTGCTCCGTCGCGGTGTTCCTGCCCTTTATGCAGACCATGACGGGCGTATTGCAGGGAATCGGCAAGCAAAATTTACCGCCTATCGCGCTTGCGGTGGGCGCGGGTGTGAAGGTGGGGCTCAGCCTGCTTCTGATGCGCATTCCGCAGATCAATATTTACGGCGCGGTCATCGGCACGGTGATGTGCTATGTGATCGCCGCTGTGATGAACTATCTGTTTGTGCGCAAATATACGGGCGTGCGTATCAAATGGGGGGAGCATCTTTTGAAGCCCATCGCGGCGACTGCGGTGATGGCGGCGCTTGCCTACCTCGTGTATACGCTGATTGCACCGTATTCGAATACGGTCGCGGTGCTTTTGTGCGTGGTGGTGGGGTTGATCGTCTATCTGCTCATGCTTGTGCTCGTCAAGGCGGTCAATGAGCGCGAAATGCTGCAAATCCGCGGCGGAAAAAAGGTCGTGCAGGTGCTGAAACGGATGCGCGTGTGGAAGTAAGGCGCAGTGTGCGCGTAATGGAAAGGAACCGGGACGGCTATGTTTTTTGAGGCGATACAGGCAGTGCTGATGGTGATCGTCATCATTGCGGTCGGGTATTTTGTCTCCTATAAAGGATGGGCGGGCAAGGCGGTCACGTCCTTTATCAGCAAATTTATTGTGAACGTGGCGCTGCCGTGTACGGCGGTGTCGGCGTTTCTTTCGCGCTTCACAGCGGAAAGCCTTACGGTCTCGTGGCAGTATATCCTCGCGTCGTTCGCGGCGATCGGCGTGGTGTACGCGCTTGCGAAGCTCGTCATCCGGCTGGCAAAAATCGACCCAACGCGGCGTGGTGTTTTCACCGCGCTGTTTTCGTATTCCAACGCGGTATACATCGGCCTGCCCGTGGCAACGGCGATCTTTGGAGAGCACGCTTTGATTTTCGCGCTTTTTTACTATGTTGCAAACACGACGTTTATGAACAGCGTAGGCTTTGTGGAAATCGCGCGGGATGGCGCGCTCCGCGCCTGCGACAACAAGGGCGTGTGCTTCGGCCCGAAGGATATCCTCAAAAAGGTGTTCTCTCCGCCGCTCATCGCCGTCATTGCGGGCTTTGTGCTGGTGATGCTGAACGTGAAGCTGCCCGCGTTTCTCGATTCCGCGATTTCGGGCATCGGGAGTGTGACATCGCCGCTGGCGCTGGTCTTTGTGGGCATGATCGTGCAGCGCACAGGCCTCTCGTGCATCAAGAAAATCGACAAGGGCATATCGTGGGCTCTGGTGGGACGATTTGTGCTTGCGCCGCTTGTGATGCTTGCTGTGGCGGGGGTGTTTGGCCTTTCGCGGATGGGAACGGAGGTTCTCATCGTACAGATGAGCCTGCCCGCGATGGTTTCTACCGCGATTTTTGCGGAGCTTGCGAACGCGGATACGGAGTTTGCGGCGCGTGGCGTCGTCATCACCACATTGCTGTCGTTCGCGACGATTCCGGTCTATATTTTGTTGCTGAACCTATGATATAATAATGAAAATAGGCTATGATTTAGGAGAAGAAGATGAGCGTAAAAAGACTGTTCGTGGAAAAGAAAAAGGGCTTTGACGTGGAAGCGCAAAAGCTGTGCGCAGATTTCACGCAAAACCTCGGCGTGCCGGTAAAAGAAGTACGGCTCCTCATCCGCTACGATGTGGAAGGGATGGACGACGAGGCGTTTGGCGCAGCGGCGCAGAGCATGTTTTCTGAACCGGCTGTGGACACGGTGTATTTCAATGAAATGCCGGACGCGAAGGGTTACTCCGTGTTTGCGGTGGAATATTTGCCCGGACAGTATGATCAGCGCGCGGACAGCGCGGCCCAATGCGTGCAGCTTTTGACGCGCGGCGAACGTCCGGAGGTGCGCTCGGCAAGGGTATACCTCTTAAAGGGCGCGACCAAGGCGCAAATGGAGCAAATCAAAAAATACGTCATCAACCCGGTCGATTCATGCGAAGCGACCTTAAAGCCCTACGCCACGCTGAAAATGGAGCTCGACATTCCCACTGCCGTGGAGACGGTCGCGGGCTTCATCAAAATGACCAAAAAGCAGATCGCGGATTACGCGGCACAAAATGGTTACGCCATGACGGGCGAAGATATGCTGTGCGCGCAGGACTATTTCAAGAGCGAAAAGCGCGACCCCACGCTGACAGAGCTCAAAGTGCTGGATACCTATTGGTCGGATCACTGCCGCCACACCACCTTTTTGACGAGGCTTGAGGAGGTGGAATTTGCAGACGATCCGCTCTCGCGGGAAGCAGCGCGCGTCTATGAGGACTATCTTGCAACGCGGCGTGCCCTAAACCGTAAAAAGGACGTGTGCCTGATGGATCTCGCGACCATCTATGTCAAGGAAGCAAAGGCGGCGGGCGGCCTGATGGCAATGGACGAATCCGAAGAGATCAACGCCTGTTCCATCAAACACAGGATACAGACCTACGATGGGGAACGCGATTACCTCATCATGTTCAAAAATGAGACGCACAACCACCCCACGGAGATCGAGCCGTTCGGCGGTGCGGCAACCTGCCTTGGCGGGGCGATCCGCGATCCGCTTTCGGGGCGGTCGTATGTCTATCAGGCGATGCGCGTGACGGGCAGCGCGGACCCGCGGCAAAGCCTTGCGGACACGATGGAATTCAAGCTGCCGCAGCGCAAGATCACAAAAGAGGCGGCGCACGGCTATTCCTCCTACGGCAACCAGATCGGCCTTGCGACGGGCCTAGTGGACGAGGTATACCACGAGGGCTATCAGGCGAAGCGGCTGGAGATCGGTGCGGTGATCGCGGCGGCTCCTGCGGATCAGGTGGTGCGCATGCGTCCTGCGGAGGGCGATCTTGTGATTTTGATCGGCGGACGCACGGGGCGCGACGGCTGCGGCGGGGCGACGGGCTCTTCCAAGGCCCACGATGAAAAATCCATTGAAAAATGCGGCGCGGAGGTGCAAAAGGGCAACCCATTGACAGAGCGCAAGCTGCAAAGGCTGTTCCGTAACCGGGAATTTTCACGCATGGTGAAGCGGTGCAACGATTTCGGCGCGGGCGGCGTGTGCGTGGCCATCGGCGAGCTGGCGGACGGCTTAGACATCGACCTCGACGCGGTACCCAAAAAATATGAGGGCCTCGACGGTACGGAGCTTGCGATCTCGGAATCGCAGGAGCGTATGGCAGTCGTCATCAAGCCCATGGATTACGATAAGGTGATGAGGCTGGCGGCGGAGGAAAACCTCGAAGCCACACTGGTTGCGCGGGTGACGAACACGGCCCGCATGCGATTGATGTGGAACGATCAAACCATTGTGGACATCTCCCGCGAATTTTTGGATTCCAACGGTGCGACGCAGCACGCGAAGGCGAAGGTAGTGCAGGGCGATGCGGCGCAGCCGTTTTCTGAGAGGACGGAGGACACGGTCGAAAAAACGCTGCTGTCTTTGCTTGGCGACCTTAACATCTGTTCGCAAAAGGGGCTCATCGAAATGTTCGACGGCAGCATCGGCGCGGGCAGCGTGACGATGCCTCTTGGCGGCAAGCATCAGCTGACGCCCGTGCAGGCGATGTGCGCAAAGATTCCCGTGCAGGACACGGACAGTAAAACGGCCACGCTGATGAGCTATGGCATGGACCCGTACCTGATGGAAAAAAGCCCGTTTTTGGGCGCGGTATACGCGATTTTGTTGTCGGAGGCGAAGCTCGTTGCGGCGGGCGGCGACCTTAGGGATTCGTGGCTGACGCTGCAGGAATACTTTGAACGCTTGGGTGATGCACCCGAGCGCTGGGGCAAGCCGCTTGGCGCGCTGCTTGGTGCGTATCACGCGCAGAAGGCGCTGGGCGTGGCTGCCATCGGCGGTAAGGACTCCATGAGCGGAAGCTTCAAAAATATCGACGTGCCGCCCACCTTGTGCTCGTTCTGCGTTTCGCCCGTTTTGGCGGCGAATGTATTGACGCCTGAGTTTAAAAGCGCGGACAACAAGCTGTATTTGATGGACATTGCGCGCGACGAGCACGGCCTGCCCGATTTTGAGGACGTAAAGCAGAAATACGCGAAGCTGCATAAGATGATCGCGGACGGCGGGGTGTGTTCGGCCTATGCCGTCGACCGGGGCGGCCTGCTTGCGGGCGCTGCAAAATGCGCGTTTGGAAACGGCATCGGCGTGAAGCTGTTTTCGCAGGACATGGAAGAGCTGACGCAAAAGGCGTACGGCGCGATTCTGGTGGAAGCGCCGGACCTTGCGGATGCGGATTTCAAGCTGGTGGGCGAGCTGCGCGAGGAGCCGTTCATCGAGGCATGCGGGGAAAGCATTCCGCTTTCTGCCGCGCTTGAGGCCTATACGGGAACGCTCGAATCCGTTTTTCCCACGCAAACACAGGAGCGCGGAGCAGCGGATGCGCCAATCTATAAGAAGAAAAATGTATTTGCGAGTAAATATAAAACGGCGATCCCGCGCGTGGTGATCCCCGTATTCCCCGGCACGAACTGTGAATATGACACGGCAAAGGCGTTTGAAAAGGCGGGCGCTATCCCGCGCGTGGTGGTGATGCGCAATCTGAATGCGCAGGACATCAACGAGAGCATCCGTGCTTTGGCGAGCGAGATCGCGACTGCGCAGATGATTATGCTGCCCGGCGGATTTTCCGGCGGCGACGAGCCGGACGGCAGCGGAAAATTCATTGCCACCACCTTCCGCAACAAGGCGGTGATGGACGCGACGCACGAGCTTTTGAAAAACCGCGACGGGTTGATGCTCGGCATCTGCAACGGATTTCAGGCACTCATCAAGCTGGGGCTGGTGCCCTATGGCGAGATCGTGCCCATGCGCGATGATTCGCCCACGCTTACATACAACAGCATTGGGCGGCACGTATCGTGCATCGTACGCACGCGTGTGACGAGCGCGAATTCCCCGTGGCTCATGCTGTGTGAGCCCGGAGAGGTGCATTGTGTGGCGGTATCGCATGGCGAAGGACGCTTTGTGGCTTCGGAAAAGGAACGCAAGCAGCTTTTCAAGGCCGGGCAGGTCGCCACGCAGTATGTGGACTTTGAAGGAGCGCCAACGATGGACGTTGCATTCAACCCCAACGGATCGATGGATGCAGTGGAAGGCATCATGAGCCCGGATGGTCGTATCTTGGGAAAAATGGGTCATACGGAGCGCGCCGGGATACATGTTGCAAAAAATATTTTGGGCAATTATGATCAGAGGATTTTTGAAAGCGGTGTGAAATATTTTAAATAAGAAAAAGCGAGAACCGCGCCCCCGCGCGGTTCTTTTATATTACCAGTGTTGATATAAATTTGGTTGCCAAAAGCACCCTGTGGTCAAAATTTAGAAAAAAGTACGAAAAAAGTCTGCTTTTTTGAGAAAATATGACCGATTTTGTGACCGGTATGGTTTATGATAGAGACATGATAGTAGGGGATTTCTCTCATTTTTTGATGAAAGCCCCCTCGATATACCATTTAGCAGCTCAGGGAACGGCCGAGGGAAAAGGGCCATGCACCGCGCCGACAGGCAGGATGCTAAAAGATGAAAGTAGGGATTTATATGAAAAAGCGTACACAAAATGGATACGTGAAAACGAGAACACAGAAGGGCCGGGACAAGGCTGCCGCGTCGAGCAAAAGCATGCTCCACAGGACAGTCTGTTCCGCAGTGGCGATCGTGATGCTGCTTGGCGTTCTGCAAACGGGCGTTTTTGCGTTTGGAGCGGTGGCTCAGACGAGCAACGACATCATCGAATCGATGTCGCAAAACACACCGGATCCGGAGAAGCAGGATGAGATTCTTTCCAGCCTGCAGAGCGATCCTCCGCCCGAGCCAACCGAACAAACTGTGACCGGCGAAAGCACGTCGAAAGAGACCGAGACCGCGCAGGAATATACGGTCACGCTTTTTGTGGGCGAAAATCAGTATCTTGAGCCGATCTCTACGGTGGACGGCAAGATAACCGAGCCGCAGGCACCCGCAGAGGATGCTTATCCGGAAGGCGCAGGCGCGTTCACGGGATGGTTCTTTGAACAAGAGGGCGGCGGAAAATTCAGCGCGGATACGCAGATCACTGCGGACACCAAGCTGTATGCGCAGTTTGAAACGCCCGCAGTGACGGGTATACCGCCGCAAACGCCAGCGCCGCAAACGCCAGTGCCTGAAGGGCCGGCCCCACTTGCAGAAGATGCCCTTACCGTTACGCTGGTTGTAAACGGTCAGCCTTACGGCGATATAATACTTGTGGACAATGGTAAAATCTCCATGCCCCTCCCGCCGTCAAGTGATGTGTGGCCGGCGAATTCTTCGTTTGCCGGATGGTATACACAGCAAGAAGGCGGCGCGCTGTTTGATCCCGAAACCGAAATCGTGCAGAGCATCAGTCTCTATGCGCGGTTTAACGCAGAAAATTTCCTGGTGACCTTTGAAGACCAGTATGGTAAAACATTCGATACGCTGGATGCGACCCCGGGCCAACCTTATCCGCAGACGGGCAAGCTCATCACCCCCGACGAGGGAAAACGTTTCCTCTATTGGGTGGAAAAGGGTACGGACGTTCAATTTGACTTTAACGCGCCGGCGGCCAAGGATGTGACGCTGGTGCCGTATTTCAGCAATTCCTATTATGTGTTCTTCTTCTCGGAAGGCACGCAGATCGACCCGGTGGCGGTGGACGCGGGCAGCAAGGTTACAGCGCCGGCCGCGCCGTCGCGCAACGGATATCAGTTCACAGGCTGGGCGACCGAGGACGGACAGGCCTACAACTTTGATCAGCCGGTCAACGATACGCTGCGCCTGTATGCGCAGTGGCAAGGGCAGGAGGTCGGCTATACTGTCGTTTACTGGACAGAGCGGGCCAACATTGTGGGAACGCCGTCATGGCCGAACGATTACATCTCTGTGAAGGTTGGCGGGGGAAGGACGATTGCCGGCACACAGATTACAACTGCGGGCGAAGTGGATTTGTCCGGAAAGCCCGATGATGCAAAGCTGAAATATTTTGACGTCAGCGCCCCCAGGCTGGGCGCGCCCGTGACCATACAGGGCAACGGACAGAGCGTGGTCAATGTTTGCTATGACCGCATTGTGTATACGATGGATTTTGTGCTTTCAGAAGGCAGAGAATCTGTAAACGGCACGTTGACATGGGCAGGCGCGGTCGGCGGACAGGGCACCTACACCAATCCAACCAAGGATCAGGTGGTCTATTCGTTTGATGCAAAATATGAGCAGGATATTTCAAACCTGTGGCCTTCAATGAATGTGAACATGACGCTTGCCAACAACGGCGCAAAGCAACCCTATGGATGGCAGAGCTATACGAGCCGTCAGGCGGGGGGCGGTGGCGAAACGATGGTGACCAAGCGCATGACGCTGGAGCCCGATTTGATTCCAAAGACTGGGGATCCGGACACATGGACGGGCGGCGCAATCGCTACGACGGTTGTGTGGTTCCCGATGTATAGCGAGCAGCTGCAGAAGTATGAGCTCAATTACTGGTTCCAGGCACTGAGCGACGAAACAGGTGTGCCCGCCGAAGCGGATGGGATCGAATCAATGACCTCCACCAGCCTCAACGGCAGGTTATATGTCAAGGATCAGGAGCTTTCGCAGGTGGTGGAAAGCGCAAAATACAACTTAGGAAAGCTCAATGGTTTCAGCGCCAAGAGTTTGGAAGGCATGAACACAGCCGGATGGACGAAGAATGATTACGCGTGGGCGAATGTCGATGAAAATGACGTTGTGCATTATAACTTCTATTATAATCGCAAGCTGCTCAACATTAAATATGATTCGTTTGGCGGATCGTATATCCCGCAGAAAAACAATGTGATGTTCGGGGAGAAGATCAGCCATCTGAAACCGGCCGACCCAACGAAAACGAACGCGAAGTTCCTTGGGTGGTATTACGATTCAGAATACAAAAACCCTGTGAACTGGGAAACGGACACGGTCAAAACGAGCCAAACCGAAACCGGCGGAGTCTTAGACCCGGGAACGACGGTCACGCTGTTTGCAAAATGGGAATCACAGGAAAACACGGTCTTCTTCTATGACAAACAGACAAGTCTGGCGGGAGGCAAATACTTTGCCGCGCAGGGTGTTGAGACCGGCAGATATGTGGATTTCAGCAGGCCGATCGAAATGGATGTAAACGGGAAAGCCTATTCGCTCATCGAAGGGCAGGAAGTGCCGGGTTACGGTGAATTCCTCGGTTGGTACTGGCTGATCGATAACAGGGAACCGTCAAAGTTCTCGGAAGACACGCCTGTGAACAGGGATTATTCGCTGTATGCCAACTGGAAGACGACGGGCTTCAAGCTTACCTATGACAAGGGCGCGGCGACGGACGGCACGTTGCCGACCGCAGACGGCGTATATGACATCGGTACGCAGGTGCGCGTTGCGCAAAACACGGGCAACCTTGTTTCGGGCAATCTTGTGTTCATCGGCTGGCTGAGCGACATGGACGGCAAGCTTTATTATGAAAATTCAAAGATCGCCATTCAGGGCAATACGGTTCTGACGGCGCAGTTTGGCGACCCGACGGCTTACAGCCAGATCACGTTTGCACCGGGCTATTCGGGCAGCGGACAGGCCAACGTTATCGCGAAGGCCGAACGCAACAAGGAGACCAAGCTTGCCGCGGCAGACACCTTTACCCGCGAGGGCTATGACTTTGTTGGATGGCAGTTGACAGGCGGCGGAACCTATGCCGCGGAAGCTGCATATACGCCCACGGCGGTGACGGCTACCTTTACCGCGCTGTGGAAGGCACAGGCGCACACCGTGACGTTTATTACAGACGGAAACGGGACGCTTACGGGCGAAACGACGTTTGCGGAAATCCCGGACGGCACGGCATGGGCCGCTTCGGGCGTAAAAGCCCCGACGCCTGTGGCGAATCCCGGCTACTATTTCTATGGCTGGACTCCGGCGATCCCCAATGGAACGGCGCAGATCCTGACAGATGAAACCTATGTGGCTACATTTAAGGCGCAGCAGGAAATCAAGGTGACAGCCGCTTCGGCGGACAAGACTTATGACGGCACGCCGCTTACAAAGGCGGACGTGACAGACTATACGAAATCGCAGCTGAAGCTGGGCGACACCATTCAGGTGACGATGACGGCGGAGAGCACGATCACAAACGCAGGCACGCGGCTAAACGTCATCGAGACCTTCAAGATCATGAGGGATGGCGTCGATGTGACGAACGAATATAAGTTTGCGACGCCGACAGCGGGTGAGCTGAAGATCAACAAGATGAAAGTCACGCTTACAGTGACGGACAAAGATAAGACCTACGGCGAGAGCGATCCGGCGTATGACTATAAGACGGATGTGACGCCGGGCGCGGATTTCACGGTGAGCTTTAGCCGCACGCCGGACGACGAAGACGTGAAGACGGACGGCACGAAGTATGAGATCAAAGCAACGGTATCGAACCCGAATTACGACGTGACGGTTGTGCCGGGCGAGCTGAAAATCAACCCGCGCGAGATCACGCTGACCGCGAACAGCGGCGCGAAGTCTCATGGCACGGCCGATCCGGATGTGATTTATGCGGACCCGAAGCTCACGAAGGGCAGCTTTGCGCCGGGTGAGGGCGTCGACAAGGTGTTTGATCAAATCACGCGTGTACCGGGCGAAAATGTTGGCAGCTATGCTGTGAATATCAAATTGAAGGCGAATCCGAACTATAAGGTGAACACGAATGCCGGTAATTTAGAGATCACCAAGAGCACGGTGAAGGTTTCCATCACGCCGGTCGCAAACAGCAAGGTGTATGACGGCCAGGGCACGGAAACGGATCCGCAGCTCAGCGCGACGGTGAACGGCCTGCCCGAAGGCACGCTTGAGCCGGGCAGGGATTACACGCTGACGCGTGAAGAAGGCTCCGATGTGAGAGCGGGCGGCTACCCGATCAGCGTTGAGCTCATTGGCGACGCGGCGAAAAACTATGCGGACGCATTTTTGGGAACGGGTACGTTTACCATCAACCCGCGCCCCGTGGAGCTGACCGCGAACAGCGGTTCCAAGACCTATGGGCAGACGGATGCGGAAGCGCTGCCGGCTGACTGGAAGGGCGCGAAGATCACAGATGGGGATCTGATCGGAAACGATACGCTCAACTATAGCGTGAGCCGTACAGGCTCGGAAAATGCCGGAACGCATGCTGTGATCGTCACGCTCGGGAACAACCCGAACTATGAAGTGAAGCCGATCAACGGAACGTTTGTCATCTACAAAAAGACGATCGACGTCAAGGCGAACAACGCGGAGAAAATATATGGACAGCCCGATCCTGCGTTCAGCGCGACTGCTACGGGTCTCGTGGGCGCAGATAAGCTCGATTACACCTTTACGCGTGAGGGCAAGGGTACTGCAGATGGCGAGAACGTCGGACAATATGCGATTTCTGTGAATCCGGGTGAGTATGAGAACTATATCATCAATCCGGTTCCGGGCGGACAGCTCACGATCAAGCAGAAGGACGTGACCGTCACGGCGAAGCCGAATGGCAAGGTCTATGGTTATGATGATCCGGTGTTTGGTGCAGAAGACGCGATTGTCGATGGCACGCTGACCGGCGAAAGCCTCGTTTACAGTACGGATTATACGCTGAAGCGCGTAGACGGCGAAGACGTCAACGATTATGCGATCAACGTTGTTGTGGGTGAAAACGCGAACAAGAACTACAAAATCGTTCCGGTTGAGGGCAAGTTCACCATCACCCCGCGGCCGATCACGCTGAAGGCGGACGATAAGACAAAGAAGTTTGATGAGAAGGATCCTCCGTGGACGGCGACAGTGCAGCAAGAAGATCCTGATGGCGTTTTGACGAAGGATTTGGAGGCATTCCATGCTTCGTATACGCTTGATCGCGCGGAAGGCAGCACGGCCGGAAGACAGTATAACATCAATGTTCATCTGGGGGCTACGCCGAACTATAAAGTTACGCCGCAAACCGGCACGCTGACCATCGTGCCTGCGAATGTGGATGTGACCATTCGGCCGCTGGGCGGGTTTAAGACCTACGGCGAGGATGATCCGTCGGATGCGCTGGAAGTTGAAATCGTAGGTCTGCCGAAGGGCGAAACCCTTACCGAGGGCAAAGACTATACGGTGACACGCGCAGAAGGGGATACAGTCGGGTCCTACAACATCTATGTGGAGATCACGCCGCCTGAGTCAGAAAACTACGACTACAAAATTGACTGGGTGAGGGATGTCAAGTTCGAGGTCAAGCCGCGGCCGATCACCATCACGGCGGACGACAAGCGCAAGACCTATGGCACGAAGGAAGATCCGGAATTTAGCGCGCAGTTGACGGACGGAACGACGATGGCGTTCAATGAAACGATTGCGGACCTGAACCTTGGCTTTGAGCGTGAGGATGCAAACAACAACAACGCGGGTTTCTACGACATCGACGCGTCGGTGAAGAAGGACATCTTTGGTCAGAACGCGGTTGCGAAGAACTACGAAATCACGTTTAAACCGGGCACGCTGACCATCGATCCGCGCGACATCACCATTCAGGTGAACGATGCGAGTAAGGCCTACGGCGACGATGATCCGACGTTTAGCCTGCCCGATCCGGAACAGCTGGTCCCGGGAGATGAGATCGCCTTGACGTTCACCCGTGAGCCGGGTGAAGTTGTCAGGGATGGCGGCTACGAAATCAGCGGAAAAGAAACGGTCGAGAACCCGAACTATAAGGTGGAGGTTCTGCCGGGCACGCTGACCATCGTACCCAGAGAGGTCACGGTTAAGGCAAATGATGCGGGTAAGGTCTATGGTGAAACGGACGACCCGAAGCTCGGCGTGACGATCACCAATATGCCTGCGGACGAAGAGAAGTATGACAAGCTCATGGAAGGCAAGGACTACACGATCACGCGTGATCCGGGCAGAGAGGCGAAGGATTATTACGCCATCAAGGTGGGTGTGCCCGCAGACAGCAACCCGAACTACAAAATCACGCCGGAAGAGGGTAAGTTTATCATCGCGAAGCGGGATGTGACGATGCAGATCAACAGCACGGGCAAGGAGTTCGGCGTTGTAATCGATCCGCCGCTCAGCGCAGAGGAGAAGAAGAGTACGGATAAAAAGACAGGCCTGATCGCGGGTGAAAAGCTTGAATACACGTTGATCCGTACGCCGGGCGAAGACGCGACGACTTACCCCATCACGGCAAAGTATGACAAGGATGCGGACGCGAACAAGAACTATAACATTACGTTCCTCGACGGTATATTCACCATCACGCCCAAGGGCTCGGTGAAAATCATACCGGAGGAGAAGACCATCACCTATGGCGGCGAGGAAAAGAAGCTGACGGCGACGGTGATCGGCGCGAAAGCGGGCGAACTTGACTTTACGCTCGAGCGTACCGATCCCACGAACGTAAACGCGGGGACATACACCATCAGCGTGAAGCTGGGGGATAACCCGAACTACACGATCGACGCGACCGCGACGGCGCCATACGTGATCGAGCAGGTGGACGCGACCATCAAGGCGGACGCGAAAAATCTGACGTATGGCGAAACGCCGGCGGAGGAACAGGAGCTCACCGCGCAGACAAGCGGTATGGTTAAAAATGAGGAGCTGAGCTACACGCTCAAATGCAGTGAGGAAATAACAAGCACGACGGATGCGGGCACTTACCCCATCACGGTGGAATTTGATCCGAACGCAGGTGCAAACAGGAACTATAAGATCACCACGGGCGGAGCTAACTTCGTTGTCGCTCAGCGCCCCGCGACCATCAAGGTGGAGGGACCGTCCGAAAAGGTGTACGGTGATCCTGATCAGGAGTTTACGTACACAGAGTTGAACACGGTGAACAACGACAAGCTGAGCTATAAACCCACGCGTGAGCAGGGTGAGAAGGTGAAGCCGGATGGCGAGGGCGGCTATCTGCCCTATGAGTTCAGCGCGGAATTCGATGCAGCGGCAGGCGCGAACAAGAACTACAAGATCACGGTCAAGCCGGCATACATGACCATCACGCCGCGCGCGATCACGGTCACACCGGACGACACCGGCAAGGAGTATGACGGTAAGGGCAAGGAAACCGATCCTTCGCTGAATGTGACGATCGGCAATTCGCCGACTAATCCGGCGTTTGTGCCAACCCCGGGCGAAGACTTCACAGTCAGCCGTGAGGACGGCAAGGATGTGAAGTATGACGAGAACGGCAAAGTGACCTATTATCCGATCACAGTTACGCAGGGCAGCAATCCGAACTTTGTGATCACGCCGGTTGAAGGCAAGTTCACGATCACACAGAAGGATGTGACCATCAAGGTCAATGACGGCGGAAAGCCTTATCAGGGACCGGAGCCCGATCTTAGAAAGTATGCCACGGTTGGCAAGACTGTGAACAACGAAGAGCTCGCCTTTGACGTGGTACGTGATTCGGGTGAAACGGTGACGCAAGAAGGATATCGGATGTGGGCAAAGCTCGATCCGATGTACGGAGTGAACAAAAATTACAAGATCCATACGGAAGACGGTACGTTCTACATTACCGCGTCAGGCACAGTGACCATATACCCGAAGGTGGTGGAGGTCACCTATGGCGATCCCGAACGGAAACTGACCAAGGATGACGCAGATGTGGTCGGTGCGAAACAAGACGAGATCGATTTCGTGTTGGAGCGCAATCCGGGCGATGACGTGAAGTATGATGCGGATGGAAATGTGATCTCGTATGAGATCAGCGCGCGGCTGCTGAGCGTCAACGGGAACTACGAGACGATCGACACTTCGCATAAGGGAGGCTACACGATCACCCCGAGGGATGCGAGTGTTGAGGCGCTCAAAAACGACAAGATTTACGGCGAAGCCGATCCTGAGCTGAAAGCGAAGGAGACAGGCGCGGTGAAGAACGAAACGCTGAACTACACGCTGGCACGCGAAGGCGCGGGAACCCCCGAGGGCCAAAATGTGAAAGCGGGCGGATACCCGATCAGCGTGACGTTGGGGAATAACCCGAACTACACCGTGACGCAGACGGGCGCAACGTTCACGATCAAGCAGCGTCCGGCGGAAATCAGGGCGAAGGAGCAGACCATCACCTATGGTCAGACCCCGGCGGCGCTTGATGCGGACGTGACGGGCGTGGTGAAAAATGAAACGCTGAACTATTCGCTCAGCACAGACAGCGACGGCAACGCGGGCAGGCACAACATCATCGTGGTCGTGGAGAAGGACGAAAACCCGAACTATGATGTGACGGCGATCGATGCGCCGTTGATCATCAACAAGAAGCAGATCACCGTTACGCCGGACAACGGCGGTAAGACGTACGGCGACCCCGAACCGCCGATCTTGACGGGTAAGGTGGACGGCGCAGTGGAAGGCGGATCGACACCGAAATTCGATATCGTGCGCCGCCCGGGTGAGAACGCGGGAAATTACACCATCACGGTGGTCACGGGCAACGACCCGAACTACGACATCGTTCCGGGAGAAGGCACCTTCACGATCGCGAAGAAGGACGCGGTGCTGCGGATCGACAACAAGGGTAAGGTGTACGGCGACGCGGACCCGGCCCTCACCGCAAAGGCGGAAAAACTGATCGCGGGAGATACGCTGAACTACACGCTGGGACGCACAGGCGGTGAGGACGCGGGAGATTACCCGATCACCGCCACACTGGGCGAGAACAAGAACTATAATGTGGAGGTCATTAACGGCAATCTCGCGATTGCGCAAAGAGATGTGAACGTGATCATCACGCCGAACAATGCCACAAAGGTTTATGGTGCGGCGGAAGCACCGCTCACCGCACAGGTCAGCGGAACAGTGAACGGCGACGGGCTGAACTACACCCTGAGCCGCGATCCGGGCGAAGGCGTCGGAAGCTATGCGATCAACGTCGACCTTGGCAGCAACCCGAACTATAAGGTGGCTGTGGGCAAGGGTGCCTATACGATCACACCGGCAACGGCGACGATCACGGTGGGCAGCTACACCAAGACCGCAGGAGCGGGTGATCCTGGCTTTGCCGCAACAGTAACGGGCCTTGTGAACGGCGAAACGCTCGCCTACACGCTCAACCGTGAAGCGGGTGAGGCAGTCGGAAGCTATGCGATCAACGCGCAGCTCAATGCGGAAAATCCGAACTACAATGTGGTTGTGGTTCCGGGGGCGCTGACCATCACAGCGGCGGCGGCTCCTGCGGCTCCTGCGGCGGCAGCACCTGCGGCACCTGCGGCTCCGGCAGAGCAGGTGGTGACGATCGGTGGAACCCAAACGCCGCAGGGAGGCAATAATCCGGAAGCGATCGGCGATCCGAAGATCCCGCTCGCGTCGGTGGAAGCATCCTGGGCGCTGCTCAACTTGATCCTCGCGATTGTTACGGGTCTCATCTCGCTGATGCTCGTCATCACCTACTTCGTGAAGAAGAGACGTGACGACGAAGAAGAGGATGAGGCGAAAGGCGTGGTTATGACAAGGGCTGAAGCCAAGGCAGAAAAAGAGGATGAAGAAACCCACGTCAAGCGCAAGGGTCTTGGACGCATCCTGAGCCTCGTGGTTACGGTCATTGCGGTGGTGGTGTTCATCCTAACGGAGAACATGAGCCTGCCGGTGGTATGGACGGACGAGTGGACCCTGCTGATGGGCATCATCGCGATTGTGAATGTCGTGCTGGCGTTCCTGTGCAGGAAGGAAAAGAAGGACAACGACGAACAGCAGAATAAGCAACTGCCGGACGACGCACAGCCGCAGAATCTGTAAGCGGATGATGTAAATCGGGCAATGCAGCAAACAGAGGAGCCGGTCGCACACAAGCGACCGGCTCCTTTTTGCTGTTTCTTTTTGCACCCCATAAAACCCAATAAAAAAACAATGAATCACAATTGACAGCAATTAAATGCAATGTTATGATAAAGGCAACACAATAAAAAGGATGGGCGGAACAATGAATCAGACAATCGAAGCGATGATCGCAGAGCTTGGCGGCGTGCTTGGCGCAATCGATGAAACGGAAGCGGAAGGGCTTGCGCAGGCAGTCTTCAAAGCGCCGCGCCTGTTTGTCGCAGGCTGCGGAAGAAGCGGGTTGATGGTCAAAGCGTTTGCCATGCGCGTCATGCATCTCGGAAAAACGGTGTATGTGCTGGGCGACGTAACAACACCCTCCATACGGGAGGGGGATCTGCTGCTGATCACAAGCGGATCGGGTGAAACAGAGAGCCTTGTTTCCTACGCAAAAAAGGCGAGGAAGCTCAATGCAAACGTGGCGACGGTCACCATCTATCCCCGCGCGACCATCGGCAGTTTGGCGCAAAACGTGGTGCGCATCAACGCGCCCACATCAAAATCGGAGGAAGAAACGGGCGTTGTCTCTGTGCAGCCAATGGGTTCGCTGTTTGAGCAAAGTCTGCTGTTGTTCCTCGATTCGTGCATCGTCCGTCTGATGGAGCTTGCGGGCAAGGGTTCGGCGGAGATGTTCGAAAATCACGCAAATTTGGAATAGCGCATAAAAAGAGCCGTCGCATTTCACATTGTGCGGCGGTTTTTTTGTGTGCCGAAAACTTATTTTTTGACGATCATTTCCCGCAGTTTATTCGCGAGGGGGCCGCCGCAATCTTAACAGCATCTTAACGCCATCCGTTTCATCTTAACACCACATTAATCAAAAAACCTCTATAATCCCTAGTGTAAAAACATTTGCAGGAGGAAAAACAGTATGGGAACGATCATGATCATTGCGGGAATTCTTTGCCTGGCGCTGCTTGGCTATCTATTCGCCGTATTGTTCAAGGGGGAAAATCTATGAGCGGAGGAGTATTGCAGAACATTATATTCATCATTGCGCTAGTTGGGATCGGGCTGCCGCTCGGCATCTATATCTATAAGGTGATGAATGGGTCACTCACATGGAAGCCGATTGCGGCGATGGAGCGTTTCACCTATAAGGTCATGCGCATCGACTCGTCACAGGAACAGACTGCTGGCAAATACGCGCTCAGCGCGATCGCTTTTTCGGTGTTCGGCTTCGCGATCTGCTTTTTGCTGCACCTCTTTCAGGGGTCGCTGCCTCTCAACCCGGAGAGCCTTCCGGGCACAACCGTAGACCTTGCCTATAACACAACGGCGAGCTTTGTATCCAACACAAACTGGCAGGCGTATTCGGGGGAATCGACCCTCTCGTATCTTACACAGATGGCGGGGCTTACGGTGCAAAACTTCGTTTCCGCAGCCACGGGCATTGCGGTGCTGTTTGCGCTGATGCGCGGGTTTTCACGCAAGGAAACGCCCACTGTGGGAAATTTTTGGGTCGATCTTGTGAAATGCACCTATTATGTGCTGCTTCCCCTGTCGGTGATCGTAACGCTGATCATTATTTCGCAGGGTGTGGTGCAAAACCTGAACGCTTATGTAAGCGTGACCACGCTTGAGGGCGGAGAACAGATTCTGCCAATGGGCCCTGCGGCCAGCCAGATCGCCATCAAACAGCTGGGCACGAACGGCGGCGGCTTCTTCGGCGTCAACTCCGCGTTCCCGTTTGAAAACGCTTCGCCGCTTTCCAACTTTGTGGAGTGCTTCAGCATCTTCCTCATTCCGGCGGCGCTGTGCTTTACCTTTGGAAAGATGGTGAAGGATTCCAAACAGGGCCGCGCCATCTTCATCGTGATGCTCATCATCTTCATCCTTGCGCTTGTGGGCGTGACCTTAAGCGAAAACATGGCGGGACCGCAGTTTGAAGGCGTAGCCGCTGCGGGCAGCATGGAAGGAAAAGAGATTAGAAACGGTGTGAACGGCTCCGCACTGTGGGCCGCAGTCACGACCGCCGCGTCGAACGGGTCGGTCAACTCGATGCACGACAGCTTCACGCCGCTCGGCGGTGGCATTGCGATGTTCCTCATGATGCTTGGCGAGATCATCTTCGGCGGCGTAGGCAGCGGGCTTTACGGCATGCTGGCGTTCGCCATCCTCGCGGTGTTCATTGCGGGGCTGATGGTTGGCCGTACGCCGGAGTATTTGGGCAAAAAGATCGAGGCTTACGACATGAAGATGGTGTGTCTGGTGATTCTTGTGCCGCCCATCTGCCTGCTTTTGGGCACGGCGATCACGTCGCTGATACCTCATGCGACGCAATGGCTTACAAACAGCGGAGCACACGGATATTCGGAGATGCTGTATGCCTACACTTCGGGCGCGGCAAACAACGGAAGCGCGTTCGCGGGTTATGACGCCAACAATCCGTACAACAACTTCATGATCGGCTCGATCATGCTCATCGTACGATTTATCCCCATGACGGCCGCTGTGCTGCTGGGCGGAAACCTCGCGAAGAAAAAACGCATCCCGGCTTCAGACGGAACGCTTTCCACGACAAACGGAACTTTCGTGTTCCTGCTGCTCATCGTGGTGTTCATCGTCGGCGCGCTAACGTTCCTGCCCGCGCTTGCGTTGGGACCGATCGCGGAATTTTTCCAGACACTGGGTTAAAAGGAGATAAACATGAAAGAAAAAAGACAAAGCATCATGGGCGATGCGATGGTGCAGTCCTTTAAAAAATTATCGCCGCGCGTGCAGGTCAAAAACCCTGTGATGTTCGTGGTCTATATCGGTGCGATTTTTGTGACAGTGCTCTACTTCCTGGGTTTTGCGGGGCTGCGCGAGGAAGCGCCGTGGTATGTGCTTACAATTGCCCTCATCCTATGGTTCACGGTGCTGTTTGCCAACGTCGCCGAGGCCATTGCGGAAGGACGCGGACGGGCGCAGGCCTCGAGCCTTAAAAAGGCGCGGCGGGATGTCATTGCCAAAAAATTAGAGCACGCCGATGTAAACGCGCCGTTTGCGGAGGTCGTATCAAACGATCTTCGGCCGGGCGACATCGTGCTGGTATGCACAAATGAGCAGATCCCCATGGATGGCGAAGTGATCGACGGCGTTGCATCGGTGGATGAAAGCGCCATCACAGGTGAATCCGCACCCGTCATCCGTGAATCGGGCGGAGACCGCAGCGCGGTCACGGGCGGAACCACAGTGGTGTCCGACTGGCTGATCATAAAGGTCACCGCCAAGGCGGGCGAAAGCTTTCTCGACAAGATGATTGCGATGGTGGAGGGTGCCGCGCGCAAAAAAACGCCCAACGAAATCGCGCTTCAAATCCTTTTGGTGACACTCACCATCATTTTCCTGATCGTATGCGCCACATTGCTTCCGCTGTCTGCGTTTGTCAGCAAGCTGGAGGGCGCGGGCAGCGCGATCAGCCTAACAAATGTGGCGGCATTGCTTGTGTGCCTTGCGCCCACGACAATCGGCGCACTGCTTTCCGCCATCGGCATCGCGGGCATGAGCCGGCTCAACCAGGCGAATGTGCTTGCCATGAGCGGACGCGCCATTGAAGCGGCAGGAGATGTGGACGTGCTGCTGCTCGATAAAACAGGAACCATCACACTTGGAAACAGGCAGGCGAGCGCGTTTTTGCCCGTATCGGGCGTGAGCGAGCAGGAACTTGCGGACGCGGCACAGCTTTCCTCCATCGCAGACGAGACTGCGGAGGGCAGGAGCATCGTGGTGCTCGCAAAGGAGCGGTTCAACATCCGCGGACGTGATCTCTTAAAGGATGCTGAATTCATCGAATTTTCCGCCAAGACACGCATGAGCGGCGTCAACTGGAAGGGTGATGCCATTCGCAAAGGCGCGGCGGAGGCAATCAGGGATTATGTTGCACAGTGCGGCGGGCATTACCCGGAGGACTGTGAAAGGCTGGTGCGCGAAGTCGCCGAAATGGGAGGAACGCCGCTCGTCGTCGCAAAAAACGGCAAGGTGATGGGCGTGATCTATTTGAAAGACATCGTCAAAAACGGGGTCAAGGAAAAATTTGGCGATCTGCGCAAGATGGGCATCAAAACCATCATGATCACCGGAGACAACCCGACCACCGCGGCGGCGATCGCGGCGGAGGCAGGCGTGGACGACTTTATGGCGGAGGCGACGCCCGAAGCCAAGCTGGCGCTGATCCGCAAATATCAAGCGGAGGGGCACCTCGTCGCCATGACGGGCGACGGTACGAACGATGCGCCCGCGCTGGCGCAGGCGGATGTTGCGGTGGCCATGAACTCGGGCACGCAGGCGGCAAAGGAAGCGGGCAACATGGTGGACCTCGATTCCAGCCCCACCAAGCTCATCGACGTGGTGCGCATCGGCAAACAGCTTTTGATGACGCGCGGTTCGCTGACGACCTTCTCCATCGCCAACGACATCGCAAAATACTTTGCGATCATTCCGGTGCTGTTCGCGGGCATATTCCCGCAGCTTGCGGCATTGAACTTTATGGGACTCACAAGCGCGACGACGGCGATCCTCGCGGCGATCATCTATAACGCGGCGATCATCGTCGCATTGATCCCGCTGGCGCTCAAGGGCGTGAAATATACGGAAAAACCGGCGAAGAAGATATTGGGACACAATATGCTCGTGTATGGACTGGGCGGTGTGATCGCACCGTTCATCGCCATCAAACTGCTGGATATGCTGCTTACGTTTATCGGGATCGTATAAGGGAGGTCGAAGCAATGGAAGAAAAAACAAAGAAAAAGCAGGGCGTATGGTTCCCCGCACTGATATGCGCCCTTGTGTTGACATTGATATGCGGATTGATCTATCCGCTCGTTATGACGGGCGTGGGCCAGCTGCTGATGCCGGAGCAGGCAAACGGAAGCCTCCAAAAGGCTGAGGACGGCACGGTGATCGGTTCTGCGATGATCGCGCAGACCTTCACACAGCCCGAATACCTGATCGGCAGGCCGGATACGGGCTCGCCCACAAACCTCTCTCCTGTTAGCGAGGAGCAGCAGGCGCTTGTTGAAGAACGCGTGGCGTGGTGGCACGCGCTCGATCCGGGCAACACGAATGACATCCCCATGGATCTCGTGACCGCGTCGGGCAGCGGGGTAGACCCGCACATCTCACCTGCGGCAGCGGAATATCAAGTGCCGCGTATCGCGCGGGAGCGTCATATGAGTGAAGAGGCGGTGCGTGAAGCGATCGCAAAGCACACGGAGGGCAAAACGCTCGGGTTCATGGGCGAAGAGCGTGTCAATGTGCTGATGGTGAATCTCGAGTTGGACGGAAAGCTGAACTAAGAGGGCAAAATCATGTTAGATGAAGAGATGAGGCCCAATCCGGACGAGCTGCTGCGACAGGTGAAGAGCGCCGAAAGCAAAAAATCGGGCAGGCTCAAAATATTTTTTGGATATTCGGCGGGTGTGGGCAAGACGTATTCCATGCTGCGTGAAGCGCACGATTTGCTGGAAAACGGAACGGATGTGCTGGTGGGGTATATCGAGCCGCACACCCGCGAAGAGACGATGCGTCTTCTTGACGGCTTGAATGTACTGCCCGTCAAAACCGTACCCTACAAAAGCATCGAGCTCAAAGAATTTGATCTGGATGCTGTATTGCGGCGCGCACCGCAGCTTGTGCTGGTGGACGAGCTGGCGCATACGAATGCCATTGGCGTGCGTAACAAGAAGCGGTATCAGGATGTGGAAGAGCTTTTGAACGCGGGCATCGACGTATATACCACGGTGAACGTGCAGCATTTGGAAAGCCTGAACGATGTGATCCGGGAGATCACGCACATCGAGGTGCGCGAGACCATTCCGGATTACATCTTTGACCGCGCGGACAGGGTGGAGCTTGTGGACATCGAGCCGGAGGAATTGCTCAAGCGATTTGAGGACGGAAAGATATACCGTCCCGAGCGCGTGGTGACGGCGATGAACAACTTTTTCACCCGCCAGAACCTTTCCACCCTGCGCGAGATATCCATGCGCCGCACGGCGGACCGCATTTATGGGCGGGATGGATGCGCGGAGGATAAGCGCGTGAGCGCAAAGCTGCTTGTGCTGCTTTCCCCGTCTCCCTCGTCGTCAAAAAACGTGCGTGTGGGTGCGCGTATGGCAGAGGCCTATCACGCAAAGTGGGAGGCGCTCTATGTGGAAACGCGCACAAAGCTGACTCCCGAGCAGGGAAAGCTGCTGCGCGATCATATGAACCTTGCCGAGCAGCTGGGCGCGGAGGTCGTGAGCATGTATGGAGAAGACGTTGTGGACGTGGTGGCGGGATATGCAAACCTCACGGGGGCGACGGATATCATCATCGGAAAAAGCCGCAACAAAAAACGTCTGCGCGATTTTTTCCGTGAGGATTTCGAGGACAGGCTCATTGGCCTTGTGCACGGCGCGGAAATACACATTATCCCCGATTCCGACAACGCGGGCACCTTCAACGCCCGCCGCAAGCCCGACAAACGGCAGGATTTCGGGCTGCTGGAGCAGCGCACACAGATTCTTTATGAGATCAGCAAAAAACTTCTCGCGACGCGGGGCCTCAATCATGTGATCTCCGCGATGAACGAATATATTTCACGTATTTTGGAGCGGTCGGTCATTTTCTATTTGCAGGATATGGACAGGCCGGGCATGTTTTGGCAGACGGAATATGACACAGATGCGTCCTTCTTGCTCGATGATGATGAGAAAGCGGTCGCCAAATGGGTGCTGATCAACAAAAAGCGCGCGGGGGCGGGTACGGATACGCTGATGGGCGCGGGGGCGTTCTATATGCCCATTATGTCGCAGGGGGCGGTGCTGGGGGTGATGGGCATTTCGTGCAAAAAGGGCCTCCTCACACAGGATCAGCGCATGCTGCTGCGCATGATCGCTTCGCAGATCGCGATGGCGCTCGAACGGCAAAGACTCTCTGACGAGCAATTGAAATATAATCTGGAGGTGCAGCGTGAGAAGCTGCGCGAAACGTGGAACAAGGAGCAGAAATAGAAAAGGGTTGCGGATTCTGTAGAATCCATTACAATAGGAATCAGTATGGAAAAGAACATGAAAAAAACGGTGTGTATCAACATATTGAAAACGGCGGGCATTCTTGCCGTTTGCACGGCGGCCGGGTATCTGTTTCAATTGGCGGGCCTGCGCACGGAAAATATCTCCATGATCTATCTGGTGGGGGTGCTGCTGGTGACGCTCGTGACGGAGACGCTTGTATATGGCATCGCCGCGTCGATCGTCAGCATCCTTGCGTACAACTTCTTTTTTACCGCGCCCACCATGACGCTGCAAGTTTATGACCCCAATTATGTGGTGACGCTCGTGATTTTGCTGGTGGGCTCGTTTATCGTGAGTACGCTCACCAACAAGCTGCATCAGCACATCGCGGATGCGCGGCGCAGGGAAAAGCAGATGGCGGCGCTCTATGAGCTCAGCTCCGGATTTCTGAACATCTCCGGTATGGAAAACATTGTGGCGCACGGGCTCTATGGTCTTTCCAAGGCGCAGAACCGTCAGGCGATCATTTATACAAGCGACGATTTCACGCCGCGCGGCGCTTTGGAGGCAGAAGAAGACAACCGTGCCGCGCGATGGTGCTTTGAAAATGTGAAGCCATGCGGGTGCAAAACGGAATATTTTCCGGAGGCAGCATGGCTGTATTTGCCGCTTCGGAGCGGCGGGAACGTGTTTGGCGTGGCGGGCGTGCACTGCGCAGACGCGCCCGTTAGGGATGACGAGCTGCTGTTGACGCGCATGGTGGTTTCGCAGATATCCGGCGCGATGGAGCGCGAAACGCTCTACCGTCAAGAGGCGGAAAGCAAGGTGCGCATCGAAAAGGAACAGCTGAGGAACAATTTGCTGCGTGCGGTCTCGCACGATCTGCGTACGCCGCTCACAGGCATCGCAGGGTCGGCGGACTTCATTGCGCACAGCCTCACGAATCTTTCACCGGAAGAGATTTTGAGCCTTGTGAACGGTATTGGAAATGATGCGCTGTGGCTGAGTAATATGGTGGAAAATCTGCTGAACATGACCCGCATCAGCGAAGACGGGGTGGCGCTTAATAAGCAGGGAGAAGTCATTGACGACATCGTGGGCGAGGCATATCGCCGCGTATCCCGTATCAAGACAGACAAAGTCATCAAAATCAATGTGCCCGACGAGGTGGTGGAGGTGCGCATGGACGGCAGGCTCATCATACAGGTGCTTGTCAATTTGCTGGACAATGCCATGAAGCATACGCCGGACGGCGCACATATCGCGCTGCGTGCGTACCCGGACAACGGATATATGGTGTTTGAGGTATCAGACGACGGCGCGGGCATCGATCCAACGATTCTTGACAAGGTGTTTGATCACTTTGTGACAGCGCCTGCAAAAAGCGCGGACGCGAAGCGGGGCATGGGCATTGGGCTTGGCATCTGCAAATCCATCGTGGAGGCGCACGGCGGGGTGATTGCCGCGCGCAACAATGAATCGGGCGGGGCCACCTTCAAGTTTGCCCTGCCGATGTGAACGGAGGAAGGCAATGGAAAACGCACGGATCCTGATCATAGAGGACGATAAGACCATCCTCAACTTTCTGAGCATTTCGCTGAAAACGAACGGATACCGATTCGAAACGGCGCAGACGGGCATCGAGGGCATCTCCTTATTTCTCTCCAACAGCCCGGACGTGGTGCTTTTGGACCTTGGGCTGCCCGATATCGACGGGCTGGAGGTGCTGCGCCAGCTGCGCGAGGCGTCCGACGTGCCCGTCATCGTAGTTTCCGCGCGCGAGCAGGAACGCGAAAAGGTGGAGGCGCTCGACGCGGGCGCAGACGATTACATCACCAAGCCGTTCAGCATCGGCGAGCTTTTGGCGCGCATCCGCGTGGCGCTCAGAAAGCGTACGCCGCTTGTCGCTGAAAAAGAGGAATTTGTGATGGACGGATTGACGGTCGATTTTGAAAAGCGGCGGGTGAGTGTGGACGACGGGGAAGTGCATCTTACCCCCATCGAATACAAACTTCTGACGCTGCTGGTGGAAAATAAGGGAAAGGTGCTCACACACAGCTTCATCAACAAGAAGGTGTGGGGGTATGAATATGTGGACGACTCCCAGTCGCTGCGGGTTTTCATGGCAAACATCCGCCGCAAGATCGAAAAGGACACGACGCGCCCGCGCTATATCATGACAGAAGTAGGCGTCGGATACCGCTTTGCGGACGAATAGAGCACACAGAAACAAGAAAGAGGGCCGAAAGGCCCTTTTTGTATGTGCTTTTTCACGCTGCCGCCGATTGACTTTATTGCAGAAATAACCGATAATAGTAGGGTATATCCTAATGTAAACGGTTGGAGGAAACAAGCGTGAATTTCACGGACATCGAGAAAAAATGGCAACAAAAATGGGCGGAGACCAATCTTTATCGATTCGATCAAGACAGCAAAAAGCCCAAGCATTATGTGCTGGAAATGTTTTCCTACCCCTCGGGCGCAAAGCTGCACGTGGGGCATTGGTATAATTACAGCCTTTCGGACACATACGCGCGCTTCATGCGCATGACGGGACACAACGTGTTTCACCCCATGGGGTTTGACGCGTTCGGCCTGCCCGCCGAAAACTACGCGATCAAAACGGGCATCCATCCGAGCGATTCCACGATGCAAAACATTAAGACCATGGAACAGCAGCTCAGAGCCATCGGCGCGACGTTTGACTGGGATTATGAGGTGGTGACGTGCCTTCCCGAATACTACAAATGGACGCAGTGGTGCTTTTTACAGCTGTATAAGCACGGGCTTGCTTACCGCAAGGCTGCGCCCGTGAACTGGTGCCCGTCCTGCCAGACGGTGCTTGCGAACGAGCAGGTGGTGGACGGCGCGTGCGAACGCTGCGGAACGCTCGTCACAAAAAAACACCTCACGCAGTGGTTTTTTAAGATCACTGATTACGCGGAGCAGCTTTTAGAGGGCCTCGAGCGCATCGACTGGCCGGAAAAAACCAAGCTTATGCAAAAAAACTGGATCGGCAAATCGCAGGGCGGCGAGGTGAAATTTGATATCGTGGGCGGCGGAGATTTCACCGTGTTCACCACCCGCGCGGATACGCTTTTCGGCTGTACCTATGTGGTGATCTCGCCCGAGCACCCGCTTGTCGAGCAGATCACGACCTCTGTGCAGATGCCCGCAGTGAAGGAATATCAGGAATATGCGGCGCGCGCAAGCGAGATCGACCGGCTTTCCACCACGCGTGAGAAAACGGGTGTGTTTACGGGCGCGTATGCTTTGAATCCCGTCAACGGACGCAAGGTGCCCATCTGGACGGCGGATTATGTGCTCGCGAGCTATGGCACGGGTTGCGTGATGGCGGTGCCCGCGCACGACGAGCGCGATTTTGCGTTTGCGGAAAAATACGGCCTGCCTATCGAGCGGGTCATCAAGGCGGCAGACGGGGGCGACGACGCACTGCCATACACAGAGCACGGTCTTCTCGTAAGCAGTGAAAAATATGACGGGCTCATGACGGAGGAGGGCAAAAAGGCCATCCTTGAGGACCTCGGAAAAGAGGATAAGGGCGGTTTTAAGATCAACTACCGCCTGCGCGACTGGCTCGTTTCCCGTCAGCGCTATTGGGGCGCGCCCATTCCCATGCTCTACTGCGACAAGTGCGGCGAAGTGCCTGTGCCCGAGGATCAATTGCCGGTGGAGCTTCCCTACGACGTGAACTTCACGCCGGACGGCACATCCCCCCTCGCAAAAAAAGAGGACTTTGTCAACACCACCTGCCCCGTGTGCGGCGGCAAGGCGAGACGCGACGTGGATACCATGGACACCTTCGTGTGCTCGTCGTGGTATTATCTGCGCTATGCGGACAACAAAAATAAAACCGAAGCGTGGAACAAAGCCGTTGTGGACGGGCTGCTGCCCGTGGATAAATACATCGGCGGCGCGGAGCACGCGGTCATGCATCTGCTGTACGCGCGCTTCTTCACCAAGGCGTTTCACGATATGGGCTATGTAGGCTTTGACGAGCCCTTTTCGTCCCTCGTGCATCAGGGCGTGATTCTGGGGCCGGACGGTGAAAAAATGAGCAAGAGCCGCGGTAACGTCATCTCGCCGGATGAGCTCATCAAAAAATATGGATCGGACACGCTGCGTATGTACCTCGCGTTTGGATTCAATTACGTGGAGGGCGGACCGTGGAACGACGGCGGCATCAAGGCTGTAAACCGTTTTTTGGAGCGCGTCGAGCGCCTTGTAAGCGCGGTGGCGCCTATGCTGGGCGGCAGCGGCAAGGCCGACTTCGACGTGAATTATCAGCTTCACTATGCCATCAAAAATGTGGCGCGCGATATTCCGGCGTTTTCGTTCAACACGTCGGTGGCGCGCATCATGGAGCTTGTGAACGCAATGTATAAATACATGGACAAACAGCCCGACGCGGCCTTCTTAAAAGAGGTGTGCAAAAAGCTGTGCCTCATTCTCGCGCCTTTTGCCCCGCACTTTGCGGAGGAAATGTGGGAGCGCCTCGGCGGGGTCTATTCCATCTTCGATCAGGAATTCCCCGTGTGCGACGAAAACGCGCTCAAGCGCTCGACCGTCAACATGGCGGTGCAATTGAACGGCAAGGTGCGGGCAAAATTTGATATTTCCGCCGACGCTTCCAAAGAGGAAGTGGAAGCCTTTGTGCGCAAGGAGTTTGCGGAGCTGTGGGCGGGCAAGGAGATCGTAAAGTTCATTGTAGTGCCCGGACGTATTGTGAATATTGTTGTGAAATAAAAGGAGAATGAAAAAATGAAAAAGTATGTAAAGATAATCGCTACTGCTGTTGCCCTGCTCATGGTCGTTTTGCTGGCTGCGGCATGCTCTCCGTTGACGGCCCTTATGCCTTCTAATACGCCGGAACAGGCAGCTGCGCCCATGGAATCGCCTTCGGCTACGCCCGACCCCGCCCCCACGCCGTCACCCTCCCCAACCGAAAGTGCAGCGCCCGCTTACGCAGAGGGCACGCTGACCGATCAGATGTATACCAGTGAATATCTGGGTCTGCAATGGGCCATCCCGGAAGGTAGCGATCTTGCGCTGGCAACAAAGGACGAAATGTCTGCATTTGCGGGCGCGGAAGCCGACAGCGGCGCAGGCACCTTTGAAATGATGGCGGCAGACGCGGCTTCAACGATGAACGTCATGGTTGCGACAGAAACGATACCGCTTTCCAACATGCCTTTGGAGCAATATGCCGCTGCGTACGCCAAGTCGATTGCCGCGAGAAAGGGATATTCATCCGCAGGGGAGCCTGAGACCGTTTCGATTGCCGGAATGGACTTTATCAAAGAGCCTCTGACCATCGACTATGGAGAGGGCGTGCTCGTTTCACAGGATTATTACTTCACGAAAAAGGACAACCGTTCCTTGTGCATTATAATGACCTATGGGGAAGAGTCTGTCGAGGTTGCGGCAGCCGCTCTGGCAGCCTTTCAGCCCTACGCAAAATAGATTGGAAAAGGGAGATTCTATATGACAAACAATTATCTGGAAATCGTGGAACGCGGATATGTAGGGGAACAGGTCTCAAAGGACTACTGGGATGTGGACATGATCGCCATGAAGACGGCGGAGATCGTCGCGGAATATGGATTTACCCGCGACAACGACGAGATCACAACTGTGGACGAAGCGCTGCTTGAAAAATATTACGAGGCGGGGCGCAGGCTGCTCCTTGAAACAGGCGTTTACAACATCGACACCAAGCGCGTCATCAAGCTGAGCGCGGAGGAAATCGACGACGCGGCGAAAAACACGAAAAAGACGATCGTGATGGGCGAAGGCAAGGATGCGTTCACGCTTTACGCGCGCGGCGCGGAAGATTGCCGCAAGCCCGGCGTATGGGCGGGCAATCCCGGGTGTCCCACGCCCGAGCGGCTGTTCCTGCCCACGGTGAGAAGCTGGGCGCAGGAAAAGGCGGTCGACCTTATCACGTGCGGCTCCATCGTGGATGTGGACGGCTATGCCGTGCGCAGCGCGGAGGCCTCCGAGGTACTTGCGGTGCGCAGAGAGCTTTCCTATCTGCATCAGGCCGCGGCGTTTTCGGGCAGGCCGGGCATCGGCATGCTCGCGGGCGAAAGCAGCGTGTCGGAGATCGGCGACCTTTCGGCGACTGCGCCGGGCGCGCTCAGGCCGTGCGATTCGCATTTGGTGGCGCTCCTCAACGAGCTCATCATCAGCCGCGACAACATGGTGCGCGCGGCAAGTTCGATCGATACGGGTGTGCGCAACGCATCGTTGGCGTGCGTGATGGTGGGCGGCCTTGCCGGCGGCGCACCGGGGGCGGTTGTGTGCATGATCGCTTCGATGCTGGCGGCGAACATCGTGTGCCGCGCGGATTATCATCTGTGCCACCCCATCCACATCAATTACATTGCCACCTCCACGCGCGAATGCATGTGGCTGCAAAGCGTTGTGTGTCAGGCGTTTGCGAAATGCGCGCCCGCGATCATCGTGTGCGATATTTATCCCAAGAGCGGTGCGCTCACCAAAGAGCTGCTTTATGAGGTGGCGGCGAACGCGCTTGCCATCACTGTTTCGGGCGGGCATCTGGAGGGATGCGGCTCGTGTGACGGCGTGAAGCCGCACGGTACGGGCCTCGAGGCGCGCGTGATGGGCGAGACCGGCCTTGCCGCTTCGCGCGCGGGAATCACCCGTGCGCAGGCGAACGGGATGATTTTGAAGCTGCTTGAAAAGTATGAACATGTCTTTGCGACGGGCAATGAGGGCAAGCCCTTCGATGAGGCGTATGATATGCAGACGATTCGTCCCGTTCCTGAATGGGAAGCCATGTATGAAGAAGTAAAAATGGAGCTTAGGGGTATTGGGCTTGTTTTATAGGGATTGAGCCCGATGAACAAAATATCAAAACATTCGATACATAACGAATATTAAAAAGATTTTAATTGAACAAGTTCATAAATTTATTGCGTAGAAGCCTGTCTTACTATAAAATTAAGACAGGCTTTTTATTTATGACGAAAAGCGACAAGAGAGAGGAGAGAATTTATGAAACCAAAATCGCTGATCCCGTTTTTTACATCGGGTGACGTCGGCGGCCTTGCGTACAGCTTGGCGGGCAACATCGTAAACTACATCATTGTGATCGCTACGCTGTCAGGAATGCTTGGCTGGCCGGATGAAATCGTTTATGGGAGGGTCATCCCGGGCATGTCCATCGGACTTATGCTTTCTGGAATTTATTATGCCTACATGGCCCACAAGCTCTCGAAAAAAGAACAGCGCGCAGATGTAACGGCGCTGCCGTCGGGGGTGTCTACTCCCGCCATGTTCATCTTTTTGTACGGGGTGATCGTGCCGCTCAACTATGCGCTGGGCGACCCGGAGCTCGTGTGGTCCGCAGCGGTCGCGGCGTGCTTCATCGGCGGAGCCATCGAATTTTTGGGCGGCATCATCGGGCCGTATATCAAAAAGGCGCTGCCCCGTGCCGCTCTGCTCGGCACCATTGCGGGCGTGGGCTTCATTTGGATGGCGACACAGGGAATTTTTGACGTGTTCGGCGATCCGATCCTCGGTATGCCCATCCTCTTGGTGGCGTTTGTGGGTCTGTTCGCGGGTTATATGTTCCCGGGGAAAATCCCGCCGCTCGCCGTCGCCATTGTGGGTGGTATCGTGTATGCGCTCATCCTGGGACGTGTGCAGCCGGATTTTTCGGGCGTCGGGTTCTTTGTACCCAACCCGGCCGATACCGTGCAGCATCTGCTGAACGGCTTTGCCGTGGTGGCGCCATACCTTGCGGTGGTCATCCCCGTCGAAATTTATAACTTCATTGAAACGATGGACAACGTGGCCTCCGCGAATACGGCGGGCGACAACTACAGCGTGCGCGAGGCACAGTTTGCGGACGGTGGCTGCACCATGATTTCGGCTGTGTTCGGCGGCGTGGTGCCCAACACCGTGTGGCTGGGGCATCCCGGTCTCAAAAAACAGAAGGCGGGCGCGGCCTATTCGTGGATGGGCGGCGTAGTCCTTGGATGCGCGGGCCTGTTCGGATTTTTCAAGTTTATCAATTCCGTCATCCCCGCTGCCATTTGCGCCATCACATTTTTGTGGTGCGCGATCGTCATGGTGGCGCAGGCCTACAAAGAGAACAACCACAAATATTTTGCGGCCATCGCCGTTGCCATGCTGCCCGCTGTGGGAGACTACATGTATTCGCAGATCACCGGCGCCGTCGGGCTTACAGGTGTGTTTACGGAGACAGTGAACGGGCTTGCGCAATATGGCCCGGAAACGACGCAGGCGATCCTCGACGCGGGTGTGATGTGGAACGGCGTTCCTGCGGTACACGCGGGCGCGATCGTCACGGGACTTTTGTGGGGCAGCGCGGTCACGTTTATCATCGACAGGCGGCTGGATAAAACGGCGTGGGTGTTTGTGTGCGGTGCTGTGCTGGCGTTCTTCGGGTTCGTCAACAGCTCGTCACTGGGGTTCTTCCCGACATCGCCCTATATGATCGCCTACATCATCATTGCGGCGCTGTGCTTCATTTTCCACCTTGGGCGCAAAAAATGGTTCAAAGCGCCGGACGATTACGAATACGTTTGATGCTTATGGAAAAGCAAAAGAATCCCGGAGACGGGATTCTTTTTTTGCCAAAAAAAGAACCGCGTTGCCGCGGCTCCAATGAATCAGATTGGATGATATGTTATTCCTCCCGCCCGCAGCACGAACAACCGCAGCCCTCCTCGCTCACAAGGCCGCGCGCCGCGCCGGAGGGTGCGCCGGGTGTGAAGCAATCGCTTTTGTATTCGCTCACGTCGATGCCGCGCGTTTGTGCCGCCGCGTGGATGGCCTGCTCCATCATGGGGTTTAATACGTCCGGCTCCACGTTCATGCGCGCGTTCACCACGAGGGAAAACCGCCCGCTGCCCTTGAAGTTGTCCTCGTAGAAATCGAGCGTGTCCTCCACGCTGGTGATGCTTGCCTTCAAATAACCGCCCGTTCCCATGGCATAGGTCTTGAGGTGTGCGATCTCTTTTCCCGTTGCCGCGACCTCGCTCTTGATGTGCTCCATGAAGTCCGTCACAAACGCCTTCACCTCGTCCGCGCCGCCGCTTGCGACCGCCGCCGTGGCGTTGAACCAGCCGAGGAAGCTTTCCGCCAGACCGTAAACGTTGTAATCGAGCTCCATCAGCGCACCGACCTCGGCCGCCTCGCCCGCGAGGATCACGGGCAGGATTTCGCTTAACCCCCGGCCTTCCTTGGCGGAGACGACCGCGACCTCCGTTCCCTTGAAGGTCTTTTTGAGATAAGCCTTAAGCTCGTCAAGCTCCTCGCTTGTATAAAGATCGGCCTTGCTCAGCAAAATGATGTCCGCTTCCTCGAGCTGCTTTTTGAACAGGTAGTTGATCTCGCTCTGAAACCTGCGTTCGCCGTCCGTCATCAGTCTGCGCACCCTGCGCGGGTCTGCCAGCACCATCAGCGGCGCGAGCACAAAGTTTTCCGTGTGCCGCAGCTGAAGCGGTTTGAAGATGCTTGCCACAAGGTCTGTACAGCTCCCGACCGGTTCGGCGAGGATGATGTCCGGCAGCTGTTCGCGCGCAAGCGTATTCAGTTTACCCACGAATTCCTCAAAATTGCAGCAAAAACAGCCGCCTTCCACCTCAAGCACGGGAAAGCCCGCGCTGCGCAGAAAGTTGGTGTCCACAAGGTCGCTGCCCTGATCGTTGGTGACGATGCCCACCTTGGTGCCGCTGCCGATCAACTTTTTTGCGATGCTCAAAATCGTCGTGGTCTTGCCGGAACCGAGGAAGCCCCCGATGACCGACAGCTTGATCCGTTCGCTCATGACTCTTCTCCATAAATGTAGTATTTCAGCATATCGGGATGCGGAAAGCTTCCCGCTGTGACCTGTTCGCCGTCGATGATGACCGCCGGGAACTTTTCCACCTCGAGACCGGGAACGCTCTTGATCTCGCGGATATGCTTAAGCCGCACAATGCGGAAGGGGAAATCCCCGTTCCGCTTGCGCAGCTTTCCTATGATCTCTTCCGTTAAATTGCACGTGATGATGCACGCGGTGCACGGCTGCTCTAGTGTGACGAGCACAACCTCTTTATTTCTGCTTTTTGCTGACATATTCGCCGATCACGTCCTTGAGTTCCTGATGATCCGGGATGATACTGACATACTTGATGTCGCCGTCGATGCAGATGGTGGGGATGTTTGCAACGCCGAGCTTCATCATGCATACGACGGACTCTTTGTCCTTCACCTTGTGCTCGATGTATTTGACCTTGTCGCCGTACGGTTCCGCAGCAACGCGTACCGCTTCCATCATATACTGGCAGGGCGCGCATGATTCGGAGTCGAGCGTGATAATGTCCATGATGACCTGATCTTCGTTCGCGTAATCCGGTAGGTCGTAAGTGACGCCCGCGAGGGAATCATCGTCCTCCATCACTTCGCTGATGTTGCCGTGCACAACGCTGGTGACAGCCTTCAAGTTGCGGACCGGCGCGTCGAACGGGATATCGCAGCCCGGTGCGAGGATGAAGCCCTTGTTGCCGCCGATCGCCATGCAGTTCTGCGCGTCCTGAATGTTGTCTGTGGGCGTACCGAACAGGATGGTGAGCGTCAGCTTGATGTTGCCGCCAAAGGAAATACCGTTTTTCTGGCAAACTTCCTTGACGTATTCAAGCGGGATGTTTTCGTCGATGGAAACATTGTCCGGCTTACACAGGCACATCTCCTCAATGTTGTTTTTAGCGTTGCCGCATACGAAGAAGGAACCCGCTTTGCCGTTTTCACGCACAAAGTCGAAGATTTCCGTGCAGTAGGGGGAGACGAACTCGTGGAACGTGTCCGGCGAAATCTGCGAGGTCATCGGGTCTACCACCGCGATGATGTCGCACCCTCTGTCCATATACATTTTTGCCGTGTGCTTTGCCACATCTGTGCAGAAACGCATCAGCTCGTGCGTGCCTTCCGGATCGTCGAACATCGCAAAGAAGATGTCCGTGCCTTTGAGATGAAGTGCCAGTGTGAACGGACCGGTGATCAGGCCGTAAATCGCAATTTTATCGCCAAGCGAAGCGACGATGCGGTCGATTGCCTCAAGCACCACAGGAAAACGTCCGTCTTGTTCGGTGGGCAGCTTTAGGTCGGCAAGCGTCTTGCCCTCCTCCAGCACATGTGTCTGCACAGACGGCGGATTCGTGTCTGCATACTGAAGCTGGCATCCGAGCGCTTCGGCCTCGAGCTGCAAATCAAACAGTGCGGGCAGTCCGTCCGGCTGATATTCCTCATATGCCTTCATCACGCCCTGATGGATCAGGTCTGCGCTTTTAAAAAATTCAGTCGCCGTCACATCGATCATCTTTGCCGCGTGGCAGCCCACGAACGGCACCCACGGAATCCGATCAACTTCCTTATTGTGGATCGCATTCAAAACCAACTCTTTTGAATTCATTTGTAGTTCCCTCCAACGGTTTCACCCTAGATTTTTTTGCCGGAAATCCGGCCCCAATTCTTTTCTTGTTTATCATTCTATACATCCGCAGAAGGGAAATATTGTAAAATCGATTTTATTTTTGGAGTATTCTATGCGTGCGAGTACGGCAGAAATCAATGCAAAAAATGTCAAAACATAAGGGTATATGGTGTGTTTGCAATGTGTTTGAGGCTGCTATTATAGTAAAACGCGTATCATTCTCCGCTTTGAATTGATTAAATTACCTCATTTAAGCTAAAAACGGAGTTCCCATGACTAAGACTGATTATGATATTTGCCATGCAAAGAACAAACGCGCGGTTGGAGTGAGGAGGACAAAATACAGTATGCGGAGGTTTTACATTGTACAGACAAGATTGTCTATGCGGCCAAACGATATTTCAACGACTGCATGCAAAAACGCAATCGGCATATGGTGGGCAACAGCCAATACTGCGTTTGTTATCTGAAAAAGAACACAGGCGGAATCGCATACGCAGTTTATTACGCAGAACAAAAGCAACTTAAAATGATCTATGTGGAATGAATGAAAAATCACATTATAATTTTGATTGTTACAAGAAGCGTTATGCATTGAAATAAGAAATGGAGCAAAGCGAACTTTGCTCCAACGTGGCACCCCCTACAAGAATCGAACTTGTAACTAGCCCTTAGGAGAAGTCCAAACCAATTTTTACGATGTATCACCTAATATCATAGAACACCTTAAAACCCGCATTGCTGTGCGGGTTTTTGGCATTCTGTTTCTTTTTTGATCTCGCGTAATATCGTGTGGTTTTGGGTGGTTTTGCGGGGGCTGATTAGCTAGGGATTAGCAACGATAGGGTTATTAAACAATTTCACATGATCTCTAGCGACTAGCAAAGTAAAAATATGGTATGCTCAATAAACCAAACACAAACGAAAAGTGTTAAATTGATAAAATTGACATACATGTAGAAAAATTGACAATAAGTATTGACGATTGAATTGAAATGTGTATAATAGTAAATGGAGGGAACAAAAATGATACATAACACATACATTAAATCTATATCTGCTGAAAACTTTGCTTCTTTTGCAGACCGCATTGTCTTCACGACGAAATCTGATGCTAGCAAAAAAGAGTATTTGCAGAATACATTTGTCTGTGAAGATACACTCTTAAATAAAGTGTCTTTTATATACGGAGCAAATGGGTCAGGGAAAACTTATTTTTGTAAAATTATTCGAGAAATTCAGCGATTGTTAGAGTGGTCACCTTTAACCGTTGTAAATAACTCTCAATTACTCTCAATACCTCAATTAAAAGGTATGGATGAGCCTGTTTCGGTATTTGTGTTTGATACAGCGTATCATGATAAACCTGTAACCTTTGCAATAGAATTGGTTGTTAATGGGACAACTTACTATTATGAATTTTCAGTGCAAGATAAAAAAATCATATCAGAAATTTTGACGAAAAAGGTTCGTCGCACTGAGAAACTGATCGTTAGAACTTCGCCTTCATATAAAGAAATTGTGCTTAAATCCACATTGAAATCTTTTGATGCGGCAAAACATACAGTTAAGGAGGAGGCTTTATGCTTGGCTGTGGCAGCAATGTTGAATAATGATGTTGCTGCTGAGCTTGTTGAAGCAATAAGAGAAATAAAGGTTATCAACATGACAGCACCAATTCTAAATCCGAATCCTAACAGGGAGTCGTTTTCTGAAAAACGTTTGCAAAAATACGTAAAAGTTTTGCAAAAAGCTGACCCTACTATTAGAGACATCCGTATTTTTTATGAAGAGGAAGAGGTTGCTTGTCAAAAAATTGAGGCAGATAATTTTGAGAATCGAGAAATAATTGCAAATAAGACAATGGTTGGGGTCGAGACAGAGCATGCGGTCTATACTGATGGCGAAGAAAATGTTAGTAAACCTGTTTCATTTTTTGTGGACGAGTCTATGGGTACAGTCAAACTTTTCACAGCACTGCCTTACCTGTTTGATGTTCTTGAAATGGGAGGCATATTAGTAATAGATGAAATAGAGAACGGATTGCATCTGTCATTGGTAAAAGAAATAATTAAACTGTTTCTAGACCCTGAAAGCAATCGTAATAACGCGCAGCTTATTTGCACTTCACATCAGCCACTTTTGGTAGATGGAGAAATACGCCGTGATCAGATCTGGATAACTAATAAGGATATGTATGGGAAATGTTCTTTGCTAAGATTAAGCGATGAGCTGAAAACGTCTAGAGCTAAAGTCAATCTGTCAAATAGAATTCTTGAGGGAGCATTAGGCTGCAATCCAGAATTGTTTTTTGGCAATAACACAAGAAATATGTAAAAGAAAAACATCGAGTTGTAGCTCGATGTTCTGCAAGATTGCAAAAGCACACATAGGGTACTCTAGATCACCTTTGAGTATCATATCATGAATTTGAAATGTGTGCAATATGAAATTTGCATCTGGAAAGGTAATCAGTAGGCTTTTACATATAGACAGTGATGAATATAGATATTATCTTTGTGAAAGGAACGAGCATATGACTCGTAGGAAGTAAATTAATGAAAAAGCTAACATATAAGTACTATATTTGTGGATGTGGCAAAAAAATTATCCCAGTTACAAATCCATCAAAATGTCCGCATTGTGGTCGAGTAACAAGGTTAAAGTAGGTGCAATATGAGAAAAAATCAACATGTTACACCACGCCCCGAAGGTGGCTGGCAAGTTATTGGAGCAGGTAATGAGCGGGCAACAAAAAGGACGAATACGCAACAAGAAGCTATAGATATAGCTCGAAAAATAGCGCGAGGACAAAAATCAGAATTGGTCATACATGGAAAAAACGGTAGGATTCGCGGAAAAGATTCACAAGGGAACGATCCGTTCCCGCCCAAGGGATAATCTTATAAAATGAGGAAGTTTAGTGCTTCCTCATTTTTTTGAAACTATCGATTTTATCCCCAATTACACATGGTTATCCATCACCCCCGCCTCATAGCATAAGCAGTGGCTCTGCCCGCGCCGATCTTTACGATTTCGCCCGCCTTAAGCAATTCGCCCAAGGTGCGTTCTATGGTGGTTTCGCTGATGTCGGGGCATCGCAAAGCAATTTCTTTTTTGGAAATTTTGCCCAAATGGCTTTCGATGATCGCTTTTACGCGCTCGCTCTTGGTAACTTTTTTTGTGGATAGAATATCCACTCGTGAAGCAAATTCCCTGTATGCATTCAGTATGATGCCGAGATAGTATTTCACAAAGGGACGATAGTCGTTTTTGCTCTCATGCCAGCCCTGCGAACTGATTTCCAATATCTCATAATAGGATTCTTTTGTTTTTTCAATCAGCATTTCGATGCTGATATATTTGCCGACAATATATCCCGCGCGATAGAGCAAGAGCAAAGTCAGTAGCCTGCTGATCCGTCCGTTGCCATCACTGAAAGGATGGATGCACAAAAAATCCAATATGTAAACAGGGATCAACAGCAGCGGATCAACTTGCGCATGTTCAATTTCATTGATATAGGCGTTGCATATATTTTCCAGCATCATTGGCGTTTCAAAAGCCGAAACAGGCTGAAAGCGTATTCTGGATTTACCCTCTGCATCGCGTTCCTCTATGATGTTATCTGTACTTTTGAAAGCTCCACCAGCGGAGAACGAAGCATATTGATATAGATCACGATGCAACTGCAAGATGATATTTGGGCGCGGCGGGAGATAATCATAGTTTTCATGCACGGTCGCAAGCACATCGCGATATCCGGCAATCTCACTTTCGTTTCGATTGAGCGGTTTGGCATTTTCTTGTACCAGTTCAATGACGCGCTTATCTGTTGTATAGATGCCTTCAATACGATTTGAAGATTCGGTGCTTTGAATTTTGGCTACATTGAGCAAACTGTCTAGGATGTCCGGCTTTGCTTCAACAAAAAGAGTTTGCTGTCCTTTTTGCTCATGGATCGCGAAAAGCAGATTGACGATTTCTTTTGTTAGCAGCGTATTTGCAGTGTGCGAATAATCTAACCGGCGCATTTTTTCTCCCTCACAATTTGTTTATTTGCATCATTATACCACTAAATGATGCAAATAAACAGTCGTTTGTGCAATTTCCAAAATACAAATATAAGGAAAAGCCGCATTTCAGCGGCTTTCCTGCAATCTATCGTTTTTTTCTGATTTATAAGAATGGCTACCATATTTTACGCGAATTTCATCAAGTGAGCATTCGGACTTGCTCCATTTTTTAAATTCGCCTGTGTGCCAGTGCCACGCGAATTTTTTGGATGACCACTTAAAGCCGTTTTCTTTGAGATAATCTTTATAGGGCTTAGTGTTTCCCGTAAGCCATATCCATGAGCCGCAAACTTCAACGAATACATTTTCAAGACGGATCACCTTATTGATGATTTCTTTAAACTGATCTGGAATTTCGTCCGTCTCTTTGGTGTAGGTATTGCCCTTTGAATCTTGGTGTGTGTTCTTAAAGATTTTAAAAGCGATTTCATACTCATGATTAACCGTTTTTAAAATATCCTGCTCGGCTGTCCCATTTTCCGGTTTGTCGGGATGATAGTGTTTTACCAATTCATAATATCGACTTTTAACATCCCCTAAGGTCTTACATCCATCAAAAAATTTCATTTCTTAAACCCTCCGTGCTCTTCTCGAATTTCCAACCATGTTGGCTGGCTTGAGTAAAGCCTATTCAGTCGCATGTCCCAAGAGGAATACCGCATTTTTTCACTGCGTCAAGTTGGAGATGCACCGCATACGATCTTGATGCTAAGGGAGAAAATCTGATAGGCTGGATAAAGCCAGCCATAAAATAAAAAATCCTGCATATTTATCTTCATGCAGGATTTTCAAATATACGGCAGGAAACGATGCTGTTTTTGTTCTCGCGCTATCTATATCCTAACTCCTTTTCAACTTCAACGATCAAATCAGCGTTCTTCTTTTGAAAATCGTTGATTTTGCTTTCAATCACTGTGTCATCCGAAGAAATAGGAGCGTACCAGTCGCAACCTTCGAAAAACGCTTTTACATCCATGTTCTTCACAAACTCTTTTCCAGATAGCGCAAACATACCATTACGCAGCATCGTGAGTTCAGTTTGAGATTTCCCCATCAACTCATCTTTGCTATAATATCGGTCTTTTCCCTCCAAAATATATTGTTTCAATTCGGCATCTGTCATAGTTGCGGTCTCTGCGGACGATGGACTATTTTGACCATCATTGCTTGATGTGACAATATTATACCTTTCCTGCTGTTTTGCTGTGTAATTGCTGATTAGATCACCAGAATTGCTACTTAACAAGGCTTTTGATTGCAGTTCAGAATCCCATTGCAAAGTGCCGTTTTCATCAAGATATAGGTTGTTAGCAATAATCAATACATCAACGGTATATGAGTCGGGGGTACTTGTCATAAACCAAGCGACCTCGGTTTTGATATTGCACTGCGTGTAGATGATATACTGATTGTAAGGCACATCATTGCTGTTGGCAAACATTTCTTTTTCGCGCAAAACGATAAATGTGTTGCCTTTTTCTTCTTCTGATACTAGCTCCGAATATGTTC
>CAYTKQ010000013.1:0-70957 GCA_964438705.1 uncultured Christensenella sp. | reverse complement strand
CTTAGGAGGGGCTTGTTATATCCATTTAACTAAGGAGGCACATTCCATTATTCAGCATTCACAAGCGCATTCGGGTGCGCAAGCGTCTGTATTATTCTAATATAAACCAACATTTTTTGCAATTGCTTTGTTTAAAATTCCAAAAAAATGTTGACATAATAAAGGAATGGCTTTATCATAAATACCAGTAACGCAAAAGGACGTAGGAAAAATGAAGCAACAGCATTCTTACAACTTCATCGTAGTCCTTATTAACCTTATTAGCCTCGTCATTATTGGCAGAGCAAATAAGGCTTGTTGCGTTTGTGCCGGAGGGGCACGGTAAGGACTGACGGATTGTGAAATTCGAAGGCCTGCGCGATGAGCGCAGGCCTTCTTTTTTTGAACAGACGAGAACTTGGAGGATAATACAGTGAAATTAAATGGCGCGCAGATCATCTTGGAATGCTTGAAGGAACAAAATGTGGATACGGTGTTCGGGTTCCCGGGCGGTCAGATTATCGCGGTCTACAACGCGCTTTACGATTATCCGGAGATCAACCATATCCTGACCTGTCACGAGCAGCACGCGGCGCACGCAGCGGACGGATATGCGCGGGCGACGGGCAAGCCGGGCGTGGTGTTTGCGACGAGTGGACCGGGCGCGACGAATCTGGTGACGGGCATCGCAACGGCGCACATGGATTCCATCCCGCTGGTGGCCATCACGGCGAACGTGGAAAAGAAGAATCTGGGTAAGGACAGTTTTCAGGAGATCGATATCACGGGCGTGACGATCCCGATCACCAAATACAATGTGATCGTTAAAGAGATATCCGAGCTGGCAGACGCGATTCGCGAGGCATTCCACATCGCGCAGAGCGGTCGCCCCGGTCCGGTTTTGGTGGATGTGCCAAAGGACATCACCATAGCGGAATTCGATTACGAGCCGCGGCAGCCGGAGCCCATCGAGCCGAAGAACGCTTTCACGAAAGCGGATATCGCGGCTGCGGTTGCTGCCATCAATCAAAGCGAGAGGCCTTTCATTTTTGCGGGCGGCGGCGTGATCGCGGCGGGTGCGGAGCAGCAGATACGCGATCTGGCGAAAAAGCTGAACGCGCCGGTCACGATGTCTCTGATGGGCATGGGCGCGGTTCCGGCGAGCGATCTGCAATATACGGGCATGATCGGCATGCACGGCACCAAAACATCCGCGCTGTGCGCGTCGAATTGCGATCTGCTGATCGCCGTGGGCGCGCGGTTTTCCGAACGT
The DNA here is from genome assembly GCA_964438705.1 of uncultured Christensenella sp. Classification (GTDB taxonomy): domain Bacteria; phylum Bacillota; class Clostridia; order Christensenellales; family Christensenellaceae; genus Christensenella. The sequence goes on along the minus strand of CAYTKQ010000013.1, from coordinate 69,705 downwards.
GTGACCTCTGACCGCACAAAGTTTGCCAAGCAGGCGAAGGTGTTGCACATCGACGTGGATCCGGCGGAGATCAACAAAAACATTGCGGCAGACTACGAAGTGCGCGGCAACGCCAAGGATGTGCTGACGGCGCTGCTGCCCGGTGTGAAAAAGAGAACGAGCGAAACATGGATGGACCGTGTGCGGCACTGGAAGCGCAGCTATCCTCTGGATCGCGCAACGCGCAACGCGCGCTTTCCCAAGAAAATATTGCAGGCCATGCAGGATGAAGCGCCCGAGGGTACGCTGTTCACCACTGAGGTGGGACAGCATCAGATGTGGGCGGCGCAGTTCCTGCGCATCGAAGCGCCCCGCGAATTCATCTCGTCGGGCGGCCTCGGCACGATGGGTTTTGGTATGGGCGCAGCCATGGGCGCAACGCTTGGCACGGGCAGGCAGGTGGTGAACATCGCGGGGGACGGCAGCTTCCACATGAACATGCAGGAGATTGTGACCGCTGTGAAGTATAAGCTGCCCATCATGATATTGGTGCTCAACAACAACGTGCTCGGCATGGTGCGACAGTGGCAAAAGCTGTTTTACGACGGACGCTATTGTCAGACCACGCTCAATAACCCCACGGATTACGTGAAGCTGGCGGAGGCGCTGGGCGCGCACGGCATGGACATTTCAAATGAACGGGACTTGCACGCGGCGTTCAAAAAGGCGTTTGCGCTTGATGGCCCGGTGATCGTGAAATGCGACATCCATGAGGATGAAAACGTGCTGCCGATGGTGCCGGGCGGCAAGTCGCTCGACGACATCATCCTGGACCTTGAAAAGTGATTGTACACGGCTATAAAACGGCGATATAATGTAGTAAAGAAAGAACGTTAAGGAGATGGAACAATGATCAGAAGATATGTCCTGTCCGTACTCGTCAAAAACACGTCCGGCGTCTTGTCGAAAGTCACGGCACTGTTTTCGCGCAGGGGGTATAACATCCGTTCGCTGTCTGTGGGCGAAACGCACGATCCGCAGGTGTCGCGAATTACCATCGAGCTCGTGGGCGATGAAGCGATCCTGGAGCAAATCCAGAAGCAGCTCGCGAAGCTCGTGGACGTTGTAAAAATACGTGGATTGCGTTCAAAAAGCGCGGTTTATAAAGAGCTTGTGCTCGTGAAGGTGAAATCGAGCGCAAAGAGCAGGGCAAGCATCATCGAGCTGTGCGACATATTCCGCACCAAGATCGTGGACATCTGCAAGGAATCCATGATCATCGAGCTTTCCGGATCGCCGGAAAAAAACGACGCACTGCTTAATCTGCTCGACGAATACGGGATCATCGAGCTTGCGCGCACGGGCATCACGGCTTTGCAGCGCGGCGCGGGCTCTATTCATCAAGACTGAACCGCCGGAAACGGCGCTCAATAAAAATTTTGGAGGAAGAACGAATGAACATGAAGATGTATTACGACAGGGACTGCAACCTTTCGCTGCTCAAGGGCAAAACCGTTGCCATCATTGGCTATGGCAGTCAGGGACACGCGCACGCGCGCAACCTCAAGGACAGCGGAGTGGATGTGGTCGTCGGATTATATGAAGGCAGCAGATCATGGAAAATTGCCGAGGAGGCGGGCCTCAAAGTCATGACTGCTGAGAATGCGGCGAAAACGGCCGACATCGTGATGCTGCTCGTGCCCGACGAAAAGCAGGGCGCGATCTACGAAAGCATCGCGCCTTATATGACGGAAGGCAAATCGCTCGTGTTCGCGCACGGCTTCAACATCCATTTCGGGCAGATCGCGCCGCCCAAGGATGTGGACGTGTGGATGGTCGCCCCCAAAGGGCCGGGTCACACGGTGAGAAGCCAGTTCGAGGAAGGCAAGGGCGTTCCGTGCCTCATCGCCATCCATCAGGATGCGTCCGGAAAAGCGCGTGATTATGCGCTTGCTTATGCGTGCGGGATCGGCGGCGGCCGCGCGGGCATCTTCGAAACAAACTTCCGAGAGGAAACGGAAACTGACCTGTTCGGTGAGCAGGCGGTGTTGTGCGGCGGCGTGTCCGAGCTCATCAAGGCGGGCTTTGAAACGCTGGTGCAAGCAGGCTACGCGCCGGAGATGGCATACTTTGAATGCTGTCATGAAATGAAACTGATCGTGGATCTGATCAACGAAGGCGGTCTTGCAGGAATGCGCTATTCCATTTCCGACACGGCGGAGTATGGCGATTATGTGACGGGCAAACGCATCATCACCGACGAGACCCGCAAAGAGATGAAAAACGTGCTTTCCGAGATTCAAGACGGTACCTTTGCGCGCGACTGGATGCTTGAAAATCAAGTGAAGCGTCCGCATTTTATCGCCATGCGCAACATCGGCAAGGAATCCCAGCTTGAAAAAACGGGTGCGGATTTGCGGGCAAAGATGAGCTGGCATAATAAGGATAAATAATGAACAGTGACAACATCAAAACAGGTGCGCAGCGCGCGCCGCACCGGTCCCTGCTGTATGCGCTGGGGCTGACAAAGGAAGAACTCAACCGACCGCTTGTCGCGGTGGTCAACGCGCAAAGCGAGGTGATCCCCGGGCATCTGCATCTCGACACGGTGGCGCAGGCCGTCAAGGACGGCATCCGCATGGCGGGGGGCACGCCCATCGAGGTTCCTGCCATCGGCGTATGCGACGGACTGGCGATGAACCACATGGGTATGCACTATTCGCTGCCCTCGCGTGAGCTGATTGCGGACAGCGTGGAAACGCTGCTCGTCGCGCACGCGTTCGACGGCGCGGTATTGATCCCGAATTGTGATAAGGTGGTGCCCGGCATGCTCATGGCGGCGGCGCGGGTCAACCTCCCGGCCATCGTGTGCTCGGGCGGGCCGATGCTCGCGGGGCGTTACCACGATGAAAAGACGAGCCTTTCGAGCATGTTCGAGGCCGTCGGAAAACACGCGAATGGACAGCTCACAGACGAGGAGCTGGAGACGTTCGAACACAGCGCGTGCCCAAGCTGCGGAAGCTGTTCGGGCATGTATACCGCGAACTCCATGAACTGCCTAAGCGAAGTACTGGGCATGGCGCTTGCGGGCAACGGGACGATCCCGGCGGTGATGGCGGCGCGTACGGCGCTTGGCAAGCACGCGGGCATGCGGGTGATGAAACTCATCGAGCAAAACCTGTGCCCCCGCGATATCATGAACGGGAAGGCGTTCCAAAACGCGCTCACAGTGGACATGGCGCTTGGATGCAGCACAAACAGCATGCTGCATTTGCCCGCCATCGCGCACGAGTGCGGCATCAAAATCGATCTGCGGCAGGTCAATGAGATCAGTGAAAAAACGCCCAACCTCTGCCACCTCGCCCCGGCGGGTCGGCACTATGTAGAGGACCTCGACGCATGCGGCGGGGTGCCGGCGCTGATGGCGGAGCTTCATAAAAAGAGCTTGATCGAGGACAACAAAACGGTGGACGGCACGGTGATGGACAGGATCAAAAACGCGCGCCGCACGGGCGACGTGATCCGCCCCATCGACGATCCGTATTCCAAAACGGGCGGGCTTGCGATCCTCTACGGAAACCTCGCGCCCGACGGCTGTGTGGTCAAGCGCTCGGCAGTCGCGCCCGAGATGATGAAAAGCACGTGCACCGCGCGGGTGTTCGACAGCGAGGAAGAGGCCAATGCGGCGATCCTCAGCGGGAAAATCAACAAGGGCGACATCGTCGTGATCCGCTATGAAGGACCGAAGGGCGGGCCGGGCATGCGCGAAATGCTGGCTCCCACCTCCAATTTGGCGGGCATGGGACTTGATAAGGACGTGGCGCTTTTGACGGACGGACGCTTCTCCGGCGCGTCGCGCGGCGCGGCCATCGGGCATGTGTCGCCGGAGGCTGCGGCAGGCGGCCCTCTCGCTTATGTAAAGGAAGGCGACATGATAGAAATCGATATTACGGCCTATTCCATCCACTTGAAGGTGGATGACGCCGAATGGCAAAAACGACTTACGAACTCGCAGTTAAAGCCCCCGAAGGTATCGACGGGCTGGCTCGCGAGGTATGCAAGGATGGTTACGAGTGCCGATACCGGCGCGATACTGAAATAATTAATATGTGATTTTGGCCAACGAATCGGCAGGGTGTTGTGCATCTGCACGCCAGTCGGGAATTTGCATCCCGCTAACCCAACCCCGCTGCGCGGTGTTAAAGCGCGCGGGACGCAAACACCCAACCGACGCCGCGTCCCCGGGAGGTCGGCGCTTGCAACTAGGCTTGGGCTGATTGGACAAAATCACATATATAAGTGATGAATTGAAAGGGAGAAGGATCATGAAAACCATTAAAATATTTGATACCACGCTGCGCGACGGAGAACAGTCCCCCGGATGCAGCATGAACTTAGGCGAAAAGATCGAGATCGCGAAGCAACTGGAGCTGCTGAAGGTCGACATCATCGAGGCGGGCTTTGCTGTTTCCTCACCGGGCGATTTTGAAAGCGTCGCGACGGTCGCGCGCACCATCAAGGACTGCACGGTCGCCTCTTTGTCCCGCAGTGTCAAAAAGGACATCGACGCGTCTTATGAGGCGCTGAAAGAGGCGGTCGCGCCCCGCATTCACGTCTTTTTGGCAACGTCCCCCCTGCACATGCAGTATAAGCTGAAAATGACGGAGGAGCAGGTTTTGGCGCACATCAAGGAATCTGTTTCGTATGCGCGGTCACTGGTGAGCGATGTGGAATTTTCGGCGGAGGATGCGTCGAGAAGCGATCGGGCATTTTTGGCCACATGCGTGAAAACGGCAATCGACGCAGGCGCGAAGACCATAAACCTGCCCGACACGGTCGGCTATGCGCTGCCCGAGGAAATGTATGACATGATCGCCTACATGAAAAAGCATGTGGAGGGCGTGGATGAGATCGATTTGGCGGTGCACTGCCACAACGACCTCGGCATGGGGGTCGCGAACTCTCTGGCATCCATCAGTGCGGGCGCGACGCAGATCGAGTGTACGATCAACGGTATTGGCGAACGCGCGGGCAACGCTTCATTGGAAGAGATCGTCATGGCGATCCACACCCGCCGTGCGCTGTTTGACGCGGATACGCGCATCAACACCAAGCAGATATACCGTTCGTCCCGCCTGCTCTCCAAGATCATTGGCGTTTCCATTCCGCCGAACAAGGCCATCGTGGGTGCGAACGCGTTTGCGCACGAAAGCGGCATCCATCAGCACGGTGTGCTGGCGAAACGCGAAACCTATGAGATTATGACGCCTGAATCCGTCGGGCTGACCACCAACAAGATGGTGCTGGGAAAGCATTCAGGCCGCCACGCGTTCGAGGATTTCCTCAAGGAGCTGGGTTACAACCTGTCAAAAGAGGAACTGGACACGGCGTTCGCGCAGTTTAAGGATTTGTGCGACAAGAAAAAAGAGGTCACCGAGCACGATGTGGAGGCGTTGGTTGCGCAGAAGGCCGCGAAGGTGGTGGAGCATTTCCGCTTAAAGCAGTTCGTGGTAAACAGCGGAAACACCATTCAGGCGACGGCGAACGTGACGCTTGAGGATATGAGCGGTGCGGCGCAGGAGCAGGTGGCGCTCGGCGACGGGCCGGTTGACGCGGCCTATCAGGCCATCGAAAAAATCGTAAAGATGCCGCTGAAGCTCGACAACTACAAGATCAATGCCGTGTCGCACGGCGAAGATGCGCTGGGCGAAGTCGTGGTCAAGGTGTCGTCCGATAACCGCACGGTCACCGGGCGCGGCCTCTCGACGGATATCATCGAGGCCTCCATGCTGGCGTACATCAACGCGGTGAATAAACTGTTGGGCGCATAAAAGTGATGTAAATGGCGTATGATATTGATCAAGGACAAGATCGGCGCCCCCGGGAGGTCGGCACTTGCAACTAGGCTTTCGCTTGGGTGCTTGCAGAGTGGCGCGGCCCGGCCAATGTCATACAGAAAAAGGGAAATCAAACCATGGAGAACAAAGTCTACACCTTCGACTCCACCCTGCGCGATGGAATGCAGGGGGAGGGTATTGCCTTTTCGGTGGAGGATAAACTCAATATCGTGCGTGCGTTAGACGCGCTTGGCATCGACTTCATCGAGGCGGGAAACCCCGCGTCGAACCCCAAGGACCTCGAGTTTTTCCGCAGGCTGAAGGGGGAGAAGCAAACGCACGCCAAGCTGTGCGCGTTTGGCAGTACGCGGCGCAAAAACATTCAACCCGAAGAGGATTCCAACGTCAAAAGCCTCCTCGAGGCACAGACCCCGGCGGTGTCCATATTTGGCAAGTGCTGGGATCTGCACGTGCTCAAGGTCTTGAATACCACGCTCGACGAAAATCTTGCGATGATCAAGAGCACGATTTCCTATATGAAGCAAAACGGGAAATTCGTGGTGTTCGACGCGGAGCATTTTTTCGACGGACACCGGGCTAACCCGGAATATGCAATGGCTGCGGTGCAGGCCGCGGCGCAGGGCGGCGCGGACGTGCTGTGCCTGTGCGACACGAACGGCGGGACCTACCCCACAGAGATCGGCGAGGTAACGGCGAAGGTCGTCGCGCAGTTTCCCGGTGTGCAGGTGGGCATCCACTGCCACAACGATACGGGCATGGCGGTGGCGCAGACCATGTTTGCGGTGGACGCGGGCGCGCGGCAGGTGCAAGGCACGTTCATCGGCTTTGGAGAGCGGTGCGGGAACGCGAACCTCTCCGCCATCATCGCGAATCTGGAGCTCAAGCGCGGCTATTGCGTACTGGGGGAAGAAAATCTTAAACATCTCACGGAAACGGCGCGGCGGGTTGCGGACATCGCGAACGTGTGGCTGCCCTCTTCCAGCCCGTACGTCGGGTCGAGCGCGTTTGCGCACAAAGGCGGTATGCACATCGACGGCGTGAAAAAAATCCGCGAGAGCTTCGAGCATGTGAATCCGGGTGATGTGGGCAACAGTCGCCGCTATCTGATGAGCGAGGTTTCCGGCAAGGCCACGCTCATCAAAAAAATACAGCGGGTCGATCCGAATGTGACGGTAAAAGACCCGGTGGTGGGCACACTGGTAGACAAGCTCAAGCAGCTCGAGTTTGAAGGGTATCAGTTTGAAGCGGCAGAACAGAGCTTTGAGCTCGTGATTCGCAGGATGCTCGGCAAATACAAGGAATATTTCAAGTTGGAATATTTCAAGATCATCGGCGAACAGCCGCTCAAAGAGCAGGAATATCCATCCTCCGCCATCATCAAGGTAAAGGTGGGGGAGGAATCGCGCATCACGGGAGCGGAGGGTGACGGTCCGGTACATGCGCTGGATTTGGCGCTTCGCAACGCGCTCAAAGGTTTTTATCCGTCGCTTGAGGATATGCGGCTTGCGGACTATAAGGTGCGCGTGCTGGAAAGCTCGGCAACGACCGCCGCAAAGGTGCGCGTGCTGATCGAGTCTACGGACGGCAAAAACACATGGAACACGGTGGGCGTATCGACCGACATCATCGAGGCGAGTTTTCTTGCGCTCACGGATTCGATCGAGTATAAATTGACGCTGGACAACATATAAAACTAGCTATTATTTTACTACTTTAGATTTGGAAAGAGGTATATTATGGGAATGACAATGACGCAAAAAATACTGGCGGCGCACGCGGGGCTTCCGAGCGTTGTGGCGGGGCAGTTGATTTCCGTGAATCTGGATATGGTTCTTGGAAATGACATCACCGCGCCCGTCGCGATCCGTGAATTCAATAAAACGGGCCGCGAGGTGTTTGACAAAACGAAAATTTCGCTAGTGATGGATCACTTCACGCCAAACAAGGACATCAAGGCGGCGGAGCAATGCAAGCTGGTACGCGAATTTGCCATGAAGCACGGCATTGTGAATTTTTTTGATGTAGGACAGATGGGCATCGAGCACGCGCTGCTGCCTGAAAAGGGCCTCGTAGTGGCGGGCGACGCGGTGATCGGCGCGGATTCGCACACGTGTACCTATGGCGCGCTGGGTGCGTTTTCCACGGGAGTCGGTTCCACCGATATGGCCGCCGCGATGGCGACAGGTAAGGTGTGGCTCAAGGTCCCGGCAACGATCCGCTTCAATCTGAGCGGCGAGCTGAAAAAATACGTGAGCGGAAAGGACGTGATTTTGCACATCATCGGTATGATCGGCGTGGACGGCGCGCTTTATCGCTCTATGGAATTCGGCGGGCCGGGCCTTGCGTCCCTTACGATGGACGACCGCCTGTGCATTGCGAACATGGCCATTGAGGCGGGTGGTAAGAATGGCATCTTCGAGGTGGACGTCCAGACCGAGGAATACCTCCGTTCGCGCACCGACCGTGCCTATACGGTGTATGCGCCGGATGCGGACGCGGATTATGAGCGCGTCATCGACATCGACCTTTCGCAGATCAAGTCCACCATATCCTTCCCGCACCTGCCCGATAACACGCGTACCATCGACGAGGTGGGCGATGTGAAAATCGATCAGGTGGTGATCGGCTCGTGCACCAACGGCAGGATCAGCGACCTGCGCGCGGCGGCGGAGATCATGGTGGGCCGCAAGGTCGCGCAGAACGTGCGCGCGATCATCTTCCCGGCGACGCAAGCGATCTATTTGCAGGCGATGGAGGAAGGCTTGCTGAAAATATTTGTGGAGGCGGGCTGTGCGGTATCCACCCCCACATGCGGGCCGTGCCTCGGCGGACATTGCGGTATCCTCGCGGAGGGCGAACGTGCCGTCGCGACGACGAATCGTAACTTTGTTGGCCGCATGGGCCACGTGAAATCAGAAGTATATCTCGCGAGTCCGGAAATTGCCGCGGCAAGCGCGATTGCGGGGCGCATCGCTTCGCCGACGGAAATTTGAGGAGGGCATAGGAAATGGAGAAAGCAAAAGGCAGAGTTTTTAAATATGGGGACAACATCGATACGGACGTCATCATCCCCGCGCGTTACCTGAACACGTCAGACTCCAAGGAGCTTGCGGCGCACTGCATGGAGGATATCGACACGGAATTTGTCAGCAAGGTGAAGCCGGGCGACATCATGGTGGGCGTGAAAAATTTTGGCTGCGGCTCCTCGCGTGAGCATGCGCCCATCGCCATCAAGGAATCGGGCATCAGCTGCGTCATCGCTTCGAGCTTTGCGCGCATCTTTTACCGCAACGCCATCAACATCGGTCTGCCCATCCTCGAATGCGCGGAGGCGGCAGAAGCCATCAGCAATGGCGACGAGGTGGAGGTGGATTTTGCGACGGGCGACATTACGGATGTGACCACGGGCAAAAGCTTCAAGGCGCAGCCCTTCCCGGAATTTATCCAGGACATCATCGCGTCGGGCGGGCTCATTGAGGCCGTCAAAATGAACAAGCTGTAAGGAGTCGTTATGGCTGCAATCAAAAAGATCGATCACATCGTCATCACCACGGCACGGCCGGCAGAATGCATCGGCTTTTACGAGGCACTTGGCTTTTGCGCGCACGATGCGGGCGGGCGGTACGAGCTGTTCGCGGGGGATTTTAAGATCAATGTGCACGTGCGCGGCGCGGAGCTTTCTCCCCACGCGGGGCATGTGCAGCCGGGCAGCGCCGATCTGTGCTTCGCGCTTGAAGGCGGCATAGACGCATTCAAGGCAGAGGTGGAGCAGGCAGGAATACCCGTCGAGCTCGGCGTGGTGGAGCGGCACGGCGTACGGGGGAACATGCGCTCGATCTATTTGCGCGATCCGGACGGCAATCTGATCGAATTTTGCAGCTATGAATAAAATGTGAGACAACAAAGCCCGGCGGTAATCACCTGTACCGCCGGGTTTTGTTCTGCACAAGCCACGCAATGGGAACGATTTGCTTTCCCAACGCGCGCAGAAAACAGTTATCTGCTATAATGGTTCAAAGAAATAAACCAACGAACGAAAGGCGGAAACAATGGGAAATCATATCATAGAAATGAACACGGATTTATGCGTGGGGTGCGGCCTTTGCGCGCAGGACTGCCCCGCGCGCAACATCGATATCGCGGACAAAAAAGCGACGGTCAGGGATCAAGGCTGCATGAAGTGTGGTCATTGCGTCGCGATCTGCCCATATGGCGCGGTGTCGATCACGGGCTTTGACGCGCCGCCCGCGGAGATCGACGGGCCGACCCTGCTTAAACCGCAGCAACTGCTGGAGGCGATCAAGACGCGCAGAAGCGTCAGGAAGTTTGCGGACAAAGAAATCCCGTCGGAAATTCTGCGGCAGGTGATCGAGGCGGGGCGTTTTACGCCGAGCGCAAAAAACGCGCAGAACATTTCCTATATCGTACTGCAAGAGCAACGAAACGCGCTGGAAAAAATAGCGGTTGATTTTTCCAGAAGGCTTTTGCCCGTTGCGCGTCTGTTTATCAAAGAAGGCAAACATGTTATGGTCGACGATCACTTTTTCTTCAAAAAAGCGCCCGCTGCCATTGTGATCGTTTCAGACGGTTCGTTTGGGCAGGTGAACGGGGCGCTTGCCGCATCCAACATGGCGCTGATGGCGGAGGCCAATTCTTTAGGTGTGCTGTACAGCGGATTTTTTACGATTGCGGCCAATCATTCGAGAAAGCTGCGCAGAGCGCTTCAATTGCGGCGCGGACAGAAAGCCGTGACAACGCTGGTGCTCGGCTATCCGGATGTGCGCTATCACCGCACGGCGCAGCGTGAGAGCGCTGAGGCAAGCTGGCTTTAAGCCGCAGAGGGAGGCGGGATGGAACAGGAATGTAGCAGGCGGATCGAAGAAATTACAGAGCGGTTCAAGCAATGCCGCAAAGCGCTCTTGGCAATGGGCGACGAAACACGACAGGGCATATTGCTGACCCTGCTCCAAAGCGACATGAACGGCGTGCGGGTGGGGGAATTAACAGCCAAGACGCACCTCGCCCGTCCGTCGGTATCCCATCATCTGAAGGTTCTGCGCGAGGCAGAAATCGTGAATGTACGGCGGGAGGGCACCAAAAATTATTACTATCTTGACTCCAACGAATCAAGATGGGGCGCACTCGCCGAGCTGGTTGGGCTTGTCTATGAAGGAATCCGGCACATAGGGCCGGACGACCCGCGCAGGGGAGAAGATTTTCTCAATATCCCTTAAACCAGAAACCGATTTTTTTGAGGGGCGGCATGACCCGCAAGGCAGCCGTCCTGTTTTTCTGCGCTTCATTTTTGAGAAAATTCAATTCCTTCGCGTCAATCGTGTGTTGGCTGAAACGCGCTTTTTGCGCAATGGCAGTCGCTTCCTGCGAAATTTCCGCGCCGTAGGATGAAAGCCGTGTAAGATATTCATATAACGCGAGCGCGGCCCGACTCGTATCCGCGTCAAAAAAGCTGTTTTCTCTGCGCGTTTTGATCACTTGCCGGGTGATGAGCAGAAGCGCAGCGGCTCCCGCGCCCAAGACAATCAGCAGCAGCAAAGTGTCTTGCTGCGGGTCTTTTTTGGCTGTGCCGTTTTGTGCCTGCGTATCGACGGGCGGCGGCGTGGGTGTTGCTGCGGGCGCAGGCGTGTTGGCGGGCGGCGGCGTGGGTGACGCGGCCGCGCCGCTTTGCGCGGGCGCTGCGGGGGAATACCCTTCGATCTGCGTCACGGCGGTACCGGCGGGCGTGGATTCCACCGGTACCCAGCCGACATCGGGCAGCCATATTTCCGACCATGCGTGCGCCTTTTTCGCAGACACATCGGCCCAGCCGTCGCTGCCAAAGGTGGATTGACCGACGATATACCCCTCCACGTAACGGGAAGGGATGCCGAGGGCGCGCAGCATGGCGGTCGTCGCGCTGGCAAAATGGGTGCAATAACCCTTTTTGCTCTGTGTGAGGAAATATTCCACGAAGTCGCGGTTTTGCGGCTGTGCTCCGGGTTCAGTGGTGTAGGTGGCCGCAGCGGAAACCTCTTTTGCCACAAGTTTTGCGGCAATATCCCAATTTCGATACGAAACATCTCTTTCGGCGGCGTAAAACGGTTGCGTTTCAAGTGGAATTTCGTTTTCCGCATGCAGCCCCCGCCACCATTCGAGCAGCCGCTCCTTTAAACCGTCGGGAAGCTGCGTATATTCATGAATGATATAATTTTGATAGTCTGCCTCGAAAGCGTCATATGAAATGGAAGCATTGGTCATCCGATCCGCGACGACTTGCAGCGCGCCCTCCATCACATCGTCGGGCACTTCAATTTCTTTATCCAGCGTGTAGATACCATAAGTACCTTCGCTATAGATATCAAAGCCAAAAGCATAGCCTTCATAATCAAATACGCCGGAGACGTCGACAGACATAAGAACGTTTTCACGAACACCTGCCAGCGCGTATTCGTTTTGTCCGGTGATGAAGGAATCGCCGTAAGGCCGAAAGCTTTCAAAGGTATAGCTTGCCTGCCCGCTGCCCTCAAGGTATGCATCCTCATGCCACGCGGGGGCGGGGTCAGCATCGCGGATACCCGTCAGCAGATAAGGCGTGAACAGGAAATTGGAATCCGCGCGATCAGGTTCGATGGTGATGACGTTGGGTGTTCCCGCGTCTGAGAGGACGTTTTCCATGCCCAGATACATCAGGGGATCAAAGGAAATCCCGGCGTTATCCCATGTTTCATCGTCCGGCTGTTTCCAGCCGCTGCCTGTATAGACGGAGGCGGAATATCCGCGCAGATACATGGTTGCCGGGTCGCTCGCGTGCACGCGCAGCACGGTGCGCTCGGGGAGCTGCACGCTGCCCGCCGTGGAAAGATCGATGGTTCCCGTCCGCGCTCGACAGCGGCACGCCGGACGGGAAGCCGCGCAGTCCGCGCAGCGTATAGCCGAGGTCTGCCGCGGCGTTTGAAAACTCCACCCGCAGGCCGGTCGCATCGGACGAGGGTACGTAGGCCTCCTGCGGAAACAAGCCGAATATCGTGAGAAATACGGCAGCCACAAGGCCGATGCACAGCGCGGAAAAGCCCGGGCGCACATGCGGGTTGAAGCGAAGCACGCGAGATTGCAGTATCATCGAAATCCAGAACACAAAGAGCAGCGCAAGCGCTATCCCGGAGGGAAGCATCAGGTTGCCGTAGGAAAACGCGAACAGGGGAATGGTGGCAATGAGGCTTAATAGACAGCTTTTGCGCGCGACGACCGCCCATGCCATAAATGCCGTATAGGGGAAGAGCACCCACAGGCAAAAATTCGCGCACGCGTGGGCTTCCTCCGATCCGGGGATGATGGGCGCAATAAATTCGATGCGCACGACAGGGGCAAGATAAGGGCCGAGGTAGGATGCGGCGATCTCCATGCTGGACGCAAAAGATTCGCGCATGAGAAAGCCCGCGAGCAGCCACACCCCGAGTATGCCGAGCAGCAAAAATACCCGCACTTTTCCCTTGAAAATCAGATAAAAAAACGCGAACAGCACTCCGAAGGCGCATGTGCATAACAAGATAGAGTCCGTTTGCGGAAAGCCGGATTGCCCCAAAAACAGGGACAGCACGGAAAAAAGACCGATCACGAGCAGGATGGTGTAAAGCCCGCCGGAAATCCATTCGTCGCGCCGCTTCGCGTTCATGCGGAGGCCACCTCCCTCTGTTTCCCGTTTTCCCACAGCAAAACCTCGTCGGGACAAACGAGCAAAACGCCGTCGGGCAAAGAACCCGCTTCGTTTGCGGACGGCGGTTTGGAAAGCGCGTGCCACAAAACCGTATTCAGCGTGTTCGCACCGGGAGAAGCGTATTCGCGCCTTTCCTCCCCCGCGAACAGCAATACATACTGACCCTGCGACGCAAAATAGCGGATCACGCCCAGAAGGCGCGCGAGAGCGAGGCAAAGCGCCTCGCAATCTCCGGACCAGCGGATGGCGACGGTGCGCACCGATGCGGTCGAATAAGCGTATTCACGTACGATGGGGCGATCAAAGCGTGCGGTGAGCTTCCAGTGGACGTCCCGCAGGGAATCACCCTCGCGATAGGGGCGTATATCGCTGTATTCGCGTTCGCCCGTGATTCCTTCCGGTTTTTGTGACGTGTGCGCTTGTTCCGTGCTCGGCCAGTCAATGTGGTCTCCGTTGAAGGGAAGCTCCGCCGGAAGGAGCAGCGCCTCCATGGGCTCGGGCGCGCGAACGGGAAGGCAGAACAGGCCAAGCGGATCAAGGACGCGCACACGCGCGACGCTTACGCGGATCACACCGCACACGCCGCTTTCGTAGCGCAGCCTGATTTTGCCTTTGGGGCAGTCTCTTCGGCTCATAACGACCTTTTCGCGAATCGTTTCTCCGGTAAACTGGTTCTCAAACAGCACGCGAAAGCGCATGGATGTATAGGGAAGTGCGGGCTCTGCCCGCAGGCAGACGAATAGGCCCGTACCCGGTTCACATTCGCATACGGCGCTTACCCGGCATTTTTGGCGAAGCGGCAGCGCGATCACAAGGCTCAACAGGGGCAGCGTGATGATCGCGGCAAAAAGCGCCCATGCCAAATAACCCGTGTGGAAGATGTAATAGAAGAAGGCTGCCGACAGAAACAGCAGATACAGCATCCGGCGAAAAAACATTATTTGACCTTCAGGCGGGGAGGCTCGATGGAATGGAGTATCTCATGCAGGACCGATTCGGGGCGCATGCCGTCGCGTTTGGCCCGCGCGCTCAAAATCAGGCGATGCGCGATGCAATCCACGTATACCTCCTGCACGTCCTCGGGGATCACGAAATCCCGTCCGGCGCAGTAGGCGGCCGTTTTGGAAAGCGCTGCAAGCGCGACGCTGCCGCGCGGGCTGGCGCCCTGCGCAATGTGTTCGTTTTCGCGGGTCGCGCGTACGAGCCGCAGGATATATTGATAGATCGGTTTCGCGACGTAAACAATGCCGACCCGGCGGCGCATCTCGAGCACCCCTTCCGCGTCCGCGATGCGGCTGAGCAGATTTTCGCCGTCGCAGGTGTGTTTGCGCAGCAAAAGCTCCAGCTCGGCTTCCTCGTCGGGATAGCCGAGGGAAAGCCGCATCATGAAGCGGTCGGTCTGGGATTCGGGCAGCAGCTGCGTGCCCGACGACCCGGACGGGTTTTGCGTGGCAATTACCATAAAGGGCTGCGGCAGGGCGTGCGTCACTCCGTCCACCGTCACGGCGGTTTCCTCCATGGCCTGAAGCAGCGCGGACTGGCTGCGCGTGGATGCGCGGTTGATTTCATCCGCAAGGAGCAGATTGCACATCACCGCGCCCGGACGAAACTCCATCGCATGCGTGTCGTGGCGCAGCATGGTGAAACCAGTTACGTCTGTGGGCATGATGTCGGGCGTGAACTGGATGCGGTTGCAGTGCAGCTCGAGCACCTTGGAAAAGGCCGTCGCAAGCGTGGTCTTGCCCACGCCGGGAAGGTCCTCCAAAAGCACGTGCCCGCCCGCGAGCAGCGCATACAGAATTTTTTTGATGGCTCCGTCGTTTCCCACAAAGACCTTGGCGACCTCGCCGACGATCTGATTGCTCGTGTTTCTGCTTGCTGATCTTGAAAGTATTTCCGGCATAAGATAATCCCCCAAATCCCACCGTTTTGTGTTTTAAAAAAAGTATCCGTACCTGTTATTTAACATGGATACGGCGGCATGGTCAATATATATGACGAATTATTATTAAATTGTTAACTTTTTGTCATGGATATAGATGCATGCAAGGGTGCCCCGGCCCTCGTTGGAGCGGTAATAGAGACCGGAATGCTCCGGATAATAGAGCTTTAAACGTTCATCCACATTTTTCACGCCCACGCCGCTCATGCTGTCCTGCGAAATACGATCGCCGCTCAAAATCGTGTCGATTTCGGATGCAGGGATGCCCACACCGTCGTCGCTCACCTGTATGAACACGAAATCCTTGTAGCGGAATGCGTGCACAAAAAGCGTACACCGTCTGCCCGAAGGCTTGATGCCGTGATAGATGGCGTTTTCCACGAGCGGCTGCACGATAAGCTTGGGCACGGGGAAGGAGGCCACATCGTCCGTGAAGCGCATCTCATAATCAAAATAATTCGCGTAGCGTATCTTTTGGATGTGCAGATAGGTTTGCGTGTGTTCAAGCTCCTGTGAAAGCGGGATGATATCCGCCCCGCGCGACAGCGACAGCCGGAAAAAAGACGCAAGCATATAGGCCATTTCCGACGCGCCCGCCGGGTTTGCCTCCGCCATCCATACGATGGAGTCAAGCGTGTTGTAAAGAAAATGCGGATTGATCTGTGCCTGGAGCGCGGCAAATTCCGCGTGCCGCTTCTGGTGTTCCTTGGTTTCCACGTCCGCAATGAGCTGACGAAGCTGCGCGGTCATGCGGTTGAAGCCGTTGCCCAGCTCGCCGATTTCGTCGTTTGCGCCCACGGCATAGGCGACGTCCAAATTGCCGTGGCGAATTTCGGCCATGTGATTTTTCAGGCGGAACAGCCGCCGGAAAATGTTGGAGTTGGTGAACAGAGACAAAAGGACGGAAACCACTGCCGCAACGATCACCCCCATAATGATCTGCGTGTTGCGCAGTGCGGTGGCGGGCGCGTTGAGCTGCGCATAGGGCACCACGCCCACAACATACCAGTCCGTTCCGGGAACCTGATTGGAAAACACCACGTTTTCCACCCCCAGACCGTCTTTCTCAATAAAGGACGTTTTTCCGGCAAGGATATAGCCGGTATAAGCGTGATCCGGATAGATGGAGCGGTTTTCCCAAAAATGATCCTCAGGGTAATAAATATATTCGCCTTTTGAATTGATG
Source organism: uncultured Christensenella sp. (assembly GCA_964438705.1). Classification (GTDB taxonomy): domain Bacteria; phylum Bacillota; class Clostridia; order Christensenellales; family Christensenellaceae; genus Christensenella. The sequence continues at coordinate 53,029 of CAYTKQ010000013.1, read as the reverse complement.
ATATAGGAATAGCCGTCGTCGCCGCGCGCCACACTGTTGCAAATGGAGGCAAGAAAATCCATTTTCAGGTCGATGACGATCACGCCGACCGGAGGGCTGCCGTCCGTCACGGAAATGGGCTTTATATAAGAAATAACAGGGCTGACATTTGCGCCGATCACATATTCCGGAATGTGGGGGGGCAGGAGCGTGGCTTTTTCAGGCGTGAGCATCGCCTTTTGGTACCAGCCTTGCTCGCGGAAATCGTAGGAGGAAACAAGAGGACTTGAGGAAGTGCTCGCGTAGTAACCGTTTTGGTCGGATACGATGGTCACATACTGAATATATTCCTGCGCGACACACAGGTTGTTCAAAAAAATACGAATGGAATCGAGCAGTTGGTAATAAAGCGAAAGCGGGCTGCCCTGCGGGGTGAGCATGAGGGCAAGGGTATCGGATTGCTTGGAGGAAATAGCGGCGATGTTATCCATGGCCGTCAGGTAGTTGCTGATGTTGATGCCGATCTGTTCAAACAGCTGGAAGCTGTAGCTTTTCGCGTCCTCAAACGAGTTTTCATAGAGGATGTTGCCGCTGTAAAAGGAGACCAGCAAAAAAGCCGCAAACACGATGATGAACGTGATGAGGAAGACGCGGAACATGAGGGAATGGCTGCGGCCCTGTCTTAGGAATTTCATTTGGCTCACTCCTGCTTTTCCGAGCGGAATTCCGACGGGGTCATCCCCGTATACTTTTTGAAACTGTTGGAAAAATACTGCGGGTCCTTATACCCCACCTGCGTCGCGACCTCATAGGTCTTGAGCGCGGTGGAAAGCAGCAGTTTTTTTGCGCTTTCCATACGCAGGCGCGTCACATAGTCCACAAAATTCATTTCGCATTTTCGGCTGAACAGATTGCTCAAATAGGAAGGAGATACATAGAGCTGATGTGCAATGCTCGATAAGGACAGTCCCGGGTCCTGAAAATTTTGTTCGATGTATTCAAACGCCTGATGGATGAGCCCCTTTTGCTTCTGGCGGGAGACTTCGTCGTTTTTCACTTTCAATTCGAGGATATAATCTGTCGTGACTGTACGCAGTTCGTCGAGCGTCATTGCACCAAACAGGCGGCGAAAGATGTCGCCGTCGATCTCTCCGCAGCCCGAAAAGACGCGGTGTACGTTGTTGATGAGATCTGAGCACACAAGGCGCAGATAAGTGATGTCTGTACAGTTCTGCGCGCGCATATCGTCAAACAGGGCGCCGATGTTGTGCCTTAGCACCTCTGCGCGTTCATACGAAAATACGGAGGCGATCGTCTCGGAAAGCGCAAACGGCTGATCGTATTGCACTGTGCCGAGGAACGCGCTTTTCATGAGCGCGTCGTATACGATTCCATTCCCTCCGATGACGCGCCCCTCCAGCGCGGCGAGCGCGCTTTTGTAAGACTGGGGAAGATCGGAAAGGGAGGGAACGTCCACCCCCATAGAGGCGGTGGCAACAAGCGAAAACTGTGCGTTGATCTGTTTGATCGCGCTTTTCAGGCGGGATTCGAGCGCGTCGCGGTCGCTGCTCTCGCGTGAAGAGGCGCACAGCATCATTTGCAGGCCCTCATTGTCGAAAATGCAGATGCAATTTTCATCAAACAATTTTTGCAGCACATTTTGTACGGCAAAGCAGGTAAAGAATTTGTCCGCAGGGTTTTCGAGCGGAGGATGGGAGACGAGGCACACGGTGTACGAAAGCCCGGCAAGGGAAATGCCCAGATAGTCGAACTGGTCGCGGATCATTTCCTCGGGGAAGGAATCGTAAAGCAGCATCAGCAGATATTGCTGGCGCAAAATAGGCATGCTTTCCTCGAGCTGCATCTGGATGTGCATCAGCTCTCTTTTTTGTTCCTGCGCTTCATCGAGCGTGCTGCGCAGCTTCCTCATGACCTCAGTGAGCGCGGCGGGGCGGATGGGCTTCAATAAATAATCCGACGTGCCAAGCTGCATGGATTTTTTGGCATAGGAAAATTCGTCGTGACCGGAAAGCACGATGATGGCGATGTCGGGGCAGCGCTCCTTCAAACGTTCGGAAAGTTCCAGACCGTCCATGATGGGCATGCGCACATCGGTTAAAAGCGCGTCGGGCACAAAGCCGTTTTCCACAAGCTCCAGCGCTTCCTTGCCGTCCCGCGCGCCCATTACTTCAAAGCCGAGCTGCACCCAGTCGATCTGCGTGATGATGAGGTCGCGCAGATGATCCTCGTCATCCGCGATCAGAAGTTTATACACGCTGCCTTTTCTCCCTTCCGCAATCACATTTTGTAATATTATGAGCTTGATGATATGAATTATATATAGGATATCCGCATCGCCAAAAAAAGTAAAGCGGAATGCGGAAAAACACTGTGCGCGGCAAAAACTGTGCAAATTTTTACACGTTTTCCTAAAAATAATCCATTTGTTTTTGAATAAAAATCCTCTATAATGGCAACCACAAAAGAAAATATTCCAAAAGATAAAACAATTCTGTTCCATCAAAAAAACCCATTGTGATCAAGATGCTGTTTTTGTAAAACAGCGCGGGAATGATGCGGTGTAAAAAGCGTTGCCCTGCGTAAGACGCGGGCGCGGTTGACCATAATAAGGAGAAGAAGAGAGGTAGTTTTAGCATGAGTGAAATGCCAAACACACAAGCGGCTTATGCACTGGAAATGAGAGACGTTACCAAACGTTTTCCGGGCACGCTCGCGGTAGACGGGGTCACCTTTACCGTGAAGCCGGGCGAAGTGCACGCGCTCGTCGGGGAGAACGGCGCGGGAAAATCGACGCTGATGAAGGTGCTGGCAGGGCTTTTTAACGACTACACCGGAGATATCCTCATCAACGGCAGCGTGTGCGCGCTGCACACGCCCGCGATGGCAAAGGAACACGGTGTGGGAATGATCTATCAGGAACTGAGCCTTGCACGGTGCATCTCGATTTACGAAAACATGCTCGCGGGGCGGCTCCCGAAGAGCGGATTGTTTGTGGACAAAAAGGAAGCGATCCGGCAGACAAAGGAGCTTCTTGCACGTGTGGGGCTCGACTATATCGACCCGACAAAGGAAATATCCGAAATCAGCCAGTGCGAGGCGCAGTTGGTCGAGATCGCAAAGGTGCTGGGCACAAATCCGTCCATCATCGTCATGGACGAGCCCACCTCCGCTCTTTCGAGCGAGGAGGTGCAGCGGCTGTTCAAGATCATCGCATCCTTAAAGCAGCAGGGGCTTGCAATCATTTATATTTCCCATCATTTGCAGGAAATTTTTGAAGTGGCGGACAACATCACCGTCATGCGCGACGGCAAAAAGGTCGGCACATTTTCAGTGGAAGATACAAATACAGATCATCTTATCGAAATGATGGTCGGCAAATCCGTCAAAGATTTCTACGCGACCCGTTCTGCGACGATCGGCGAAGAAATGCTGAATGTCAAGGACCTCACGCGCTGGGGATTTTTCCATCATGTGGACTTCAACCTGCACAAAGGCGAAGTGCTTGCCATCGTGGGCCTTGCGGGGTCGGGCAGGAGCGAGATCGGCCGCGCGCTCGTGGGCGTGGACCCAATCGATATGGGCACCATCACGATGTGCGGCAAGGAACAGCATTTCAAATCCATGTCCGAAGCCATCGAGGCGGGTATCGGCTATCTGACGGAGGACCGGAAGGTGGCGGGGCTTGCGCTCACGCAGAGCATCACGGACAACATACTATCGACGATCATCGACGATCTCGAAAACGGACCGTTCTATCATCCCAACAAGCACAGCGGCTGCGTGGACGCGAAGATCGACGAGCTTTCCATCTATCCGCCTGAGCCGGGGCGCATCGTCAACAATCTGTCGGGCGGAAATCAGCAGAAGGTGCTGATGGCGAAATGGCTTGCAACGGATGTTTCCGTACTGATCCTCGATGAACCCACGCGCGGCGTGGATATCGGCGCGAAGCAAATCATCCATCAGGCGGTGCTCGATTACGCGGCGCGCGGCAATGCAGTCATTCTGCTGTCGAGCGATCTGCCCGAGGTGGTGGGGCTTTCCGACCGCGCGATCATTCTGCGCGAAGGACGCATCATCGGCGAGATCAGCAAGCAGGAAATCACAGAGCATTCGCTGCTTGTCGCCGCAAACGGGGAGGGAGAACACATATCATGACAAATAAAACGGAGAATGTTGCTTCCGTCAAGCAGGATGGCCGCAGAACGGACATCAGCAAGGGAAGCATCATCGTCAACAAACTGGGAATTTACATCGTGGTCGCGATCCTTCTGGTGGTCGGCCTCATCATCAAGCAGGGGGATTATCTGTCCGTCGACAACATACGCTCGATTCTGAGCGCGGTCGCAATGACGGGCATCGCGTGCGCGGGCCTCGCATTCATTGTATATTCTGCGAATTTCAACGACATGTCGCTGCCCATGACCATCGCTCTTTCGGGCATGATGGCGATCCAGCTCATTCCGTTCGGCATCGTGGTAAGCCTTGTGGGGGGCATCGCGACGGGTACGCTGGTGGGCGTTGTAAATGGTATCCTCATCGGAAAATATCGCGCAAACCCCATCATCTGGACGCTTGCTTTCAACCTCGTGCTGTCGGGCATCGCCCGCGTGGCATGGGGCGGATCGCAGATCTATCCGGATACGGTCGCAGGAGGCAACGAAGCGGCGCTTGCGGCGGCGGAGCAGTTCAACTCACTGGCGCGCACCTACTTTTTCAACGGCGCACTGCCGCTGATGGTGGTGGTGATGATCGTACTGTTCATCATCTCCTACTTTCTGATGACGCGCACGAAATTCGGCAACAAATTAAAAATTGTCGGCTCCAATTACGAGGTCGCAAAGCTGTCCGGCATCAACTGCTCAAGGACGATCATCTGGGCCTATGTGTTCTGCTCGTTCTGTGCGGCGATCACGGGCATCTTCTTTGCCTCCCTCAATAAGACAGGCGCGTATTCAAACGGCGAAGGCTACGACTTCTCATGCCTGACGGCCGTGCTCTTGGGCGGCATGATGCTCTCGGGCGGCAAGGGAAACATCGTCGGCGTATTCGGCGGCGTGCTCGTGGTGGGCATGCTCAACAACATCATGACGCTCATCGGCATCGGGACATTCCAGCAATATCTTGTGACGGGGCTTGTGTTCCTGTTCGTGGTGTGGCTGAACACCAATTCTGAAAGAAAGCTGGGGAGGGCATAATGGAAAAAGCGGGAAAAGTCAAAATCAATGCGGGGCTCATCAACGATTATCGTGCCTACATCTTTCTGGCGGTGGTGCTCATTGCGGGCCTTTTCGCAAAAAACTTTTATACAGTATATAATTTCACGTCGATCTTCAACAGCGCGACGCTCTACACCTTCATCGGTCTCGGGTTCACGCTGTGTATGATCGCGGGTCACATGGATCTGTCCGTCGGCTATATGGCGAATATGGGAGCGATCATCGCAATGGGCATGTTCACCCTCTCGGGTCTGCCGTGGTTCCTTGCGTTTCTGATTGCGGCCGGCGTGGGCGCGCTCACGGGTATCTTCAACGGCATTCTGGTTGCCAAGGCAAAGATCCATTCGTTCATCGCCACGCTGGGCACGCAGTTTGTGCTGAAAGGCTTGATGTACATTTACTGCAACGGTGCGGAAATCAGCGTCAAAGGCGATTACGCCTTGACGGACGCGCTCAACGCGAGCATGGATGTTCTGCCCATCTCCACCGTGTTTCTTATCACGCTGGCGGCGGTCGTGATTTTTGCGATCGTGCTTTCCAAAACACGGTTTGGCAGGAGCGTATATCTGATGGGCGGCAATCTTGAGACTGCGTGGCTCGCGGGTATCAAATCGGATCGCAACACCATCATCGTGTTCATGCTTTCGGGTATCGTGTGCGCATTCGGCGGCGCGCTGTTCGGGGCCTATATGGGTACCGCGACGCCCACGCTCGGTGAAAAGGGCATCGCGCCGCTCATGGTGGCGCTGACGGCGACCATCATCGGCGGTACGGACATCAACGGCGGCAAGGGCAACGTAGTCAATACGTTTATCTCGATCATCGCCATCATGGCAATGCTCTCGGTGGTGACGAGCACGGTGGGCAAGTTCGAAATGCAGATCATGTTCACGGGAATCGTGCTCGCGTTCTGCGTCATCTATGAGACGCTGAGCAAATACAACAAGCAAAAGACCATCGGATTACGCCCCAACCTGCTGATCCAGTATCGCAAGGAAACGGGCAGGACCAAGCTATAGTTTACTACCGGAAAATCCGGCGTAAAATAAAAAATCAGGAGGAAAAACATGAAAAAAATTATTGCTATTGTGCTCACAGTGGTAATGGCGTGTGTGCTGTTCGCGGCATGTGCGCCTGCGGCAGAGGCCCCGTCGGCTTCTCAGGAGGCGTCCCCTTCCACGGAAGCTTCGGGGGAACCAAGCGCGTCGGCTGATGCTCCGGCAGAGGGAGACAACCTCACGGTATCCAAGGACCTGTGGACAAAGGCAGTCGCCGAGCAGATGAGCACGGACAACAAGCTGCTGATGCCCGATCCGATCGAAAAGACGTTCCCGGAACGGCCGTCCGATCCGGCGGCGCTTGCAGAAGACGAATCCGGTCACTACTATGATCAGGAATTTGTCGGCTGGGACGCGGGCGCAAAGTCCGATCAGCTGCCGAAATCGCCCGCTGACGGCGCAAAGGGAAAAAAGGTCATCGTCATCGTACACGGCGACCACGCATGGACGAACGCCTACATGAAGGGCTGGAATCAGGCTGCCGAAGCGCTTGGCATGGAAGTGGAAATCCTTTCCCCGAACTGGGATCCGGCGATTCAGGATCAGATGATCGATCAGGCGATCAATGCGAAGCCCGACGCAATCGCGCTCATTCCGCTTTCGGCTGAGAACGCGACACAGCAGTTCCGCAAGATCACGCAGGCAGGCATCCCGGCATTTGGCACCAACACGCTGCCCACATCCGATGCAATGCCCTACATGATCGCGTGGACAGGCCCCGACGATTGGGCACAGATGAGAGATCTCGCCGATACGCTCGGCGAAGCGATGGGCGGACAAGGCGGCGTCGCGTATATCACGCACAACGTTGGAACCTCGCCCTACTATGCGCGTACCTATGGACCGATCACGCAGCTGAAGGAAAAATATCCGGACATCAAGCAGCTTGACATTCAGTCGCCCGGTTTTGAAGCCGCAAAGGTGAAACAGGTCGTTGCAGACTGGATCACCCGTTTCGGCGATGATCTCAAAGCGATCTTCCTCGCGGACGACGCGCCGCAGGCAACGGGCGCGATCGACGCGATCAAGGAATCCGGCCGCACAGACATCAAGGTCGTTGCTGCAGGAAACTCCAAGACCGGTCAGGACCTCGTAAAGAGCGGAGACCTCCTTGCGGTCAACTATCAGTCCGCAGAAGGCGATGCCGGCCTTTCCGCGCGCACGATCGCCGCGTGGTTCAACGGTGAAGAAGTGCTGCCCGTCGGCTATCTCACCACGGATATGATCACGAAGGATAACGTGGACGAATTCTATCCGACGCAGTGGTAAAAAATACTCATTACTGATGTTTGCTGAAGTTTGAGGGGGGAGAGATCCCCCCTCTCTTCACAAGCGGATGCAATGCTTGAATATCGCGCAAAAATGGATTGCATTTTGTGAATGGGTGTTGTAGAATGAACGCATGGGACCAACTGGTCCTACCAGTTACCGGAATGATACAGGAGAATAGAGATGACACACAAGCAAAGGGCGCTCGCGCCGTTTTTGCGTAAAGCTTTGGACCGGTTTCCGATGTGGTATGGCGGTGCACAGGAAACGACGGAAAATATTGTGACGGCACTTGGCGTGTCCGGGGAAGACGAAGCGCTTTATGGCAAACTCAATCTCGACTTCAAAACGATCCGTCCCAAATACATTGGAGCGGACCGCGAGGTCTATGAAGACGGGACGCGGCTGTGCGAATGGGGGATCGTGCGCGGCGGGGCTCATTATGGGCAGGCGCTCACGCATCCGCTTGCGGGAGTGCAAAGTGTTTTGGAAGCGGAAGCCTATGGCGGATATGAAAGCCCGGATGACTATGACGTAAAGATCACGCCGGACGAATGGGAGGACGCAAAGGACCACTGCCTGATCGGAGGCTGCTGGTCACCGTTTTTTCACGATTCCACAGAGCTCAAGGATATGGAAGAATTTTTTGTCGATCTATATGTAAACCCCGCGGTTTGTGAGGCGATCATCGACAAATGCTTCTCCTTTTACTACGAACTTGACCGGAGAACATTTCAGGAAAACCCCGGAAAAATAGATATGTATTTCATTGGGAACGATTTTGGTTCCCAGCGCGCGCTGCTGATGGCGCCGGATATGTGGCGGAAATTCTACAAGCCTTACATTGCGAAGCTGATTGCGCAGGCAAAGGCCAACGGGTGCGTCACGGCGATCCATTCGTGTGGCGACATTCACGAGATCATCGGAGATTTCATCGACATCGGCGTGGACGCAATCAACCCCATTCAGGTGAATGCGGACAACATGAAGCCGGAGGCGCTGGTGAATGAGTTTGGCGCAGACTGTGTATTTTTTGGCGGGATCGATGAAAATGAGATATTGAAATTTGGCACGGAAGACGCGGTACGCGCCGAAACGCGACGCATCATCGACATCTTGGGAAGCAAGGGACGCTACATCGTCGCCGCGTCCCACGATTATATTCTGCCGGAGATTCCGGCGAACAACATCATAGCCATGTTTGACGAAGCAAAAATCTACGGAACAGGAAAGTAAGGAGGGCGCTATGCTGCATGACCCAAGCCACATCACGCCGATACCGGTGGAAGAGGAAATTCATTTAAAGCAAAGTGATAAGGACATCTTAAAGGGCCTCGGTGCGCAGATCGCGGAGATCGGCGCGCGGGACAGACGATCAGAAAAGCCCGCGCTGTGGCGCGCGCTCAACGATCTGGATTCCAAGCGGCCGGTCGTGTGGATCAACGAGATACCATGGCATGAGATGAACGTGGACGACGAGCTTACCCTGCGCTGCGAGCATGAATGGGCGCGGGAATTGGAGCAAACCCTGCGGCGCACGATCTATCAGAGCGTGCACATGCCGGGCGACATGGTGGTGAATGATTACATCGAATGCCCGAAGGTGTTCCACAGCACAGATTTTGGCATTTTAGAGGATGTGGAGACCGCACACACGGATGCGGAAAACGAAATCTATTCGCGGCATTTTAAGATACAGATCAAAGAGCCGGAGGACATCGAAAAGATCGCGCTTCCCAAGATCACCTACATGGAAAAGGCGACGCAATACCGTTACGAAGCCATGAAGGACGTGTTCGACGGCGTAATCGACGTAAAAAAGGTGGGACAGACGCACATTTGGTATACGCCGTGGGATTTCCTCATCAGGTGGTGGGGAATCTCTGAGGCGATGATGGATCTCGTGATGCGCCCGGAGATGGTGCACGCGGCCTATGAACGCATGGTGGACGCGTGGATGAGCGAGCTCGATCAGCTCGACGCGCTCAACCTGCTTTCGCTTGACTGCAACAACACGCGCATCGGCTCAGGCGGATACGGCTACGTGTCCGACTTGCCCGGCACGCCGTACGACGCGGCGCACATCCACCCGCACAACATGTGGGGATGCGCAAACGCGCAGATATTCTCGAGCGTATCACCGGAAATGCACTGGGAATTTGCGGTGGAGCACGATATGCGCTGGCTCAAGCGCTTCGGCCTTACCTACTATGGCTGCTGCGAGCCGCTGCACGATAAGATGGACATCATGCGCCGCATTCCAAACCTGCGTAAGATATCCGTTTCCGCGTGGTGCGACATAAAAAAAGTGGTGAACGAGATCGGCGCGGATTACGCGATGAGCCGCAAGCCGAATCCGGCGATCTTTGCGGAGGCGGTGTTCGACGCGAAAGAAGCGGAGCGGCAGCTCAGAGAATTTATGGACGCGGCGAAGGACGGACACGTGGAGATCATTATGAAGGATATTTCGACTGTCAACTATAAACCGCAGAATCTGTGGGAGTGGGAAAAGATCGCGATGCGCGTTGCGCAGGATTACGCGCACTAAGGAGGAAACGATGAATTGTATTGAAAGATTTATAAAGACTGTGGAAAAGCAGCCGGTGGATCATCCCGCGTCGTGGCTCGGCATGCCGGATACAAAGACACTGCCTATCCTGTTCGATTATTTCAAAGTAAGCGATGTTGCGGGCTTAAAAGCAGTGATCGACGACGACGTATATCCGGTGGAGATCCCATATGAATCGCCCGTGGCGAACGCGATCTATGCGGCGTTTGATTTTGCGCAGAGCGGCGAGGTGGATTCGCACGAGCGTACCCTCACCGAGGAAGGGTGCTTTGCAAAGAGCGAAGATCCGGCTGACGCGGAGAAATTCGACTGGCCGGACCCGGGAAAATATATTTCACTTGACGCGTGCGAAAATTTGTTCCAGAATGTACCTAAAGACAAGGCGATTTTGGGTATGGCGTGGTCGGCGCATTTTCAGGACACCTGCGCGGCGTTCGGCATGGAAAACGCGATGATGAACATGATCGCGAATCCCGATCTCTACCGCGCGGTGGATGAAAAGATCGTGCAATTCTATTTAAAGGCTAACGAAATATTTTACAAGGCGGCAAAGGGCAGAATGCACGCCGTATTGATCGGCAACGACATGGGCAGCCAGCGCAGCCTCATGCTTTCGCCCCAGATGGTGCGCGATTTCATCATCCCCGGCGCGAAGCGGCTCGTTGCGCAGGCGAAGGAATATGGCCTCAAGGTCATCTACCATTCGTGCGGCGCCATCAGCGAGATCATTCCCGATTTGTTTGAGGCGGGCGTTGACGTGGTGCACCCCATTCAGGCGCTTGCGGAGGGCATGCAGCCCGACCGCATCAAGCGTGACTTTGGCGATATGGGCGCGTTTTGCGGCGGCGTAGACACGCAGGACCTTCTCGTGAACGGCAGCCCGGAGGACATCAAAAGCAAGGTGCGCGAGCTGCGCAGCCTTTTCCCGACGGGTCTGGTGCTCTCGCCGAGCCACGAGGCCATCATGCCCGATGTGAAGCCGGAGAACATCGAAGCGCTGTTTGAGGCGGCAAAGGAAGTTTGAAAAATGGGAGGGATTCAAATGAAGCGGTATGGACAGGTGTTGAAGGTGCGCCCGGAAAAAGAGGCATACTACAAGGAGCTGCACGCAAATCCGTGGCCGGGTGTGCTGGACATGATCAAAAAGTGCAACATCAGAAATTATTCGATCTATCTGCGCGATGGGTACCTTTATTCCTACTATGAATATATAGGTCCCGATTATGAAGCAGACATGGCCAAAATGGCGGAGGACGCTGAAACACAGCGGTGGTGGGCGGAGTGCAATCCGTGCCAGCAGCCGGTGGATTCGGCGAAGGAAGGTGAGCTTTGGGCAGAGATGGAAGAGGTCTTCCATCTGGATTGAACAAAACAAAAAGGAGTGTGTGTGAAATGGTAAAAATCGGGATCAGGCCGACGATCGACGGCCGTGAAAAAGGGATCAGGGAAAGCCTGGAGGATCAGACGATGCGCATGGCGCGCGCGGCGGCGAAGCTGATCGGCGAGAATGTATATGACGAAGACGGAAACGCTGTGGAGTGCGTGATCGCAGACGGCACGATCGGCGGATTTGCGGAAGCGGCGAAGTGCCGTGAAAAGTTTGAAAAGGAAGGCGTGTGCGCGACGCTGACGGTGACGCCGTGCTGGTGCTATGGCAGCGAAACGATGGACATGGACCCGTCGACGCCCAAGGCGATCTGGGGTCTGAACGCGACGGAGCGTCCGGGCGCGGTGTATCTGGCGGCGGTGCTTGCGGCACACGCGCAAAAGGGCATACCGGCGTTCTCGATCTACGGGCATGACGTGCAGGACGCGACGGACGAAAACATCCCGGAGGACGTGGCGGAAAAGATCCTGCGGTTTGCGCGCGCGGCGGTCGCCGTAGGCGAAATGAAGGGAAAATCGTACCTGTCTGTCGGCAATGTGGCGATGGGCATCGCGGGGAGCATGGTGAACCCGGATTTCTTCGAGGAATATCTGGGGATGCGGTGCGAATACAAGGACATGAGCGAAATCATCCGGCGCGTGGAGAATGAGATCTACGACAAGGAAGAATACGAGCGCGCGATCAAGTGGGTGCGCGAGAACTGCAAGGAAAACGACGACATCTACAACGGCGAGAACGGCACGGGCAAGGAAAAGCACGACGCGGAGTGGGAATATTGCGTGAAGATGGCGATGATCGTGCGGGATATGATGCTCGGGAACGAGAACGTGAAGAAGGCGGGCTGGAACGAGGAAGGCAACGGAAACAACGCGATCGCGGCGGGGTTCCAGGGTCAGCGTCAGTGGACGGACTTCATGCCGAACGGCGACTTCATGGAGTCGATCCTGTGCTCGAGCTACGACTGGAACGGCATTCGCAAGCCGTTGGTGGTGGCGACGGAGAACGACTGCTTAAACGGCGTGGCGATGCTGTTTGGGCATCTGGTGACGAACACGGCGGCGATCTTCTCTGACGTGCGGACGTACTGGAGTCCGGAGGCAGTGAAGCGCGTGACGGGCAAGGAGCTGACCGGCTATGCGCAGCACGGCATCATCCACCTGATCAACTCGGGCGCGTCGAGCCTCGACGGCACGGGCGAGCAGATGAAGGACGGAAAACCGGCAATGAAGCCTTACTGGGAGATCAGCGAGGCGGAGGCGCAGAAGTGCCTCGATGCGACAAAGTGGACGCCCGGAAACCTCGGCTATTTCCGTGGAGGCGGTTTCAGCTCAACCTTCAAGACAAAGGGCGGCATGCCCATCACCATGGCGAGGTTAAACCTCGTGAAGGGCCTCGGGCCGGTGCTGCAAATCGCGGAGGGTTACACGGTGGAGCTTCCGGAGGATGTGAACAAGATCCTTTGGGACAGAACCGATCCGGGCTGGCCGTGCACATGGTTTGCGCCTGTGCTGACGGGTGAGGGCGCGTTTACGGACGTGTATTCGGTGATGGCAAACTGGGGAGCGAACCACGGGGCGTCGGTGTACGGGCATGTGGGCGCGGACCTGATCACGCTGGCGAGCATGCTGCGCATTCCGGTGAGTATGCACAACGTAAGCGACGAGCGTCTGTTCCGCCCGGCCGCGTGGAACGCGTTCGGCACACAGGACAGGGAAGGCGCGGATTACCGCGCGTGCGAGACCTACGGGCCGATGTATAAATAAAAAATATTCCTTATAATAAGTGAAACAAAAAAACAGGCGAGAACCTGTTTTTTTGTTTGGATATTTATGGTGCAGTCGGCTTAATGATTCGCCTCATGCATTTTGCTTTTAAATCGGTACATGCGCTTATCCGCACGCCGAAGCACAGAGCGGATGCTTATGTCGGACGGGTCGAACGCCGCATATCCGACCGAAAGACTGGGGCGCAGCGATCCGTCGTTCGGGCACATGTAGGGCTGTAAATCGCGGTAGAGCGCAGCGGCCTCCAAATCGCCGCCGGGCAGCAGGATGATGAATTCATCCCCGCCAAAGCGGAACAGGCTGCCCTTTTCCCCTACGGCTTGCCTAAGCGCTTCCGTACTGTTCCGGATAAATATGTCGCCCGCTTCATGTCCCTGCGTATCATTGATCTTTTTCAGTTCGTTGAGGTCGATCATGAATAGATAAAGGGGTTTATTCTCGCGATAGTGCAGATCCTCCGTATCCCGCTCAAACGCGGCACGATTGAGAAGGCCGGTCAGTTCATCGGTATACGCCATTTTGTGAAATACCGCCTGTCGGGATAGCTGCTCTACGATGTGGCGTGTCTCTCCGCTCCACACATAGAGCATGCAGACTGTAAAGACGAGCATGGAAATTTCAAGCAGAGAAAGCTGCAAAAAATCAAAAGAGATCAAATAATAGGAAAGAAGCTCGATAAACGCACCGCTCACAAGAAAAACTACGCCGGTGCGCAGTACGTTTAAGCGAAGATCCTGCCGCCCTTTGGTGCGAAATACGCTGAGCAAAATGCAAATGAAATCCAAAACCAGGATCATGTGGAACACAAACAAAGATTGCGTGAAATCCACGATGCGCAGCACATGGAGCACGGAAGAAACAATCAAAAAGCCGACACTCAACGCAGAGCAAAAAACAAGTTTGCGGTCCTTAAGGCGCAGGCGATGCTGCACAAACTGCAGCACAGCGATGGGCAAAAGCAGAAACAACAGAAAATCAAGCGCATCAATCAGGATCAGATTGCGTGTAAAAAATTGGAGAAGGCCCGAACGTGTGACGATCCAGAGTGCCGCGCATATGCAAAGAAACGAAAGAGAAAATACGCTGCCCTCTGTGGAATGCGCATGCCGGGCCACCAGAATATAGATGAAAATAGAGAAAAGGATCATGGCGGCAATGATCGTCAGAATGTTGTTTTGCACAAACATATCCAGAAATGCAACGCCGGGCATGAGGTATGCTGAGGAAAAAATCGTATTCGGAGAATCCAACGCGGGGGGAATCTCGATACGCACCGTGCCGCCGCCCACGGGCAGAGGGATCACGTGGAAGCCGTTTCCCACACTTTTGTATCCTGCCGCAGCCGCATCGAGCCCGTAGGAATAAATTTGCTCTTTGTTAAAATAGACGATAAAAGGAGCGTTATAAAAATTGACGCACAGTGCCGCGTCCGCCTCACGTTCTGCGGGAATGCTGTTTTCAAATAGAATACCGCTCCCATCCCCAGGATGTACGGTGATCGGCAGCCTCTGCGTTTTGGTTTCGCCGTTTGCAGTAAACGTCCAGTTGGAATCAAACGCGCTTTGCGCCCCGTCTGTCCCGCTGTAGGAAGGATAGGGGGCGCTGCCGCCATAGATCAGAACCAAGACGATGCACAGCAGTACTGCCAAGGCCAGCACAATGCGTACTTTATTGGTCTTTTGTTCCGTCATGCTGTGCGTGCCTCCGTTTCATTTGTGTGCAATGATTTTATTATACTTGAAAAGAGATTACATATCAATCGAAACCCGCAATATCAAAAGAAATTCGATATATACAGTGGTAACGAAAGCCGATTTTTTTTTACGAATGTGCATCGATCCATTCTGCAATATCCGCAACGACCTGCGTATCCACAGCAAACGGCGCATCATAATCCGCTGCCGTGTTCGTGGGGCCGGCGGGGGTGAAAAAGTGCGAAAGGCCGGGATAGGAAAGGAAGGTGGCATTCTGCTTGCCTGCAAACAGGGCCTGCCACGCGCCAAAATCCTGTTCGGGCGACACCTGAAAATCCGCTTCTCCCTGCAAAAACAGCATGGGCATATCAAGAGACAAAGCGATGGCGGGTGTATCGATTTGGTTTAGGGTATACCAATAATTGCCCGTTGCGCCAAGCATTACGGAGAGGTCGCCCTGCTTGGCATTGCGCGCTTGATCGATCATCGTTTTTGCCTGTTCAAGGTCTTGCTCCGTGCCCATTCCGGCGGCCACCGCCGCTTCGTTCTGATCGAGCATGATATCGAGCAGGCTGCGCGGCGAGCCCGCAAGTGAGATGAGCCCCGCAAGATCGCCGTCCTGCGCGATTTTGGGCGCGAGCATGCCGCCAAAGCTGTGGCCCAAGACGTAGATGCGCGATGCGTCCACGCCCTGCGTCTCCTTAAGCAGCGCCACAGCCGCCGCCGCGTCGTCGAGCACCTCATACTGGATGGTGAGATTTTTTGGGTCTGCCGGTTCGTTTGGATACTGCGCGGTGCGCTTGTTGTAGCGCAGGGAGGCGATGCCCCGCTCCGCAAGCCCATGCGCGATCTCCGCAAAAGGTTTGTTCCCCGCCGTGCCCACCGTTTCGTTCATATCCTGCGCGCCCGAACCATGGACCATCACCACCACGGGCGGATTTTCCACATCGCGCGGAAGGGTAAGGATGCCGGAAAGCGGCTGATTGGTGCCGATGCGCACGTCTGCTTCCGTGTACGCATCCGTGTTTTCCGCTTCAACAACCTTGGGCGCATAAGTGATCCACAGGCCGGTGATCTCGCCCTGCGGGTTGTAGGTATATTGCACCGTGATCGCCTTATGCGCATAATTGCAGACTGCGACAGCAAAGGCAGCATTGCCGTTCGATGAAAAATCCACGCGCGTGATCTTTTCAAATTCGCCGAGCGGGGCGACCGTTTCATCCCAGCCCTTTTTCAGCACGTCGGCGCTGAGCTGCGCGGACATTGACGGTGCGACATGTTTTGCAACGGCCTCAAAATCCCCGTCGATCATGTTTTGCGTATATTCCTTGCTTGCGGCTTGCAGGGCTTCGCCGTCGAAACCAGCTTGCTGCACAGGCGCGCACGCCGCAAAGAAGAGAGCGGCGGCTAATATCAGGGCCAATATCATTTTTTTCATTTATATTCTCCGTTCAAACGTTCTTTTTTGTCGCTGCCGTCCTTTAGGAGCGCGCGCAGCGTCTCTTCGTCCCGCGCAGCGATCGCATCGCGCAGCGCACTCACATTTTTTTGCAGTTCGTCGATCTCCTTTAAAAGCTCGTCCCCATTCTCAATGAACAATTCCGCCCACATGGCGGGGTTGAGCTTGGCGACGCGTGTGAGGTCCATGAAGCTTCCGGCGGAAAATCCGCTGAATTCCTGAGACGCCTCACTTTTCACATAGGCGTTGGAGACAACATGCGCAAGCTGGGAGGTGTAGGCAATGACCTCGTCGTGTTTTTTTGCGGAACAGCGGGTGACGCGCACACAGCCGATTTCTTTCGCGAGGGAGGAAAGCGTATCGATCGCGTCCGTGTCCGTCGTTTCGTCCTCCGTGATGATGAAGCTGGCCCCGCGAAACAGCTCCGCGTCGCTGTTGAAAAAGCCGCTCAGCTCGCGTCCGGCCATGGGGTGCGAACCCACATAGCGCACGCCGCGTGCCTTAAGGGAGGCGGACACCTCGTTTGCCACGAAGCGTTTCACGCCGGAAATATCCGTCACCACGGCGTTTTGTTTGAATTCTGTGTTCAGCATATAGGAAACGCAGTCGCGCGGATACAGGCACACAAATATCACGTCACAGCCCGATATATCCGTATCGCAGTCGATCGCGCCGGCGGTGTACGCCGCCTTCACCACGCCGGGGTTTTGGTCTGAGCCGCACACCGTATGCGGGGTAAACTGCTTGAATGCGCGGGCAAGGGAACCGCCGATGAGCCCCAGCCCCACAACGCCGATCTTCATTGCAAAACCTCCTTTACCGCCGCAAGGAACGCGTCCATTTCCTCTCGCGTACCAATCGTTACGCGGAGGAAATCCTTGGTGCGCGGGCCGTCGAAGTGGCGCACAAGGATGCCGCGCTCACGCAGCGCGCGCATCATGCCCGGCGCATCGGCGAAGCGCACGAACAGGAAATTCGCTTCGGAGGGGAGGCAGGAAACGCCCAGCTTCCAAAGCTCGCCGACGCAATCAATGCGCGTGTCGATGATCTGAAGCGCCGTTTTTTCATAATAGGCCGCGTCCTCGATGGCAGCTATTGCGCCCGCCTGCGCAAGCGCGTCAAGCGGGTAGGAGTTGAAGCTGTCCTTCACCGTGTTGAGGGCGGCGATCAGGTTCTCGTTTGCGATCACATAACCCACGCGCAGCCCTGCGAGGCTGTGGCCCTTGGAAAGGGTGCGCACCACGGCGACGTTTTCGTGATCCTTGATGAGCGGGATGGCGCTTGTGCCGCAAAAAGGCGCGTAGGCTTCGTCGATGAGGGCCACGCCGTTCGTGTGCTCGATGATCTCGATCAGCCTCTGGAGCGGCAAAACAACGCCGGTGGGCGCGTTGGGGTTTGCGAGCACCACGCCCGCCCCATGGCACATTTTTTCCACATCCACCGTGTAGTCGTCACGCAGCGGAACGGTCTCAAGGGAAACGTCAAACAGCTTTGCCCACACGGGATAAAAGCTGTACGTCACGTCGGGCACCTTCACGCCGTACGCGCGGGAGACATTCGGGAACCATCCGCCCCCGCCGTCCGGCCCGTTCGCGAAAAACGCGGCAAAGCACAGCGCAAGCGCTTCATCCGAACCGTTTGCGCAAAACACCTGAGACGGCTGCACATTGTGATAGGCGGCAATGGCCCCGCGCAGCGCGTCGGCATTGGGGTCAGGATACAGCCGCAGCCGCTCCGCCGCCTGCATGACCGCCTCTAAGACCTTTGGGCTCGGCGGGTAGGCGTTCTCGTTGGTGTTGAGCTTGATGAGTTGTTCCTTCGGCTGTTCGCCTGCCGTATAAGGCGCAAGGCTTTTTGCCTTGTCGCTCCAAAATTCCTTCATGATAAGATGCCTTTCTTAAATTTCTGTAAATTCAATATAATTTTACCATAATGGAAGGAAAATGTGGTAATATATGTTTTATGGAAAAGTTTATGAATCAAAAAAAGCGGTGCGGCTGGGTCGTGGACGCGCTGCTCAAGGAGTATCACGACAACGAATATGGGAGGATCAAAACGAGCGATACGGCGCTGTTTGAAAAGCTTTGTCTGGAAAGCTTTCAGGCCGGACTATCGTGGAGGACGGTGCTTGCAAAGCGCGACGCGTTCAGGAGAGCGTTTTTTGGCTTTGACATCGAGCGGTGCGCGGGCCTCAAGGACGATTACCTGGAATCCCTGCTGAGCGACAAGGATATCATCCGCAACCGTGCCAAGATATTTGCGGTGCGCGAAAACGCGCGCGCGGTTATGCGCGTGATCGCTGAATACGGGAGCTTCTTTAAATATGTATATTCTTTCAAGCGCACAAAGGCTATGCTTGCGTCCCTCAAGGGGTACGGCTTCGTGTTTGTAGGCCCGACGATGGTGGAATCCTTTATGCAGAGCATCGGGATACTTGAAGCGCACGAGCCGGGATGTTTTTTATACACCTCCAGTATGGAAGCGATGGAATTGATGTAAGATGCCCACAACGCTGACGCACAAGATCGCTGCGGATCATATTCTGGAAGGGCTGCAAGACGCTGAGGCAAGGCGGCTCATCACCGGGAACCTGAACGCCTATTATTCCGGCTCGCAGGGCGGGGATATCTTTTTGCTGTATAAATTTTACTTTTTTTTGTGCGGGTCGAAGCAGAAAATGCTGGGATGGGCGCTTCACTACACCCGCCCGCAGCGTTTTTTTTGCGAGAGCGCGGAATACATCAAACGGCAGGGCAGCGATGTGCTCAAAAGCTATTTTTTTGGTTACATCACGCATTATTGCCTGGATATGCTCCTGCACCCGTGGATCAACAAGCAAACCAAGCCGATGTCTACGCACAACACGCTGGAATGCGCGCTCGATATTCTGTACGCAAAAAAGGACGGCGTGGATGCGTATGCGTTCGACAAGCAGCGGTTTGCGCGGGATATTTTTGTGGATACGGGCGAGATCGACGCGTTTTATAAGCACATATCCTATCTGTTCCCCGGGCTGAAGGTGGACGATGCGCCTTATACGAAGGCAAGTAAATATTATGAATATTATAACGGCCTCGTATCCCAGCCCACCAAAAAGGACTTGCGCAGGCTGTGGCTTTACAACATCGTATCCCAGCTGAAAATGAAGACCATGCTCTACCAGCCCATCGAGACCTACGAAGGGCTTTACGATTATGATTTTTATTTCGGCCTTCTTGCGGACGCGGTCGCGCTTGCAGTCAGGCGCATCACGCTGGTGGAGGCCTATTTTGAAGACCGGGCGGATATCACGCAGCTTCAAAGCGAATTTTATAATATTTCATTCCACGGCAAGCCCATCGTCCCGCAGGAGGAGCGCAAGCCCTTCAAGCGGCTCTACAAAAAAGCGCCGCTTGTGCGGGTGCATGAGCCCCGCAAAACGACAGCGGAGGCGTCGCGCGCGGGGCAGGAAGTTTAAGACGGCAGTGCCGTCTTTTTTTGCGCAAATTTGTCCGTACATAAGGATAAAACAGGCGCGTGCGGCGCGTCGCGCTTAAAATTGGGAAAAGCGCGGGGGATCGGGTTGTATTCCTTGACTTTTGGGTGGCGCGGATACTATAATTATACTGTTGCGAGTATTTAACATATGAAATAAATTTTAGGAGGTCATGAAACATGGCAAAACAAACAATTGACGGGAATACCGCCGCCGCACACGTCGCATATGCATTTTCCGACGTCGGCGCGATTTATCCGATCACGCCTTCCTCGCCGATGGCGGAGTCCTGCGACGAATGGGCCGCGGCAGGAAGAAAGAACATTTTTGGGCAGACGATGCAGATTTCCGAGCTGCAGTCCGAAGCGGGTGCTGCGGGCGCGGTGCACGGTTCGCTTTCGGCGGGCGCGCTCACCTCGACGTTCACGGCTTCTCAGGGCCTGCTGCTGATGATCCCGAACATGTATAAAATTTCCGGCGAGCTTCTTCCGGCGGTGTTCCACGTTTCCGCCAGAGCGCTTGCCGCGCACGCGCTTTCCATTTTCGGCGACCATGCCGATGTGATGGCTGCGCGCCAGACCGGTTTTGCCATGCTGGCTGCCGCTTCAGTGCAGGAAACGATGGATATGGCTGCGGTCGCGCATCTTTCCACGCTGAAGGCGAAGGTGCCGTTTGTGCACTTCTTCGATGGCTTCAGAACCTCTCATGAGGTGTCCAAGATCGAGATGCTCGAGTACGACAAGCTCGCGGAGATGGCCGACAAAAAGGCGATTGCGGAATTCCGCGCAAGGGGCATGAATCCGGAGCATCCGCATCAGCAGGGTACTGCGCAAAACCCGGATATCTACTTCCAGAACAGGGAAGCGGCGAACAAGTATTATGTGGCTACCCCCGCGATCGTTCAGGAAACGATGAACGAATTCGCGAAGCAGTTCGGCAGACAGTATCATCTGTTCGATTACGTGGGCGCGCCGGACGCGACGCACGTTGTTGTCGCGATGGGCTCGGGTTGCGATGTGACGGAAGAAGCGATCAACTATCTGAACGCGCAGGGTGAAAAATACGGCCTCGTGAAGGTCCGTCTGTATCGTCCGTTCGACGCGAGCGCGTTTGTGGACGCGATCCCGGCGTCGGCGAAGACGGTGACGGTGCTCGACAGAACCAAGGAACCGGGCAGCCTCGGCGAGCCGCTCTACGAAGACGTTGTGACCGCGCTCTTCGAAGCGGGCAGGATCATCAAGGTTCTCGCGGGCCGCTATGGTCTCGGCTCCAAGGAATATACGCCTTCGATGGTCAAGGCGATTTTCGACAACATGAAGGCTGCTTCGCCCAAGAACCACTTCACAGTGGGCATCAAGGACGACGTGACGAACACGTCCCTTGAATTGAAGGACGAGATCGATTCTTCCCCGCAGGGCATGTTCAGCGCGAAGTTCTACGGCCTTGGGTCCGACGGAACGGTGGGCGCGAACAAAAACTCCATTAAGATCATCGGCGACCACACGGATATGTACGCGCAGGGATACTTCTCCTACGACTCCAAGAAATCCGGCGGCATCACCATTTCGCATCTGCGCTTCGGAAAATCGCCCATCCAGTCGGCGTACCTCATCACGCAGCCGGATATGGTGGCGTGCCATAATCCGTCCTATGTCATCCGCTACGACGTGCTCGAGGGCATCAAGGAGGGCGGCACGTTCCTTCTGAACTCCCCGTGGAGCGACGCGGAAATGGAGACAGAGCTTCCGGCGGTTATGAAGAACATCATCGCCAAAAAGAAGCTGAAATTCTACAACATCGACGCGATCAAGATCGCGGGCGAGATCGGCCTCGGCGGCAGGACCAACATGGTCATGCAGTCCGCGTTCTTTAAGATCGCGAACATCATTCCGGAGACGGATGCCATCGATTATATGAAAAAAGCGATCAAGAAGACCTACGGCAAGAAGGGCGACGAGATCGTGAACATGAACTACAAGGCTGTGGACGCCGGCATGGCGGTGCAGGAAGTGAAGTACCCGGAAAGCTGGGCGACCACGACCGACGGCGCTGCTTGCGTGGCGATCCCGAACGACGATTATTTCCGTGACGTGGTACACCCGATCCTCATCCAGAAGGGCGACGAGCTTCCGGTTTCCGCGTTCGATCCGCGCGGCTTTGTGCCGGTGGGCACCACGAAGTATGAAAAACGCGGCATTGCGGTCAATGTGCCCGAATGGCAGATCGACAAGTGCATCATGTGCAACCAGTGCTCGTACGTTTGCCCGCACGCGGCGATCCGCCCGTTCCTTGCGGACGAAGCGGCGATGAAGAACGCGCCGGCGGGTTATGAAACAAAGGCGGCGCGCGGCAAAGACGGCTATAGCTACCGCATTCAGGTTTCCCCGCTCGATTGCACGGGCTGCGGAAACTGCGCGGATGTCTGCCCGGCGAAGGAAAAGGCGCTCATCATGAAGCCCTTTGCGGAAATGGAAAAATCGCAGGCGGCAAATTGGGAATTTGCGGCGGCGCTTGCAGAGCCGAAGATCGAGGTAAAGAAGAACCTCGTACCCGAAAGCCAGTATTTAAAACCGCTGTTCGAGTTCTCCGGCGCTTGCGCGGGCTGCGGCGAAACGCCGTATGTCAAGCTCGTCACACAGCTTTACGGCGACCGCATGGTGATTGGCAACGCGACGGGCTGCTCGTCCATCTATGGCGGCAGCGCTCCGACGTGCCCGTATACGGTCAACGACGAGGGCAAGGGCCCGGCTTGGGCAAACTCGCTGTTTGAAGACAACGCGGAATTCGGCTATGGCATGAACCTCGCGTTCACGGCGCGCCGCAATGCGTTGAAGGCACAGGTACAAGAAGCGATCGACGCAGACGGTGAAAAAGATGCGGCGGTCGTGGAAGCCATGAAGGCGTGGCTCGCGGTCGCGGACCTCGGCGAGGAATCCAAGGCGGCTTCCGCGAATCTCGCGGCGGCGCTCGAGAAGGTTGCGGACAAGTGCGAAACCTGCAAGGCGATTCTCGATCAGCAGGATCTGTTCATCAAGAAATCCGTGTGGGTGTTCGGCGGCGACGGCTGGGCGTACGACATCGGCTACGGCGGCCTCGACCACGTGATTGCGTCCGGCGAGGATGTCAATATCCTCGTGATGGATACGGAGGTTTACTCCAACACAGGCGGTCAGGCTTCCAAGGCGACGCCCACCGGTTCCATTGCGAAATTCGCGGCGTCCGGTAAAAAGGTCAAGAAAAAAGACCTCGGCGCGATCGCGATGACGTATGGCTATGTCTATGTTGCAAGCGTCGCGATGGGCGCAAATCAGGGCCAGCTTTTGAAGGCCATGCAGGAAGCGGAAGCATATCCGGGTCCGTCGCTCATCATCGCTTACGCGCCGTGCATCAACCACGGCATCGATATGGGCAAGACGCAGCACGAGGAAAAACGCGCTGTGGACGCGGGCTACTGGCAGCTTTATCGCTACAACCCGCTCCTCAAGGAAGAAGGTAAGAATCCGTTCACACTTGATTCCAAAGAGCCTACGGCGAGCTTCCAGGACTTCATCATGAGCGAGACGCGCTACAAATCGCTGAAGAAGATTTTCCCGGAGCAGGCAGATGAACTCTTCAAGAAGTCTGAAGAGGAAGCGAAGGAACGTTACGCTTACTACAAAGGCCTTGCAGAAGAAAAATAATTACAGGTCGGCGTAGGACGTTTCTAAAACGGAAATACTTATGCTTGAAAAAGGGGTGCCGCTTATCAAGAAGCGGCGCCTTTTTTTATTTTAAAAAAAATGCTATTTATGTTATGCTGAAAAACAAGAAAATTGTAATAAGCAATTGAAAAAAGTAGCAATCGCACATTGCTTTTACGTCATATATACAAAATAAAGTGAAAAGAGATGTTGGTTATGAACGGCAAGTTTTTTAAATCAGTGCAAAGTGCTGCAAGCAAGTCATTGTGGGACGAAAATTATGACTCGATTGAATGGAAGCACGCGTACGAGTATCTTCCGAATGATGAGGGTGAATCAATATCTTATTCGACAATCAAGGGAAAGAAACGAAACAAACGACCTATTGCCAAATTCGTTTATATTGCAGGGGTTGCTATTATGCTATTCGGTATTTTTTTCTTCGTGCCCGGCGCAAGAACTTTTGCGATTGAAGTAATTTGGAGGATTAGAGAGCTTTTCAACCCGGCCACACAGGAAATGGTAATAGAATATACTCCTAATTATTTTTCAAATATTACGGCGGCGCCGTCGTCAGATCATGAATCTGCTTCAGAAATGAACCGTGACAAAATGTATGATTCTTATGCAAGTATAAGTGAGGACCTACCCTATTTCGTTGGGATGAGGAATGCAGATCGGTCGTTTGAAATGGGCAAATGGAATGCCGAAGGAATATTGGAATGCGTGTATCGGTATGATGATATTCGGATCGTTACCCTACAAACCAACGCACTCCATGGCGGTTCGATATCATACAATTATCAGGGGAAGGCCCAGATTGAAACAACGGAGATAGGTGATTTCTATTATGTTTATACGGATAAAACTTTGCAGGGCAGCGCGCTCATTGATGATATTGAGCTTGTGATCACGATAGAGAATTTATCACAAAGCCAAATCAGCGGTGTGATTGACATGTTTGAAATAGTCGGAAAATAAAAAGGCGAAGCAAATATGCAGATTGAGCAATTTGAACAAAAATGGATAGAGAATTTTGCTGCATTATCAAAGTATGTATATTGCCATATCTATAACAAAAATGATGTGGAAGATATTTTGCAGCAGACCGCAATAAAAGCAATCACGAATCGCGATAGCCTTTTGGTGTTGACCAAATTCAAGTCATGGATATTTCGCATTGCTATGAATACGATCATAGACTATTACAGGAAGAAAAAGATAGAACCAAATTTTGTCGAGATCATAGATGCACTTAATACTTCAGACGGCAATAATAATTATAGTTTGTGTGAGTGGGAGATCGATTTGAAACAATATGGAAATTCGCTGCCTTTGAAAAAACGCAGTTTGTTATTGCTGCTCATGCAGCAGCATATGACGTTGAAAGAGATCGCTTCAGTTTTGAATATTGGTTATTCCACCGCTCGAAAGTGGCGGGAAGAAATCAAGCAAGAGATTAAAAAAATAGGAAGGGCTGTTTTGCATAAAGAATGATTGCTGAGACAGCCCCCGTGTAGTGATAGGGCGTTTTTTAGATTGTGTTGTATTGAATAGAAAAGTGTGGTATACTGCAACAGTATTTATAAGTATAACGGATTGGCAGAAAGACGGAACAAAAACGCTGACAGCAGGTATTTATTGATACACCCGCACAGGAATGAGCCTGTGCAAGCAGAGTGGACCCCGCAAACAACGGGACATTCAAGCGTATCAGAAAATATTGATTCGTTGCGTCATACAAAGTGGATTATCGCGAGATTTTGCTTTGAAAAGGCAAAGTCTTTGTTTTTTTGTCGCTTGATCAAGAAAGAGGTATTATTTGAATTTTTCAGAAAAACTATCCAAAGAAATGAACGGCACGCTTCGCAGCATCGGCTACAAAAAGCCCACACCCATTCAGGAACAGGCGCTGGATGCGCTGCTCGAAAAGAAGGACCTGATCGGTCTGGCACAGACGGGAACCGGAAAAACTGCGGCGTTTATGATTCCCATCATGGAGAACATTTTTCCGCCGAACAAAAAGGTACAGGCGCTCATTCTGTGCCCGACGCGTGAGCTTGCCATGCAAACCGCAAAGGTCGCGGCGGAACTGTCGAAGCATCTGCGCGGTGTGCGGACGGTGAGCGTATACGGCGGACAGCCCGTAGGCGTGCAGATCAAGGCGCTGCGCGGCGGCGCGCAGATCGTGGTGGGAACCCCCGGACGATTGAAGGATTTGATTGGCAGGAACGTGCTGAAGCTCAAAAACGTGCGCACCGTGGTGATGGACGAGGCCGATGAAATGCTGGATTACGGGTTCCGTGACGATATGAAGGAAATTTTGTCTTCCGTGCCGGAAAACAGGCAAACCATGCTGTTTTCGGCGACGATGAACAAGGAAGTGACCGCGATCGCAACGCAGTTCCAGAAGGACCCGGTGCGCATCGAGGTCGGCGCGCAGAATAAGCCCGTGGAGACGGTGAAGCAGGCTTATATGCAAACGAAGCGGAAATCGAATGCGGTGTGCGGCATTATCAAACGATGCGCGCCTCGCTTAACGCTTGTGTTTTGCAACACCAAGCGCAAGGTGAAGGAGCTGCAAAAGGAGCTCAATGACAGAGGATTTGCGTCCTCCTGCCTGCACGGGGACATGCGGCAAAAGGAACGCGACACCATCATGAATACCTTCCGCAAAGGAAAGACAAAGGTGCTCATCGCGACGGATGTCGCGGCGCGCGGAATCGATATCGAGAAAATCGATCTGGTCATCAATTACGATGTGCCGGATAAGCCGGATTATTATGTGCACCGCATCGGCAGAACGGGGCGCGCGGGCAAGGATGGAAGGGCGTATACGCTCATCACGCCGCGCGAGCATTCCAAGATCAAGGACCTCGAGCGCAAGCTTCACATCAAGCTTGCCAAGGAGCTGAACGAGGAAGAAGCAAAAGCGGGCTGAACGTATGAAAAAGCAAAGGGAGAGCTGTTCGGGCTCTCCCTTTTATCGTTGTGAAAAAGAACGCTTTGGCATATGGAAAACTCACAAAATTGCCGCGCACGCGAGCACGATGCATTCGGTGACGCACAGCAAAAATCCCGCGAGATCGCCCGTAAGACCGCCGAACTTTTTATAGCAGAGGCGGCGGAAGAGTAGAAACCACACAAAGCAGAGGAGTGAAGCGATCGCCCCGCAAAGCGGATTCAATAAGAGCATGCAGGCCATCGCCAGCATGATCCACAATATGCTGACGAGACGCACCGCTTTTTTGTCCGCGCCGTCCGCGAACGCGTGCGCAAGGCCGGTGTTCCGCGCAAGCCGCAGCGACACCACACAAAAAGCGGAAAATCCCCGCGCGAGCACATATCCGCAGCAAACGATCAGAATATTCTGCGGACGGGCCGCCAGCTGTGCCGCAAAGCCAAAGGTGAGAAGAAGGTATATGGCACAAAAAATCACGCCGAACGCACCCGCGTGCGAATCCTTGAGGATTTCCAGCCGCCGCTCCATGCTCTGATGCGAGCCGAGCGCGTCGCCTGTGTCGATGAGCCCGTCGATGTGGATGCCGCCGGACAAAAGCACGGGCAGCGCCGTCACCACTGCCGCGCATAATATGCCGTTTAAGGAAAAAATGCCGCACACCCACATCCACAGCCACGCCACCGCGCCGATCAGCACGCCCACAAGCGGAAAAAAGCCCATCGCGTATTTCATCGTGCGGGCATCCCACGCAAGCTGAGGCATGGGGAGTGCGGAATACATAGAAAATGCGGTCAAAAAGCCGCCAAACACTGCTTTCATCGGAACCATCCCTTTTTGATATGCGAATATGTGATAATACTATACCATCCCGCACCAAAAAAAGAAAGCAGCTCAACGCGGACGATTGTGTCTACACCAGATCGGGCTTTGGATATAAGTTGAGCGGTTCGAGGATCAGAACATCTACAAGATCGGTCGGATCGCCGCCCTTATAGACCAGCGCCTGCCGATTAAGCAGTGAAATCAGGCCGTTTATGATGGTGGAAACAAGCGTCAGGATGTCCGCATAGTCCTCCTCCTTGATACCGCAGCGCACAAGATAGTCCTCGATCACATCCCAATTGCCTGTATAGCGGCGATCCAATTCCGCACGCGTCCAGCCGGGGTCGGCGGTTTTTGTAAGGGGACATAAATGGATCAGGTAATGATATTGCGGATGCATGGTCATATAGCGTACATATGCCTTCATCAGCCCGACGTAGGGTTCTTCTTCTTTGCGCGCGTTGCGCTTCAAATAAGCGTTGAGCCTGTCGGCGACATATCCGCCGCATACGTTGATCAGCGCTTGCTTGTTTTCAAAATATTTATAGGCAGTTGCATGGGTCACCCCACATGCCGCGGCAATCTTGCGCAGCGAAAGCTTGTCCGGTCCCACGGCCTTAATCTGCCGGATCGTTTCCTCGATGATGCTGTCCTTGATGTTCTTTTTCCGTGGAGGCATGGAAGGTCCTTTCACAGGATATACCTGAATAATGTGTTGATCAGTGCAAGAATTGTCTCGTGCCGCCCCTGTTCGGGGATCAGGCCGCTGTGCAGCTCGCTTTGCAGGCCGGAGAAAAAGCAAAACAGCATGATTTGGCTATGCGCGACAGAGGGATCATCCTCCTTCAGAACAATTTCGGAAGCCGGTTTTTTCAAATGGCTTGCCAACTGTCCAAGCTTTAAAAGCCCCTTTAAAGCGATTGGCGGAAGCGTGCAGATTTTGTCCAGCGTCTTCAGCGACGGAAAGCCGGGGTATTTGCCGCGATAAATCAATCGGTCCCCATCCCGTTCTATTTCATAGTGCGGGTGAGGCGTGCCTGTATTTAATGTATTGAGCCTCGTGACGTGATAAGGATAGCGCTCCATCTGCTCAAGATACAGATCCGCAAACCGCGCCATTTTTTCTGCCAGTCCGGCGGAATCCCGCGTGAGTGCGTCGATCGCAAGGAGCGTGAGCCGCTCCAAAATCCGGTCATTGATGGCGGTCAAAAGCGCGTCTTTATTTTTAAAGTGATTGTAGATCGCGTGCGGTGTCACGTGGCACAAATCGGCCATTTTACGCATGGTAAGCGCCTCGGCGTCATGTTCATTCAAAAAATTGATGCCTGCCTCGATGAGCTCGTCCTTTAATGAACTTTTTTTTATGCGTGCCGTTTTCAATCGATTTACTAACCTCCGTCGTTGGAAGTATTATACAACAACATTTCAGAACTTACAATCGCTTTGCCGCTTGAAAATGGCTTGAGAGTTGGATTTTTTTAATTAAGGAAGCTATGGAATGAAAAAAAGCCGCAAAATGCGGTGCGAAATAGCAGAAAAATTTTTACACAAAACAGAAAAGTATCCACTGTATATTGACTTTTTCTTTTTTAATGAATAAAATAAGAACAAACAAGTAACCGACGTATATATTGTTTTGTGCGTCAGGTTGCACACAACAATTGCAAAAGGGGAGTAATCATGAACAAAAAAGAACTGGTTGGCAAAGTGGCGCAGAAAACGGGAATGATGAAAAAGGACGTTGAAGCGGTGACGGACGCAATGCTCGAGGAGATCACGGCGGCGCTCGTCAAGAAGGAAAAAGTCCAGTTTATGGGCTTTGGCACGTTTGAGGTGCGCAAGCGCGCCGCAAGGGATGGGCAGAACCCCCGTACCGGCGAGAAGATCCGCATGCCGGAAACGAAAATTCCTGCGTTTAAGGCGGGAAAAGGCTTGAAAGACGCGATCAGATAAGCTATAGTTTACCTAAGAAGGCAGGTATCATTATCGGTTGCATTTTTCAAGGGAGGTATCATAATTATGAAAAAGTATGTTGCGGAATTCATTGGCACATTTGTGTTGGTGCTGTTCGGTTGCGGTACGGCAGCGCTTTCAGGCGGGATCGGCGGCGTAACCGGCATTGTGGGCATCGCTCTGGCGTTCGGTCTTTCCATCGTTGCGATGGCATACTGTATCGGCAGCGTATCCGGATGCCATATCAATCCGGCGGTTTCCTTCGGGATGCTGCTTGCAAAGCGCATGAGCTTTAAAGATTTCATCGGCTATGTGATCGCACAGTTTTTGGGGGCGATTGCGGCTTCGGGTGTATTGACGGTGATCGTCAATTCGAGTCCGGCACTCGGCGGAATCACACAGGCGGGTCTTGGCGCGGACGGGTTCGGTGCGTTGTCTTATATCAATATCGATATGACGGGCGCGCTGATTGTCGAGATCATCCTCACCTTTGTGTTCGTGCTGGTGGTGCTCGGTGTAACGGCGTCCGAAAAAATGGGCTCGGTGGCGGGCATCGTGATCGGTCTTACACTGGCGTTTGTGCACATCATGGGCATTCCGCTCACGGGGACGTCTGTCAATCCGGCGAGAAGCTTCGGGCCGGCGCTGCTGCTTGGCGGAGAGGCGTGGAATCAAGTGTGGCTGTTCATTGTCGGGCCATTGATCGGCGCGGCGATCGCGGCGCTTGTGTGGGTGTTCCTCATCAAGCCTAAAAAGCAGGAACTCGCATAATTGGCTGTACGGAATGGTTTTTCATTCCTAAAATTATCATGAAAAAGCAAAACGAAACGCTGTTCTCTTTTCGGGAACAGCGTTTCGGGCTGTAAAAAGGGTTTGCTGCCATATTGGCGGCAAAAGAGATCGCGACAGATAAACAGATTTTGATTTTGGGGGAATTATGAAGCTGAAGGATTTGCAGGGCTGGCAGCTAAAACGCTTGCTGTGCGGCGTTTTCGCCGTTTTGATCATCGGGGGGGCATACATCGGGTTTACAGGCGCTACCCTGTATAACGATAAAATGGCGGAGGGCGATTATTGGGATACCGCCTTTGATTCGTCGCCGGAGGTGGTGGCAGAGATTGCCCGCCTGAACGAGGGCGCAACGATCGTATCGGTGGGTACATATATCGAAAACCTCAAGGAAATATCTCTGAAAAGTTCAAATTTTCGCCTCGAGATGATGGTGTGGTTCAATTGGGACGGCGATGAAGAACTTGATATGGCGAATAATTTTCGTGTATACAAGGGGCTGATCAACAAACGCGAGGTGGTGAAGGAAGAATTTGTGAACGGGCATTGCTATCAGCTCGTGCGCATAGACGTGACCGTCACCAAAAATTATTGGACCAAGCGTTTCCCGCTGGAATCACATCAGCTGAAGATCTATATCGAGCCGAACTATACGGTGGATCGGGTCGACATCGTGCCGGACAAGGAAGGAAGCGGATACAACAGCAATCTGTCCGTCGCGGGGTTTGATTTTGTGCGCATGGATACGGGCGTATTCGACATGAAATACAACAGCACGCACGGCGATCCGCAATATAAAAACGCGGCCTATACCACCGAGCATGTGACGGAAATAGAGATCAACCGTTCCAACGGCGGCCTGTACGCAAAATGCTTCATCGCGCTCATCGGAACGATCACATGGGTGATGATCACCCTGTTCATTTGCACCTATCACAGGGTGGACCCGCTTTCTATGATCCCGGCGGCATTGTTTGGTACGGTCACAAACATTATGGTGGGGGCAAGCCTCGTGCCGGACGCGCTGGATATGGGCCTGCTGGAATTTGTCAATATCTGGAATATCATGATGATCCTGATGGCAGCGATTTCCATCATCAACATCAACCGCATCCGCAATAAGTTCGAGGATCGTGATTTTGCACGCCTGTTCGGGCGGGTGATGTTTTATTCGGTCCTGTGTCTCGTGCTTGTCGGTAACCTTGTAATGCCGCTGTGCGCCTATATGTTCTGAGGTGGGAAATGAGGGAATTTATTTACCGGGTCGTCAAAAAGGCGGATGCAGGCGATAAAATCAGCCGCTTTTATGATGTGTTTATCATGACGGTTGCGCTTGTGAGCGTGTGCCCGCTGATGTTTAAGGAGTCGAACAAGGTCATCGATACGATCGACCTGATCACGGTATACATCTTATTTTTCGACTATGTGTTTCGTTGGATGACGTACGACTACGCAAGCAGGCGCAAAGCGCCGTGGGCATTCGTGCTGTATCCGGTCACGCCGATGGCGCTCATCGACCTCGTGTCGCTGCTTCCGTCGCTCGGCGTTCTCGGGCAGGGGTTCCGCATCCTGCGCCTGCTGCGCATCTTCAAGGTGTTTCATTACTCAAAGAGCTTTTCGTATATCGCGAATGCCTTCAAAAAGGAAGCAAAAACGCTGTGGTCGGTCGTGCTCATCGCGGTGTTCTACATTTTTGTTTCCGCGCTGCTGATGTTCACGAACGAGCCGCAGACCTTCGATTCGTTTTTTGACGCGCTCTATTGGGCGACAACCGCGCTCACCACGGTGGGCTACGGCGACGTATATCCCCTCTCGGACGCGGGCAAGCTGATCAGCATGGTTTCGTCGCTGTTCGGCATTGCGGTCATTGCGCTGCCCGCAGGCATCATCACCGCCAGCTTTGTAGAGGAGATCAACCTCGATAAGGCCCGCAGGGAAAAGGAGCGGGACGCTGCGGATGAGGACGAAAAGACCTCCGTTCTGGAGCGCATCCTGTCTGATGAGGAAAAGGAGGGGAACGCATGAAACGATTTGTGTGGGACAACAGATGGCGCTACATCACCGTCATGGTGATCTGCGCGTTGATGAACGAGCTTTTCTATCTGCTTGCCTCAACGCTGGGGCTTCCCTTCTGGCTGGACGTGCCGGGTACGGCGCTTGCAACGATCATTTTGGAACCGGCGGCGGGAATTTTGATCGCGCTGGTGGACAACTTTTTTATTGCCGTCACCTCATTTGACGCAAGCTCGATCCTTTATTTTGCATCCGGCGCGGCGGTGGCGATCATTGTGGGCATCAATATGCGCCGGGAGCACAAAACGTTGCGTCACCGCATCCTGACGACGATTTTGTACTGCATCATCGCAACGACGGTGATCGCGTCGCTGCTGACCATTCTGCGTCACGGCGGCGTACCCGCGGACAACGTATGGGAGCTGCGCTTTTATGATACGGCGCTTACGTGGGGATGGCCGGGCGCGGCGGCATGCTTTTTTGCCACAGGGCTGGTCAAGGTGTTCGATATGCTCGCAACGGCGGCGATCGTTGCGATATCTGTGCACTTTATGCCCAAGGCGCTCAAGGAACCTCCGGCGCTGCGCGAACGCTAAATCAAAGCAACACGCCCGTTCCGCAATCAGGGAGAGAAGCCTGATCCCATTTGCGGAGGTCGCGCCGTCGGGCGCGGTGGAACTGGTGAGAAGGCAGCATGACGGATCTGCGTATAGCAAGCCCAATAATTTTCTTTTGATCAAAAAGCGCCTCGCATGGCGCTTTTTTGATTTTGCGGCAATATTTTTAAAATATACTATTGACTTTCATGAAGGACAGAACTACAATATCTATGTATTAACAAAACAACACAACACAGTATATTGTGTTTCGAAAATCCCGGTTCGGGGTATGAAAGGGAAGTCGGGTGGAAATCCCGCGCGGTCCCGCCGCTGTAAGAGCCGAGCGGCGCACAGATGTCACTGGGAATCCCCGGGAAGGCGTGCGCGGCGTTTGAGGCTTGAGCCAGAATATCTTTCGCGAAACACAGGGCAAACCGCCACGGAGCATGGCGCAGCACACACCTCACTTTTGGTATGTATTGACATCATGTTTGCGCGCGCGATCCGCGCGTCATTTTTTTACTGTTGTGGAATCACATGAAGGAGAAGGAAGAAATGCTGACACAAATCAAAAAGAGGAACGGGAGCACCGAAAGCTTTCAAAAGGAAAAGATCACGTGGGCCATCTTCAATGCCGTGACCGCGGTGGGCGGAGACGATTTCGATACGGCACAGAAGATCGCGGACGAGGTGGCAGACCTCGCCAACCTTCGCTTAAAGGCGGAGGCAGCGGACGTGGAAGAAATTCAGGACCTCGTGGAAAAGGTGCTCATTGAGCGCGGGCACGCCAAGACGGCGAAGGCCTATATCCTTTATCGTGAAAAACGCCGCGCGGCGAGGGAATCCAATGCCCTCATCGGCGCGACCATCGATATGTTTTCCGATTATCTGGACGATAAGGACTGGCAGATCAAGGAAAACGCAAACACGCAAAAGTCCATCAACGGAATGAACAACTATGTGCGCGAAACGTTCACCAAGCAATACTGGCTGCACGAGGTATATCCGCAGGAGATCCGTGAGGCGCACACAAGCGGCGCGTTCCACATCCACGACCTCGGCTTCTTTGGCCCTTATTGCGCGGGCTGGGATTTGAAGCAGCTTTTGATGGACGGGTTCGGCGGCGTGCCGGGCAAGGTGGAATCCTCCCCCGCGAACCATTTGCGTTCTTTTCTGGGGCAGGTGGTGAATTCCACGTTCACCACGCAGGGCGAAACAGCCGGGGCGCAGGCATGGTCGTCCATCGACACCTATTGCGCGCCCTTCATCCGCTACGACAATATGACCAAAAAAGAGGTCAAACAGGCGCTGCAGGAGTTCATCTTCAACATCAACGTCCCCACGCGCGTGGGCTTCCAGTGTCCGTTTTCCAACCTCACCTTCGACATCGTGGTGCCGCGTACATTAAAGGACGAGGCCGTCATCACGGGGGGCAAGGTGCGGCGGGAGACGTACGGTGAATTTCAGAAGGAAATGGACCTTTTCAACGAAGCCTTTTGCGAGGTGATGCTCGAGGGCGACGCGCACGGGCGCGTGTTCACCTTCCCCATCCCCACCATCAACGTGACCAACGACTTCGACTGGGACAGCCCCGTCGTCAATAAATTCATGGAGATCACGTGCAAATACGGCATCCCGTATTTCTCCAACTACATCAATTCCGATTTAAGTCCGGAGGACGCGCTCTCCATGTGCTGCCGCCTGCGTCTGGATACCAAGGAATTAAGAAAGCGCGGGGGCGGGCTGTTTGGCTCCAACCCCATGACGGGCTCCATCGGTGTGGTGACCATCAATTTGCCCCGCATCGGCTACCTTTCCAAATCGGAAGGGGAATTTAAGGCGCGGCTGTGGCAGATGGTGATGCTGGCAAAAAACAGTTTGGAAATCAAGCGCAAGATCATCGAGGATCAAACGCAGAAGGGTCTCTATCCGTTCTCCGCGCATTATCTGCGCAATGTGAAGATGCGCACGGGTCAATATTGGTTCAATCACTTCAACACCATCGGTGTGCTTGGAATGAATGAGGCGCTTTTAAATTTCTACGGCGACGGCACAGACCTCACCACCGAACGCGGGCAGGAATTCTCGGTGCGCATGATGAATTATCTGCGTGATCTCATGACCGAGATACAGGAGGAGACGGGGCATTTTTACAACCTCGAGGCAACGCCCGCGGAGGGTACGAGCTACCGGCTTGCGGACCTCGATAAAAAGAAATATCCGGACATCATCTGCGCTGGGGATGAAAAGGTGTGCTATTACACGAACTCCACCCAGCTTCCCGTCGGCTTCACGGACGATATCTTCGAGACGATGGACCTGCAGGACGAGCTGCAAAGCCTGTATACGGGCGGCACAGTGCTGCACCTCTATCTCGGTGAGCGCATCTCGGACGTGGAGGTCGCCAAAAAGCTGATTCGCAAGGTGTTCACGAACTATAAGCTGCCATACATCTCGCTGACGCCCACCTTCTCGGTGTGTCAGGAGCACGGCTATTTGCAGGGCGAGCAGTTCACCTGCCCGGAATGCGGAAACGACGCGGAGGTGTGGAGCCGCGTGGTCGGCTATCTGCGCCCTGTGCAAAATTTCCACAAGGGCAAAAAGACGGAATACGACGAGCGTCTGAAATACGAGATCAAGGAGCAGTCTCTGTGAAAATCGCGGGGCTTTTGAAAACCGCGACCATCGATTTTCCGCACCGTCTGGCGGCTGTGGTGTTCACAGCGGGCTGCAACTATGATTGCGGCTTTTGCCACAACCGTCACCTGCTGCATGAACCGGAGTTGATGGACAATGCCGAAGTAGAACGCTTTTTAGAGAAGCGTGCGGGTCTTTTGGACGGCATCGTGATCTCGGGCGGAGAACCCACCCTGCAGGAAGATATTGTGGAATTTGCGGCACGTTTAAAGGCGCTCGGCTACGATGTGAAGCTGGATACCAACGGCAGCAGCCCTGCCGTGGTACGTGAATTGCTTGCGCATGATTTGGTGGATTATGTGGCAATGGACTATAAAGCA
Source organism: uncultured Christensenella sp. (assembly GCA_964438705.1). GTDB lineage: Bacteria > Bacillota > Clostridia > Christensenellales > Christensenellaceae > Christensenella. Next base: position 17,280 of record CAYTKQ010000013.1, on the reverse strand, counting down.
CCCTTCGCGCGTTACCGCGAGGTTTGCGGGATGGATGCGGAGGGCGTGCGTGAAACGCTTGCGCTGCTTGTGGAATCGCGCATCGAATGGGAACTGCGCACCACAGTGATCCCGCAGCTATCGCCGGAAGCATTGGAAGAAATGGCGGCGGCTGTGCCGCTCTTGCCCTTGTACGCGTTGCAGCTTTATCGCCCTGTGGGCGTGGAAAAGCACCGCATCCATACGCCGCAGGATGTAAAGCGCATTGCGGAGCGCGTAAGGGAAATACAACCCAACGCAGTCGCGCGCTGTTAGGAAGTATACAAAAAGAGGCTTCGCGAGAATACACACTCCGCGAGGCCTCTTTGCTTTTTCTATAAATGGGTTTCTAAATAGGTAAGCAAACTCGTTTCCCGCGAAAGTTTCAGCTTTTTTCGGATGTTCAGACGATGATAATCGACTGCCTTTTGCGTTACGCAAAGCTTTGCGGCAATCTCCTTGGATGTATCGCCCCGTTTCACAAGCGCCGCGACCTGCAACTCGCGCGGGGTAAGGGCGGACATCGCACTTTCTCTCTTTTTTGTGATGGGATAGACGATCTCAGAAATCAAGCCGTCCACAAAATCCACATCCTCCTCGCGTACTGTTTTCTTCAGATATTCCAGCGACGGGCGGACAAAGCGTTCGACGTTTGTGGAAATGGTCTGCTCGAGCGCGTCGCGGTTCCGTTCGCGTTGCCTGAGGATATCCGCGAGGATTTCGTTTTGATTTTCTACGGCCTCAAAACGCTGGGCAAGCTCGTAGAGGTTTTGTATCATACTGTTCTGAAAGGTGATATCGCGAACATATTCGATGATAAGAATCACATCGTTGCGCGTGTTAAGAACAGGAATGGAGAAAACCTGGTGGAGACTGCATTCGTTATTTTCGTGTTCATAGCGTACCACACCCGTTTCAGGCGATTTGCTCTCAAGGGATTTGAGCGACGGACAATCTTCGCACGGCGTGCTGCGGGAATGATAAGTCTCGTAGCATTTCTTGCCGGCGCCGCGTTCGTTCGCATAAATATGGCGCAGGCTCGCGTTCATGTAGCGGATCGTCAGATCCTTGCCAAGAACACTGACGCCATCTTGAATGATCTCAAGGATCGCCTTGAAAACGTCGGCGCTTTCAAAAAAATGTTGCTCGTCTTCGATGGACAATTCTTTGCCAAAATCCGGCGTGAATTGCCATCCGGGGACATATCCAGAAGGGAAAGACATTTTGCAGCCACCTCCTATTGCATGCTGGTATTATGGTATTGCATACCAGTGAAAAAGTCAATGATAGAAATAGAATGGCTCAATAAAAGGATGATGTCATGTCGATAATACTAGTTTTATGCTAGTAAAATGCATGGGTTTCCATGGCGTTGCGCACCTGCTGCGGCCGTATTATATTGATAATAAGAAAAAACAAAGGAGACCACCCACATGTCTAATGAATTGTTATTGACACCCATTAAAATCGGCAACAAGGTTGCTCCCAACCGCATTGCGATCAACGCAATGGAATGCTGCGACGCGGACGAAAAAGGAAATCCGTCCCCAAAAACCTACGAACGCTATGAAAAATTGTTCGAGGGCGGCTCGGGTTTCATCGACCTCGAAGCGATTACGGCACAGTATGACAACATTTCAAGAAAAAACCAATTGAGCATCCTGCCGCACAATCAAAAGCCGCTTGCGGATTTCGTGAAACGGATGAGAGAAATCGACAATAATATCGTTTTTGTGTTCCAACTGACACATTCGGGCGAAATCAGCCATCCCACGCTATCCAAGCGGATCCGTGTAACGCAGGAGCCTCTTTACGGGTATGAGGATGCGCGGCTCATCGGCGAGGATGAAGTACAAAAAATCATGGATGAGCTTGTGCTGGCGGCTAAAATCGCGCATGACGCGGGCGCGGACGGGGTAGACCTCAAGTTTTGTCACGGGTATCTCGGTTCGCAGATTTTGCGCCCGTTCAACAAGCATAAATGGAAATATGGCGGTTCATGGGAAAAACGTCGTCAGTACGCGTTTGACTTGACAGAACGCGTGGTACGTGAGATCAACGACCCCAACTTCATTGTCGGCTCTAAGGTTTCGATTTATGAAGGCTTTCCGGGAGGACAGGGTACCGCAGGCCCGGATACGGCGGTCATGGATCTTGCGGAATCCATTGATTTGATCAAGGGCTTAGAGGAGCGCGGCGCAAGCTATATCCTCCAGTCGGCGGGATCGCCGTCGCACACGCTTGCGCTTTCCCAGCCGGATCAGAAAATTCCCGATTACGGATATCTGCATCACTATTTTCAAAAGGTGTGCCGTGACAACCTGAAAAAAGAAACGGTTGTGATTGGTTCGGCCTACAGCATCTTCCGCAATGGGAAGGGCACGCATTTTCAGGCGGTCGCGCCCGAAAAAAACAGCGTGAGGTTCTGGGGAAACAAGAACATCGGGGAGGGCATAGTAGATATGGTTTGCCTTGGTCGGCAGTCGTTTGCCGATCCGTATGTGGCGAAGAAGATGCTAGAAGGGCGCGAGGATGAGATCAAATGGTGCACGTCGTGCGATAACTGCATCGAATTTCTCATTCGTCAGGAAAATGTTGGGTGCGCGACTTTTAATCCGCCATATACGCAGCGAATGAAGGAGATTCGCGCGGAAAAAGGCTTGCTCAAAGAAAAGCATACATAAGCCAGATATGTGCATAAGGTCCGGGGATTTTATCCCGGGCCTTTTTGCTTTTTCCAATCCAAAGGGGTATAATAAGGACATTCGGACATTGGAGGAACCTATGCGAAAATACGATCACATCATGTTTGATATGGACGGCACATTTGCGGACTCAAGGGATTTTCACGGGTTGTCTTTTGCGCGGTATCTCAAAAGGCTGGGCAGGGATGTTTCCGCTGAGGAAGTCAAGGATGGTCTGGCCGTCACCGTGACGGATATCTTCCGCCGCGTGGGCATCACGTCGAAAGAGGAAGTGGAGCACGCGCTCGCCGGATTGGGCGCGTTTTACAAAAGAGGTGCGGACGATCTGATCGTCGATCTCCCGTTTGCGCCCGGCGCAAAGGAGCTGTTCCATACGCTGTGTGCGCGCGGCTACGGCATGAGCGTGGTAACCAATTCCTATCAGGAGCTTACAGAACGCATCCTGCATCTGCACGGCCTGACCCACTGCTTTATCGGGGTGGCGGGTGCGTCGAGCGATTCTCTTGGCAAGGAGGAACGCTGTGCGGATATTCTGAAACGGCACGGCATACCGCCCGAACGCGCGCTTTATGTGGGGGATGCGTCGCGCGACATCGAGATCGCCAACGACCTTGGCTGTGCCTCCTGCTTTGTGGACGCGCCCATCGGCTGGGAAAAAGATCCGCAGCGGCTGGTCCGCGAGCAGCGGCCTACCTATGTTCTCTCGAGCCTCGCCGAGCTTGCGGCTGTGCTGGAGGAAAACTGAATCATTTGCGAAAACAGGCAAACGCCTGTTTTTTTGTATGCCCAAAAACCCAAAAAAGAAGTAAAACGGTTTAGTTAATCGGTTTATGAAATACTCGATAAAATTCAGGTTAAATCGTTGACGCTAAAATTTTCTGGTGTTAAGATGAACGCAGAATAACAGCAAATATCTGCGATCATCAAAAAGTATAAGCGGAATCATTCAAAACTACAAATAAAAATAAAATAAGAAGGCCCGTATGACGGGTTGTGTCTTTCTGTTGCTAAAAATACGGGCTGGAAGGAAAAAGAACATGGAGCAGGAAAATAAACGCGGAATCACACTTGCGGGAAATATCATTGTGGACTACGTAAAAATGATCGACAGCTATCCGGGAAAACTTTCGCTTGCGCCCATCCGGGAGATCAAGGCGTCCCTCGGCGGGCTGGTGCCAAACGTGGGGATCGATCTGGCGAAGCTGGACTCTTCGCTCACGGTGCGCGCGATGGGTTATGTGGGCGACGACGCGGACGGGCGATTTGCGCTCGATAAAATGAAAAAATATCCAAATATCGATATGTCGATGGTCAAAACGCAGGGGAAGACCTCTTTCACAGACGTGATGACAGTCAGCAAAACAGGGGAACGGACGTTTTTCACCTACAACGGTGCGGACGGGCTTCTGTCGGCGGCGGATTTTGATTTCAGCCGGATGAAGGGCCTGCTGCACATCGGCTATATCCTGCTGCTGCCCGGCATGGACGAGCCGGATGCGGAGCATGGCACGCAGATGGCGCGGGTGTTGTGCGAAGCAAAGCGCGCGGGGCTTTTGACCTCGGTGGATGTGGTGAGCGAGGACGGGGAACGGTTCAAAGAGAAGGTGCTTCCCGCATTGCGTTATACAGACTACTGCACGCTCAACGAATTCGAGGCGGAACGCACGACGGACGTTACACTGCGCGACAAGGACGGCACGCTGATCGAGGAACATATGGGCGATGCGCTGCGTGCGCTGCGCAAAGCGGGCGTGAAAAAATGGATCACCATCCACTGCCCGGAGGGCGCCTTCGGCATGGACGAAAACGACAACGAGGCAAACGCTCCTTCCGAACGATTTGAACCGGGCTACATCAAAAGCACGGTGGGCGCGGGCGACGCGTTTGCCGCAGGCATCTTGCTGAGCATACTGGATAAAGCGGAATATGCATACGCGCTGCACTTCGCAAACACCGTGGCGGGCATGTCGCTGAATGGCTGGGGCGCGTCGGACGGCGTGGGAAGCGCGCAAGAGGTAAGACAGCGGCTTGCGGACAGGGGAATCATGCATGGCAACGATTAAAGAGGTGGCAAAAGCGGCGGGCGTATCGATCGCGACGGTCTCAAACGTGATCAACAACAAGGGAAGCGTGAGCGACGAAAAATACGATCATGTGATGCGCGTGGTCAAGGAAATGAACTACCGCCCGTCGATCATCGCCAAAAATCTGAAAACAAAGGACGCGAAATTTATTTCTGTTATCATGCCGTCGTTTGAAAATCGGCATGCGACCATCTTTCGGGGTATACAGAGCGTGCTCGACGAGGAGGGATATGTGATCATTCCCAAAATCACCGAAGACAATGCGGTGCTCGAAAAGCAAATCCTGCGGGAGACGACGGAAATGGGGGTGAGCGGGCATTTGATCGTGCCTGCGGCGCAGGATCAGGCGCTTTATAACGAGCTCATCGAAAGCAAAGTGCCCGTGATCTTCATGGAACGCAAGATCGAAGGCTTCCAGTTCAGCTCCGTGATTTTTGACAACAAGGAACTGACAGAGAAGGTTGCACGGCAGTGCCTCAGGCAGTACGGGCGGGATGAGGTCTCGCTCATCGTGGGAGACGTGGGCAACACCTATGAGGCGGACTGCGTGGACGGCCTTGTAAACGCATTTTTGAACGAATATGAGGACACGGATATGCTCGACGTGATCAAAAATCATGTCATCAGCGGGGAACATTTCCAGAGCATTGCGTTTTATTCCCTGTTTGATAAGCTGACGAAGCTCAAGCGCGTGCCGAAATGCTTCATTTTGTCCGATTCGCGCACGGCGTATACGCTGATGGAAGTGCTCAATATCATCAAATGCGATTCTATGGTATACACGCTTGACACCAACGAGTGGCGGGAAACGCGCATATCACAGAACAATCTGGTGCGCATCCCGCGCGACGCGATGCGCCTCGGCATGCAAAGCGCGAGGCTGCTGCTCGAATATATCAAAAACGTGGTGATTTTTGAAAATACGACCAATGTGATCGAAACGCGCTACAGCGAGCCAAAGCCGGAACGGCCGCTTGCGAGGGGGAAAAAGACGCTGCGCGTGCTGGCGCTCGACAGCCCGGCGGCAAAGGCGCTGGAAAAGATTTCCATCGGGTTCATGAAGGATACGGGCTATAAAATAGAGTTTGATCTGCTCAAATACCGGGAGATATACGAGACCATCCGCAGGCAGATGGACAACAAAAAAGTGGAGCACGACCTGTTCATGGTGGATATTCCGTGGATCGAATATTTCCGGGAAAAGGGTTATATGCTGGATTTGACGGACGCGATCGCTCCGTTTCAGCAGGATCTGATGACCGACTACCTTGAGAAGATACGGCGGTCATTTTTCAGAAGCTCGCAAAAGGTCTGCGGCTTTCCGATCATGGCGACCGTGCAAATGCTGTTCTACCGCAAGGATTTGTTCGAGAGCGGGGAAATATGCCGGAGCTTTGAGCGGGAAAACGGGTTCGAGCTGCATCCGCCGCGCACGTGGACGGAGTTTAATATCGTCGCAAAATTTTTTGACCGGTCATTCAACAACGCCTCGCCCGTGGAATGCGGGACGGTGGTGTGCGACGCGAACGCGACCAGTCTGGTAGACGAGCTTTTGCCGCGCATGTGGGCGTTCGGCGGGAATATTACGGACGAAATGGGGGAAGCGTCCATCTATTCGCTGGAAAACATCCGCGCGTTAAAAAACCTCAAGCAAACCTACCAGATCATGCCGGAGGAGCATCGCGGTATCTGGTGGGATGACGCGAATGAAATGCTGCTCAATGGAAAATGCGCGATGGCGCACAGCTTTTCGTCCATGATGCCCATCAGCACAGTCGCAAAGAATCTCGGCGAGTACTACAACATGGTTGGATTTTCCAGCATACCGGGCGGAAAGCCGGTGCTGGGCGGATGGATGCTCAGCATCAATGCCAACACCGAGCAGCCGGACGCGGCAATCGAGTATCTGAAATGGACGATCGCGCCGCGCTATAAGCTCCACAACGCGTGCCTCGGGTGGATACTGCCCATGCACAGCGTGTTCGAGGATACGCCGCAGCGCCTCACGCGGCCGTGGACGCACGACGAGCTGGCGGGATTTTCCCACAGCAATATGCGCGGCATCACGCGCAACCGCAAGCGCGAAATCGTGGACCCGTACCTGCTCGATCAGGAATTCGCGAAGCATATTTACGACGCGATCGGGGGAGAGATATCGAGCGAAGAGGCGCTGCGGAGAATGAACAGAACACTGGAACGATAACGGAGGAAACTATGGAAAATTTGAACGCGGAAACTGTAAAAAAGATGATTTTGAACGGCGCGCAAAGGGTGGTGGAAAACGAAGCGTACCTGTGCGAGCTCGATAGCTTTGTGGGAGACGGAGACCACGGTGTGACCGCCGCGCGAGGCTTTACAAAGGTGTGCGAGGCACTTGCAGGGCAGGAATATGAACAGGTGGAAGCGGTGCTCGGCGACACAGGGAAGGCGCTCGCGGAATCGATGGGCGGCGCGATCGGCCCCATTATGGGCAGCGTGTTTTTGGGTGCGGCCAAGGAGGCGACAGACAAAAAAGAGCTGAGCATCGTGGAATTTGCGCAGGTGCTGCGTGCGGGCTGCGAAAACGTGAAGAAAGTGGGCGGCGCAAAGCGGGGCGACAGAACGCTTGTGGATTCGCTGGAGCCCGCCGTGGAGGCGGCGGAGCAGGGCGGCGCAAGCGTGGAGGAAATGCTTGAGGCCTGCGCGCAAAACGCGCGAAAAGGTGCGGAGGAGACAAAAAACATGATCGCCCGCAAGGGCAGGGCACGTTTTTTGGGCGAGAAGTCGATGGGACATCAGGATGCGGGCGCGACGACCTTCGCGATCTTTATCGAGGGAATGGCAAACGCAATTTAACATTGTGTAAAAAGGAGAGAACGCACATGAAAAAATTGTTCAACGCAAAAGAAACGCTGGTTGACGACCTCATTGCGGGATATGTGCTGGCGTACCCCAAACGGGTGAAGGTCACGCAGGGTACGCACATCGTATCGCGTACGGAGCCAAAGGAAAAGGGAAAGGTCAAATTCGTGGTGGGCAACGGACCCGGGCACGAACCCTGCCTGCTTGGCATGGTGGGCAAGGGCGGACTCGACATGGACGTGCTGGGCGAAATATTTGCGGCGCCGTCCTATGAAAAATACTATGAGGGCATCAAACAGATCGACGACGGCAGCCCGGTGCTGATGCTGGTGATGAACCATGCGGGCGACGTGATGAACGCAAATATGGCGTTCGATCAGGCAAAAGAGGACGGGATCGACGTCTATCAGGAGCTTTTTTACGACGACGTGGGTTCTGCCCCGAAGGAATTTGAAGAAGAGCGGCGGGGCATGACGGGCTATGTCTTTATCTGCAAGATCGTGGGCGCGATGGCGGAGGAGGGCCGCAGCATCGAGGACTGCATCGGGATGTTCCGGCTGATCCGCGCCAACTGCCGCACGCTGGGAGTCGCCATTGAGGCGTGCACCCACCCGATGACAGGGCAAAAGCTGTTTGAGCTTCCGGATGACGAATGCGAGATCGGCTCGGGCGCGCACGGCGAGGGCGGCGCAATGAAGCTGAAAATGACGGACTCCAAAACCGTTGTGGGCGAAATGTGCAGAATGCTGGTGGACGATATGCCCTACAAGGCGGGCGACAAAGTTCTCGTGATCGTAAACGGCAGCGGCAAGACGACGATGATGGAATTAAACGTCGCATACAAGGAAACGTTTGATTTTCTTGCGGCGCGCGGCATAGAAGCGGCGGAAGGGCTCATTGGCAATTATCTGACCACGCAGGAGGCGGCGGGCTTCACCATCACGCTTTTGAAGCTGGAAGGGGAGATGGAACGATACTGGAACGCGCCGTGCGAGGTGCCGTATTTTTCCAAATAACGCAATCAAAAACGCAAATGAGGTGATGAAGTGCAAGGCGAATACGTATTGGAAATGAAGGGGATCGTCAAGAAATACCCCGGCGTTACGGCTTTGGGGGGCGTGTCCCTGAACGTAAGGCCGCAATCTGTACACGTACTGATGGGCGAAAACGGCGCGGGCAAATCCACGCTGATGAAGATACTCGCCGGCGAAGAGCAGGCGAATGAGGGGGAGATCACACTCAAAGGACAAGAGGTGCATTTTCAATCCCCGCGGCAGGCGCTCGATCATGGGATCGCGATGATCCATCAGGAGCTGACGCCCATTCTCGACATGACGGTCAGCGAAAACCTGTTTTTGGGACGGGAGCACAAAAAAGGGATTTTCTACGACAAAAAGCAGATGAACGCGGAGGCGGGCAAGCTTTTAAAAAAGCTGAAGCTTGACGTTTTGCCCACACAGAAGATGCGCGAGCTGACCGTGGCGCAGATGCAGATGGTGGAGATATGCAAAAACCTTTCCTACAATGCGGAAATCATCATCATGGACGAGCCGACCTCCGCGCTTTCAGACAGCGAAGTGGATACGCTTTTTGACGCGCTGCGCAGCCTCGTGGAGGAGGGCAAGAGCATCATCTATATTTCCCACCGCATGGAGGAGATATACCGCATTGCGGACGATATTTCCATCTTCCGCGACGGGATGTACATCGGCACCTATCTGCCGGAAAACCTCACCAAGGACGAGCTGATCCAAAAGATGGTGGATAGGGAGCTAAGCGACGTGTATGCGCGCAGAGACGTTCCGCTTGGCGAAGAAGCGCTGCGTGTGTTAAACGCGGCGAGCGGAAAGCTGTTCTCGGATGTGAGCTTTTCCGTGCGCAAGGGCGAGATACTGGGGTTTGCGGGCCTGATGGGCTCGGGGCGCACAGAGCTTGTGGAGGCGATCTACGGCATTGGCAAGCTGAGCGGCGGCGAGGTGTATGTGGACGGCGAACGTGTGCACATCAAGAGCTGTAAGGAGGCAATCGCAAAGGGAATCGGCCTCATCACGGACGACCGAAAATTCAAGGGACTGGTGATGCCGCTCTCCATTGAGGACAACATCCTGCTTCCGAATTTGAAGGAGCATTGCAACGGCGACTTCATCAACAAAAAGAAGATGGCGCAGACAAGCAGGGAATACATCGAGAAGCTGCGCATCAAGACGCCGAGCGCAAAGCAGCTTGTGGTCAACCTTTCAGGCGGCAACCAGCAGAAGGTGGTGCTCGCCAAATGGCTGGCGAAGGACTGCAAGATCATGATTTTCGACGAGCCGACCAAAGGAATCGACGTGGGCGCGAAGGCGGAGTTTTACACACTGATCTCAGACCTTGCGCGCAAAGGAGTGGCGGTCATCTTCATTTCATCGGAGATGGAGGAGGTCATCGGCATGAGCGACAGGGTACTCGTGTTCCACGAAGGCAAGGTGAGCGGAGAGCTGCACAAGGAAGAAATCTGTCAGGAAGCGATCATGAAACTGGCAATCGGATCCTGAAAATGTGACGGAAAGAGGAGAGGGAAATGAACAAAATCCAAGGCTTAGAACTGAAGACAAAATCGACGGGCATGGTCAATAAGCTCATCATCGCGTTTGTGCTCGTCGCAATGGTGATCGCGTTTTCCATCGCATCGCAGAGCTTTATGACGCCGACAAACCTAACGAACATCTTAAAGCAGATTTCCGTCAACGGCATCATCGCGGTGGGCATGACGTTCGTTATTTTAACGGGCGGCGTAGACCTTTCGGTGGGGTCGCTGGTGGCGCTCGCGGGGGTGATCATGGCGAGCATCGCGAAGCAGGGTAACGAATATTGGGTCGCCGGGCTGCTTGCGGGCGTGGTGGTGGCGCTGGTGCTGGGGCTCATTAACGGTGTGCTCATCGCGTATTTCAAGGTGGTGCCGTTCATCCAGACACTGGCGATGATGTCCATTGCACGTGGATTGACGCTCATGTATTCGGACGGAAAACCGATCTCTGACCTGCACCACGATTTTACGGCGATGGGTAAGAGCGAGATTGCCTTTATTCCGACGATCGTGTGGATATTCATCCTCGTGTTCGTGATCGCCTTCATCTATTTATATAAGACGCGGCAGGGTCGGCACATCTACGCGCTCGGCGGGAACGAGCAGGCGACATACATTTCGGGCGTGAACACCAAGATGGTGATGTGCTCGGTGTATGCCATCAGCGGGCTGCTGTGCGGCATTGCGGCGGTGGTGCTCACCGCGCGCGTGGCTTCGGGCATCCCGCGGGCGGGTGAGGGTTATGAGCTCGACGCGATCTCCGCTGTGGTCATTGGCGGCGCGAGCATGAGCGGCGGCAAGGGAACGCTCATCGGTACCTTGCTCGGCGTGCTCATCATCGGCGTATTGAACAACGGCATGGACCTGCTGAGCGTATCCTCTTATCTGCAATCGGTCATCAAGGGCATCATTATCATCATCGCGGTGCTGATGGACAAGAAGATGGAAAAGTAAATCAATTTTCGCACATTTGCGAAAAAATAATAACCAAACAGGAGGAAAGAAATGAAAAAGATCGTATGTCTGGTATTGGTCGTAGTGATGGCCGCCGCTGCCTTTGCAGGGTGCACATCCACAGGGCAGGCTCCGGCAAGTGAGAGCGCCGCGCCCGCGGACAAATCCGAAGCGCCTGCGGAGGGTTCCGCGGCGGCGGACGGCGGAGCGGCAAAGGACAATTCCGAGATCGTGATCGGTTGGTCGCCCTACTGGCTGTCCGAATTCATGACGCTGATGAACGCGGGCGTGGAAGCGCGCGCAAAGGAGCTGGGCGTGAAGCTGGTGTTTGCGGATGCGAACAACGACCCGAACAAGCAGATCGGTCAGGTGGAAAACTTTATCGCGCAGAAGGTGGACGCGATCATCGTCGCTCCGGTGGACGTTGAAGCGATCAAGCCCGCAGTGGACGCGGCGAAGGACGCGGGTATCCCGTTTGTGGCGGCGAACATGTATGTGGAAAGCGACAATGTGACGGCGTATGCCGGCCCCAACGACATTCAGGCGGGCGAGCTCGCGATGCAGTATGCGGTCGACCAGCTGGGCGGCAAGGGCAACGTAATCATTCTGGAAGGCGCAGACGGGTATTCCGCAAGCGCGGACCGGCGTGAAGGCATCCACAACATCCTCGACAAGAACGCGGACATCAAGGTGCTGGAAGAAAAGACCGCTGAGTGGAGCCGTGAGCAGGCAACGTCTATGATGGAAAACTATATCCAGAACTACGGCGATCAGATCGGCGCGGTGATTTGCCACAACGACGAAATGGCGATGGGCGCGATTCAGGCGCTGGAATCCGCAGGCATGACGGGCAAGGTCGTTGTGACGGCAGTGGACGCCATCAAGGATGCGTGCGTAGCGATCAAGGACGGCAAGATGTCCGCGACGGTCTATCAGGACGCGGGTGTTGAAGGCGCGCTGGCGGTGGATATCGCGGTCGCTCTGGCGAAGGGCGAAAAGGTGGAGAAGGACAACCTGATCGAAATGATCGTGGTGACAAAGGACAACGTGGACAAATATCTCGAGCTGTATCAGTAAACGGGACCAAGGGGAGGAGAGCCGCCGGCTTTCCTCCCAAATGGATTCATTCACTCTTGGAGGTGCAAAATGGAAGGAAAGATGAAAGCGGCATATTTGACGCAAACGAATAAAATGGAGATACGCGAGACACAGATACCTCCGATCGGCGAAGAGGATGTATTGATCAAGGTGCAGCACATCGGCATCTGCGGGTCAGACCTGCACTTTTTTCAGCATGGAAGGATCGGCGATTTTGTTGTGGAGTTTCCCTTTGTGCTAGGCCATGAGGCGGGCGGGGAGGTCGTGGAAATCGGCAGCCGCGTTGCGGATCTGAAGGTCGGTGACCGGGTGGCGGTGGAGCCGGGCATTCCCTGCGGAACATGCGAGGCCTGTAAGGAAGGGAAATATAACCTGTGCCCGGATGTCCGCTTTTGGGCCGCACCGCCTGTAAACGGTTGTTTGCAGGAATATGTGAGCTTTCCGTCGAATATGTGTTTTAAGATACCGGAGAGCATGACAACGCTCGAGGCGGCGATGATCGAGCCGCTTAGCGTGGGGTTGCACGCGGTGAGCCAAAGCGGCTATCGCATGGGAGACACCGCTGTGATCCTTGGCTGCGGCTGCATCGGCCTGTGTACGCTGCTTGCCCTGAAGGCTGCGGGCGTGACGGACGTGATCGTGACCGACGTGGTGGACGCGCGGCTCGAAAAGGCAAAGAAGCTGGGCGCGTGCGCGACGGTGAACGTGGCGAAGGAAGATTTAAAAGAGGCTGTGATGCGCTTGACAGACGGACGCGGCGCGGACCTTGCCTTTGAGACGGCGGGCGCAAAGCCGACGATCCAGGCGACGGTGCACCTCGTGAAGCGCGGTGGGACCATCGTGATGGTGGGCATGGGCGACGGAATCGTGGAATTCGATATGGGCGCGTTGGTGTTCAACGAGATCAGCATACGTTCCGTGTTCCGGTACCGCAACCTGTATCCGGCGGCCATTCGGCTGGTGGCAAGCGGGGCCATTGACATTAAGGACGTGGTCACGGACATTTTCCCGTTCGAGGACTGCGAAAAGGCGTTTTGCGAATGTGTGGAAAACAAAAATACGATCGTGAAAGGGGCCATCAAATTTTGATGGCAGGGAGAGGGAATGGCACTGATAACCTTGAAAGAAATGCTCCATGACGCGTATGCGAACAACTATTGCATTGGCATGTTCGACGCGATGGACTTCAATATGGCAAAGGAGATCGTCGCGGCGGCGGAGGAGCTCAATGCCCCTGTGATGCTGGCGACGGCGCAGGTGCTTTTGCAATACGAAAAGCTGGAGCCGCTTGCGGACTGCTTTTTGATGCTGGCGAAAAAAGCGAAGGTTCCTGTGTGCGTGTTTTTAGATCACGGGACGACGTTTGAAGTGATCAAGCACAGCATCGACCTTGGATTTACGGGCGTGATGTTTGACGGATCGCTGCTGCCCATCAAGGAAAACATACGTCTGACGCGGCAGGTGAAGGAATACGCCGACAAATTCGGATGCTCGGTGGAGGCGGAGATCGGCCATGTAGGCGGGCTGGAAAACGACGAGGAATCGCACGACGAAAGTGTTTATACGCAGCCGGAAAAAGCGGCGGAATTTGTGAAGCAGACAAATGTGGACGCGCTTGCCATCTCCATCGGCAACATTCACGGGCTGTCGAAAAAGCCCGACCGCTTGCACATCGAGCTGCTGGAGCAGATTCGGGAGCAGACGGGTATCCCGCTTGTGCTGCACGGGGGTTCGGGGCTGCCGGAGGATGAGATACGCGCCGCCATTCAAAACGGCATCGCGAAGCTCAACATCTGGTCGGAAATGCCCAAGGCGTATGACGACGCAAACGAGGAAAGCAAGGGCCTTTCGTATTGCGAACGGATGGTGAAGTGCAATGAGGCGGTACGCCGTATCGTAACAGATAAAATCACTCTGTTTGGGAGCGCGGGACGCGCCTGAACGATAAAATTTTTCAGTTTTTCACGCAAAGGGCTACGGGGCTGAAAAAACGGCGCATCCCGGCCCCTAATGCGTGCGTGCTGTGAGGCAGTGCAATAAGCGTCAAGAAGGGCGGCGGAAAGATCATTGATGCAGCAGCGCTTCTACCGCTTCGCGGTGGGCAAACAGCGTACAGCCGCCGTCGTGTCCGGCCTGTGCGGCAAGCTTGCGCAGCGCGAGGAAAAAATCTGAGCGCAGCGCATCTGCAAGGGAACACTCTTTTAGGTTGAGCGCCGAATAGGGAGAAAACGGGCAGGGCTCCGCACCGCCCGCCGCATTGATATGAAAAAATCCACGGCCGGAGGCAAGGCAGCCATCCGTTTCCGCTTCGTCGCCGGGGAAGGATAAAACGATCATATCATCAAAGCGTTTCCGCAGAGCGTCGGTGATTTCCTGCATTTTCTGTACATCTTTTTCGTCAAGCATCAGATGCTTGGTGTTTGGCTCCACGGGAACGTATTCCACAAAAAATAATATTCCGCAGCCGTCCTGCCGCAATTTTTCGACAAAGGCTGCCTGCGTCACCTCAGCCATGTTTTCCTTTGTGACTGTAACGGATATCCCGAAAAGGAGCTTTTTCCGTCGGAAAAAGGCCATTGCCCGCCCTACCGCCTCATATGCGCCTGTGCCCCGCCGCGCGTCCGTCGCCTCGCCGTCGCCCTCCACGCTGAGTATGGGAAGGAGGTTGCGGCAGCGGTCAAAAAGCATTTCATATCGTTCGTCGATCATGCTTCCATTCGTAAATATGGGGAATATCAGATTGGGGAATTGCGCTGCGGTCTCGATCACATCGTGCCGCAAAAGGGGTTCTCCTCCTGCAAGGATGATGAAAGATACGCCAAGAGAGGACGCCTCGGAAAAAATTTTTCTCCATGCCGGCGCATCCAGCTCTTCGGCTTTTGTATCCGTACACGCACCGGATGCGCGCGCGTAACAGCCGGCACAGTGTAAATTGCACTGCGCTGTGACGCTCGCAATCAGAAAGGGCGGAACATGCAGCCCATCCGCTTCATGCTGGCTGCGGCGCTTCGCGCTTTTTTTGATTTCCGGCACCGTTTTTGCCAGAAAGGCGATCCCCCTCGGATTTTTCAGGTAGAACCGACCCACCGTTTTTGTAAGCAGGGATATGCCCTGCTCCATGTATTCATTCAGATTCATTTTGTCCTCCATGTGAGATGTGGTAGTTTGCGGCAAATTCTTCAACGTGAAGTCTTAAAAACCCGAGCGCCTCATCCCGTTTTTCAGGCATAGCGTCGTAGCGCAGGAGCAAGAGAAAAATTGGCCCATAAAACTGAGCAGCCGTCACGAAAGGGTCGGCCTTGCGGAAATATCCTTCCTGCATCAGTCGCCCGAAAAGAGCGGACTGAAAAAAGAGCGCGCCGTCCAGAAACCATTCGCTGAACAGACGCGCCGCTTCATTGTTTTTATACTGCTCGATCATCAAAAGATGGCGAAATTTTCCAGCATAGGGATCGTCCAAGAAAAAAAGAAAAATTGCTTCCACCTTTTTTTTAAGCCATTCGACATCATTTTCGCCATATTGCCGATAGATTTCGCCGACATCGCCCTGCGGCAGCTTATAGAAAGTGACGGTTTCTTCAAAACGGCGATTCATTTCGGCGATCAGCGTTTCAAAGATGTCCTGCTTGCTTTTGTAGTGTTTATAAAGCGAGCTGTCCTTGATGCCGATTGCGCTTGCGATATCCTTGACGGAAACGCCGTCGTATCCGTATACGGAGAACAGATCGAGCGCCGCTTCCAATATGGCTTTTTTCGTATTGTGCTCCTTCATCGGACCCTCCCACGAGCTGCTAGTAAACGCTAGCTTTATTATAGCTAGTGATCGCTAGCCTGTCAAGGCGCAAAAAAGGACGTTATCCAAGACACCGTCCTGATAGGATCAATTTGCCTTGCATTCTTTTATGGAGATATCTGTAACGCGCAGCACATCACCCTCGACGCAAAATTTGATTTCCCAATCCTTGTAGTCCATCCCATAGATGCGCACGGGATCGTCCTGATAGGCGGGACGCGGGTCGTGCGAGAGCAGCGCGCATATTGCGGCGCGGTCCGCTTCCGGCACACGGCACAGCAACTTTTCATCGATCCTTACATGAAGCGGCGGCACGGGATCGCCGGAAAATCCGGCGGACGCGTCCGGATGGCTGTCCGTGAAGGAGAGGTAGGGTTTGATGTCGTAGATGGGCGTACCGTTCAAAAGGTCCGCGCTCAGCACGTGGATAATTGGCCCAAGCGGCGTATGCGGCTCGATGCGGTCGATTTTGACGGAGGACATGCCGATGGAATTGGGGCGGTAGGGAGAGCGCGTCGCAAATACGCCTGCGCGTGCGTTGCCCCCAAGGCGCGGTGGCCGCACGGTGGGCGACCAACCTTTTTGCTCTGCCTGAGAAAATCCCCACAGCAGCCAAATATGCGAAAATGTCTCCAGCCCGCGCAGCGCATCCGCATTGCGGTATTCCGGTACAAAGACGATGGATGCGCGAAGGCCATCAACAAGCCCGCTTTGCCGGGGGATGCCAAACTTGGATGGGAAATCACTTTTGATATGTGCGATGGTCACAAGCTGATCCATTAGGGTTCGCCTTTCCTGAACGTTTTACTGCATACTACCAGAAAAAAAGAGTTTGGTCAAAAGGCAGATACGAAAAACGAGGGAATGTTTTTTGCTGGACATCATTGCTGATCCAAAATGCATTCCGCCCGTTCCATATTTGCAGGGCGCGGCGCAATAAAAGAGAATAGCCACAAAAAAAGTCCGCTTCCCGCGGACTTTTTTTGTGGTGTGGCAGGCGGCCGTAAGGGGTTTTATTCGGGTCTTTTCTTGTTTACCCGAACGACCGCCAATAGCGTTGCCGACAACAATGCAAGCAACGAATAGGGGAGCAGGGGAGTATTGTCATCAGTCGCCGCCGCTTTTTTGCCGGTCGGTGCCGCTGCCGATGGCGGTGCCGCTGCCGATGGCGGCTGTACATTGACCGCATTGACCAAGATTGGAGTGCTTCGCGTGTATGTA
>CAYTKQ010000012.1:0-94499 GCA_964438705.1 uncultured Christensenella sp. | reverse complement strand
ATCATTCGATATTTTTGTGTGCCACTTTTTGTTATGATCTGACATAAAAGGTATAGTATAGTGGCATAGGAAGCAAAAAGCAAATGGGAAATCAGATAAGAGGGGCGTATGAAGCGTTTGCTTTGACAAGCCGCGGTTGTGGAAACGGCATGCACCTGTTATAATAAAAAAAGCTTGGGCGCTTCGTTTCAAGCGTTTGTCTGACTCAATCAAGGAGAAAAAACATGGATTTTTTTCAAACGATCATTCTGGGGTTCGTACAGGGCCTAACGGAATTTCTGCCCGTTTCCAGCTCGGGGCATTTGACGCTGCTTCAAGCGGTGATGGGCATCAAAGAGGTCCCTCTTTTTTATGACGTGATGCTGCATGTGGGCACGCTTATTGCGGTGTTCATCGTGCTGTGGCGCGAGATCGCGGCGATCCTCTCCCACCCCGTCAAAAACAAACTGGGGATGCTCGTGTTGGCGACGATCCCGGCGGTCATTGTGGCGGTCGTGCTCGAAACGGTCGCAAAGGAGCAGTTTGCATCCATTCAGGCGGGGCAATACCTGCCCCTCGGCTTTTTCATCACGACGGCGGTGCTCATTTTGTGCGAAGTGCTTGCGCAGCGGTATGAACGCAAAAAAGCAATCGAGCTGCCGCAGGCCATGGCCATGGGCGTGATGCAGGCGGCGGCGGCAGTCTTTCCGGGCATGTCGCGCTCCGGCTCCACCATCGCGGGCGGCCTGATGGCAGGCGCGGGCCGTGAAAAAGCGGCAAAGTACGCATTTTTGATGTCCATTCCGGCAATCCTCGGCGGTGTGGTGTTTACGGCAAAGGACCTCGGCGAAACGGGTCTTGGCGACGTTTCGATCCCGGCGATCCTTGTGGGTGTTGTGGTGTCAGCGGTCAGCGGATTTCTGGCGATCAAGTTTATGCTCAAGCTCATCAGCAAATATAAGCTCTATGGCTTCGCAATTTATACGGCGGGCATGGGCGTACTCGTGCTGCTGCTGCAAAACGCGAACCTCGTGACCTTTGCATAAGGAAAAAATATGGCAGATAGGCTGGATTACAAAAAAGAATATAAGGATCTCTACATGCCCAAGGGGCCGATGGCAATCGACGTGCCCGCCATGGGATTCATCATGGTGGACGGCAAAGGCGCGCCGGAGGGAACGGAATACCAAAACGCTTTACAGGCACTTTACGCGCTCACCTTTACCATCAAAATGAGCAAGATGAGCGGATCGCAGCCGGAGGGCTATTTCGAATACGTCGTGCCTCCGCTCGAGGGCCTGTGGTATGGTGAAAAAGAAGATTTTCAGCAGGGCCGGCGGGAGGACTGGCGGTGGATTTCCATGATCCGTCAGCCGGAGTTCGTCACACGGGATGTGTTTTTGTGGGCGGCGGACGAATGCCGCAAAAAGAAGCCGGCTGTGGATATTTCAGCGGCACGATTCGAGGCGTTTGCGGAGGGGCTGTGCGTGCAGGCCCTGCACCGGGGGCCATATTCCGAGGAGAGCGCGACCATCGGAGCGCTGTATGCATTCATGGAGGAAAACGGGCTGAAAAACATGACGGGCAATGAGCGCAAGCACCACGAAATATACCTAAGCGATCCGCGTAAAAGTGCGCCGGAAAAGATGAAAACCGTGCTTCGCCTGCCTGTGGAAAGGATATGAAATGAAAAAGAAATTTGCGTTTATGGTGATGGGGGCGCACTATACGCCCGAGAAGCATCACGCGGAGTTTGAAACGGACAAGCAGACAACCTACATTGTTTCGGTGCGAAATCCGGACGAGGCATACGCGAAGGTCATAGAGCTTCAGGAGATGGGCGTTGGTGCGATCGAGCTGTGCGGCGCGTTCGGGCCGGAGATGACCAAAAAGATCATCGAAATGACGGACGGGAAGATCGCCGTCGGCTATGTGACGCATTTTCAAGAGCAGGACGACGTGTTTGCGCAGTTTTTTGGAAATTAGTGCTTGCGTTTGTTTTTGTAAGATGCTATACTGACCGCGTAAGAAAACAGAATAGTTTGAACAGGGGAGTCCGTGAGGCGGGCTGAGAGGAAACAGGTACAGTTTCGACCCTCAAAACCTGATTTGGGTCATGCCAACGTAGGAATTCAAGCAAAACAGAATTTTTAGGGAGTGCCTTTCAGGTACTCCCTCTTTTTGTATGTGATTTTGAACGGCGAAAGCCTAGTTGCAAGCATCCAAGCGACGGATCGGCGGGGTCGTCGATGGTCATGTGCCCGTGCTCAGACAGGTAATTGCTTCGCAATTAAACTGCGCGCGGTGCACATAACCACCACCGACCCTAATATGCCGGGGTGCGTAGCCTGTTGCAAGATGCCGACGGACGGGGCCTTGTGCAGGGCGCTTAGAGATTTATTTCTTGCTGACGCGCCCGGAACACGGAGCGGCGGCTCTGATGCTTTGGCCTTGCTTTTTCTGGGGCCCCCGCGGAACTCGAACGGAGTGAGTTTCGTGGGGAGGAGGAGGAACCGCCCCATAGGCGATGCTTTGGCGTTTACGCCATAGCAAGCGATGGAGGCGTGTTCCGACGAGCGTCCCCGGGAGGTCGGCGCTTGCAACAGGCTTTCGCTTGGGTGTTTGCGTCCCGCGCGCTTTAACACCGCGTAGCATCGGTTGGGTTAGCGGGATGCAAATTCCCGACTGGCGCGCGGATGTACGGCACCCCGCCGATCCGCCCGTTCAAAATCACATAATGACACGTCCAGCAAAGGAGAATGATTTGAACATCACGAGAGAACAAATGCTGCTTTATGCGGTCACCGCCGGGGGGAACGATTTGACGACGACCGTAGAACAGGCGCTCAATGGCGGGGTCACGCTCGTGCAGCTGCGCGAAAAAGCATCGAGCGGAGCAACGCTGCAAAAAAAAGCAGAGAAAATCAAGACGGTGTGTGACCGCTTCGGCGTGCCCCTCATCATCAACGACGACGCGCGCCTTGCGCTTGCAGTGGACGCGGCAGGCGTGCATCTCGGGCAGGGCGACCTCTCTGCGCGGGAGGCACGAGCGCTGCTGGGTGAAGGAAAGATCATCGGCGTGACGGCGCGTACAACTGCGCTCGCGCAAAAAGCGGAGCGCGACGGCGCGGACTACATTGGCGCGGGCGCTGTGTTTATGACTTCCACCAAAGCGGATGCAGTCCCCCTCGCGCACACCGCACTGCGTGAAATTTGCGAAAGCGTGTCCATCCCCGTGGTCGCCATCGGCGGGATCGGCGCGGACAACATATTGGCGCTTAAGGGCACGCACATCGCGGGGGTCGCGGTTGTGTCCTCCCTGTTCGGCGCGAAGGACATACAGGCGGCGGCAACGCGTTTGCTGAAACTTGCAAACGAGGTGGTGAAACGATGAAAACGGTACTGAGCATCGCGGGAAGCGACCCAAGCGGCGGCGCTGGCATACAGGCGGATATCAAAACCATCATGGCGCACGGGGCCTACGCCATGACCGCTATCACAGCACTCACCGCGCAGAACACGACAGGGGTCGCGGACGTGATGGATGTGCCGCCGGAATTTTTGAAAAAGCAGCTCGACTGCGTGTTTCAGGATATCTCGCCCGACGCGGTGAAGGTCGGCATGGTCTCGAGCGCGGGGCTGATTTCCGAAATCGCGACGGCGCTCAAGTCATACAACGCAAAAAACGTGGTTGTCGATCCGGTGATGGTCTCGACAAGCGGGGGCCGTCTGCTTCATAAGGACGCGGTCGACGCGCTCAAAGCGCTGCTCTTGCCGCACTCTACCCTTATCACGCCGAACATTCCGGAAGCAAGCGTACTTTGGGGGGCGACAGTCGAAAACAAGGCGGACATGGAACGCGCGGCGCGGGCCTTATCGGAAACATACGGATGCGCAGTGCTCCTAAAGGGCGGACACAGCATCGCGGACGCGGACGACGTGCTGTGCGGGCCGAACGGGCTGCAATGGTTTTGCGGGGAACGGATCGACAATCCCAACACGCACGGCACGGGCTGCACCCTATCGAGCGCCATTGCGTGCAATCTCGCAAACGGGCTGCCGCTTCCGGCAAGCATCGAACGCGCCAAGCGCTATCTTACAAACGCGCTCGGGGCGGGGCTCGATCTGGGGCGCGGCAGCGGCCCGCTCGATCATGGCTTTGCGCTGCGGTAGGCATAAAATACAACCGACAAGAAAGGAAACAGATATGAACTACACAACACAGATGGACGCGGCGCGTCAGGGGATCGCGACGGAGCAGATGAAGGCCGTCGCGGCGGAGGAACACATTGCGCTCGATGCGCTGATGGAGCTGGTTTCAAAAGGGCAGGTCGCCATTCCGGCGAACAAAAATCACCGCTGCCTCAAGCCGAGCGGCATCGGCAGCGCGCTTAAGACGAAGATCAACGTCAATTTGGGCACGTCGCGTGACTGCCTCGACCTCGACGTGGAACTGGAAAAGGTGATGAGCGCGGTCGAAATGGGCGCGGAGGCCATCATGGATCTCTCCTCTTTTGGCGACACGCAAACCTTCCGGCGCAAGCTGACGGCGGAATGCCCTGCGGTGATCGGCACGGTGCCCATCTATGACGCGGTGGTCTACTACAACAAGGCGCTCAAGAGCATCACGGCACGCGAATGGCTCGACGTGTTCAAAATGCACGCGGAGGACGGCGTGGATTTTATGACCATCCACTGCGGGTTGAACCGCAATACGGCGGAGCGCTTCAAAGCGTGCAAGCGGCACACGAACATCGTGTCGCGCGGGGGCAGCATCATGTTTGCATGGATGATGCTCACCGGAAACGAAAATCCGTTCTTTGAATACTACGACGAAATCCTCGACATCTGCCGGGAGTACGACGTAACGCTGAGCCTCGGAGACGCGTGCCGCCCCGGTTCCATCGAGGACGCGGGCGACATTTCGCAGATCGAGGAGCTTGTGACGCTCGGCGAGCTGACACAGCGCGCGTGGGAAAAGGACGTGCAGGTGATGATCGAGGGGCCGGGGCATATGCCGCTCAACCAGATCAAGGCCAACATGGAGATACAGCAGACGATCTGCAAGGGCGCGCCCTTTTATGTGCTCGGGCCGCTGGTGACGGACGTCGCCCCCGGTTACGACCACATCACCTCCGCGATCGGCGGGGCAATCGCGGCGACGTACGGCGCAAGCTTTTTGTGCTACGTCACCCCGGCGGAGCATTTGCGCCTGCCCACCGTGGAGGACGTGCGCGAAGGCATCATTGCCGCCAAGATCGCGGCGCACGCGGCAGACCTTGCCAAGGGCAGCAAACAAGCGTGGGCGTGGGATTATGAGATGAGCGAAGCCCGCAGGGAGCTCGATTGGGAAAAGCAGTTTTCCCTCGCCATCGACGGCGGGAGGCGAGCGCGCAAATTCCGCGGCGAATCCACGCCCGAACACGAAGACACGTGCACGATGTGCGGAAAGATGTGCGCGGTGCGCAACATCAATAAGGTCATGCGCGGCGAAGACGTGGACATTATGGACTGAGGTGGAGGCGATGACCAAGATAAACGGCAGGCAGGACAACACGGCGGCGGGCAAAACAATCGCCGAATACCTGACGCAAAAGGGCTACGACGCGGCGCGCGTGGCGGTGGAGTGCAACGGAAAGATCGTGCCCAAAGACGAATATGCCGATACGCGCATTGAAGAAAACGACGTGCTTGAAATCGTCGGTTTTGTGGGCGGGGGTTGAATAAGATGAATATCACGCTGAACGGAAAATCGGTCGAAACGGACGCAAAAGCGCTTCACGCCCTTCCGGGGTGGGATGAGGAACGGGTCGTTATTTTGAATGGCTATCAAACGAACGACGACCTCCCCTTAAAAGAAGGCGATACTGCGGTGCTCATCCGCAAGGGCGATCTGCCCCCCGAAGAAGCGTTCGAAGCGATGCTGAGCGCGCGGCACACGCCCGGGGTCTATGAAAAGGTCAAGGCTGCGCGCGTGGCGGTGGCGGGGCTGGGCGGCCTCGGGTCGAGCATTGCGCTGCACCTTGCGCGCACAGGAATCGGGCATTTGCACCTCATTGATTTTGATGTGGTGGAGCCGAGCAATCTAAACCGCCAGCAATACCGCATTTGCCACCTCGGCATAAAAAAAGCGGAGGCGCTCAAGCAGGAGATCGCGGACATCAACCCGTTTATTGAGGTGCGCGCGGAATGCGTGCGGCTCAAGGAGGAGAACGCCGCAGTGCTGCTCAAGGACGATGAAATCGTATGCGAAGCGTTCGACGACCCCGTTTCAAAGGCGATGCTCGTGAACACGCTGCTGATGCGCTGCCCCCAAAAATATGTGGTCGCGTCGTCGGGCATGGCGGGCTATGAGAGCGGAAACACGATTCGGACGCACAGGGCAATGAACCGGCTTTATATGTGCGGCGACGGATTTACAGGCGCACAGCCCGGGCGTGGGCTGATGGCACCGCGCGTGGCGATCTGCGCGGGACATCAGGCCAATATGGCGCTGCGCATCCTGTTGGGTGAAACGGATGAATAAAGGAGAAATGATGGACACATGGAAGATCGGCGGGAAGGAGTTTGCCTCCCGCTTCATATTGGGCTCGGGGAAATATTCCCTGAAACTGATCCGCGCGGCGGTGGAACACGCGGGCGCGCAGATCATCACGCTGGCGCTGCGGCGCGCGAACGAAGGCGGGCCGGAAAACATCCTCGACTACATCCCCGAAGGCGTGACGCTTCTGCCCAATACGTCGGGGGCGCGCAACGCGGACGAAGCGGTGCGCATCGCGCGGCTGGCGCGGGAGATCGGCTGCGGAGATTTTGTGAAGATCGAGGTGATCCGCGATTCCAAATATCTGCTGCCCGATAATTATGAGACGGTGCGGGCAACGGAGCTCCTCGCGAAGGAAGGGTTTGTGGTGATGCCGTACATGTACCCGGACCTCAACGCCGCGCGGGATTTGCAAAACGCGGGTGCGGCGGCCATCATGCCGCTGGGCGCGCCCATCGGCTCGAACAAGGGGCTGTGCACAAAGGAGTTTATCCAGATATTGATTGATGAGATCGACCTGCCTGTGATCGTGGACGCGGGCATCGGCAAGCCGTCGCAGGCGTGCGCGGCAATGGAGATGGGCGCTGCGGCGGTGATGTGCAACACTGCCATCGCCACGGCGGGCGATATCCCCGTGATGGCGGAGGCGTTCAAACAAGCCATCGAGGCGGGGCGCATGGCGTATCGTTCCGGCCTCGGGCGGGTGCTCGGCGACGGGGCGAGCGCGTCTTCCCCGCTCACCGGATTTTTGCAGGACTGAGAGGGAAACAGATATGAACAAAACAACGGATCACATGGCCTACCTTCCGGGCATGGAAACAATCGGCCACGACATCATGGACAGCGTGCTGCTCGAAGCGGCGGCCTACGATCCGGCGGCCTATACGGCGGCTGATGTGCGGGGCGCGCTTGCGGCAGATCCACTCTCCCCGCGTGACTTCGCGGCGCTGCTCTCCCCCGCCGCCCTCCCCTATTTAGAGGAAATGGCGGGGCGCGCGCTGCAGAAAACGCGTTGGCATTTCGGCAGTAATGTCTATCTGTTTACCCCGCTCTATCTCGCAAATTATTGTGAAAATCAGTGCGTATACTGCGGGTTCAACGCATTCAACAAAATCCACCGCGCACGTCTCACGGAAGAGGAAATGGAACGCGAGATGGCTGCCATCGCAAGCACCGGCCTCGAGGAAATCCTGCTGCTGACGGGTGAAAGCCCCAAGATGTCGGACGTGCGCTACATCGGCGCGGCATGCAAGGTCGCGCGCAGGCATTTTAAGGTCGTGGGGCTGGAGGTATACCCCGTAAATACAGAGGATTACGCCTATCTGCACACGTGCGGCGCGGATTTTGTGACCGTGTTTCAGGAGACATACGACCCGGCACGCTACGAGGCGCTGCACCCCGGCGGGCACAAGCGCGTGTTTCCCTACCGCTTCAACGCGCAGGAGCGGGCTATCTTAGGCGGGATACGCGGTGTGGGCTTCGCGGCGCTTTTGGGCCTCAGCGATTTCAGACGAGACGCGTTTGCCACGGGCATGCACGCGTTTTTGCTGCAGCGCAAATACCCGCACGCGGAGATCACGTTTTCCTGCCCCCGCCTTCGCCCGATTCTTGGAAACGGCGAGATCGGCCCCAAAGATGTTGGCGAGCGTCAGCTTTTGCAGGTCATTGTCGCGTATCGGCTGTTCATGCCCTTTGCGAACATCACGATTTCAAGCCGCGAGTGCGCGCGCTTCCGTGACAACATCGTGAAGATCGCCGCAACCAAGATTTCGGCGGGCGTGGACGTGGGCATCGGCGGGCACACGGGTGCGGCGAAGGGCGACGAGCAGTTTGAGATCGACGACGGGCGCGGCGTGGACGAGATATACGCCATGCTGTCGCGCGAAGGCTTGCAGCCCGTGATGAGCGAATACCTCTATGTTTGAGATTTTAGCGGTCACGAACCGCCATTTGTGCACAACGGATTTTTTGGAGCAGGTGGAACGGATCGCGGCGGCGGGTGTTTCTTCCGTCATCCTGCGGGAAAAAGAGATGGACGAGCATGCGTATGAAGCGCTGCTGATGCAGGTCGCGGCTGTTTGCAGCGCGCGCGGCACAGCCTGCACGCCGCATCATTTTGCGGACGCGGCAAGGCGGGCGGGCGCGCATCGTCTGCATGCTTCGCTTCACGATCTGGAGGCCGCGCCGCACCTGTGCGAGGAATTTTCCGTGCTCGGCGTTTCGGTCCATTCTTTGGAACAGGCGCAGCGCGCACAGGCATTGGGCGCAAGCTATGTGTGCGCGGGGCACATCTTTGAAACGGATTGTAAAAAAAACACAGAGCCGCGCGGACTTCCCTTTTTGCGGGAAATTTGCGCGGCTCTTGCCATCCCTGTCTATGCCATCGGCGGGATCGGCCCGGAAAATGTATGCGCGGTGCAGGATGCGGGCGCAAAGGGCGCGTGCCTGATGTCCGCGTTTATGAAGGAAGTACCGGCACACTTGATGGCGCGTTTTCGTGCGGCGCTGAAATGACGGTTAATTTCTGCTTGCCGTCCTTTTGCGCCGTATCAGGCGAACCCCCGCATATGCGACCCCCGAAAGCCCAAGCAGCAACAGCCCGGTCCACAGCCCCAAATTGGTGCTATCATCCGTTTTGGGCGCCGGTGTTGGGGTGGGTGCCGGTGTTGGGGTGGGCGCCGGTGTTGGGGTGGGTGCCGCTTTGGCGGGCACGGTAAACTGCGCATCGCCCACGTTCACCACGCTGCCATCCAAAAACTCCACCTCCAGCGTATACCTGCCACCCGGCAGGGTAGCCAAAAATTCCTTGTACAGCGTTACGATGACGCTGCCGCTTTCGGCCTTGCCTAAGGCAGGCGTATAGCCCGGCCAGCCGGAAAGGCTGACGGCGGTGTCGGTCATGCGCGTTTTTGTGAGGGTAACGCCGTTCAGCCGTATGGCGGCGAGGTTGGCATAATCGCCCAAAAAGCCCAGCACAAAGTTACGGGTCACGTCGATTGGCGTGTTTGGGTCGGGCGGGTCGATGGGGGTGTGGTCGACCGCGTTTGGCGTCCACCGCGCGTATACCGTTGTTTTGGCCGTGATGGCGGTGTTTGCAAAATCAAACCCGCTGCCGCCCTGCGCCGCCGTATACCAGCCCGCAAAGGTGCTGCCTGTTTTTGCGGGGTCGGCGGGCTTTGCCGCCTTGCCGCCTGTGAAGATGATTTGGTCGTCCGCGCCGCCGCTTATTGAATCGCCAAGGTGAAAACTGACGGTGTAAAAATCCAGCGTCGCATCTGTGCTGACGGCAATGCCGGTTTTGATGTCGGTCGTACCGCTTTTCAGCGTATAGATACCCGGCTCTGCGAGGGCGGCGTTTACGCCTGTCATCGCATAGGTTCTTTTGCCGTTTGTCAGGGTCAGCCCGCTCCACGCCGCGCCGTCCTTGTTTACGGTCACGTTCACCATGCCCGCCGTCACGTCTGCTATTTTGCGGTTGGGCTGCGTGGTGGAAAAGCCCGCCAAAATGGGCAGATAGCCATATTCCGGCTTAAGCCACGCGGCATTGTCCTTGAACCCCGCCCACACCTCGTCATCCCAGTCGCGCAGGGCGGGGAAAGCTTTGTCTTTGCCGTCAATGCCGTCTGCGGTGTTGGCAAGCGGGTCTTTGGGATTGCTGTTTACAAGAACCTCCATGCCCGCCCACGCGTAGTTGCCCGACATCGTACCGCCGTTTTTGATGCCTGCCACGCGACCCACATCGCTGTTGCCGCTCACGCGCGCGTTCAACGCCGCGCAGTTTTGCACCGTGCCCTTGGCCGACCCTACCACGCCGCCGATTGCTCCGCTGTTTGCGCCCGCGCCGTTCACACTGCCTGTGGCATAACAGTTCTTAATAGCACCATTACTTTGCCCAACCACGCCACCGACCATATTGCTGCCGTTCACGCTGCCCGTGGTATAGCAATTTCTTATCGCGCCACCGCGGAAATCCCCCGCGATGCCGCCGACGTTGTTGCGTGTGCCGCTCACGCTGCCTGTGGTATAACAGCTCTCTATGATTACATTTGTGACTTGTCCCGCAATGCCGCCAACATATTCCTCGCCGCTCACATTGCCCGTCACATAACAGTTTTGTATCTCGCCGCCGGTAAAGGCCTGCCCCGCCACGCCGCCGACAAATGCTCCCCCTGTGACGTTGCAGTCCGCAATGCCCAGGTTTTTCACCAGCGCGTCTGCGCCTTCTATGTATCCGAACAGCCCCTGAAAATTTAACGCCCTGTTTATGGTGAGGTTGTTTACCACAAACCCGCCGCCGTCAAATACGCCTCTAAACGGCTTGTCGTTGGTGCTATCCACATATTTGCCGATCGGCATCCAGCCCTCGCCCCAACTGTAGGCGGAAAGGTCTATATCCGCCGTGAGCTTGTAATACACCCCTGCGTCGGCATAGGGCGAAACGTTTGCGTTCACCAGATCGGCAAGTGTTTTGAGCTGCTCCGCCGTGCCGATCCGGTAGGGGTCTGCCGCTGTGCCGCTGCCCGCGAAATAGCTGCCGCTAAGATACGCGGGAAGCGCCCCGCTCTGCCCGCGCAAGCCCACCAGCGTGGGCAGGGGGGTGCTGTAATTCCACACCGTGCCTTCCCCGCCCAGAATGCTTTGCAGCGTGGGGCTGAACGCGCCGTTTGCATAAGAAAGATCCGCACCGTCTACGCCGTCTGCGGTATTTTTCAGCGGGTCTTTGGGATTGCCGCCTATGGTTATTTCCATGCCCCCCCACGCGTAGTTATCTGTCCTCGTGCCCACATAGGACATGTATTCTCCCGTCACGCGGCCTCCCGTGAGGTCGGCTGCATTCACGCTTCTGCTGAGCGCCGCGCAGTTTTTCACCGCGCTGTTGCTGCCGTCCCCCACCACGCCGCCGTTATTCGTATTACCACTCACGCTGCCGGTGGCGTAGCAGCTTTGCGTGGTTCCGTACGTGTTGTTCCCCACCACGCCGCCCGCGTTGTTCCCTCCGCTGTTCACGTTGGCGTTGGCATAGCAGTTTTGAACCGTGCCCCCGTTGTTCCAACCCACCACGCCGCCCGCATTGATACGTCCGCTGCTCACATTTCCGGTGACATAGCAGCTTTGCACCGTGCCTGCGTTCTCTCCCGCCACGCCGCCAACGTAGTTTACGCCTGCAACGTCGCAGTTTTTAACGCCCAAGTTCTTCACCAGCGCGCCCGCGTCGGATATATACCCGAACAGACCCTGATAATTCGCCGCCCTGTTTATGGTGAGGTTTTTTACCGCAAAACCGCCGCCGTCAAACACGCCCTTGAAATAATTTGTGTCGTTGCCGATGGGCGTCCAGCCCGTGCCGCCGCTGTAGGCGGAAAGATCGATGTCCGCCGTCAGCTTGTAGTGCGCGGCGTTATAGCCTGCGTTGCCCTCGTTCACCAGCTCCGCAAGCTTTGCAAGCTGCTCCGCCGTGCCGATTTCATAGGGGTCTGCCGCTGTGCCGCTGCCGCCCGCGAAATAGCTGCCGCCTAGATACACGGGCAGCTGCCCGCTCTGCCCGCGCAAGCCGATCAGCGTGGGCAGTGGGGTGCTGTAATCCCACACCGTGCCATCCCCGCCCAGAATGCTTTCCAGCGTGGGGCTGAACGCGCCGTTTGTATAAGAAATATCCGCACCGTCGAAGTTGTCTGTCCCTTTCTTAAGCGGGTCTTTGGGAGCACCGGCTATGGTGATTTCCATGCCCCCCCACGCGTAGTTATTGCTGCTGCCGCCGCCGCCGTATTCGCCCCTCACGCGGCCCGTGAGGTCGGCTGCATTCACGCTCCTGCTGAGCGCCGCGCAGTTTTTCACCGTGCTGAAGCTGCTGTCCCCCACCACGCCGCCGACGTTGTCCCCATTGCTTGTCACGCTGCCGGTGGCATAGCAGCTTCGCGTGGTTCCGTACGTGTTGTTCCCCACCACGCCGCCGACATTGTTGCGTGTGCCGCTCACGCTGCCCGTGGCATAGCAGTTTAGCACCGTGCCCCCGTTGTTCCAACCCACCACGCCGCCGGTGTCACTCCTGCCGCTGGTCGCCGTGCTTGTCACATCGGCGGCGGAATAGCAGCCTTGCACCGTGCCGCTGTTCGTCCCCACCACACCGCCAACGTTTGCGGCGCCGCTCACGCTGCCCGTGACATAGCAGTTTAGCACCGTGCCCCCGTCGTTCCAATCCACCACGCCGCCGGCACCTGTGACGTCGCAGTCCACAACGCCCACATCTTTCACCAGCGCGTCCGCGCCGGATATCACCCCGAATAAGCCCGAAGCATTTGCTGTTTTCAAATTGCGCACCGCATACCCGCCGCCGTCAAAGCTGCCCTTGAAACGATTTGCGTTGTTGCCGATGGGCGTCCAGCCCGTGCCGCCACTGTAGGCGGAAAGGTCGATGTCCGCCGTCAGCAGGTAATGCGCGCCGTTGTAGCTTGCGGTGCCCGCGTTCACCAGCTCCGCAAGCTTTGCAAGCTGGGCCGCCGTGCCGATTTCATAGGGGGCTGCCGCGCTGCCGTCGCCCTCATAAATGAGCGTTGCCGTCAGGTTTTGGATGTTTCCCGCCGTATAGTTTGCAAACAGCCCTTTGTAGGGGTCGCCGCGCATCGGCGCTGTCAGCAAAAAGCCTGTTATGCTCTTGTTTCCGCCGTCAATATACCCCGCAAACGGCGTGGCCGCGCCGCCGATGGACGAAGCAAGCTCACCCGCGAAATCGATGTCGTTTTGCAATTTGTAATACGCCGAAGCATAGGAATACGCGCCCCCGCCATAGCGCTCATTGCCGTTTACCAGCGTGGCCAGCTCCTTTAGCTGCTCTTTGGTGGTCAGCAAAAAGGGCTGGGTCGGGTTTTGGCCAAACACGGCGGGGTTCGCCGCCCGCCCGCGCGGCGCGGATTCCAGCCCGGCCTGCGCCTGCCGCACCAAAGAGAGCGCATCTGTTTCAACCGGAACAGGCGCGCACACAGCACAGGAATGGGTGCAGGGCGCACCGTCTATGGCCCCGGCATAGCCGCAGCCGTCCTCATGGGCACAGACAGTATCCTCGCTTGCGTCTTCGGGCAAGCAGGAATCGCCGCCGCCCTCCGACCAATGCGCGCACGGCGCGGCGGGCACGGCTTCTGTGTAGCCGCAGCCTGCGTCGTGCGCCGTATGGCAAACATCGTTAAGCCCCGATGCACCGTCAGGCACACTGCCGTTCCCGGCGGAGGTGCTCTCTGCCAGCACCGGCGCGCTCAGCCCCAGCACCAGCACCACACACAAAAGCGCCGCCAAACTTTTTTGTATCGTTCGTTTCATCCTTTTTCCCCTCCCCGGTTTTCCTGCGCACATTGTTTGAGCCGAAAGCTCCTTGTTTATAAACGGCCGTTTCAAAGCCGTATATTCCCGGCTGTCATATAGTTTAACCTACATTATACCGTATTATTAAAATTTTGTATATCAGCCAAAAATGGTCAAAAAAGTATGAGGGGCCGTGCGCGCTTCGTCTGCCGCGCCTGTTTTTTCTGTTTTGGCACAACAAAAAAGGAGCTTCCGATTGGCAGCTCCTCAGGCGTTTTTTATGAGCGCTTACTTTTCGAGCGAGTTCATGTAGCTGACATACGACGCAAACGCGATGCCCGGCTCTTCGAGGGAAAGATCCCACCGCTTGAGCCATTCGAGGGAATAGTAGCCGTCGTAGCCGATGGCGTTCAGGCGCTCGACGCATTCGCGCACGGGAATATCCCCATAGCCCACCATCGTATAATTGAGCTTGCCGTCTGCCATCACGGAATCCTTTATGTGCACGTGGCGCACAAGATCGCCAAGTATGCCGAGGGTTTGTTCCGGCGTTTCGCCGAAATAGCGGAAGGGGTGGTGGATATCCCACAGCACGCCCGTGTTTTCCTCGTCGATTTCGTTCATCAGCTTTTCCATGTTGCGCGAATCCGCAAAAAAGCCGTTGGTCTCCACGAGAATGTTCACATCCTCGCTCTTCGCATACAAGGCAAGCTCCTTGATGCGCGCGGCGATCTCGCCGATGTTGAGCGCTCCGCTCTGCTCCGGGCCGAAATCCCCCAGTACGCGGATGTTTTTGATGTTCATATCGTGCGCGGTATCCACATACGCCTTGGCAAGGTAGAGCACGTCGTCGATGTGGCTCGTGTCGTTCATATAGCACGCGGAGGTCAGGCAGGCGATGGTAAGCCCCTTGTCCTCGAGCCTTTTCCGCGTTTTAGACGCTGCGGCGGGGAAAAATTCAGGGATGCGCGCCGCATCGATCACGTTGCCGATGCCGCGAATCTCGATGCCGTCGTAGCCCATATCGCACGCGGTGGCAACAATATCCGAAAAGCTCCATTCCGGGCAGCCCAGTGTGGAAAAGCAAAGTTTCATAGTGATGACCTCCATAGCTTGTAGGTTGATACCATTATTTTAACACACGGATATTTTGAATGCAATCAAACATCGTAGCCATACAAATAGAACTCAAACGGTTTCCCGTCCCGTTCGATGCCGAGGAAGCCTTCTGTCTGCGCGATGCGTTCATAGCCGAGGTGATCGTAAAAGCCGAAGTTGCAAAAGCTGTCCGTCAGCAAAAACGCTTTTTTTGCGCCGTGCTCCTTCAAAAAGGTGTTGTAACGCGAAAGCAGCGCTTTGCCCACGCCCTGCCCGCGCGCGGCGGGCGCGCTTGCAAACAGCACAAGCTCTGCGTCGAAGCGGTCTTCGTGCGGGCCCAAGAGGGCCGCCTCAAATTTTGCGGTGCGCTTTTGCGCCTCGCAGAACCTTTTTCCCTCTTTCGAGTGATTGAAAAAAAACAGCCTGCGCCGTGCTTCCGCCTCCCATTTTTTATGTTCTTTGGGAAAGGGCATGGATTTCAAATGGCCGAGCAGCACGCCCAAAATCTCGCCGCCGCGCGCCGCGACCTCCGCGTAGTTTTGCCGTGCGAGATAGGACATGAAAAACGATTCGCCCGCGCGCGCCGCTGTTGCCGCGTCTGCGATGTATCTGTCAAAACGCCAAACGCCGCAAAGCATACCGCTGATTTGCGGATGGTCTTTTTCCTCGATGTTCCGATAAATGATGGGTTCCATATGGAATCGTCACAGCATGCGGTCGAATTCGTCGAGCGCCTTTGCAAATTCGCTCATGCACACCTCCACCGGCTCGCCGCCCGCAAGGTCTACATGCGCGATCTTCAAAAGCTCGAGCGGGTAGTTGCTGCCGCCCGAGGAAAGGAATTTGATGTAATCGGCGACCGCGTTCTTCTTGCCGCTTAGGATATCCGAAGCGATCTTGACCGCGCACGAAAAGCCTGTGGCGTATTTATAGACGTAAAACGCGTTGTAAAAATGCGGGATGCGCGACCATTCAAAGGAAATGGTGTCGTCACGCGCGATGCCCGGCCCGTGATACATGGCGTTCAGATCGCCGTACATCAGGCACAGACGGTCGTGCGTCAGCGCGTCGCCCGCCTCCGCCGCCGCGTGGGTCAGCTTTTCAAACTCCGCAAACATCGTCTGCCGCAGCACGGTGGTGCGGAACTGATCGAGGTAATGGTTGAGCACATATTTACGCTCCGTGCCCTCAAGCGTGTTGAGCAGATGGTGCGTAAGCAATATCTCGTTGACCGTGCTCGCCACCTCCGCAACAAAAATCGTATATCCCGCCTTTGCTTCCGGCTGGTTTTTGTTTGAATAATAAGAATGCATGGCGTGGCCTAGCTCGTGCGCGATGGTAAACACGCTGTCGAGGTCTCCGCGATGGTTGAGCAACACATAGGGGTGCACGCCGTAAACGCCCCACGAATAGGCCCCGCTCGTCTTGCCCGGGGTTTCGTATACGTCGATCCATCCTGTGTCCTGCGCGCTCTGCAAAAGGCCCGCATATTCGTCGCCCAGCACATGAAGGCCGGATTTCACCATGTCCATTGCCTGCTCGTAGGAATATTCCCCGTGGGCTTCCTCCACCAGCGGAACATAGATGTCGTACATCGCAAGGTCTTTAAGGCCGAGCGCCTTTTTGCGCACATCCACATAGCGGTGCATAACGGGCAGGTTTTTGTGCACGGTATCGATCAGGTTGTCGTAGAGCGCGACGGGCACATTGTCCGAAAAAAGCGAACGCTCGAGCGCGCTTTGAAAGTTCTTGGCCCGCGCATAGAAGATATCCTTTTTGACGCTTGCGGAATAGGCTGTGCCAAGCGTGTTGATCATACCCTTATACGAATTATAGTAGGTTTCGTAGGTGTTTTTACGCACCTTGCGCTCCTTGCTTTGCATCATGACGATGTATTTGCCGTGTGAAAGCTGCACGCTGCTGCCGTCCGCATCCTTCACGCTGCCATATTTCATGTCCGCATTTTCCAGCATGGTGAAGATGTCCTTGGGCGCGCCCGCGATCTCCGCTGTCATGGAAAGCAGCTTCTCCTCTTTTTGGGAAAGCACATGCTTTTTCCCGCGAATCAGCTCTTTGAGCATGAAATCGTAGGGCGCCAGCTTTTTGCTGCCCTTTACGAAATTACCGCATTTGGCGCAGTGGCCGCCCTTTTTGCATGTTTTTGGGTCGTGGCCCTTTTTGCAGTGGGGCTTTGCCGCGGCGATATATTCCTCCAGCACGCCGGACTTCAGCTTCAAAAGCGCAGGGCTCACAAACGAAAGCGCGCTTGACAGGCGCACGTTGATATCCAGCGCGCGCGCCGTCATCGCCTGATAGGTGGTGTTTGCGTTGTCCTCATCGCGCCGCATTTTTGCGTATACATAAAGATCACCCGCGATATGCTCCATCTTTTCCATGGAAACGAGCGCGTCCGCGAGGCTGTCCTCATCCTTGGTCAGCGTCTTTTCGATATGGGGAACGTCCTTCATCAGCTTCTCGAGCTTTTTGCGGTCCGCCTCCCACGCCTCGTCCGTCGCGTAGATGTCCTCCAGCGTCCATTTGTATTTCCGGTCGATCTGCTCTCTTGTAAGGTCTTGCATAAGCTATACTCCTTTGCGGTTGCGGCAAATGAAATTACATACCGTATATATAACGCATTCTCAACGCGCTGTAACAGAAAAATCAGTTTCGCTGCGCGTGCAGCGGCGCGGGGATGCGCCCCCCGCGCGCAATGAATTCCTTCGGGGAATGGTGGTTGTATTCCATGATGGGCGCACGGCCTAAAAGCCCGCCGAAATCCACATAGTCGCCCACCTTTTTGTCGGGTACCGGGATGAGGCGCACCGCCGTGGTCTTGGTGTTGACCATGCCGATTGCCGCCTCGTCCGCCATGATGGCGGAAAGCACCTCTGCCGGGGTGTCGCCGGGCAGCGCGATCATATCAAGCCCCACAGAGCACACGCACGTCATGGCCTCAAGCTTTTCGAGGGTCAGTGCGCCCACCTCCGCCGCGTGGATCATGCCCGCGTCCTCGCTTACCGGAATGAACGCGCCCGAAAGCCCGCCCACGTGGGAGGTCGCCATGATGCCGCCCTTTTTGACCGCGTCATTGAGGAGCGCAAGCGCCGCCGTGGTGCCGTGCGCGCCGCACGTCTCGAGCCCCATTTCCTCGAGGATATACGCCACGCTGTCGCCGATGGCGGGGGTTGGTGCGAGGGAAAGGTCCACGATGCCGAAGGGCACGCCAAGCCGTTTGCTTGCCTCGCGCGCCACGAGCTGCCCCATGCGCGTGATGTGGAACGCCGTGGTCTTGATGGTCTCCGCCACCGCGTCAAAGGATGCGCCCTTCTGATCCTCGAGCGCGACCTTCACCACGCCCGGGCCGGAAACGCCCACGTTGATGACGCAGTCGCCCTCGCCCGTGCCGTGAAACGCGCCCGCCATGAAGGGGTTATCCTCCACCGCGTTTGCGAACACCACAAGCTTCGCCGCGCCGAGGCCGCCCTTGTCGGCCGTGCGCTCCGCGCTTTCCTTAATGATCTCGCCCATGCGCTTCACCGCATCCATGTTGATGCCCGCGCGGGTGGTGGCCACATTAACGGACGAGCACACGATGCCCGTTTCGCAAAGCGCCTGCGGGATGGAGTCGATGAACGCGGCCTCCGCGGGGGTCGCCATTTTTTGTACAAAGGCGGAATAGCCGCCGATGAAGTCCACACCCATTTCACGCGCGGCCTTGTCCATCGCGTGCGCAAACTTCACGTAATCGCCGCACCCCTGTGAAATGAGGGAGATGGGCGTGACGGAAATACGTTTGTTGACGATGGGGATGCCGAATTCGTCTTCGATGGCCTGTCCCGTTTTCACGAGGTCTTTTGCCTTTTTCGTGATCTTTTCATACACCCGCGCCGCGCACACGTCCGCGTCGTCGCTCACACAATCAAACAGCGAAATGCCCATGGTGATGGTGCGGATGTCAAGGTTTTGCCGCGCGATCATGTCGATGGTCTGCAGAATGTCATTCTGGTTTATCATAAGCACCTCTTATATCCTGTGCATGCTGTCGAAGATTTCTTCGCGCATCAGCCGCACCTCGATGCCCATTTGCTCGCCCACCGCGCAAAGCTGCTCCTTCAATTGCTCGAAGGCCGCGCTCATGGCGGACAGGTCCACCAGCATGGTCATTGCGAACACCTCGCCCGCAAGCACGGTCTGTGTGATGTCGAGGATGTTGGCGTTCGCCTCATAAAGCGCGGTCGATATCCCCGCGATGATGCCCGGTTTGTCCTGCCCCAATACGCTGACTACTGCTCTCATAGGTACTGTCTCCTTTTCCCTGCTCACGGCGATTCCGGCGTGAACCATTTGCGGTCTGTGTCGATATAATGATAGTTCTGTATGGCTTCTATCGCCTGCTCGGGCGTGTGCGCCACCGAATAGACGCTCAGTGAATCTTCCTTGGCAAAGCGCTGCTTCACCGTTTTTTCGAACATGGCGATCAGTTCGTCGTAAAAACCGTTTGTGTTTAGGATCACAACCGGCTTTGTGTGCCGTTTGAGCTGCTTGAGCGTCACGATCTCGAGAAGCTCCTCGAAGGTGCCGAAGCCGCCCGCCGAGGCGATGAACGCGTCGGAAAGGTCCTCCATCTTCTGCTTGCGCTGCCGCATGGTTTGCAGCACGATGTATTCGTCGCACGCTTCATAGGGCACGCCCGGAATGTCCATAAATTCAGGGATCACGCCGATCACGCGCCCGTTTTTGCTGTGCGTGCCGCGCGCCGTTGCGCCCATCATACCCATATCGCCCGCGCCGAACACCAGCCCCCAGCCATTTTGCGCAAGCAGCTCGCCCAGATGAAACCCCGCGTCAAGATAGGCTTTGTCGATCACGGACGAGGAAGAGCCGTATACGCATACATTTTTGATCATACTTTATACCCTCTGAAAAACATTTCGTTTGTAGCGGTTCAACAGGAACCACAGCGGCATGCCGATGGCGTAGCACGCGATGGCCTGCCCCACGCCCACAGTGGCCACGTTGAGCCAGTAGGGAAGGCCGAGCATCACATTGAGCGTCCACGCCACCAAAAACGCGTTTGCAAGCACGCTCGGCAGGGGCAGCAGCCATTTG
This sequence comes from uncultured Christensenella sp., assembly GCA_964438705.1. Taxonomy (GTDB): domain Bacteria; phylum Bacillota; class Clostridia; order Christensenellales; family Christensenellaceae; genus Christensenella. Next base: position 74,479 of record CAYTKQ010000012.1, on the reverse strand, counting down.
CTTTTGCCGCGTATCTTCCACGTGATGAACGCAGCAAGCAGGGTGGCGAGGCTGCCTACGATGATGTCCATCAATCCCAGCGTACCCGAGCCAAGGATGTTGGCGATCAGGCAGCCGATGAACAGCCCGGGCACCGCCGCGGGCGTAAAAAACGGAAGGATGCACAGCGCCTCTGAAACGCGCACCTGAAATTGCCCGAAGGCAAAGGGCGCCAGAAGCAATGTGAGCGCGGCGTAGAGCGCCGCAATGACAGCCGTTTCGCAGATGAAACGCGTTTTGGACGTTTGTTCCATTCTGTTTATGGTTCCTCCAATCAAGTTAAATCATTCATCAGTATAGCACAAAATCACCTTGATTGACAACGCCGGGGACTCCGTTATAATGGAGATAACGACTTTTTTACGGGAGGCATCCATGTTCGACTACCACGTCCATTCCAACGTATCCTTAGACGCGCACGACAGCCCCTCGCGCATCGCCATGACCGCGCGTGAGCGGGGCATATCTGAACTGTGCTTCACGGAGCATCATGAGATGGATTATCCGTACGATCATCCAGTGAAGCCGGAGCTCGATTACGCGCTGTACGCGCGCGAGCTTGAAAAGGCACGGGCGTGTGCGCCCGAGCTTATCATCAAGCGCGGGGCGGAGGTTTCTCTGCTGCCCGGTTCGCTTGAAAAGATCACAAAGGACCTTGCGAAGCAGCAATTTGATTTCGTGATCGCCTCGCAGCACACGATCAATGGAAAGGACCCCTATTTTGGGGACAGCTTTGTTGGGAAAACGCTGCGGCAGGCGCAGCGGGAATATTTGGAGGAAACGCTGCTTTGCCTTCAGGGCTTCGACGACTTCGACGTAGTGGGGCACATCGGCTATCTGGACAAATATGTACCCGAAATCAAGGACCTCGACATCCGCACGCCCTTCGAGCACCATGATTTCAGCGATCTGCTGGACGCGATCCTTTTGTCCGCGATCTCGCGGGGCAAGGGCATCGAGGTCAACACCAGCAACTATTTTTCGTATGATTGGCCCACGCCCATCAAAAGCGTGCTCAAGCGCTATGTGGAGCTGGGCGGCGAGGTTTTGACGGTGGGCAGCGACGCGCACTTTGCGGACGTGCTTTGCCACCGCTTTGCGGACGCGGTAGACTACATGCGCGCATGCGGCGTGAAGTACGTGTGCCGCTTCACACAGCGAAAACCGGAATTTGTGAAGCTGGACGCGTTTTTGGAGTCTTGACTAATAAAAGGAGGGGAAAACGATGCCTTATTGCCCCAATTGCAAAATCGAATACGACGAGGGGTTCCGCGTGTGTGCGGACTGCGGCGCCAAACTGAGCAAAACGCTGCCGAAAGAGCCTCCAAAGGAACGCGTTGCCTATGGCGACCCGATGAACAGGACGCTTCTTGTGACGCTTGCGGATTCCATGCAAAGCGCCATGCTCATCGATGTGCTCAACCAAAACGCCATTCCCGCGTTTGCGCAGCCGCGCGAAGCGGGCGGCTACCTGAACGTTGTGGGCGGCGTATCTTATTTTGGCGTGGATATCTATGTGGACGCTGCGGACTTTGAATCCGCAAAGGAGCTTGCGGACGGTATGTTCACGCCAATCGACGATGCGGACGTTTGAGCGCGCCACGCAACGAAGGCCTAGTTGCAAGCGCCGACTGCCATGATGGGAATGAATTGCAGTACAGGCGCAGTTTAATTGCAAAGCAATTACCTGTTTGAGCATGGGATAAATGACCGCTGGCGACCCAGCCGATCAGTCGGTTGGGTGTTTGTGTCCCGCGCGCATTCACACCGCGAAGCACCGGTTGGGTTAGCGGGATACAAATTCCCGACTGGCGCGCTCATCTGTTTTCAGTACGCCCCGCCAATCTACCGTCTAAATCTCATGCTGTTTTTTATGCTATGCCGCTTTTGAAAACAAACCTCGACACAGCCATCCCAAGGCCGACGCCGGCGAAGCTGCACGCGAGGTTTAAGACGATGTTTCCAAACGCGCGCGCATAATCCGCAGCCATGAAAAGATCGACCGTTTCCATGCTGAAGGTGGAAAATGTGGAAAGCCCGCCCAGCATGCCTGTGGTCAAAAACAGCTTGGCCCTCGGCGTGAGCCACGCGGCTTCTTTTTCCGCACCCGCAAAAAAGCCGATCAAAAATCCCGCAAGCACGTTTGCAAAAAGAGTTGCCAGCGGCAGTTGCAGATTTATGGGAAGCATCAGCTTCGCGATCAGAAAACGCAGGCAGCACCCAAGCGCGCCGCCCAATCCCACCAGTAAAAATTCAACGATCATCGTGTCCCTTCCTTTCCACAAAAAAAGCCGACGCTCCTGTAAATGAATACAGAAGTCATCAGCTTTTTCAAGCGGTTTTGGTTTCCCAAGGGAGTACTTCATTCCCTCTTTTTACAGTATAGCATGTTTGCGCAGCAGCCGCCAGAGGAAAGCGGCATTTTCATTCCGCTTTTTTCACAGGAAATTGCAGCACCGTCAGCCACTCCGCCTCGGTTTCCTTATTCCAGATGCCGTCGATGTAGCTTTCGCGCGGCCTGCCGGTGCTCGTAATAGCGGTAGCCCGTCGTTTCGTCCACAAAGGACGGCGCAAGCAGGCCGATCTCGTCGTAGTGACGCAGGGCCTTGGGCGTGACCTGATACATTTTCGAAAACGTTCCGATGCTATACATTGTTTATTTCCTTTTCAAGCGCGCGTTTTACTGGGGCTGAATCCATCATAAACCTTCCCGCACGGGCAGAGTCAACCTCTTTTTTTTGCAATCAAAAAACCGCCCTAAAAGGCGGCTCCGCTTGCGTTCATTGTTCGGGCGGGAGGGTTTTTTGATCGCGAAGCGCCCGCCATTCCCGCTGAAACGCAAAGGCGCCGAGCATCCCGCACACGAGCGCATAGCCCACCACCGCAATGAGGATGACGCTGAATACATCGATGGGCATGAAGTAAGCCGCAACTGCGTTTGAGATCACGAAAAAAACCAGCAAAATGACCGCGCATACGCGGCTTTTTTTAAAATAAACGCCCAGCGTGAGCCCCGCCGTCAACGCGACGTCAATGAGCGCCAGCGCGCCGTATAATGACATGGAAAGCATGGAATTCACGCACAAAAACACGCCGCCCAGAATGCCCCATGTGATGTATGATTTGGTTTTGGGCTGCGCCTGTTCACGCCAGAATGTTTTCTGATCCATGGCTTTATTCCCCGCTCATGTGCATTGCGTCGCAAAACGGCTTGTTTTCAGATTTTCCGCACCGGCACAGCGTCACGCGGTTGCGAACCTCGTATACCGTGCCGTCCTCGGCCTCGATCTCGATGCCGCCGCGCACCCACAGCGGACCTTCCCGCTTCTCCGGTACGTCGTCGATCACGGCGATCTCGCAGGGAAGCTCCGGCTCTATTTTCGCCCCCTCTTTTACGATCGTCAGCCTGCCGGACGGGCAGTCGCACGCCTGCTGCACAGCGATTTCCTCATTTTCCGCGTCCTCGATCAGCCTCCAGATGCTTCCTGCCACGTCGCAAAACCGTGCCACAGCGCACAAGTCCTCGTGATCGAGAAGCGTCATGCCATCACCCTCATAGCGGATTGCCGCATCGTCATACGCCGTGCGATCCACCTTTTCCGTGCCGTCGAACCCGCAGGAAGCATGGCTGCCGTCGCAAAACGGCTTGTTCTTCGATCGTCCGCACCGGCACAGGCTGTAGGTCTTTTGGCTGTCAAACGGCCCGCCCTCGACCCAGTGGGTGGAATCCCCCGCGCTGTTCGCGCCGATGGTCATTTCTTTTAAAGGCACGCCCCCCGTTACGACATACGGCCCGTTTTTCATCACCTTGATGCGCATATCAGTTCCTCCGTGCGTGGCGCAGATCCGCGCCCTCCAGCATCAGCACCGCACAGTCGCGCGATTCAAGCCGCGAGGAAATGCGCTCGCCGTACCGCGCCTGCAGATCGTCCACATTCGTGGCAATCACGGTATGCTTTTTCGCCTCCATGCGGCGGTTCAAAAGGTCAAACAAATACTCCGTCGTTACGTTCTGCGTCATGGGCTCTGTGCCGAGGTCGTCGATCAGCAAAAGCTCCGCGTCCCACAAAAAGGAAAGCGGCACCTCTTCGCCCATGCGATGCCTAAAAAACGCCTCGAACAGCGCGCCCGCACGCAGCAGGCACACGTCCGCGCCCTTTTCAAACGCCGCCGCCGCGACACAGTTCAATAAATAGGATTTGCCCAGCCCCGCGTTGCCGCGCAGCAGCAGGTTGTTTCTTTGCGTATTGGGAAACGCACCCGCGTATCTTTGGCCGATACCGTACGCAAGCTCCGCAAGCGCGCGCTGCGTTTTGCCCATGTGCAGGGTCTTTTCCCCGTCGAACACGCCCATATCCGCCGCCTGAAACGTTTCGGCGAGCGCAGACACCTCCGCCGCGCCAAACACGTTTTTGTATACCTCGCGCAAAAAGCAGGTGCAGTAGCGCCCGCCTGCAACGCCGGAATCCTCGCACAGCGCGCATGCATACGGGATCACAAGCCCCGCCTGCTTGGCGATAAGGTCCTGCTCTCGCTCGATCTCTTCGATCTGCGCATCCTCGCCGCCGTCCTCGCCCGCCAAAAAAGCGCGCTCCAGCTTTGATAAAAGCAGCGCGCGTTTCTTTTCCTCAAGCTCTGTGATGCGCGGATCCTGCATGCGCCGCCGCTCGTTTTCCTGCCTGATTTTTGCGTGCCGGAAGGAAAACTCCTCCAGCAGGTCGATCACATATTTATTCGCCATACAGTCGCTCCATGTCTTCATAAGCGTCCTGCTTGCGCTGTTCCTTTTCTTCGTCCGTATAGGTGCGCTGCATCACGCCCGCGTTCTTTGAAAACAGGCTGCTCAAATTCTGCTTCTTCGCCTTCTCCAGCGTGTCCACGCCCTGCTCGGCCCAGCTCGAGAGCACTTTCATCATATACTCGAAGGGCTTATCCTTGATGGAGCTGTATTCCGCCGCATAAAGCAGCACATCGTGGCTAAGGCCCTTTTCCTGCGTCAGCCGCGCATAGGTCTTGCGGTCCGCGTCGCTGATGGAACGGTCGATGCCCGCCGTATCGAACACCTGCCTGATCCTGCGGTCGATGGTGTCCTGCTTGCGCTGATATTTCTTGATGTCCTCTTCGCTTTCAATGCCGAGCGCGCGCCATTCCTTCAAGATGCCGTCCACCGACTCGAAGCGCCGGCTTCCAAGCTTGACCGATTGTGCGCATGCCAGCAGGATCGTCTGGAAGGAAAACCCCGCCTCCCGCCATTCGTCGTAGAACTGCTCGTGCTTGGGCGCGATCACGATGCGCGAATATTTGAGCGCGGTCAGTATTTCCTTTAGGTTGCTCCGCCGCTCTTTTTGTGTGTTGGTATACTCGCTCACCTTGCGCGACGACGTGACTCCGCGGTCGTAAAGGGAGCGCAGGATTGCGTCCAAATATTTAAAGGGCTGATCCTTGGAAAATTCCTTGTCCTTCATCACATACTCGATGGTCTCGTGCGTGAAGCCCCATTTATCCGTCCATTTGCTGTACAGGTCCATTTCGGTCTTGCCCGGATATTTCCCGTGCAGGCCCATCAGCCGCATCAGGCGGTTTGCCCCGCCGGACATCGCCTTGTGCTCCTCGATCTTCTGCTGTGCCAGCTCGCGCGTGTTGATACCTTCCTCGCTCCACGCCTCGGCAACCTTGTCGATATACGCTACGCTGATGCGGTTGCCCCGCTCTGCCGCGCAATATTCCACGAGCGTGAGCACCACCTCCTGCGGCAGGCCGAACACGTCGGTATAATCGTATATTTTATTGAGCTCCGTAGGCGAGAGGTCACGGTTTAGCACCGTGCGCAGCATGTTGTTGAAATTCTGCATTTCGTAGAGGGGAGCCCGCTTTTTCTTGGGAGATTCCTCCTCCTTTGTCGCCGCTGCCGTCACAAAGGAATATTTCGCGCCGTTTTTGACGATCAATTCTTTCAAGCACCAGTAATTGAGCGCCGCCTCGATTTGCGCGGCACTCATGTGGAGCGCGCCTTCGATCTCTACCTCGGAAAGCTGCGTGCCCGCGTTCGCGAGGCACAGCCCATACAAATACACCTTCACGTAATCCGCGGGCGCATCGCACATATAGGTTTTCAAAAACACGGTCGGAACGGGCGTCAGCGCCTGTTCGTCCATCGTAAATTTGATCATTTCCTATTTCTCCCGCTTCTCCGGCTTGCAAAATTCCACGATTGCCTCGTTCACCTTTTCCGGCTTCTCCTCATTGACGAAAAAACCGCAATTGCGTACCGTGAGCGAGCTTGCCATCGCAAGCGGATATTGCAGAAATTCGTTTTTCGTACCACCCGTCACCTTATCGTCAAGGCCTAAAATGACGAGCATCGGATGCTTGATGGAGTGCAGGCCCTGCTTGATGTTCTCGTCGATGAAATTGCCCACGCACATTTTGGAAATGATGCGGAAGTCCCTGTCCATCAGCCCCATCGCGTATTCCTTCGCCACCTCGTCCGTCACCAGTGTGCGATCGAAATAGCAGTCCTCCAGCGCGCCGCGCACGACGCTCTCTGAAAGCATCATCTTGGAGGCGGTCATCCCGAGGATGGACGGAAGCCCCTTGCTGCCCTTTGTGTTGGAGGTGAGCATGGGCGAAATGAACACCAGCCTGCCCGCGCGGCTCGAATTGTGCATCACAAAGTCAAGAACATACGCGGCGGCTTCCCCAAACGCACAGAAATGCGCCGCCGGAAGCTCCTGTACGTTCATAAAGGATTCCAGCGCCAGCGCGAATTCCTCGATGCTGTAGCTCATCTGCGGCTTTCCGGAAAAGCCATGGCCGGGCAGATCGATGGCGTAGACGTGAAAATGTTCGGAAAGCGCCTCGAAATTTTTGCGCCACGCGTAAAGCGACTGCCCGATGCCGTGCAGCAGGATCAGCGGTTCGCCGTCCCCCGCCTCATAATAATGCAGGGGCAGGCGTACGTCCTCCACCTCTTCCTTGCCGCGCATATCCACGTAAGTGTCAAATTCCACTTCCGCGTAGTCGCCCACGTGCTCCCTGTTCAAAAATTTCTTGATGCTGATCGGTTCAAACACTGTCTGTATCCTCCTCGTCGCGGCCCGTTTTGCCGCTCCACTTTGCCATATTCATTCGCCCGCGATGATTTTTTCACCGCGCGGTATCATCTTTTTCCATAGGTATCTATTATTTTAGCATATCTGATCAGATTTTTGTAGTTATTTTGCGTCGGCTTTTTTAAAGCGTATGCGTGCAGCAACCGCAGCAGCTCGCCCACGTGTTTTCCCTCCGGGATATTGAGCTCCGCCATGAGGTCTGCCCCGTTGACCGCGAGCTGCGTACGGAGCAGCGGCGCGTTCTGCGCTTTTAAGGAGACGAGCTCCTCCCGCCATTTTCCCGCGCTCAGCGCGGGGTTTCCCATGCCCGACCCTTTGAAGTCCGCCTCCCTCAGATCGGCAAGGCGCAAAAACTGTTCCTCCTGAAGCCGCACAAGCAGCCGTATCACCGCTTTTTTACGCGCGCGGTTATCGAGATCGAACATGTGTGTGCGTACAAGCTCGCTGACCGCCGCAATGGTCGCGGAATCAAAGCGCAAGTACGCAAGCGCCTCCGCCGCCATTTGTGCGCCAAGCTTGTCGTGCCCGGTCATCCTGCCCGTTTGCTTCCACACCGCCGGCTTGGCAATGTCGTGCAGCAGGGCGGCGAGCCGGGTGATCAGGTCTTGCGGGGCGCACGCGCACGTGCGAAGGGAATGCTCGAACACATCGTATGCGTGATACGAAGCGTTTTGCCCCAGCCCGTCACCCTCCAAAAGCGCGGGCACGATGTACGCAAATGCACCCAGCGCCTTTAGGGCATGCAGGCCGTCGAGCACGCCGTCCTGATTGCCGTATTTTGCGTCCGCCATGAGGATTTTGCAAAACTCGTCGCGGATGCGCTCCTTTGAAATATCCGCAAGCCCGCCGACATGTTCACACGCGCTTTGAAACGTGGCCGGCTCGACTGCAAACCCGAGTTCCGCACAAAACCGCACCATGCGCAGAATGCGCAGCGCGTCCTGCGTGAGCGTTGCGGGCGAAACCTGCTCGATGCGCCGATGCGTGAGCGCCGCTTTTCCGCGTCCGGTGGGGTCGAACACCTGCCCCTTCCCGTCCATATACAACGCGTTCGCCGTGAAATCCCGCCGCGCCGCGTCCTCGCCCATATCCTCGGTGAACACCACGCTGTGCGGCGTATGTTCGCCGCCCCGCCCGTAGTTGTCCATACGAAACGCGGTATATTCATACACGAAAAGCCGTCCCTCAAAACGCTGCTTCACCGCCACCGTACCCAGGCCGTAGGCGCGTTCCTCAAGGGATATTTCACTGGGTGCGCGTTTTGTGAGCATGTGAAGCGACGCGGGCGGCACGCTTGACGTGATATCCAGATCGCCGCCGCCGAGGCCAAGCAGCGCGTTGCGCACGTAGCCTCCTACCAAGTAGGCGGGCGACAGACCGCTCTGCTCCCATATTTCAAAAAATCGTTTGATATGCGGTTCCAACATAAAAATATCCTGACGCTACAGCAGCTTGCCCTCGAACACATAGTCCGCCGGACCGGTCATATGGCAGCGCCCATCCTCAGCGTTTTCGATGTGCAGCGCGCCCGCCTGCACGTGCACGTCGATTGCGCGCTCCGCAAGCCCTTTTTTGTAAAGCATGGCGCTCACGCCCGTCGCGCCCGTGCCGCATGCCATCGTCCTGCCCGCGCCGCGCTCCCACGTGCGCATGCGCACCGTCTCGCGGTCAACGAGTTCCACAAAATTCACGTTCGTGCGCCGTGGGAACAGCGGATCGGTTTCGATGCGCGGGCCGAGTGTTTCGATGTCCGTTTCTTCGACGTTTTCCACGAGCACCATTGCGTGCGGCACCCCCATCAGCACGCATGCGGCGCGCTGCCCCGCCACCTCGAAGCCGAGCGGGTCATCTGTTCGCACGGGAATGTCCTCCGGCACAAACGACGGCGCGCCCATATCCACGCGCACCGCCTTCACGCGGCCGGTTTCCATCACCAGCGCAGGGCGGATGATGCCCGCAAGCGTTTCGATCTCCATTTCGGGCTTTTTGACGATGCCCGCGTCGTACACATAGCGCGCAAAGCAGCGGATGCCGTTGCCGCACATCTCCGCCTCCGACCCGTCCGCGTTGATGATGCGCATCCTGATATCCGCGCAGTCGCTTCGCTCCACGAGCAGCAGGCCGTCCGCGCCCACGCTGAGGCGGCGGGCACACAACATGCGCGCCAGCCCCGCCGGGTCGCTTACCTTTTCTTTGATGACGATGAAATCATTCCCCAAACCGTGCATCTTGGTGATCTCCATGTGCTTCACATCCCTTCCGCTTTTTAATTTTGACATTTTTTTTAACAACTCATATTATATCACATTCTTTTCGCATTTTATGGTACAATGTACTAAAATCATCTATTGTTACGGTATCTTAACGCAGGGGAAACGTATGTATCTGAGACCGACGCGCCGCAAAAAGCGCCGCAAAATGACCAACCTGATCGTTTGGATCGCCATCGCTGCCGCGGCAGTCGTGGGCGTGTTTTTGTTGCTTTATAATTTCACCGATCTTCAGCTTTTCAAGCCGCTGATGAAGGAAACCGACGTTCCCCTGCCGCAAACCGTGCAGGCAAACGAAAGCGGCGTGCTTTTTATGGAGGAAAACACCCTTTACCTGCGCGATCAGAAGGGCGGCGCGGTATGGGATTTGAAGCTCGACACGCCGGACGCGAAGTTTTCCGCTTCCCCCTCGCTGATCTGCACCTATGCGCAGGCGAACCTGCAAGCGCTTTCCTACACAAAGGAACAGCTTTTTTCCGCATCCGCCGCCGCCAACATCATCGACGCGCGCTGCGGCAAAAGCACGATCGCCGTTTTAACGAGCGCGACAGACGAGGCGACACAGAAGACCTTCTACTATCTGACCCTGTTCAACAGCAAGGGGCAGGCCGGGCAGGTGGAATATAAGGCTCGTCAGGTGATCGACTTCGGCTTCACGGGCGACAGCGACACCCTGTGGTCCCTTTCGCTGGATTCGTCGAACGTCACGCCCGTTTCCTATATCACCACCTATAAATCCGATGGTTCGCCTGTGGGCAGCATCGAAAACAATACGCAGATCATCGAGCGTGTGAAGCTGACGGGGGACACCATCTATGCTTCGGGCACGAACAATATTTTTTCCTACAACTTTTTTGGGGAAAAGCAGAACGAGGCGCTGATCTATGGCTGGGAGCCGGCGAGTGCGAGTGTTACGCAAACGGGCTTTGAGGCGGCTTATGTGCCCCGGCGCGCGGGCGCGTCCTTCGAGTCCGCAAAACTTTTTTCCACAGACCTTTCCGAAACCGTGATGTATTTGCCGCAAAAGACCTTTGGAGTCGCGGTGACGCAAAACCGTTTTTACGCCTATACTCCGAACGCGGTGATGACCTACCAGCTTTCCGGTTCGCTTGAGAAAACCACAAAACTGGAGTATACTTTAACGAGCGCGAAGCAACTGTCCGACACCCTCGTGGTGGCATGGGACAGGGAGGGGAAAAGCTACCTGATGCAGCTTGGCTGACGCATGAGCGGTGAGCATGCAATCAGGCAAATCAATAAATCCGGGAACGTCTGAGGCGCGTCCCTTTTGGAGGAACGGTATTTGGATATCATCAATCTCAACTGGATCATATTGTTTCTGATCGCGATCTATATTTTGCAGGGCTTTTACAAGGGCTTTCTCATCTCGGTCGCAAACACGGTGGGCATGGCCATTTCATGGCTTGTGGGCTTTTTGTTTTCGCCCCTGATGTCCCGTGCCATTGCGGAGGGCTCGTTTTACAAGTTTCTGCTCTCCTTTTCCGGCGGCATCGACCAGCTCAAGGAAAGCGGCAACCTTGCCGTCACCTCCCTTTCCGCAGACCAGATCGGCAAGATCGTGACGGATGCGAAGATGCCCTTTCCGTTCGACCAGCTTGTCACGCAAAACATGACGAATCAGGTGTTCGAATCGCAGGGATATCACACCGTAGCCGAATATTTTGGATACACCACCACGAACGTCGTGGTCAACATCTTTTCGTTTTTGGTGATCTATCTCATTGCGCGTATCGTGATTTCGCTGCTTGTGAACGCGGTCAACTATGCTTCCCCGCTTCCGGTGCTGCGCAGGTTCGATTCGTGCGCAGGCGGCGCGGTGGGCGTGCTGCGCGGGTTTTTGGGGATGTTTGCACTGTTTATGGTCATTCCCGTCGTCATGATCGCCCTTCCTGCGGAATTTATCTCCCCGCTGATCAGCGGATCGCCGATGGCGGATTTCTTTTACCACTCCAACTTCCTGCTAAACGGAATATCCGGGATGATATAGCGGTCTTATAAAAGCAAAGAGGCATTGCGAAAGCGCAACGCCTCTTTGTTTGTGCCCGTCCCTCAGGCTCCTTGTTTTTCATAGATGCGCACCGTACAAATCCACGAAATCACAAGCGCCGCAGCCGCGGCAAAGGGCAGCCACGTGAGAAGCGTTTCGAGCATCTTCATGTATCCATCCGTTCCGTTCTCCCCGCCGAGGAGCGCAAACAGCATAAATGGAACGATGAAGATGATGATGACGATGATACGCGCCTTTTCCACACCAAAGCGAAACATCAGCGGAATCATGATGCTGATGAAGATTGCCACCATGCACAGAAGCAGCCCGATGACAAGAACCATAAAGGGATCGTCCTGCGAAACGCCGAACGCCACGAGCAGCAGGTTTGCCGCAATGCCGATGCCCGCGCCAATGCCCGTGATCAGCAGGGAAAAAACGTATTTTGCGAGCACGATCTGTTTTTTTGTGTAAGGCAGGGTGAGCACATATTGATCCCACCCGTATGCCGTATCGTATGCAAAGGAGGTGAAGCCCATCATGCCGCCGATGAATATGCTGATGCTGGTGGCGATGCCCGCTGAATAATCGCCGTTTTTTGAGGCGATCGCAAATCCGGTGCAAACGACTACGATGATGAGAAAAAATTTGAAAAAGCTTTTCATTCCAATGATATCCTTGAGCAGCAACCCCTTCATTTTTGTTCCCCCCTTACCGTATAGAGCATGATGTCCTCGAGGGCCGCGCTGTCGATCACCGCGTCTTCAAATCTGCGCGCAAGCGCATCACGGTCGCGCACGAGCACCTCGTATCCAAAGCCCGTTTTGCGGTAGCCCGCGACATCGTTTTTGTCAAGCGCGTCGAAAATCTCCTGCGCGCATTTCAGCACGCCGTATTCGTAGCGCAGCTTGTCCGTGGGTTCACTGAGCGCCACCCGCCCGTCGTGGATAAATGTGATATAGTCCGCCACCTTTTCCAGATCGCTCGTGATGTGCGAGGAAATGAGGATGGAATGCGTTTCGTCCTGAATGAAATCAAGAAACACATCCAGTATTTCGCTACGGATGATGGGATCGAGCCCGCTCGTGGCCTCGTCGAGGATGAGCAGCCTGGGGCGGTGCGCCAGCGCGACCGCAATGGAAAGCTTCATGCGCATACCCCGGGAAAATTCCTTGATCTTTTTTTGGCGCGGCACCGAAAATTCTTCCATATAGCGGTCAAAGAGCGCGTCGTCCCAGCGGGCGCCGAACACCCCGCGCATGATCGCCTTCACGTCCTTTGAGCGAAGCGCTTCGTTGAAGCAGGTTTTGTCGAGTACCACGCCGATCTGCGCTTTTGCTTCCTGCTCACACGTTATATTGTCCTTCGAAAACAGCGCGATGCTGCCGCTGTCTCGCCTGATCATGTTTAAAATCAGCTTGAGGAGCGTGGTCTTGCCCGCGCCGTTCTCGCCGATGAGCCCCATGATGCTGCCCTGCGGCACAAAAAAGCTCACGTCGCGCAGGCTAAAATCCTGATAGTGCTTTGTTACGTTTTTGAGTTCAATGCTGTTCATAATCCTGTTCTCCGTTTTGGATCGCTAGTGTTCGTCATAGAGCACCGTCAAAATCGCGCGAAGCTCATCGAGGCTGATGCCGCTGCTCTTCGCCGTATCCACCGCGTGCTTTAAATGCTCCTCCGCGATCCTGAGCTGTTCCTCGCGCACGAATTCCACGTTCTTTTTTGCGACAAAGCTGCCCTTGCCCGTAAAGCTCTCGATGAACCCGTCGCGCTCCAGATCGTCGTACGCGCGCTTTGTTGTGATGACGCTGATCCTGAGTTCCTTTGCCAGCAGCCGCATGGATGGAAGGGCGTCCCCCTCCTTGAGCACTCCCGCAAGAATCATGTTTTTGATCTGCGAGGTGATCTGTTCATAGATCGGCTTTCCGCTGGAGTTGCTGATGATGATATCCACTCATCCAATCCTCCAATTTAATATTGTATATATACTATATATACAATATAGCGTTGATTTGCTTTTTTGTCAACCGTATTTTTGCACAAACAAAAAACAGGAAAAGCGTTTTGCTTTTCCTGCGGCGATTTTTATGTGATTGTATCCAGTGAAAGCCTAGTTGCAAGCGCCGACCTCCCGGGGACGCGGCGTCGGTTTCGCAAAAGCAAGGCCAAAGCATCAGAGCCGCCGCTCCGTGTTCCGGGCGCGTCAGAGAGAAATAAATCTCTAGGCGCCCTGCACAAGGCCCCGTCCGTCGGCATCTTGCAACAGGCTGCGCACCCCGGTATATTAGGGTCGGCAGCGTGTCGTTTGTCCCACGCGCAGTTTAATTGCGAAGCAATTACCTGTTTGAGCATGGGATAAATGACCGCTGGCGGCCCCGCCGCGCGTTGGTTGGGTTAGCGGGATGCAAATTCCCGACGGGCGTGCTGATGCATAGCACCCCGCTGATCCGCCCGTTCAAAATCACATATGATTTTAAACGGCAAAAGCCTGTGGCAGCATCACGTTTTCCGGCTCTGCTTATGCCCGCTTCAAAAACTCGTACAGCTCCTCGAGCTGATCGGCGGTATAGTAGTCGATGGTGATTTTTCCTTTTGCACCCGTACCCTTGATCTGCACCTTGGTCGCAAGCGCGCGGCACAGCTCGTCCTGCGCGTCGCGCATCTCCGCAGGCAGCGAAGGCTTCTTTTTCGCCTTTTTGGGTGCGGCGGGGTTCATCCACTGCTTCACCAGCGCCTCTGCCTCGCGCACGGAAAGATCGTTGTCTATGATGTATTTCGCGCCCTCGGCAATCTTTTTGCTGTCCTCCATGGGCAGCAGACAGCGCGCGTGTCCGGCGGACAGGTTGCCCGCGATCACATGCTTTTTCACGCCCTCCGGCAGGGCGAGCAGGCGCAGCAGGTTGGCGATGGCGCTGCGGCTTTTGCCCACGCGCGTCGCGACCTCCTCCTGCTTCAAATCATAATCCCGCATCAGCTGCTCGAGCGCCGCGGCCTGTTCGATTGGGTTCAGGTCCTCGCGCTGAATGTTCTCGATGAGGGAAAGCTCTAAAATTTGACGCTTGTTGAGCTCCCGCACGATGACGGGCACCTTGGAAAGCCCCGCGAGCTTTGCGGCGCGAAACCGCCGTTCCCCCGCGATGATGGTGTAGCGGCCCTCGTTTTTATACACGATGATGGGCTGCATAATGCCGTGCACCTTGATGGACTGCGCAAGCTCCTTTAATTTGGCCTCGTCAAATTTTTTTCTCGGCTGGTTCGTGTCGTTGTCCAGCAGAAAAATATCGATTTCATTTGCCCCTTCTTTTTCGATCGTTTCCGTCGCCGCATCCGCCATCAGCGCGCCGAGGCCCTTTCCCAGTCCGCGTTTCATTCCATATCCCTCTTATTTCGTATCGTTTTTCAGAAATTCCGTCGCCAGCTCGTTATACGCCTCTGTTCCAAGGCATCGTTCATCGTATAAAATGATGGGCAAGCCATAGCTCGGCGCTTCGCCCAGCCGCACGTTGCGCGGGATCACCGTTTCATACACCTTGTTTTTGAAAAACCGCTTCACTTCCTCCACCACCTGAATGGAAAGGTTGGTGCGTCCGTCAAACATGGTAAGCACGACGCCCTCCACCTCAAGTGCGGGATTGAGGCTCTGCCGCACAAGCTTCACGGTGCTCATCAGCTGCGTCAGCCCCTCAAGCGCGTAGTATTCACATTGAATAGGCACGAGAATCTTGTCCGCCGCGGTCAGCGCGTTTAGGGTGATGAGCCCAAGAGACGGCGGGCAGTCCATAAAAATATAATCGTAAACGTCTTTGATTTCCCCAAGCGCACGCTTCAAAATGGTTTCACGCGCCATCATGGGTACAAGCTCTACCTCCGCGCCCACAAGGTCGATGTTTGCGGGCATGATGTCGAGCGTCTGCATCATGGTCGGACGAATTGCCTCCACCGCCGATATGCGGGACACGATTACGTCGTACGACGAGTTTTTAAGCCCTGTGCGCTCGATTCCGAGGCCGCTCGTGCTGTTGCCCTGCGGGTCGATGTCGATGAGCAGGACACGCTTTCCCTTCGCCGCGAGACACGCGCTCAAATTGATGGTGGTCGTCGTCTTCCCGACGCCGCCCTTCTGATTTGCGATTGCAATGATCTTCCCCAAACTCTTTCACTCCTCTTCGGAATTGTGTTACCAATGTTTCTATTATAGCGGAAAACGACGCGGATGAAAAGTTCCGTTTGCGCGCCGTTGTGCCACAAAAATACGGCGACACCATATATTGTGCCGCCGCACCGTTTCTCTGCATTTTTTATTGGGCGGTGTAGATATATCGCACTTCAACAAGCTCTTTTTCGCCAATCGTAACGGTACACGCGTCGCCGCTTTTATGACGCACTTACGTCTTTTTCGTAAATTTGTTTCCGCATTTTGCGCAGGTGATGCTGATTTTCCCCTTGCCCTTTGGCACGCGAAGCGTTTGGCCGCATTGCGGGCATTTGAAATAGCGGTGAGTCTTGCTTTCCTTCACGCGGTTCTTGAGATTCCACCACCATGTGCGCACAGCGCCCCATTTGCGCAGGAAGGCGTAGTTTTCCTGTTGCCTCTTTTCGTTCTGTCTGGAAAACATGCGATAGATCGCGAATATGAGGGGCACCCAGCTGATCCACCCCACAAAGGGCAGGGGTACGAACATAAAGACGATGCACAGCACGATGGAAAACACCAGCAAAAACATGCCGAATTGATCGCCGCCGTGCCGCCCTGCCATAAAACTCCGAAACCGGTTCATTGGAATACCCTCTTTGTTGTTTTTTATGTGTGATTTTAAACTGCGAATCGGCGGGGCGCTGTACATCTGCACGCCAGTCGGGAATTTGCATCCCGCTAACCCTAGTGAAAGCCTGTTGCAAGCGCCGACCTCCCGGGGACGCGGCGTGGGTTTCGCAAAAGCAAAGCCAAAGCATCAGAGCCGCCGCTCCGTGTTCCGGGCGCGTCAGTGAGAAATAAATCTCTAAGCGCCCTGCACAAGGCCCCGTCCGTCGGCATCTTGCAACAGGCTACGCACCCCGGCACATCAGGGTCGGCAGTGTGTCGTTTGTCATGGCGCAGTTTAATTGCGAAGCAATTACCTGTTTGAGCACAGGATAAATGACCACTGGCGGCCCCGCCGATCCGTCGCTTCGATGCTTGCATCTCAGAGCGCCTAGGCTGAACTCCGTTGCGACTGTACTGCCTTCATTCACATCTTGGCAGTCGGTGCTTGCAACGAGGCTTGAGCTGTTTAAAATCACATACCCATTCTACCGCACGATTGTGAATTGAGTGTGGACGATCCATGCTCAGAGCGGAGATTTCACGATTTGCGCATAGCGTCGCGGGTATTTTGCCGACACCGGCCCCTGCTTCTCAAACACCAGCACGTGATGCGCATAGTCTTTTTGCGGCATCTTCAAAACATCCCGCAGGCAGAGGTTCAGCGCCTTGAGCGCTCCTTGCGCCTCTTGGAGCTCCTGCTCGTAGGCTCCCTTGTATGCCAAAAACAGGCCGCCCGGACGCACGAGCGGCGCACACAGCTCCGCGAGCACGCGCAGCTGTGCCACCGCGCGCGACACGCACACATCGTAGCTCTCCCTCGGCTTTCCTGCGGCGAGCTCTTCCGCACGCACATGCAGCACCTTTACATCCACGCCCGCATCGCGCGACGCGTTTTCAATAAACGCACACTTCTTCTGCGACGATTCCACTGCGCTCGCAACGATGTCGCTCCGCAAAATTTTAAGCGGTATGATCGGAAATCCCGCGCCGCTGCCCACATCGACTACGCGGCTTCCCTTCGGAAGCAGGGAGCAGGGCACGGCACTGTCAAAAAAATGCTTCAGCGCGGCCTCCTCGGGCTCTGTAACCGATGTCAGGTTGTATTTGCGGTTCGTCTCCACAAGCTCGTTGTAATAGGTTTCCATCTGTGTGATCGCGCGTTCATCTGCGGCAATTCCGCCTTCTTCCAGCAACGCGCTCAACTTTTGTGTAAATTCAGACATAAATTTATCCCTTATATGGCTTCCAAACGGAGGCCGTCAGCTCCATCTGCGTAAATTCCGCCTTAAACCCGTCGCCCGACGGACAGCATGCGAACACGCCCACGCGCGGCACCGCGTTTTTGCAGCGCAGGTGAAAAATGCGCATCTGCTTATAGTCCGCTCCGTCGTAGGAAAACTCAAACAAAAAGCTTTCATCCATGCGGCTTAACCGGTAGTACATCGTGTCGATATCGTTTGGGATATCCGTGGTGGCCCAATCCGAAAAGCCACGGCGCGTCACCACACTTCCGAGCTTTTGGTCGCCATCCTCCTCATATTCCGTACACACCTTTGCCCAGTTTTTTTCATCCAGATAGATCAGTATGCCGCACTGGTCATAGAGGCTTTTCCCGTCCCGAAATGCTTTTATGCAAAAGGAAAACTCCTCGTCTGCGTCAATGAGAAGCGCATGCCCCCTGTTATGCGTAAAGTTGTAATAGGTGTTTTGCCAGAGATCCGTTCCGGCCTCCGCGTGTATCACGACTTTTTTGTCCGTGATCGTCGCCTGATGTGGCATGTTGAGCCATTGTGCTGTTCTTCCCGCCAGTTGCATCATTCATTTCCTCCCGTTACCATAGCGTTTAACCCAGTTCCCGTTCCTCCACATAGATGTGATGCGGCATTACTTTACCGTCGTATGCCCTGTCGTATGTTCCGGCAAACTTCATGCCGATCTTTTCCGCCACTGCACGCGAACTGTCGTTTGTCACACGCATCTGGCAGAATACTTTTTTTGCGCCGATCACGTCGAGCGCGTGCTGAACGCAAGCCGCCGCGCCCTCCGCCGCATAACCCTTTCCCCAAAACCTTTTGTTCAAAATATAGGCCAGTTCCCAGCCGTCCTCTCCATTGATGTTTTCCGTATAAATCAGGCCGACCGCCCCCACGTTTTCACCCGTCTGCTTGTCATCCGCGCGCATCCATCCATAGCCATGTTTTTCATAGCGCGCGATATTTTTTTCAAGCCACTCTCTCACTTCGTCGTCCGAAAAGCCGTGCTCCCACGCATACATGACCTCCGGGTCCTTTAAGAATACGCTCACAAGGTCTTGATCCTCCATCGTAAACCGACTGATCTCCATGCGCGGCGTTTCAAAAACTGCTTGTTCCATATTCATTCCCCCTTCGGTATGCCATATCGATCAAACCGGGCCTTCAGCTCCCTTTCCACCCTGGCTACGGGAAGAAACAGAAAAAAGAAGCCCGGAATAAGATCAATCAACAAAATTATATCCGTTTTGAGCGGCAAAAGCAAATTGAACAGCGCGCACACGCCCGCGGCGGCAAATCCGCCGGGAAGCATGAGCTGTCCGGCGCGTGAATTTGCGTAGTCCCACGTCTCCTGTGAGAGCATCGATCGGCTTGTGCGAAACCCCATCAACATGTTGGGCTCCTTTGGGTAATGTTTTTTCATGATTGCGCCCAAAACGATCAGCGTCACGGGCAGAAACATAGAAAATACCCATAAAAAGATTGTATGTTCCATCTTACTTCCTTTCAATGTTTCACGTGAAACATTGTTTGATGTGTGTCATCCTGTTTGTTGAACATGTGATTTTATCCGGCGTAGCCTGTGGCATATTAGGGTCGGTGGTGGTTATGCGGCGTCTGTTCGCCACGCGTCAGTTGGGTGTTTGCGTCCCGCGCGCTTTAACACCGCGCAGCGGGGTTGGGTTAGCGAGATGCAAATTCCCGACTGACGCGCATATATACAGCACACCACCAATCCACCGCTTCGATGCTTGCATCTCAGAGCGCGTAGGCTGAGCTCCGTTGCGATTGTGCTTCGATTTACTTCTATCCTAGCGGTCGGCGCTGTGCCCGCACGCTGCCAGATACACCAACAGCACCGAGATGTCCGCCGGAGACACCCCCGATATCCGGCTTGCCTGACCCTC
Organism: uncultured Christensenella sp.; assembly: GCA_964438705.1. Taxonomy (GTDB): domain Bacteria; phylum Bacillota; class Clostridia; order Christensenellales; family Christensenellaceae; genus Christensenella. The sequence goes on along the minus strand of CAYTKQ010000012.1, from coordinate 55,086 downwards.
GTCCGAGCACGCCTCCCGCTCAATCGCGCCTTTCGCGCGATCTTCGCACTTCCGGCGGCTCCTCCTTCTCCCCTACAAACCCATACGCTTCGCTTCATTGGGCTTTGCCGGGGGCCCCGTTTTCAATGTGGGTCGGCGCTGTGCCCGCACGCTGCCAGATACACCAACAGCACCGAGATGTCCGCCGGAGACACCCCCGATATCCGGCTTGCCTGACCCTCGTCCGAGCACGCCTCCCGCTCAATCGCGCCTTTCGCGCGATCTTCGCACTTCCGGCGGCTCCTCCTTCTCCCCTACAAACCCATACGCTTCGCTTCATTGGGCTTTGCCGGGGGCCCCGTTTTCAATGTGGGTCGGCGCTGTGCCCGCACGCTGCCAGATACACCAACAGCACCGAGATGTCCGCCGGAGACACCCCCGATATCCGGCTCGCCTGACCCACATTGAGAGGACGCACCTCCGCGAGCTTCGCGCGCGCCTCAAGGCGTAAGCCGCTGATTTTGGAATAATCCACCTCTGCGGGTATTTTTTTCTTGTTGAGCTCAGCGGCAGCAGCCACCTGTTTCATTTGTTTTTCAATATAACCCGCGTATTTAATATTCGTCTCGATCTGCAGCGCAACGTCATCGTCAAGCGCGGGAAGCTGCTCGCCCGCCGCCGTCAGATCCGCGTAGGTGATCCCCGGACGAGCAAGCAGCTCGCAAAGGCGCATCCCTCTTCCGGGCGCTTCCATGCCCCGCAGTTCAAAAAAAGCGTCGACCCGTTCCTTGCGCACCGTCTGCGTCTTGAGCCGATTTGTTTCACGTGAAACATTTTCCATTTTGTAGAGATAGCGGTCGTAACGCGCATCGCTCACAAGCCCCACGTTTCGACCGATCTGCGTTAGGCGTGTATCCGCGTTATCCTGCCGCAGCAGCAGACGATATTCCGCGCGCGCCGTCATCATGCGATAGGGTTCTTTTGTCCCCTTGGTCACCAGATCATCAATCAGCACACCCGCGTAGGCCTGATCCCGTCCTAAAATAATGGGCGGCTCTTGATCCATCTTCCGGCAAGCATTCATACCCGCCAAAAGCCCCTGCGCGCCCGCCTCCTCATAGCCCGACGTTCCGTTGATCTGCCCCGCCATAAAAAGACCGGGCACATCCTTGGTTTCCAGCGATGGACGCAGGCGGGTCGGGTCGATGCAATCGTATTCGATGGCGTAGGCCGGACGTACAAAGTGCACGTTTTCAAGCCCGGGGATCGTGCGGTATAGCGCCACCTGTACCTCCACGGGCAGACTGGAGGACATTCCCTGCACATAGAACTCATTGGTGTGCAGGCCTTCCGGCTCCAAAAACATCTGATGCCGCTCTTTATCGGGAAACTTGACCACCTTGTCCTCGATGGACGGACAATAGCGCGGGCCAATCCCCTCGATCTTTCCGCTGTAAAGAGGGCTTCTATGAATGTTTTGACGGATTACGTCGTGTGTGTGTTCGTTCGTATAGGTCAGATAGCACGGAACCTGCTCCCGCTCGATCTTTCCGCTCATGAAGGAGAAGGGCACAATTCGCTCATCTCCATACTGCGGCACTGTCTTTGAAAAATCGATGCTTCGGCTGTCTATGCGCGCAGGCGTTCCCGTTTTAAAGCGCTGAAGCAAAAATCCTAGCTCCCTAAGGCTGCCGCTTAAAAAATCCGCCGGAGCAAGTCCGCTCGGCCCCGCGTTTTTTTCGTATTCCCCTACGATCACCTTGCTCTTTAAATAAACGCCCGTGCACAGGATCACCGCGCGGCAAAGATAACGCGCGCCCATCACGCCGCGCACCCCGCACACACCCGCGTCATCCGTCATGATGTCCGTGATCTCGTCCTGTACAAGCTGCAAATTGTCTGTATTTTCAAGCACTTCCTTCATATACTGCTGATAGAGCTTTTTATCCTGCTGGGCGCGCAGCGAATGCACCGCCGGACCCTTTTTGGTGTTCAGCATCTTGATTTGGATGAAGGTCGCGTCCGCGGCGAGGCCCATCTGCCCGCCCAGCGCGTCGATCTCGCGCACGAGATGTCCCTTTGCGGTCCCGCCGATTGCCGGGTTGCACGCCATTAGGGCGATGCCGTCCATGTTGATCGTGGTGAGCAGCGTCTTTTTGCCCATGCGCGCACACGCAAGCGCCGCCTCCACGCCCGCGTGGCCCGCGCCCACAACGATGATGTCATATGTTCCGGCCTTGTAATCTGTCATACATTCTCCCATACTTATATAGTAATCTATGTGATTTTAGCCAGTCCTAGCCTCGTTGCAAGCGCCGACTGCCAAGATTGAAGCGAAACGCAGTACAGTCGCAACGGAGTTCAGCCTACGCGCTCTGAGATGCAAGCATCGAAGCGACTGATCGGCGGGGTCGTCGATGGTCATGTGCCCGTGCTCAGACAGGTAATTGCTTCGCAATTAAACTGCGCGCGGTGCACATAACCACCACCGACCCTATTGTGCCGTAGAGCGTAGCCTGTTGCAAGATGCCGACGGACGGGGCCTTGTGCAGGGCGCTTAGAGATTTATTTCTTGCTGACGCGCCCGGAACACGGAGCGGCGGCTCTTATGCTCCGGTTTTGCCTTTGCGAGACCAACGCCGCGTCCCCGGGAGGTCGGCGCTTGCAACAGGCTTTCGCTTGGGTATTTGCGTTCCGCGCGCATTAACACCGCGTAGCATCGGTTGGGTTAGCGGGATGCAAATTATCGACTGACGTGCTGATGTACAACGCCCCGCCGACCCGCTGGACAAAATCACATACTTTTTTCTTCCCTCTATTTTCCCAGACAGAAGTTCTCAAAAATTCTGTCAATAATTTGCTCGCTTACCGTCTGCCCGGTGATCTCGCCAAGGCTAGTCCACGCCGCATTGAGGTCGATGGTCACGCAGTCCATGTCCGCGCCGCTCTTTAGCGCGGCGATTGCCTCGCCGATTTCATCCGCCGCTTTTTGCAGCGCGTACAAATGACGCTCGTTTGTAATCAGCACAGATTCGCCCGTCTCGTCACGCTTCGCAAAGTCCAAAATCTTTTGCTTTAATGCTTCGATCCCATCGCCCGTTTTTGCCGAAATGCGAAGAGGCACACATCCAAAAGCTGTTTTTACATCCGTTTCTGAGAGCCGTTCACACGCATCAGATTTATTAAAAACGAGTATAACATCGACTTCACTTTTTTTAAGCGCTCTCATGACAAGTTCATCCTCGGACGTGATTCCCTCGCTTCCATCCAGCACAAAAATCGCCAATTTGCTCTCGTTTATCGCCTTTTTTGATCGTTTTACACCTTGGTCCTCAATAAAATCTTCTGTACTTCTTATTCCTGCTGTATCCGTTAAATGAAGCAGGATTCCTTCGACCTCTATGCTGTGATCGATCGTGTCCCGCGTGGTGCCCGGTACGTCCGCGACGATCGCCCGATCGATCCCTGTGAGCGCGTTCAAAAGGGAAGACTTTCCAACGTTCGGCCTTCCCGCGATCGCCACCCGAAGACCTTCCTTCGCGAGCCGTCCCTGCCGGAAGGTTGCCGCGAGGGCAAGCAGGTCCGCGCGCATTGTCTGGAACACCGGAAGCAGGTCGTCGGTGATCTGATCCTCGAGATCCTCCTCCGGATATTCCACCGCGGCCTCCACCTGTGCGAGCGCATTGGTCAGTTTATCCTGAAACAGGCACACCCGCTCCTTTAGTTTCCCCGTCAGTTGGTTTAAGGAGGCCTTTGCCCCCGCGCGCGAGGACGCAGAAATAAAATCGCATACCGCCTCCGCCTGTGAAAGGTCCATCTTGCCGTTCAAAAAAGCGCGGCGTGTAAATTCGCCCGGCTCTGCCGGCCGCGCACCGGCCGCGATCACATAATCGAGAACGCTTTGCACGCCCACCGCGCTTCCGTGGCAATGAAGCTCCGCAACCGTCTCGCCCGTGTAGGAGTGCGGCGCGCAAAACAACACGCCCATCGCCATATCCAGAAGCGCGCCATCCCGCCGGATGCTTCCATATACCATTTTCGCGTGCGTAAACGGCCCATGCGGGAAGACCCGCTCAAGCACCTCCGCCGCCTGCGGCCCGCTCACGCGGATCACCGCCACACCGCCCGTTCCAACAGGCGTCGCCACTGCGGCTATCGTTTTTTTGCTGTTCATGTGTTCCTCTCTTTGCTCTCGTGCGAAAGAGTTCAAAAAAACCCGGAAGAAGGTTGTCTCCCACCGGGTGTTTTTCCGTTCGTTTCTCAGTCGCGCCGCTTTCTGCGGATCACCACGCGCCGAAACGGCTCTTCGCCCTCCGACATCGTTTCCACACGCGGATTACTTTGCAGCGTCGCGTGCAAAATCCTGCGCTCGTAAGGGTTCATCGGCTCGAGCGTGATGGGCTTGCCCGTTTTGGCCACCGTGTTTGCCAACCGCTTCGCCAGTTTTTCCAGCGTGCGCTCACGCTTTTCACGATAATTTTCCGCGTCCAGCATAATCTTTTTATAGTCCTCACGGCCCTTATTGACCGCCAGCCCCGTAAGATACTGCAACGCGTCCAGCGTATCTCCGCGCCGCCCGATCAGCACGGCCGTGTCCGCGCCGGTGATCTCGATCTTCATGATCTTTGCGTCTTCATCGCTCACGCCGCAATCCGCATCGAGCTGCATTCTTTCAAACAGGCCGCGCAAAAACAGTTCAGGCGCACTATCGCCCTTCACCGCTTCCTTCGCGGGTCTTGCCTGCACTTCCGGCGTTTCCTGCGCCCTAGGCGCCGCTTCACGAGGCTCTTTCTTTGCCTTGGGCACGCTTTGCTCAACCGGCTGCTCTGCGGCCTCGCCTTTTTTGCTCAGATGGACGACCGCATTTTTGCCGATGCCGAAAAGCCCTTTGCCGCCTTCATGGATGATGTCGATCTCTACCTCGTCGAGCGAAAGCCCCATTTCCTCAAGCCCCTTGAATATGGCTTCGTCAACGGTCTTTCCTTTTGCCTCTACAAATGCCATGTATAGTCCCTCCCGTTATGTTATGAGACGATCACTTCCTGTTTTTTTGCTTTGCTTTTTTTGATGATGTCCACCAGCTTCATCTGACCAAACGCGTACAAACTGGACGTGAACCAATAGAGCGCAAAGGCCGTCGGCGTGGTCGCGCAGATGAATCCCGAGAAAATCGGCATCATCCACAGCATCATCTTGTTGGTGCAGCCCTGTGCCTCCTGCTGCTCTTTCCCTTGTCCCCCTGCGCCTGCCATACCGCCCATCATTGCGTTTTGTGACGCCGCCGGGTTAAATTTTTGCTGTAAGAACAGCGCCGCACCCGCGAGCACCGGCAATATGAGATATCCGTTGTAATTGGTTGGCTGCCCTGCTGCCGCGTTCCAAAACCCATTTGCCTGGAGGATGCCCTGCGTGAGTGAATTATATGTTTCCGCATTTACGCTCATCACACCGGATGAGAAATCAAGAACGCCCTGCGTTCTAAGCAGATCAATGGTCTGCGGCTGGATGTATGTGGAGTTTGACTGCACAAAGGACAGAAAACTCTGCGCAGATGGCAGGATGCTCGCCCCGTCGCCAAAAAACGAATCCGGCTGCCAAAAGTTGTGTACCCAGAAAAATTCGGGCAGCTGCACGGTCTGCACCCCGTTTTGCGCCGCATCCAAAAGCATACCGATGCTTTGCTCCGCACCCAGCACACGCATCGCACCGTAGAACGCGAACAGGATGGGCAGCTGAAGCAGCATGGGCAGACAGCCAAGCATTGGATGAACGTTCATTTTGCGGTACAGCTCCTGCTGCTTTTTCTGCACGATCTGCGGGTTGTTTGCGTAACGCTTTTGCAGCGACTGGATTTCCGGCCCGAGCGCCGACATTTTCGCCTGATTGTTTCTCTGCTTCAAATCGAGGGGAAGCAGCGCAAGGCGAATCAGAATCGTCAGGATCACGATGCTCAGCGCATAATCGGAAAACAGATAGTGGATGCCTTTCAGGCACAGCACAAAGAAATCCGATATAAAGTTATTGTATAAAAAATCCAAATTCTACATCCTCCAAAACGATTTGCGTACCTGCGTTCACGGTACCGGGTCGTAGCCGCCGTGAAACAGCGGGTTGCACCGCAATATCCGCTTAATTGCCAAAAAAGAGCCCTTGAGCGCGCCATATTTTGTGACCGCCTCCACTGCGTACTGCGAGCATGTGGGCGTGAACCGACAGCTCGCCCGCGTGTATGGCGATATTGCGCGCTGATAAAACCGAATGAACGCCAATATGATTTTTTTCATACTCCCTCCGTCGAGGAAAAAACGCCTGCCTTTTTGAGCAGGTAGCGCATATCCCGGCAGATTTCTGAAAAATCCGCCTGTGCGATGGTGTTTCTGGCAACGAACACAAGGCTGTAGTTCCCGCTGAGCGCTTCGATGCGCGTGCGATAGGCTTCCTTAAGCTGCCTGCGCGTGCGATTTCTCACAACGCTGTTCCCAACCTTTTTACTGACCGAAAAACCGACCCGCACGCCGCCGTATCTGCTTTTGACAAACACGAGCGTCATGTTTTTCGCGCCCACCGCTTTGCCGCGCCTGTAAACAAAGTTAAACTCTTTGTTCTTTTTCAGCGTGCAAACGTCCACCTTATGCGGACAGGACTTTCCTGCCTTTTGCGCGTCTTCTCTTCAGTACGTTTCTGCCGGCTTTCGTCTTCATTCTCTTCATAAAGCCGTGTACGCGGCTGCGTTTTTGTTTTTTGGGCTGATACGTCATCTTCATAATTTGTTTTCTCCACTTTCTACTATTATATTATGACGGAAAAAGGACTTCTTCTCCGTCATGTTTTTGCCGATAAAAAGACGAGTATTATTATATATTTTTTGATGTCAAGTGTCAAGCGCAGAGCGCGGTCATCATCGCTTTTTCGGGCATTTTTTTTGCTGCAAAAAAAGATCTGTCCATATATGTTGGGGTCTGTGTTTTCAAAAACCCCTCTGCTTGCTGTTTGCGGGACTATATATAGTGATGCTCTTTTTTTTTGACGGCCGCGCGCCAAAAAAAGCGGTTTTTTATCCTACCAATTTTACAGGCGTTATGCTATAATAAACCACGCGGAAACCCTTATTTTATGCACATTTTCGCACATGTTGTGGATAACTTTGTGGATAACTTCCGTCTTGTTTTGCCAAAACCTTTGACCGTCGCGTTGGGGTTTGTTGATAAAGTTATCCACAATTTATGGATAGCACATTATGATGGATTCGGAGTAGCTGACAATGGGTGTGTTGAACATTTTATGGGAAAAAACATTGAATTATCTGGAAGAAGACCTTCCCATGTTTCAATTTAATGTGTGGATCAAGGAATTGAAGCCTTTGCACGAGGACAACAATACCTATTATTTTGAAGTATCCAGCCCAATGCATAAAAACCTCATGGAGGAAAAATATGCGGAAAAGATCCTTTTGACGATGCAGCTCGCGTATGAGGAGCTTTACGGCGTACCCGGCGCGGACATCCGCACGGAATTCATTACACCTCAGGAGGCGCAGGAAATCGGCCGCAGCCTCGATGAGAAAAAAGCAGCGGAGGAGCCTAAGCCCACCAATCCGAATGTGAACCTGAACCCGGGTTATACGTTTGATACGTTTGTTGTAGGGGAAGCGAATAAATTCGCGAACGCGGCTGCCCTTGCGGTGGCGCAGGCCCCCGGGCGCGCATACAATCCCCTATTTTTATACGGCGGTGTAGGCCTTGGAAAGACCCATCTGATGCACGCGGTGGGGAATCAGATTTTGAGCGACAACCCCCGTGCGGAGATCGTCTATGTGACGAGCGAAACGTTTATGAATGAGCTGATTCGTATGATCCAACTTACGAACAACAAGGCAAACATCGATCTCAGAGAGCAGTTTCGCAGAAAATACCGCAATGTGGATGTGCTTCTCATCGACGATATCCAATTCATTGCGGGCAAAGATGTTGCGCAGGATGAGTTTTTCCACACCTTCAATGCCCTGCGGGACATGAACAAGCAAATCATCATTTCCTCTGACCGCCCCCCCAAGGAGATGGAAAAGCTGGAGGAACGCATGCGCTGCCGGTTTGAATGGGGGCTGATCGCGGACATCAAAATGCCCGACTATGAGACGCGCGTCGCCATTCTTCTCAAAAAGGTACAGGCGTTAAAGGCATTGAATCCTTTGATCCTTCCCATTAAGGACGAAGCCTTACATTATATAGCACAGCAAAAAAATTCCAACATCCGTACGCTCGAAGGTGCGCTGCAAAAAGTTATCATGTATGCGGAGCTGCACAAGAATTCCTTGACCGACGGAGAGATCGACGCGGTGGTGGCGCAAAAGGCGCTGGAGGATTTCTTCGCCGCGCCGTCTATGAAGGCTGTGACGCCCAAGACAGTGCTCGACGTGGTGTGTGAATACTACGGCGTGAAGGAGGAGGATATCCGCGGACAAAAGCGCAACCGCGAATATGTGGTTCCGCGCCAGATTTCCATGTTTGTTTTAAGAAGCCTGACGGACAGCTCTTACTCCAAAATCGCGGAATTCTTTGGCAGAGACCATTCTACCATCATGCACGCGGAAGAAAAGATCAAAAAACAAATGAAGGACGACCCGGATTTGAAAAAGGTCGTGGAGGATATCCAAGCGAAAATAAAGGGATAACCTGTGGATAGTATTTTTGTGGGCTGTGCGGAAGAAAGCTTCATGCACAGGATGCCCACAGGACATAAACGAAGGATTTGATGTTACACCAAAGATATCCCGTGGCGGCGTGGTTTGAAAACAGCGTGAGGAATGCTTTTAAAAGAGTTATCCACACAATCCACACCCCCTAATACAGCCAATAATACCTATAGATAGATAAAAAACATGGAGGAAAGCGACATGCAATTTACTTGTGCAAAGGAAGATTTGTTGACAGCCATCGGTACGGTAAACCGTGCGGCTTCAAAGATGCAAAAAACCATATTGGAGTGTATCCTTTTTTCGTGCGCGGAGGAAACGATCACCCTGCGGGCAACGGACATCGCTCTTTCGATCAAGACGGAGATGAATGCGCAGATAGAAAAGACAGGGGAAGCGGCGATCCCCGCGAAACTGCTGTACGAGATCATCAATCGCTTTCCGGAAAGCGACGTATCCTTTGCGAGCGTCGGTGAAAATTCCGTGGAGATCAGCTGCCTGAATTCCAAGGTGGTATTGCAGCAGATGAACGCGGACGAATTTCCCGTGTTTCCGGAGCTCGAGAACAGAGAGCAGATCAAAATTCCGCAGAATGTGCTGAAGTCCATGATCAATCAAACGCTGTTTGCGGCGGCGGTGAACGAGGATAAACCCATTTTGACGGGGCTGCTGTTCGACATTGCGAAGGACAGCCTTACGGTGGTAGCTCTCGACGGATACCGCATGGCGGTGAGAAAGCAGAACGCAATTTCGGACATTGAAAAAAGCTGCGTGATCCCTGCGCGTACGCTGCGGGAGGTGTCGCGCATCGTGAGCGATACGGAGGAAAACATCAAGATTTCCTTAAGTGGAAATATGGCGCTCTTCGAGGCGGGCAAAACGGAGATATACACCCGTCTTTTGGAGGGGGAATACATCAAGTACAGAAACCTGCTGCCCACCGATTGCGCGACAAGCGTGAGGGTGGAGACGGGCATGCTCAAGGACAGCCTCGAGCGTGCGTCTATTCTGGCCCGCGAGGGAAACAACAACGTGGTGAAATTTGAGATCAGCGAAAAAAATCTGGAAATCACCTCCAACTCTGAAATGGGAAACATAGACGAGCAGATTCCCGTGCTGACGGAAGGAAAGGACTTAAAAATCGCCTTTAACGCGAAATATGTGCTGGATGTCTTAAAAAATGTGGAGGAATCCGAGGTTTTGATGCAGTACAACACAGGCGTGAGCCCGTGTGTGGTAAAGCAGGAAAATTCGGATGCGTACGAATATCTGATCCTGCCTGTGCAGCTGCGTGAGGAGTAAATGCGCGTCACAAGGCTAAAGCTGATCCATTTCAGAAATTATGAACAATTGAATATCGGCTTTTATCCGGGGATCAATGTGCTTTACGGCAAAAACGCGCAGGGAAAGACAAATATCCTCGAGGCGATCCACATTTGCGCGAACGGGAAATCCTTTCGCGTGAGCGCGGACAGCAAGACCGTGATGGAGGGCAAGGACGGCGCGTACCTCTACGCGGAATATGCGGACAGGCACGAGCGCTCTGTGGAGGTGCTGATTGCCAAGGATAAAAAAAAGAGCCTGAAAATAGACGGCATTCCTGCGACGAATGTAAAGGACCTTCTTGGGAAACTTTATGTGGTAGTTTTTTCGCCGGAGGATATGAAAACAGCGAAGGAAGCGCCGAGTCTGAGGAGGGCGTTTCTCGACGGGGAAATTTCGAAGATCAGGCCGTCGTATGTCGACGCGCTCAAGCAATATACAAAAATCATTTCAGAAAAAAATGCCGCGCTCAGACGGCGGGACGACAAAAATCTGAAACATATCATGGAGGCGTATAACGCGCAGCTTGCGGGATATATCCGCGTGATTTTAAAAAACAGGAAAGCGTACGTCAATAAGCTCAATGAGTTTGTCGCGCGGACGCACCATGCCATTTCCGGCGGAAAAGAGGAGATTTCCATCGTCTATCGGGAGACGATCCCGGAGGGCGATATTAAGGGGACGCTAGACAGGCTTCTTTCAAAGGAAATGATGGAGGGAAGCTGTGCTGCGGGGCCGCACAGGGATGACCTCGATATTCAGCTCAACAAAAGGGACATCCGCGTGTTTGCGTCGCAGGGTCAACTGCGCACGTTGATGCTCGCCATCAAAACGGCGTGCCTCAATATCCTCGCGGAAAGCACGGGGCAGACCCCCGTTTTGCTGTTGGACGACGTATTTTCAGAGCTTGACGCAACGCGCAAGCACAATCTTTTAAAGCATTTGAAGGATATACAGGTGTTCATCACAACCGCCGACGAAACGGAAGCGCGGCCCCCCGGCACGCATCTTTTTTATGTGGAAAACGGCACGGTGAAGGAAATCAGCGACGCAAACAAAGCCTAGAGGTTTTGAAAGAGCACAAGGATACGGGAGGCGTTTGCGTTGCACTGTGCCAGCATGGCAAATATCGCCTGCTGCATGATGCTGAGGCGGGTGTATTCTGTCATGGCGGCAGCCATATCGGTATCGCGGATGCGGCTTTCCGCCTCCTGCAAATTCAGCATAGAGTTTCTCAGGTTACTGTATTTATATTCAAAGCGGTTTTGCATCGCGCCCAGTGTAGCGCGGTGGTCGGCAACACGGTATGTTGCGTTTTTGACCGCAGTGATGGCCTTTGACGCATTCTCCTGCGTGGAAAGGTCGATGTTCTCAAGACCGAGCGCACGCAGGTTCATATCCGGCAGGTAAACAGTCGTGGTCTCGCCCTCGAGCGCACCCGACTGGATGACGACTCCGCCGCCCATTACGTCCTTGCTGCCGTCGAACAGGCTGATGCCGTTGAAATTGGCCTGCGCCACCGTATCCGCAATTTCGGCTTTCAACTGCAAAAATTCCTTGTTGAGCGCGTTTCTGTCTATTTTGTCGTCGTTTGTGCCGCTTGCTGCCTGCACGGCAAGCTCGTTCATGCGCTGCAGCATGGCATGGATACTGCTCGCCGCACCTTCCGCCGTCTGGATCATGGAGATGGCGTCGATCACGTTGCGCGAAGCGGCGTTCATGCCCCGTATCTGCGCGCGCATCTTTTCGGAGATCGCAAGGCCGGCCGCGTCATCCGCAGCCGAATTGATGCGGTAGCCGGAAGAAAGCTGCATCATGACACGCGAAAGCGCGTTCTGGTTCATATCATACTGCCGCAGCATAAAAAGCGACAGGCTTCTGTCATTGATCCTCATGTCAAAACCCCCTTTGAAACAAAAACCCCTTTGATTTATTTTATCGAATAAAAATGAAAAAACTTGAGCGAAAGTAAAAGCCGGCGGAAGGATTTTTGAAAAGATTAAAACCGTTCAAAGGGCGTAAAACCTTTTTTAAGCCATTTTACCGCCATATGAATACCCCCCTATTGGAACGCCAAAAATAGCCCGAAAAACGAAAAAAGGCTTCCGAAAAGCGGCGTATTGTGGTATAATAGACATGTATTGGAAGAGGTAAATTATGATCTTGCATCTGGGCGGCGATTATTTTGTGAAAACCAAAGACATCCTGATGATTCTGGATTACAAAGAGGCTGTAGAAAACAAAGATACAGGCCTCTTTTTAGAGGGGATCGAGCAGGTGGTTCTTGAGGACGGCACACCCAAGGCGGTGGTCGTGACGGAGGAGTTCGGAAGGGAAAAGGCATATCTTTCCCCGATTTCCGCGCAAACGCTGTATAAGCGCGGCGCGGGAAACCGATTTCCGTGCGCCGATGCGGCCCACCCGGTGAAAAGGAAGGAAACAAATGAGCGAAAACCATCAGAACGAACAGTATGACGAAAGTCAAATCCAGATTTTGGAGGGGCTGGAGCCCGTGCGCAAGCGTCCGGGTATGTACATCGGATCGACGGACCTGCGCGGCCTGCATCATCTGGTCTATGAAATTGTGGATAACTCCATCGACGAAGCGATGGCGGGTTTCTGCACGGACATCCATGTGGTGATCGAGGACGACGGCAGCCTATATGTGCGCGACAACGGACGCGGCATTCCCGTGGGTATCCATCCGCAGGCGGGTGTTTCAACGCTGGAGGTGGCGCTTACCATGCTGCACGCAGGCGGTAAATTCGGCGGGGAGGGATATAAGGTCTCCGGCGGTTTGCACGGCGTGGGCGTTTCCGTGGTGAACGCGCTTTCCGAAAAGCTCGTCGCAAAGGTTCGGCGGGAGGGCAAGGTATACCGGCAGGAGTTTACGCGCGGCGCGCCCGTGTCGCCGCTTGCGGTGGCGGAGGAATGCCCGGAGGACGAGACAGGCACGGAAATCCGCTTCTGGCCGGACGCGGAGATTTTTGAGGATGTGAATTTTGTATACGACACGCTGCGCGTGAGATTGCGTGAAATGGCATTTTTGAACCGCGGCATTTCAATCACGCTCGAGGATCTGCGCGTCGAAAAACCGCTGAAAAACGTTTACTGCTACGAGGGCGGCATCAAGTCGTTCGTGCAGTATCTGAATAAAAACAAAAGCCCGCTCTTTGAAGAACCGGTGTATTTCAGCACGGAAAAGGGGACGTCCGTTGTGGAGGTCGCCATGCAATACAACGAGGGATATGCGGAGAACATCTTTTCGTTTGCGAACAACATTTCCACGCACGAGGGCGGCACACATTTAAACGGATTCAAAAATGCGCTCACGCGGGTGGTGAACGATTATGCCAAGCGCATGAAGCTGGTGAAGGAAAACGAACCCGCGCTTTCGGGCGAGGACATCCGCGAAGGGCTGACGGCCATCATCAGCGTGAAGCTCACGGAGCCGCAGTTTGAAGGACAGACCAAGACAAAGCTTGGAAACAGCGAAATGAGGGCGCTCACAGACAGCACGGTGGCGGACGGGCTCAACACCTTTTTGGAGGAAAACCCCTCGACCGCGAAGGTGATCGTGGACAAGTGCCTGACAGCAAAGCGTGCGCGCGAGGCTGCCAAAAAGGCACGCGAGCTGACGCGCAGAAAAACGGCGCTGGAAAGCGCGGCGCTGCCCGGCAAGCTTGCGGACTGCAGTGAAAAGGACGCAAGCAAGTGCGAGATTTATATCGTTGAGGGCGACAGCGCGGGCGGAAGCGCCAAGCAGGGCAGGGACAGAAAGTTTCAGGCGATTTTGCCGCTGCGCGGAAAGATTTTGAACGTGGAAAAGGCGCGGCACGACCGTGCGCTGGCAAACACGGAGATCAAGGCGATGATCACGGCGTTCGGCGCGGGCATGGGCGAGGAATTCGACGTGGAAAAGCTGCGCTATCATAAGATCATCTGCATGACGGACGCGGACGTGGACGGAAGCCACATCCGTATCCTGCTGCTGACGTTCTTCTACCGCTATATGCGCCCGCTGATCGAGAACGGGTATGTGTATATCGCGCAGCCGCCGCTTTACAAGGTAAGCAAAAAGGGCACGGAGGACAAATACCTCTACAGCGACGAAGGGTTGCAGGAGTATTTGCAGGAAGTGGGCGACGGCGCGGCGATCCAGCGCTATAAGGGCCTTGGCGAGATGAACCCGGAGCAGTTGTGGGAGACCACCATGGACCCGGAGACGCGCACCCTTTTGCAGGTGGACATGGACAACGCCATCGAGGTGGAGGAGACCTTCTCCGTGTTGATGGGGGACAGCGTGGAGCCGCGGCGGGAATTTATCGAGGAGAATGCGAAGCTGGTCGCGGACCTCGATATATAGCGGGCAGTGCCGGTCAGTTTGTTTTTGTATGGATTCTTGAAATACCGCAGGTATTTCGGGTGCAGGGACTCCGTCCCAGACGGGAGTTTGAGGGCAGAGCCCCAATAAAAGAGAGGTATCGTTTTGGAAACACCATTGAACAGTCACATTGTACCGATTGACATCAACAAGGAGATGCAAAAATCGTTCATTGCGTATGCGATGGCGGTCATCATCAACCGCGCGCTGCCCGATGTGCGCGACGGGCTAAAGCCGGTGCACCGCCGCATTTTATACTCGATGGGCGAGCTGAACATGTATCCGGACAAGCCCTACCGCAAAAGCGCAAGGCTGGTGGGCGACGTGCTCGGTAAATATCACCCGCACGGCGACACGGCGGTTTATGACGCGATGGTCAGGATGGCGCAGGACTTTTCCACCCGTCATTTGCTGGTGGACGGGCACGGAAACTTTGGATCGGTGGACGGCGACGGCGCTGCCGCAATGCGTTACACCGAGGCGCGCATGTCCAAGATCACCATGGAGCTGATGCGCGACATCGACAAGGACACGGTGGATTTTTATCCCAACTTTGACGAGACGCTGGAGCAGCCGGTGGTTTTGCCCGCGCGCTTCCCAAACCTTCTGGTGAACGGAACGGGCGGCATTGCCGTTGGTATGGCGACGAACATCCCGCCGCATAATCTGGCGGAGACCATCAACGCGACCATCAAATACATCGACAACCCGGACGTGAGCATCGAGGAGCTGATCGATGTGCTGCCCGGGCCGGATTTCCCCACGGGCGGCATCATCATGGGCGTTTCGGGCATCCGCGAGGCCTACAAAACGGGCCGCGGGCGTATTCGCGTGCGCGCAAAGGCGGAGATCGAAAAGCACGGCGAGGACCGTGAGCGTATCATTGTCACGGAGATCCCGTATCAGGTCAACAAGGCGACGCTTGTGGAAAAGATCGCGGACCTTGTGCGCGACAAAAAGCTGGAGGGCATTTCCGACCTGCGCGATGAATCCGACAAGGCGGGCATGCGCATCGTCATCGAATTAAAGCGCAACGCAAACGCGAACGTAGTGTTAAATCATCTTTACAAGCATACGCAGATGCAGGATACCTTTGGCGTGATCATGCTGGCGCTGGTGGACGGCGAGCCGCGTGTATTGAACCTCAAGGAAGTGCTGCAATATTACGTGGAGCATCAGAAGGACGTGATCGTGCGCCGCACGAAGTTTGAGCTGGAAAAGGCGCAGAAGCGTGCCCATATTTTAGAGGGCCTTATCATTGCGCTCGATAACATCGACGAGATCGTGAACCTCATCAAAGCCTCGCCCGACGCGGCGACCGCGCGCGCGTCGCTGTGCGAACGCTTTGGCCTCAGCGAAATACAGGCACAGGCCATCCTCGACATGCGCCTGCAAAGGCTCACCGGCCTCGAGCGCGACAAGATCGAGGCGGAATACAAAGAAATTTTGGCAAAGATCGAGCATTTGAACCTGATCCTCGCGACCCCGCAGATGGTGCTCGATATCATCAAGGAGGATTTGACGGACATCCGCGACCGCTATGCGAACGCGCGCCGCACAGAGATCACCTTTGACGAGGACGACATCGACCTCGATGAGCTCATTGCCCGCGAGGACATGGTGGTGACGCTCACACATTACGGCTACATCAAGCGCATCAGCCTCGAGACCTATCGCGCACAGAAGCGCGGTGGCAGGGGCGTGAGCGCGATGTCGACCCGCGAGGAGGATTTCGCGGAGCAGGTGTTTGTGACGTGTACGCACAACGAGCTGTTGTTCTTCACGAACAAGGGCAAGGTATATATGAAAAAATGCTACCAGATCCCCGAGGCGGGAAGGACGGCGAAGGGCACAGCCATCGTCAATATGCTTAATTTGGACCCGGACGAAAAGATCTCGGCGGTGTTCCCCATCGAGACGGAGATCGAAAAGCACTCCAACCTTGTGATCGTCACCAAGGGCGGCGTCATCAAGAAAACGCCGTTCTCGGAATATTCCAACATTCGCCAGAACGGCCTCAAGGCCGTCAATCTGCGCGAGGGCGACGAGCTGATTTCCGTGATGGAGACGGACGGAAGCAAGCACATCATCGTGGGAACGCGCGAGGGTATGTCCATCATCTTCAGCGAAGAGGACGTGCGGCCTATGGGCAGGGTTTCCACCGGCGTGCGTGCCATCAAGCTGCGCGCAGGCGACGAGGTGGTGGCGGCGTGTATTGCGCAAAAGGACAAGCAGGTGATGGTCATTACCGAAAACGGCTACGGCAAGCGCACGGAGGCAAGCGAATATCGCCTGCAGTCGCGCGGGGGCATCGGCCTCAAGTGCATGAACATCACAGAAAAGACGGGCAAGCTGTGCGGGCTGCTCATCGTTGACGGCAGCGAGGAGATCATGCTCATCAACGACGCGGGTGTGGTGATCCGCATGAGCATCGAGGACATTTCCATCATCGGGCGCTCGACGCAGGGCGTGCGGCTGATGCGTGTGGACGAGGAAACGAAGGTCGTGTGCGTCGCGAAGTTCATTGAAAGCGAATATGACGACGAGGACCCGGAGGGCGGCGGCTGCGAGACCGGCGGAGAAGAGAAGGAGACCACGGAAGAACAATAGACTGATGATCTGAAAACGGGCGGAAGAACAATGCGTTCCCCGCCCGTTTTTTGTTGCGCCAAAAACAAAACGAAGTTTACAACTATGATACAAATGCAACACGATTTTGATGCAAACAGGCGGTATGCTGTGGATACAAAAAAACAAAAATTCCCTCAAACCGGAAAGGAATCAAGCCATGAAAAACAGAAAAGGACGCATCGTCGGTTTTCTGCTTTTGTCCTGCTGCTTTGTGCTCGCGGGCTGTCAGCCCACGCCCGAAAAAGAGGCGGTGGTGAACAAGCAGGAGGGCATTCCTTCGGACGCGCTCATAGAGGCAAGCGGAACGCTTGCGCCCGCGCGCGACAGCTATGAACCGATGGCATACAAGGTGTCCGAGCACTGGAAGGAGGACATCACAAAAGACGAGCGCTTCACCATCAACGCGGACGTGGATGTGATGGTGCCGGAGGCGGAGACCTTCCCCACACAAAAGCTGAAAAGCACCGAGCTGACGCAGGAACGGGTAGAGATGCTGGCCGCGTATTTTATGGAAGAAGATGTACCGTATTACCAGATGCCCGCGCCCCTAACCAAGGAATATTATGAAGCGGAAATATTGCGTTTAAAGGAAAGCCTCGCACGGGTGGAGGCAGGGGGCGACGGGGAAGACCCCGCATCTATTCGGGAATACATCAGGCAGCAGGAGGAAAATTACGCGAACGCACCCGACGAAGTAGAACTTACGCCCGCCGAACTGAAATTTACCTATCGGCGGGATTACGACACGGGCGAGCCGCGTTTGGACACAGGGGAAAATGAGATATTCATAGGCGGAACGGGCAGCGACGGCGTAAACCGCACGATTTTTGCGATGCGCGATCAAGACGGGAGCGGCAGAAACGATTTTTCCTACAATGCCATCTCTGCGACGGAGTCGGAGGGGACGCTGCTGTGGCAGGAGTCATACAACGAGAACGCCCGCGCGGAGCTTGAGGCCTACGATGAGCCGTACCGCTCAGAGCAGGCCGCGCAGCTTGAGCAGGCAGAGGCGCGCGCCGCCAGCCTTAGGAAAAAACTGGAGAAAAACACCATCGATATAGATGCGATGCAAAAAAAAGCGATCGCGCTGTTAAAGGAGCTCGATATTACGGGCGTGCAGATTTCGCAGGGCGAACGCGCGCTTTACGCGCAGGACACGTCCCCCACCCCGAGTGGATGGGCGCAGGAAGGCGTGGAGGCCACGGAGCCGGGCTGCTATTTCACCTTTTCGCGCCAGAGCGGCGGAATTCCCGTCGTCGCGCAGACAAGCTGGAGCGGCAGCGGCAGCGAGGCGATGGAGGGTATATATTCCGCGCCGTTCTACCCGGAATCGGGCAGCATTTTGTTTGATACGCAGGGAAACGTGAAATCCTTCATGTGGAACAATCTCGCGCAAAAAAGTGAGCAGGTGTCGGCAGACAGCAAGGTGATGCCCTTTGCACAGGCAAAGGAACGGATCGCCGACTACCTCTATTGGAAGTGCATGCCGCGAACCGAACAAAGCGCGGAGATCAAGGCAAAGGAGACTTATCGTTTTGAGGTGAAGGCGGTTCGACTGGTGATGGCGTACATCAATGTAAAGAATGAGCCGGATGCGGTGATGGCCGTTCCTGCGTGGTATGTGGGTACGCAGGGGTATTCCACATGGTTTAAAGAGGGAAGCGACTACATCATGAACGGCAAGGAGGTCCGGGCCAACGAGGAACAGGTCATGATCAACGCGCTAGACGGCTCACCCATCATTATGCCGGGCATCATACAGAGGATGAACGAGGAAGCGAAGGGCATGGAGTAGACGGAGCGGGATGTGTGTGAAATCAGGGAGGCATGGGGATGAAGCAGAGGAAGCGGATGACGGCGCTGTGTGCGGCTGTGGCCCTGACGGCAGGAATGGCCGGCTGTCAGCCTACGCCCGAAAAAGAGGCGGTGGTGCAGAAAAACACAGGCGCGTTTGAAAACGCAGTTGCGGTAAGCACGGCGGGGCCGTATGAAGCGCCTGCGCGCTACGAAAGCGAGCTTACGGGGGCGGACGGGGTGTCGATCCGCTTCGTGGCGGATGTGGAGCTGCCCGCGCTCGAAAAATATCCCGTCTATTCCGCGCGTCCGGTGGCGCTTACGCAGGAGCAGGTGGACAATGTGCTGAATGTGCTGCTTGACGGGGAAACGCTTTATGAAAACAACACGGAGCAGCGCAGCAGGGACGAGATACAGCGCGACATCGATTATTACACGAGAGAACTCGAGGCGTGCGGAGACGATCCGCAATTTGCGGATTCGGCGGCGACCTATCGGCAATGGCTGAAGGAGTTTATGATCGAATACGAAAATGCGCCCGAAACGCTGGATTTGAAGCTGGCAGAGCGCACGCTGCAATTCAACGAAAACGACCCGGAGGTTTTGATATATTATGCAGAGGCGCAATCCGGAGGGGTGGAAGAGGAGGTTTCCCCCGTTTTGAGCGAGGAAGGCAAGCAACGGGCAAAGGCGGACGGCAACGAATGCGTGACGGGCGTGTTTTGGAAAGATTTCGGAGGGAAATCCACCAAAATGCAGTTTTATGCGTCAAACAAAGGCACGGGCCTTTTTGGCAGGGCGGAATCCAAGCTTTATTACAGACCGTTTGCGGGAGAAGTGGAGACGCCGTCCACCGACCTCACGCCCGAGGAGGCGGAGCGGCAGGCGACCGAGCTGATAAAACAAATGAAGATCGACGCGGAGCTGGTTGACGTATCGCGGGCGGCGAATTTTGAGTGGATCGACAACGAAGACGGAACGGTTGACACGATCGACAAAGGCACGGCGCACTACGAAATCACGTTCAGGCACCGCGTACCGGACACAGTACACAAAAATGTGTCTGCCGCGCACTGGATGATAGAGCAGGACGCGTCCTACATCTACCCCGTGCCCAACGAGCGCATCACGGTGCGCATCGGGGAAAACGGTGTGACGGGCTTTTCGTGGGGAGAGCCGATGGAGGTTGTTACTTTGGAAAATGAAAATACGCCGCTGCTGCCCTTCGAGCAGATCGCGCAGCGCGCGGAGGCACAGTTGAAAAGCTTAAGCGCGGGTGTTTCCTTTTTGAGCGGCGGGGATTCCGACAGCCAGCGCATCGAGGTGGATCGCTTCACGCTTTCCTACCTGATGACGCGCAAGGAAAATGCGACGGACGAATACCATTTCATCCCTGTGTGGGATGTGTGCGGCAATGTTTTTTATCATTATCCCGACGATTATCCGGACAGCACCTCCAATCATTTTGTGCTGGACGAGAACAGGGAACGTGCGGAATATGTGATAGACGAGCAAAATGATAACACGCCGATATCCCTCGTGACGATCAACGCCATTGACGGCAGCGTGATCGAGCGGCCGCAGGGCGGCTGAGAAAAGGGGAACGGATATGAAAAACAACAAAAAACGCATCGCCGCGCTGATTGCGGCGGGAATCATGATGGTGAGCATCACAGGCTGTCAGCCCACGCCGGAAAAAGAGGCGGTGGTGAACAAAAGCGGCGGGATACCGTCAGACGCGCTGGTGGATGCGCCGCAAACGGACGCACCTGCGCGCGACAGCTATGAACCGATGACCTACAAGGTGTCCGAACATTGGAAGGAAGACATCACAAAGGATGAAAAATTTTCCATCAGCGCGGACGTGGACGTGATGGTGCCCGATGTGGAGACGCTTCCCGTGCAGAAGCTTACGAGGATGGAAATGACGCAGGAGCGGGTGGATGCGCTCACCGCCCATTTCATACAGGAGGACGGCTTTGTGTATTATGAAATGCCAACACCCCTCACCAAAGAGTATTATGAAGCGGAAATATTGCGGCTGAAAGAATACCTCGCCAGTGTGGAGGCGGGCGGCGACGGCGAAACGCCCGAATCCATCCGCAACGGCATCAGGGAAGCGGAAAAGCAATACGCGGCAGCGCCTGCGGAGGCGGTGCTCGTACCCGCCGAGCTGAAATTCACCTATCTGCGGGATTACAACACGGGCGAGCCGCGCACGGAATATGGGGAAAACGATATTTCTGTGGGTGGCAAGGGCAGCGATGGCGTGAACCGAACGATCTACGCGTCGCGTTCTGACGGAACGGACGGAAGGGGAAATTCTTTTTCTTATGGCGCAACAATTGCAATGGATACGGAAAGCATGATGTTGCAGCAGGAGGAATATCTTGCGGACGAACGCGCGCGGATCGCACTGTTTGAGGATTATCCGCAGGACATGATCGACGAGCTCGAGAAGGGGGAGGCGCGCATTGCAAGCCTCAAGGAAAAATATGCGCAGAACACGATCGACATGGACGCGATGCAAAAAAAGGCGGCCAACCTACTGAAAGAGTTGGAGATTTCGGGCGTGCAGATCACGCAATGCGAAAAAGCGCTTTTCACGACCGACACCGCGCCCACGCCAAGCGGGTGGGGCAGCGACGGGGCGGTTGAGCCCACAGAGCAGGGCTGCTACATCACCTTTTCGCGGCAAAACGGCGGCGTTCCCGTTATCGCGCAGATGGGCGGCGGCTGGAGCAGCGACATGTCGATGGAGGGCATGTATTCCGCGCCCTTCAGTCCGGAATCGGGCAGCGTCCTTTTCGATGCGGAGGGAAACGTGAAGTCCTTCATGTGGTACGAGATGGCGCAGGAGAGTGAGCAGGTGTCGGCAGACAGCAAGCTGTTGCCCTTTGCAGAGGCCAAGGAGCGCGCGGCCGATCATCTCTATTGGCGCTATATGCCCTACATCGAACAGGATGAGGCAGTGCGGGAGAAACAAAGTTATCGCTTTGTGATAGAAGAAGCGCGGCTGGTGATGACGTACATCAATGTGAAAAACGAACCGGAAGCCGTGATGGCCGTACCCGCATGGCAGGTGAAGGCACAGGGATATTCCACATGGCTTGACGGAGAAATGGATCACCCTCTGAACGGCGTGGAGATGAAATACAACGAGGAGGAGCTATTCATCAACGCGCTCGACGGATCACCCGTTTTGATGCCGGGCATGCAGCGTATGATGGAGCAGGAGCAGGAAAGCAAAGAGCAGATGACGGAAATGGAATGAGCCGGATGAAAGGGAGAAAACAAACATGAACAACAAAAAACGGATCGCCGCGCTGTGTGCGGCTGTGGCACTGGCGGCGGGAATGGCGGGCTGCCAGCCCACACCTGAGCGTCAGGCGGTGGTGAACAAAAGCGGCGGGATACCGTCAGACGCGCTGGTGACGCAGGGAACGCAGGCCGAGGAAGGCACAAGCTATCTCGACGCGGCGGAATATGAGGTTTCCGAGCACTGGAAGGAGGACGTCGTGAAAAGCGACTACTTCATTGTGAACGCGGATGTGGACGTAAAAAAACCCAAGGTTGCCGCGCTGCCCGTGCAAAAGCTTACGCAGCGTGAGCTTTCGCAGGAGGAGACGGACAAAATGATCGCTTATTTTGCGGGAGAGGATGCGGAGTTTTATGAGTTCCCACGCCCGCTTTCCAAGGCGGATTTTGAGCAGGACATCCTGCGCCTCAAAGAAAGCCTTGCGCAGGTGGAAGCGGGGGGCGACGGAGAGTCGCCGGAATCCATCCGCTCCTACATTGCGGAGGCGGAGAGAAAATATGCCGCCGCGCCCGAAAACCCGGAGTGGAAGAAGGCGGACACAAAATACACCTTTACGCGCGACTGGGAGACGGGTGAGCCGAAGACAGAGACGGGTGAAAACTTCATCAGCATCGCCATACCAGACGGTGCGGGCGGCATGGCAATGATCTCCGCGCAGAGGCCGGGCGCAAGTGCGCGGGCGGGCACGAATTTTTATTACAGCGACAGCGCCTACACGAACGAAAGCTCGATCGCGTGGACGGAAAAGAGCATTGCGGAGCAGGAGGCGGAGATTGAATATTATGAAGAGCCGTACCGCTCCGAGGCGACGGAGGATCTCAGGAAGCAGCGCGAGCGATATGAAACGCAAAAGGCGCTGTTTGCGCAAAGCATGGTCGATCTCGACGCCATGAAGCAAAAGGCGGTGGGCGTATTGAGCGACCTCGGCATCACGGGCGTGCAGATCACGATGTGCGAACAAGCGCTCTACCGTGCCGAAACGGAGGAATGGGGCAGCTTGAACTATGAATATAAGGAGCCGGACAAGCCGGGTGCGTGTTATGTGGAATTCCGGCGGGAAAACGGCGGCGTGCCGTGCGAGGCGCAAAGAGGGGGCAGCTGGGGGCCGGGCATGACGATGGAGGGCATGTATTCCTCGCCGTTCTACCCTGAGCAAGGCAGCATCCTGTTCGATGAAACGGGCAAGATAAGATCCTTTTCGTGGAACTCGTGCATGCAGGTCACGGAACAGGTGGCGGCGGACAGCAAGCTGATTTCCTTTGAGGAAGCGAAAAACAGGGCGATCGACCACCTGTACTGGAACAATACCTATTATCTCGGAAAGGGAGAGACGCTTGAGAGCATGAAGATGAAAATGCGCTATGAAGCCGAAGAGGTGAAGCTCATCATGACGTACATCAACGTGATGAACGAGCCGGATAAGGTGATGGCAGTGCCCGCGTGGTATTTCCGTATGCAGGGTTATGTCACCTATACAGACCCGGAATACGTGGCCCCCGGCGGGGAACGGGAAACGCGGTACAACGAGGATGAGATGATCATCAACGCGCTCGACGGGTCGCCTGTTCTGCCGCCCGGCACGGCGGAGATATTGCGGGAGATGGAAGAGGAGCAGAAGAACATGGGGAACGCAACCGCGGTACCCGCGTGATGAAAAAGAGGATGTGGGGATGAAGCGAAACAAACGGATCGCCGCGCTGATTGCGACGGGGATGGTGGCATTGAGCCTTGCGGGCTGCCAGCCCACGCCCGAGCGTCAGGCGGTGGTGAACAAGCAAGGCGGAGCGCTCGAGCAGAAGATCGCCGCGCCGCAGTCGGATGAAACCGCGTCGCAGCAAGGGGAAACGCTGTATGAGAAGCTGGGCGCGCCGCAGCATTTGAGTGAGGAATGGCAGGGCGGCACGCTAAGTATCCGCGCGGACGCAGAGGTCGTGCTGCCCGATGCTGCGCAGGTGAGCGTTGTGCGCGCCGCGCGCAGGGCGTTCACGCAGGAGGAAGTGGACCGCGTGGGTCAGGCGCTGTTTGGAAAAGAAGCGGTCTACATTGAAAACATTCTGCTCACCAAGGAGCAGATCGAAAGCTTTCTGGTGGAGGAGCGGCGCTTCCTTGCGGAATCAGAGGCGGCGGGGGACACGCAATTTGTGGAAAAGGCGAAGGAGAGCATCCGCATCTATGAGGAACTATACCCCGATACGCCCAGTGCTTCGGACATACAGGAGACCGACCTTACGCTGAGAGAGATCACAAGCGGGAGTAACATTAACGAAAAAACGCAGGGCGTTGACGTGACGTGCGCGTTGGGCGAGGAGCAGTTCCATTTTTCGGTCTACAATGATTTGGAGATGCCCTACATAAGCATGAGTGCATTCAATGGAATGGGTTTTGGCTCTGTGCCCATCGACGCGCCCTATGGCTTGGACATCACGAAGGAGCAGGCGGAGGAAAAGGCGCGATCCATCGTGTCCGCCATCGGCATTGACGGCGACTATGCGTTCGCGCATGCGGGTATCGCGACAGAGGCGGGAGCAGAGGCTTTGTCACAGCGCAGATGGGGCTGGGCGTGCGTGTTCACGCGAATGATAAACGACTGCCCAGCGACCTATACGGTGGACGATGTGGGCAGCAATATGGACAGCGAGCTGAAAGCACCCGTTTCTTACGAAACGGTGGTCGTGGTGGTGGATGATATGGGGGCGATCGGCTTCGGATGGTCAAACCCGCTCGAGATAACAGCGGTGGAAAACGAAAACGTGGCCCTTCTTCCCTTTGAAGAGATCAAGCAGCGGGCGTATGCGCAGCTCGAGGCCAAATATGCGGACATCCGCACGATGGCGAATCCGGATTTGCTTGGCGTGAACGTCACGGGCATACGCTTTGGCATGGCGCGGGTGGATCGGCCCGATTCCGGGGATTATTACTACCTGCCCGTGTGGGATTTTTACAACGAGGGCGCGTTCCCCGAAAATCCGGACAATGAGCCGATCGAAACCATCGATGAACAGGGAGACGTGATCGGGGGAGTGTACAGCGGCTATGCGCTCGAGACGTATAACGCGGTCACCATCAACGCCATCGACGGCAGCGTGATCGACAGGCTCATCGGGCATTGAAGCAGGAGTTGGGAGGGACGGGTTTGACACTCAAAACAGACTTACAACGCGCTTTCACATCGTGGGGGCTCATCGCGGGGATCGCGGGCATGGCTGCCGCCGTGTTTTTCGGCGCGTTCGAACAAATGATCCCCATATTCACAGGGCAGATGAAGGACGGGCTGATGGCGGGATTTTCCATCGAGCTGGTGCTCACTGCCTTAAAATCGGACGTGCTGCTGCTCGTGCTGCCCATTTTGTGCGCGCTGCCCTTCACGCCCGCGTTTGTGGACGACATGAAGAGCCGATATTTGCGCGAATATCTGCCGCGCGCGGGACGCACGCGCTACATTGTTTCACGGGTGGCGGCGACCGCCCTTTCGGGTGGGGCTGTGCTGTTTGCGGGCATCATGCTCGTGAGCTGTGTGTTTATGCTCATTTTCATGCCCATGGAGCTTGCGCCGTTGCTTCCCGACACAACGGCGGGCTTTGCGCCCCCCATCGAGGAGATCGACATTTCGGCGCAGGTGACCTTTGCCGATTTGATGGGCCGCGCGTTCACCTTCTTTTTGAGCGGGTGCCTGTGGTCTCTGATCGGCGGCACGTTCGCCACAGTGACCATGAGCAAATATATGGCGTATGCCTCTCCGTTCATCTTTTATTACGTGCTCGTCATTTTATCCCAGCGGTTTTTTCAGGATGTTTATGTGCTCGACCCGCAGCAATGGCTCAATCCGTCGGAGGGATGGGCGGGCGGCGTGTGGGGGGTGGCGCTGCTGCTGGGTGAGCTGATCGCCATCGTCTCGGTACTGTATGGCATGCTGATGCAAAGGAGGATGCAGGATGTGTAAGATCGCGCAGATGTGGTCTGTGGCCACGTATAATTTCAGGCAATGGAGGGGAAATCCGCGCATCGTGGTGACGTTTGCGCTCGCGTTCATCCTCTGCTTCCTGCTTTCCAACCGTGCGGCGCAGTTTGCGCAGGAAAACAACACCACCATGCAGCTGGTGGAGGCGTTTGTGTGGACGTTCGGCGACGCGAACAACATCATGATTTCTTCGATGCTGCTGGTGCTGCTGTTTGCGGACATGCCCTTCATCTCTGCGGGCACGCCCTTTTACCTCATGCGCATCGACCGCACCACATGGCTGATGGGGCAGATATTTTATATCTGCGCGGCGACGCTGCTCTACATCGCGTTCATCCTGCTTTCTACCTCCATCCTGTGCGCGCAAAATTCGTTTATCGGCGACCAATGGAGCGAGACCGCCGCGATGCTCGGCTATTCGGGCGTAGGCAAGGAGATCGCCCTGCCCGCCTTTGTCAAGACGATGGAGATGACCACGCCATACGCGTGCATGGGCACGATCTTTTTGCTGATGCTGCTGTATACGCTGCTGATGGTGTCGATCATGCTGCTCGTCAACATTCGCAGGGGACAGTTTTTCGGCGTGGTGAGCGTGTTTGTGTTCAGCCTTGCGGGGCTGCTTTTAAATCCGCAGGTGTTCGGACAGCTCTTTTCGCTGAGCGACGAGCTGATGTATAAAGCGAATGTTGCGGTGGGGTGGATGTCGCCGCTCAATCAGGCGACGTACCACATGCACAACTTCGGCTATGATCTGCTCCCGCGGCTGTGGATGACATATCTCATCTTCGGCGGGGCGATCGGCGCGCTGTTTTTTGCGGCATTGCGGAGCATGAAAAAATACAATTTTAATTTCACGGGAAACGCGGATTGAGCGCGAGCGGCGAACGATATAGGAAGCCATGACGAAGGGAAAAAATGTATGAAGGATATTTCGATCAGCGTTCAGCAGGTGTACAAGGATTTCAACGGCGAAGAGGTGCTGCACGGCGTGACGCACGACTTTGAGGCAGGGAAAATACATGGGATCGTAGGCAACAACGGCTCGGGAAAGACCGTGCTTTTTAAGTGCATCTGCGGGTTTTTGCGTCCGAGCAAGGGACGGATACTCGTGGACTACGAGGAGGTGGGCAGGAATGTGGATTTCCCGCCGGACATGGGCGTGATCATCGAAACGCCGGGTTTTTTGCCCACCATGACGGGCTTTAAGAATTTGCAGCTTCTGGCGGCGCTCAGAAAAAAGATCGGCGAGCGGGAGATACGCGAGAACATCCGGCGGGTGGGGCTCGATCCCGATATGAAAAAGCACGTCGCCAAGTATTCGCTCGGTATGCGGCAGCGGCTCGGGATTGCGCAGGCCATCATGGAGGACCCGTCGCTTCTCATTCTCGACGAGCCGTTCAACGGGCTCGACAAGCAGGGCGTGAGCGATATGCGCGAACTCATCAAGGGGCTGCGGGCAAAGGGTAAAACCGTTTTGCTTGCCAGCCACAACGCGGCGGACATCGAGGAGCTGTGTGATACGGTGTGCGAAATGGACGCAGGCGTTTTGAGCGTGGTGCGCGGGGCAAAAGAAGATATTTTTGGAGGAGCAAATGGAACCGATCATCAGCACGAGAGGCCTCATCAAAATTTATAAAAAGAAGAAATCAAGGTTCCGCGCGCTGGCAGGGGTGGACCTCGACATCTACCCCGGCGAGTTTGTGGCGGTGGTGGGCACATCGGGCAGCGGAAAATCTACCCTTTTGAACATGATCGCGGGGTTGGAAAAGCCGAGCTCGGGCAAGATTTTTGTGAAGGAGCAGCCGGTGCACAAGATGAGTGAGGACGCGTTGGTGGACTTCCGGTTAAAGCACATCGGCTTCATCTTCCAGAGCTTCAACCTTCTGGATACGCTCACCACGCTCGAGAACGCGGCCTTCCCGCTGATGCTGAAGGGAATGCCTCCGCGCGAGCGGGAAAAGCGGGCAAAGGCAATGCTCAAGGAGCTGGGCCTTTTTGAGCACCTGACCCACGCGCCGGACGAGCTTTCGGGCGGGCAGCAGCAGCGGGTCTCCATTGCGCGGGCATTGATCGCGCAGCCGGAGATCATCTTCGCGGACGAGCCGACGGGCAACCTCGATTCGTTTACGGCAGAGCAGATCATGGAGCTGCTGTCCGGCATCGTGCAGCGGGAAAAGACGACGCTCGTGATGGTGACGCACGACGCGGACAAGGCGCGCCGCGCAAACAGGATCATTCACATCGCGGACGGCGAGATCGTAAAGATAGAAGAAAATAAGGCAACGGGAGAACGGGTATGAAAAAAATCGGATGGATCATTTTATGTGTGCTGCTGGTGCTGTCGGCGGGCAGCGCGTATGCGCAGGGGGAAAATGAGGCGCTTAGAATCGACAACGAGGCGGTGTATGCGGGTATGGACAAGGCGTACAGCGGCGGCTATGTGCCCGGCGTGCAAAACGGCACGGCCTCGGTGGTGCTGCCTCTTTTGCCCGTGAGGGAGGTGAAAAATGCCGAAATCAATGTACGCGTGGACCTTGGCGACCCGTTGAGCGCGCCCTTTGTGTTTGGCAATTACGACAAGACCGTGAAGCTGGCGGACAACAAAACGACGGACGGAAAAACGGTGAAAAATTTCCTCGTGGCCTTTTCGCTGCCCCTCGCGGGAAACAGGCAGAACGGGCGCTACCCCATCACAATTACGGCGCAGGGACAGGACAAGGACGGCGCGCCGTTCTCACAGGCATTCACCCTGTATGTGACGGTGACGGACGGCAGCGATCCGAACGCCGTACCCACGACGGATATTCCGCAGGATGTGCCGCAAGATATGCCGCAGGGGCAGGGTGACCCCGGCGGCGGTGCGGGTGGCGGTGGCGGCGGGGAGGGCGCCAAGCCCCAGCCCAAGCTGATCGTGAGCAATTATACGGTCGATCCGTCGCCCGTGCAGGCGGGCCAGCCCTTCAAATTGAAGATCACCCTGCAAAACACGAGTGACAGCCAGGCCATCACCAATTTAAAGGTGTCCCTCGCGGGGGAGGGGGACGACGTGATTCCTATGGACGGGACGAACTCCTTTTATTTTAAGAAGGTTGCCAAGAAGGAGAGCGTGACCATCGACACGCAGATGCTCGTGCAGGGCGCGGCTTTGCCCAAGCCCCAGAAGATCACCCTCACCATCGGCTATGAGGGCGCGAACGCCACAGCGTATACAGACACCGCCACTGTGGTGGTGCAGGTACAGCAATTAGCACGGCTCGAGTGCGACGAGCCGAATATCCCCAAAGAGGTGAACGCGGGCGATACGCTTTCCTTGTCGCTCAACGTGATGAACATGGGCAAGGGCACGCTCTACAACGTACGCGCCGCGCTCGACGCGCCCGGCCTCGTGCCGGAGGGCAGCATCTTCATTGGGAACATGGAGAGCGGCACTTCGAAAAAGGGCGATATGTACGTATTCATCGGAACGCTGGAGGGGGAGGGGAAATATGGCTACACCTCCGGCAAGCTTACCCTTTCGTATGAGGACGAATTCGGCACGGTATCTGAGCAGGTGATGGACGTCGCGACGGACATCAAGCCGCCCGTCATCAACGCGCCCGTCGAAGAAGAAGAGGAAAAGCCGGAAACGCAAAGCCAGTGGTGGATTTCTGTGATCATCGTGGGGGGTGTGCTCGTGGCGGTGCTCGTGGCGCGCTATTTTGTCAAACGCGCAAAGCGGAGGAGCGAAGATGAGGACAGCTGATCTATTCAAACTGGCGCGCACCTATTTAAGCAGGCGCAAAACGCGTACGCTGCTTACGGTTTTGGGCGTCATCATCGGTACGGCGTGCATCGTGCTGATGTTTTCCATCGGGCTTTCCAACTATAACCAGTTCAAAAGCATGCTGGAGGACGACGCAAGCCTCACGCAGATCACCATCAACAACTATTCGTCGGGCGGCGCGCAGGGGCGGGGCGGGTTGACGGACAGTACGCTTACATCCATTGCAGGAATTGAGCACGTGAAGGCGGTTTCCCCGCTGCTGCGCTTTCCCGCGATCATGAGAACGGGGAAATATGAGGCGATGACCTCTGTGACGGGGGTAGACCCTGCCGTGCTGATGCTGGAGTTCGAGCAGGGAGAGCTGTTTGCGTCGGGCGGCGGAATGCCCATGCTCGTGATCGGCGCGGAGGCAAAAAAGCAGTTTATGGACCCGAAAAACCCGGTGAGCTACGCAGACTGGGAGGCGTACGAGCAATACGAACCGGAAATCGACTGGATGAACGCGCAGATCGAGCTCACACCCGGATATGAAACGGATGATCCGGAATTTCCCAAAGGAAGCGTATACCGCGCGGCGGTTTCGGGCACACTGAAAAAGGCGCAGAACGAGAGCAGCAATAGCATTTATATGGACCTCGCCGCCGCTAAGAAGATGCTGATGGACAATCGCGCGCTGGCGGACGCGATGGGCGTTTCTGTAAGCGCATACACGGAGGTTGTGGTGCGTGTGGATGCCATGGAAAATGTGCAGGCGGTGATGGACGAGGTGAAGAAGCTGGGGTATGAAACGTACAGCCCCGTGGAGTATATCTCACAGATGCGCGAGGAGCAGGGCAGGCAGCAGGGGCAGCTTCTCGCCATCGGGTTCATATCGCTGTTCGTCTCCGCCATCGGCATTGCAAACACCATGTATGCGAGTATTTTGGAGCGCAAAAGCGACATCGGCGTGATGAAGGTGGTGGGCATGAAGGTGAAAAAGATACGGCGGCTGTTCCTCATCGAGTCGTCGCTCATTGGACTTTTGGGCGGGGCCATCGGCATCGCCGCGAGTTTCATTATCACGGTCGCCATCAACACCAGCACCGAGCAGACGAGCTTTCTGGGCATGTATTTTTCGCAGGGTATGAAAATCGAAATCCCTGTGTGGCTTGCCCTCGGGGCGATTGGCATCGCCGTACTGGTGGGCATTGCTTCGGGGGTGTATCCCGCGTATAAGGCCACAAAAATGAGCCCGCTCGAGGCCATGCGCAGCGGGAATTAAATCAAGGCTGTCAAATAAAACGGCTGTCCCGGTTTTTCTGACGGGGACAGCCGTTTTGCCATACAGAGGTTTTTAAGACGATTCCTGTTTTTTGCTTCGGTTTTTGCGCTCCCCGATTCCAAACACGATCCATATGAGGGCACTCACGCCCATCAGGATCGGGTAAAAGAGGAAGGGGATGATGTCGATGGGGGTCAGCGAGAGGCCGACCGCCGCCGCGCCCGCGGACGCATACAAAAGCTGCGCGCCATAAGGCAGGATGCCCTGCCAAACAGAGGTGAAGATGTCGAGCAGCGATGCCGTTCGCTTTGGTTCGATGTGGAATTCATCGGAAATATCCTTGGCAATCGGCCCGGCGATCACGATGGCGACTGTGTTGTTGGCGGTGGAGATGTCTACGGCTGAGCTTAACACGGCGATGCCGAGCTGCGCGCCTTTTTTGGTTTTCACCACACGCCGGATGGAATGCAAAATAAAATCGATGCCCCCGTTTTCCTTCACAAGGCCGATGATGCCCGCCACAAGGATGGAGATGACGGTGATGTCGTACATGCCGAAGATGCCGCCGCTGCCGTCCTCGCCCCCCGCGATCACCGCGAACATCTGCGCGGGCAGGATGGAACCCGTGAAAAGCCCGATGCCCAGGGAAAGCGCAATGCCCAAAACAAGCACGATGACCACATTGAGGCCGCACAGCGCGCTGATCAGGACAACGAGGTAGGGGATGATCTTCAAAAAGTCATATTCAAACGCACCTGTGACCTGCGAAGGCACGTTGATCGTCAAAGCGATGAAGATGATGAAGGTGATGATGGCGGCGGGCAGTACAATCTTGAAGTTTTCGCGGAATTTGTCCTTCATGTTGCAGCCCTGCGTCCGCGTCGCCGCGATGGTGGTGTCTGAGATCATGGAGAGGTTGTCGCCAAACATCGCGCCCGAGACGACTGCGCCCACGCACAGCGCGCCCAGCAGCCCCGTTTTCTGGCTGATGCCCACCGCGATTGGCACGAGCGCCGCAATGGTTCCAACGGATGTACCCATAGAAAGGGAGATGAACGCGGCAATAACGAAAAGCCCCGCCACCGCAACGCCGGGCGGCATGATGGAAAGCGCGAAGTTGACCACGCTGTCCACCCCGCCGGCGGCCTGCGCCGTGCCGGAAAACGCGCCCGCGAGGATGAACACGAGACACATGATCATCACGTTTTGGTTGCCCATGCCCTTTGCGGCAACGTTCAGCTTTTCCGCAAAGCCCTTTTTGGGATTTTGTAAAAACGCCACCACAAGCGCGATCAAAAAGCCCACAATGGCTGGTACCGCATAAAAATTTTGAAAAATGACCCCGCTGCCGATGAATACCGCCAAAAATACGCCGATTGGCAGGAGCGCGCTGGCTTTTCCTTTGTTCATAGTTTGTCCCCCGAAGAAGTTTATTTTCTATGTTACCATGAACCGCGGGGGAGTGCCAGTTTATTCTATTGCCCGATCCTCTTAAGCCACGTTAAAATTTCCTCGCGGGAGCGTGAACTGCCGTTGCCATAGATGGAAAACGCGTCTTTGAACGCGGAATCCGGGCACAGGGCCTCCATATCGCGCGCGATACCCGCAAGGCCGCCGCCCCCGTGCGTACAGAAGGGGATCACAGTCTTTTTTGCGAGGTCGTTCCCATCCAAAAAGGCAGCGACGGGCGGGGCCATGGTGCTCCACCAGTTGGGCGTGCCCACAAACACGGTATCGTAATCCGCGACGCTACCCTGTTTTTTTTGAAGTGCGGGCCGAAACCCTGCGGCGATCTCTTTGTTTGCCTGCGCGACCACCGCGTCGTATTCGACGGGATACGGCTCTGTCGGCTCCAGCTCAAACAGCACGCCGCCCGTTTCCTCGCAGATCAGCTCCGCGATTTCCGCTGTGTTCCCGGAATGAGAATAGTAAACGATCAAAATTTTATGTTCCATTGTTTTTCTCCTTTGTTTGATTCCCCACACACTCAGCATACGACCTTGAGTGGACTCGAAGTCAAGCGTTTTTTATGAATAAATTGAAAATATTGCACGGGACGCAAGCATTTTTGTCGGATTGATGGCGGGTTATGACGGGTGGTTCACAGTATAATAGGAGGTAAGAAAAGACGCGGGAAAAGACCGCAGAAAGTGAGAAAAAATGATGTTAAAACAAAGAAAAAAGACGGGCGCGTCGGTGAGCGCGGGGCAGAAGCTTTTGAATGGATTTGGGGCGAGGAGGAGCGCCGCCCTGATGGGCGGATAAAGCGACATACGAGCCTGCGCAGTGCGAGGAGAGCCAGGCGGCAGCCGCAGCGAGCCCGCAAGCAAGCCCGGAACCGCTCGAGCGCAGCGAGGAAGCGAATGGGAAAAAGTCTCAAAGAGGACGGAGTTTTGGGGGCGAAGACGGGGGAGGCGCTCGGAAAGCTCAAGCGGTATCAGGATGAGATGGCGAAGCCGAGCGCGAAAACACGGGCGATCCAGACGGAGCTCAATAAGAGCGGGAGGAAGTATCTGGATGGAAAACCGTTGAAGGTGGACGGAATATTCGGGCCTAAGACGGATTATGTGAAGAACGCGGTAAAAAATGATTTCACAGGGTGGCTGATGGACGACAACTTCAAGGAACGGACGCTGCCCACAAAGATATTTCCGAAGATGCCGAAGATCGGGCAAACGGAGGTGGAGAATCTTGTGAAAGGCGATTGGGCGGAGCTGCCGGACTTGAGCAAGCAGCCTGTGCCGATCACAACAGAGTCGGCTAAAATATCGGACAGATCGTGGGGAAAAGAGCAGGAGAGCGCGTTTGAGAAGGCGTACAAAACGCTGGAAGATAAAATAGGCAAGGAAGAAAACCCGTTTGCGCCGCAGCCGGACGGGCAGAAAACAATGAATCGTGCGCTGCCGGGCAGCTATATGGGGACGCAGAAGGAAAAGGACGACGTATCGGAATTGCAGGCGCTGATCGAGGAAACGGCGGGCATGCGGAAAAACGGGACAAAGACAAAGAATATGATGTATAATATGGGCAAAGAAAGTGCGGGCCAGGCCGTGCAGATGAGCGGTGCGGGTCCGCAGCCCACACAGCCGCCTTAGGGGACGGCAGGAAGCGGGCCGGATTGGGGAAAGGAATGGGGAGCGGAGCCGCAGGCTGCGCGGGGCAAGCCGATCGAGAGTATGCCGGATGTATCATCAAAAAAAGAGACGGAATATCAGCAAGAAATAAAAAAATTGGGTCTTGAGGAAACGGATCGGGCAATTGGTGAAGAACTAGGAGCAAATAAAAAAAGAGTGCAAAATGGAACGATCCAAGTTGATGTGAACGGAAATTGGGTAGAATGCAAAAACGCAGATGATGTAAAGTGGATCAAAATTTGCGGATCAAACAAAGGCACATCTATGACGACAGACGGAAAGGCGCTTGTTGCCGGCGGAGAGGAATATCCCATTTGTGAGCCGAAGAAGCAGGATAAGGGCGAGATAATCGAAGCTTCATGGGAAACGGTTGACAGTTATACGGTGCAAGATGTATCGGTCAATCCGATGAAAGGATTTTCGAAAATGAATTTGCAAGGATTGGACTATGATTCTATGCGAGGATCGAAAGGATTTACTCCAAGCATATCGGGGGCGGCAACAGCATTAGAAACCGTCGTTAACGCCATACAATTTGGATTGGACTCAACAAGTACTACAGATTATACGATTTCTTTACAAAAACAAAATGCAGGGACTCCAAATGAAAAAACACGTGCCGTGATTAATATTGGAGAATCGTCGGACAAACAAGCTAGGACAAATTTAGTTGCAGGAAAAGAATACAGCCTGATGAATGATATAGGAGCGGCAAACTCTCTTGGCCCAAATAATGAAACAGGGAAACAAACAGCACAAATATTAGCACAACGAGCGTATGAGGAATACACAGGGGAAAAACCCAATGCGACAAAAACATATGATATAATAGCGGTTTATGATGAAGGATATATAAAATCTCCATCAAAGGGAACAATATCAAAAGGCGATCATGGAGGTATGGTCTATACACCTGATTTGAATGGCGTTTCTATGTATATTGTAGAGCGTGAGTGGTGGGGCGGAGAATCAAAACGCATTCCTTTAGTCAAAAATAGTAGCGAGAGGTAAAAGGGCAATGAAGCAACTTGATAAAGGGGTAAAAAACAAGCACTGGATGCCATATATTAAAATAACATTGGTAACAGCATACTTTTTGTTCTTCGTGGCATGGGCGTGGTCTTCTTCACTTTTTATATGGATGGGGTCGAACGTCAGCTTTACTGTGATTGGGATTCTGGCGGTTGCCGTGGCCTTGTATGGAATGATATGGATTTTTTGGTGGACAGTCGGCGCGGGGGAGACCCACAAACATAAGAAAAGCATTCAATTCGTTGTGCTGCTGCTGGGTCTAGGTATTCTATTGGATATTGGGTATGGTGCATGTTTTGGCGGCGCAACCGAGGCTTACGATGCGTGCTTATTGTATCAACAACCACTGCGGTTGATTTATATTGCAGTGACGGTATTCGCGCTGTTTTTCGTATTCGGAAAAAGACGCATCGCGCTCAACGGGAAGAACGGACTTCGGATTATTAGCGTGCTTCTGCTTCTATTGGCGATTTTTTGC
Source organism: uncultured Christensenella sp. (assembly GCA_964438705.1). GTDB lineage: Bacteria > Bacillota > Clostridia > Christensenellales > Christensenellaceae > Christensenella. The sequence continues at coordinate 19,338 of CAYTKQ010000012.1, read as the reverse complement.
TCTGCATTGATCCTTACAAGTGTCCGGCGGCTCCCCGGAATAGATATGAATGAATATACGACAGAGGCATTTTTGAATGTATTTCAGTACATGGAATATCAGGGAATGCTCATAAAGTGGTTTGCCTGGTTTGAAGCGGTTGTGGGGCTTGCGCTATTCTTTCTGTTGTGGATTAATACGATTCCGAAACGGAAAGAACGCATCAATCCGTAAAGTAAGGCGGATAGGATGCTTTCGAAAAGAGTCAGGATGACGGTGCTTTGAATATGTGAGCTATTTGTTGAGTACCGGCTTTGAGGAAGGGATGTCAGAGCGTAATATAAATTTGTTGAATGGTCTATTCTCCCATACTGGGGATGATTTTAGTATTGGACAGAAACGGATGATCGGGCGCTGATCGATGCGTTTTTTTCGGACATTGAAAAATGGGATGCGCGTTCGCAAAAAGACGAGGCGACTGATTCGGCCATAGCACAGCCAGGTACGTTTTTTATTCAATGCAACGAATTTCCAGAATTGAGAAATTTGTTTTTCCTGCTTTATGATCAAGAGAAACAGCGATACTTTGTGAAGTATATGATTTTAAACAGCGGATCGGCGAAGAGCCGCCTGCCAAGATGTGAATGAAGGCAGTACAGTCGCAACGGAGTTCAGCCTGTTCATACTTCTGTCGGCATCTTGCAACTAGGCTTGGAGCCGATTTTTATTTACGGAAGGACGCCTTTGTACAAAAATGATGACTGAGACAGCCTCATTTTGTTTGTCAGCGATCCAGCACCACGGCATTCCTGCCGTTTGCCTTGGCACGATACATCGCGTGATCCGCCCGGTTCACAAAGGCCTCCGCATCACTGCCCGTTTCCGGTGCTCCGGCATAGCAGCCCGCGCTCACGGTGACCGTGTATTCCACACCCGCCACCGGCGTGTGCTCCATTTCCCCGCGAATATGCTCCGCAAGTTCTCCCGCACGCTCGATCCCGCAATCCGGAACGATTACCAAAAACTCCTCGCCGCCAAATCGATAGGCGGTCCCGCCATAGCAGCGCGCGCGATCTGAAATGATACTGGCCACAGTGCGGATGCACACATCCCCCGTCTTGTGCCCGTAGGTGTCGTTGATCTTTTTGAACTCGTCGATATCCAGCAGGATCGCCGCCACTTCCTGCCCCTCCTGCACACACTGCTCTGCAATGAGCGTGCAGGATTCATCATAAAAACGGCGGTTGTAAAGTCCGGTCAATATATCCGTGCGCGAAAGGACGCGCAGTTTTTCATTCAGTTGGTTCAGCTCCTTGTTTTGCTCTACAATCACCGATTCCTGAAACATAGATTCCTTTTTGCTTCCGTAACGTACGACGGCGACGATCGCCATAAAGACGGCGAACACCAGAAGGTTGATGACGATGTCAAGCGCGTGGCTCGCATAGAAATAGGAAAGAACGATCAACAGCGCCGCGCTCCCGCCGAAAAGAAGGCAGGCTACCCATGGCTGCAAATAAAAGGCGCACGCCAAAACGACGAGCACCGTAAGATAAACGGTCAGCTGCCCGCCGCGCGAAACATCCAGAAAAGTGATGATCACCGCCCACAGCAGGATAATTGCCGAATAAATGTGTGCAAGGGCAATGAGCTTCCTGCGGTGCCGGCCCGCATGCCGCCGCCACACCACGAGCAGTGTAAAACCGACGAGCGTCGCAGCGAGCAACACCGCATAGCACTGCAAATAGACCAAACGCACGGGGCTGCCGCCTTCCGCAATGTTTTTGCTGGTCAGCGCGATCATGATCACTTCAAACAGCGCGATCAGCGGGGTCATGATCAGCCCTGCAAGAATGTTCGCGCGGTTCATTGCATCAATTGTATTGTGATCTTCCGACAATGCAAAAACATCTTTTATCTTCAAACCCATAGCCCCTTTTGCGACTCGATGGTGTCATTGTATCACAAAAGAAAAAGGCTTTCAACGCTGTTTGCACGCGTGTGGCACAATGTTTTGGCACCAACCTGTCTTGTTTAGGATGAAGAGGGCCGATACAGCACGACAGAGGTCTGAAATGCCCCTTCACGATACTCAAACCACGCGCTTCCGCCATATCTTTTCGCCACGGACCGGATGGACAGCAGGCCTGTTCCCAAGCGCCCTGTTTTGGTGGAAAGAAATTCATCGCGGCCCTCCCGGAGGATGTGATCGCAGGAGTTGTCGATGGCGAACACGATCTCGCTCCCGCTCGCCTTGATGTTCGTTCTGATCCAGCGCTCGCCGGATTTTTGGCGGGCGCAGGAGTCGATGGCGTTTTCCAGGCTGTTTGAAAGCAGCGCACAAAGATCGACGTTCTTTACAAAGGAATGCTCCGGAAAAAATACGGCGCAGGAAAAAATGATTTTCTTGTCCTGCGCGATCTGCGCAAAATGACAGAGGATCATGTTGACCACGTAGTTTTCACAATATTGAATCTCGCTCGTTTCTGCGGATATGTTCGTGTATTCGTCCAGATATTCCGCCAGTTTGTCGTAATCCTGCTTTTTGAGGAGACTGCTTAAGACCTGCATATGATGCCGAAAATCGTGACGCAGCTTCCGGCTCTCCTCGATGCGCGCCGAAAGCAAGGCGTAGTATTGCTCGCGAAACCCATACATCATATTTTCCTCGCGCAGTTCGGCGCTGTCCGCCATGCCCTTGAACATCAGAAACGCCACAAAATAGATGATGATATCACCCAGACAGGTGGCGATCATCAGACCAAGATAAGCAAAGGACCCGACCTGCTCCTGCATCAGCAGGGTGACGGCAAGGATGATCGACAGAAAAACAACGGGCACGGGAAGCAAAATACGCGAAACGGATGCGGGTGCCTTTTCCATGAGCGGCACAATATATTTTTTCAAAAGCAGGCCGACGACAAGCATACCCGCGCTTGCAATCAGAAGCTCGAACAGGTAAAACGAAACGTTTGGCGCCTTCGCAATCAAATCGTTGTCCGCAGGGGCGACGAACATCTTGGCCTCAATAAAAAACGAGATCGCCCGCACGATTGCGGCGAACTGCACAAAGGCCAGAAAAATGGAAAGCTGGTGCCAGAAATTGGCTTTTGTCGTAACGATATAAATAACCAGATTGAGAACGCAAAAGGCAAAGAACATGATGGCCTCGACGGGTGATGGAAGAATGGCGAGGATCAGGCTTTCCGCAATAAAAGCCAGAAAAATCAACACGATAAATTTTGTCCGGTTGATTTTCAGTCTGTCCCAATAGGCGATATAGCAGCCGAGCGCATAGGGGATAATCGTCACGGCATAGATCAAAAAAGCGATCCGCGCCTCTTCAGGTAGGAAAAAAGAAGATTCCCATGCGATTGGCCCCATCGCCAGTGTATTCATCGTTACCTCCTGAGAGATTCCACCAGAAAGCGGTTGTATTGTTGCAGCACTTCTGCGCGGCCATTCGTGCGAATGGGGATCGTTTCTCCTGTTTTCAGCACAAATTCACGCCCATTGACCCGTCCGACACAAAGCATGTTGACAAAAAAACTGCGGTGACACCGCAAAAAGGAATCTCCCAGGCTTTGCATGAGCTTATCGAGCGGCGTATAGGTGGAAACGTCTCCGCGCGCCGTGTGCAGCACCACGCGATTTCCAAACGCCTCCGCAAAGACGACGTCCTTTTCATAGACGCGCACGGTTTCCCGGTCCGCCATCACATCCAGATATTTTCGGGAAGCGGAGAGCACGTTTTGGCACCGCAAAAATGCGGGGGCAAGTTTTTCGGGTGTGACAGGCTTGAGGATATAGTAAGCCGCACCGATCTCGTAGCTCTCCACCGCGTATTCCCGGCTGGAGCTGGCAAAGATGATGGGCGTTTCGGAAAATGTTTTGCGGATTTCCTTCGCGACCTGAATGCCGTTTAGGTCATCCATCATAATATCCAGAATGAAGATCCCAAATTTTTCCTGATTGCACGCGGCCAAAAGCTCAGATGTCCCCTTAAAAGAACATATTTCGACATGATAATCACCCAATCGAAGATATTGCTCAACTGCATCACGAATCTGGTCTGAATCTTCCACGCTGTCATCGCATATTGCGATCTTGATAGGCGGGGTATTGTTTCTCATACTTTTATTTTAACATACAAAAATAGCGTGATAAACACGTTTATATTATTTCGATCCACGTTCAAACCGGAAGGATGGAAGGGCTGCTTCCATATTTTGACCTTTTCACGAAGAATGAAAGAAAGCGTAAAAACGCAGGCCTTTGCAGTCGCAGTGCTTTTTTCATCAGATGTAGTGACTGCCGACGCACTTCTATTGCAGCACGGCCTGCACCACGTATTTCGCCGTATCCTCGCCCTTCTCCACAGTGGCAAGCGTCAGCATAGCGCTGCCTGAGGGCGGGGGCGCATCGTTTACCAAACGCGATTGCATGGCCTGTAAATATTGCTGGAATTCCGCTTCGCTCTTGAATGAATTGTTGAAGGATGTGCCTTCGTCCGAAGCAGTATACGCCGCAAACACTTTATATTGCTTCACCGTGCCGTCGGGCAGATAGATCATAATTGCCTGATGTTCATCAAAAAATGATTTGTCTTGATAATCCTTTAAAGGCGCAAACATGGAGCCGTCGTTCATGTTCTGCGCAAAGATCACGACATTCGGCTCCCAAATGCCGCTGCGTTCATCGAGAAAGACCGCGCCGCCGCGGTTTTCTTCCCCAAAGAAATTGTGCGTTTTATAGTGATCATTCCCCGCGCCAAAAAGCACGGGATAACTCACCGAAGTGCCCGGAATATCGAGCCACGCAGCCGTATCGGGATTTCCTTCCTTTAATATGCGAAACATTTCCTGCAGCTTTTCCGGCGAATCCTTGGCCTGCTCAAAGTTTTTTACCGCCAGATCGCGGTACGAAGCGCTGTTTGCAAAATCGCTGAGGCGCAGATCAAACATATTTAATGCGGAAAAAACGAATAAAACAAGCGCGACCGTAACGATCACAACCGTGATCACAGTCCCGCGCGTTCTTTTGTTCTGTTCTGCGTTTTCTTTCTCTTGCATGGGTGTTCCCCCTTATTTGAGGATTATCTTCATTATACATGCAACAAAATCAATACGCAATACGGCCCGATGTAAAAAAGCGTGGAAAAAGCGTGTGCACCCTGTTATAATAATGAGATAGTCAAGGACTGGTCTTCGGAGGATATTTTGTTTGAAATATGACGTAACGCTCAGCATCGTGAATTATAACGACTACGACAGGGCGAAACACGCAATCGAATCCGTGCTGGAATATACGCACGGCGTCCGGGTCAAAATATACCTTGTGGACAACGCGTCAAAGGACGGAAGCGCTTCAAAGCTCGCGGACGAATTTCCGGCGGTCAGCGTGATTTTCAGCGACAAGAATCTTGGATTCGGCGCGGGGCACAACCTCGTGCTGCCGCTCATCGAATCGGATTTTCACGCCATCGTAAACCCGGATATCATCCTGTCGGGCGATATTCTGACGGAGCTTACGTCGTTTATGCGCAAGAATACGGATATCGGCATGTGCACGCCCGCCGTCCGCTATACGGACGATGTGCCGCAGCACCTGCCAAAGCGCACGCCCCGGCTGAAATACCTGATTGCAAACCGTACGCCGGGCAAAAAATGGGAGGAGACGCGGCGGCATTATAAAATGCTGGACGAGGACCTTTCCGATGTGACGGACGTAGAGTTTGCGTCGGGTTGCTTCTTGTTTGTGCGCACGGCGCTTCTAAAGCTCGCGGGCGGTTTCGACGAGCGCTATTTTATGTATTTCGAGGACGCGGACCTAACGCGCACCCTCGCAAAAACGGCGCGCGTGGTCTTTTATCCGTTTGCGTATGTGTATCACGATTACACCCGCACCAGCGCGCACAGCGGACGCTACTTGGCGATCCACGTGCTGTCCATGTTCAAATATTTCTGGAAATGGCGGAAGGAACCACAGCCGCCTTTCCTGCGGCAATAAAATACGAAACGAGGTAGCGATATATGAAAGGAATCATACTTGCGGGAGGCTCGGGTACGCGCCTGTATCCGCTCACCATTATGACCAGCAAACAGCTTTTGCCGGTTTACGACAAGCCGATGATCTACTATCCGCTCTCCACGCTCATGCTGGCGGGCATCAAGGATATCCTGATCATCTCTACCCCCGTCGATCTCCCGCGGTTCGAAGAACTTCTCGGGGATGGGTCGCAGTTCGGCATCTCGCTCTCCTATCAAGAACAGCCCTCGCCGGACGGCCTTGCGCAGGCGTTCATCCTCGGTGAGGAGTTCATCGGGCACGATTCATGCGCAATGATTCTGGGGGACAACATCTTTTATGGCAACGGCCTTTCCCAATTGATGATGGATGCGGTGGAAAAGCAAAACCGCGCGACTGTGTTCGGCTATTATGTCGACGATCCGGAACGCTTCGGAATCGTGGAGTTCGATCAAAACGGCGTGGCGCTTTCCGTGGAGGAAAAGCCGGTAAAGCCAAAATCCAACTACGCCATCACAGGGCTATATTTCTATGACAATCGCGTGGTGGAATATGCAAAGGCATTGAAGCCTTCAGCGCGCGGCGAGCTGGAGATCACGGACCTAAACCGTATCTACCTCGAAAAAGGGGACCTCGACGTCAAGCTGATGGGACGCGGCTATGCGTGGCTTGATACGGGCACGTTCGATTCGCTTATCGAAGCGGCGGAATTTGTGCGCATGCTGCAAAAGCGGCAGGGCATCGTGATGTCCGCACCCGAAGAAATTGCGTATCGCAAGGGATGGATCGACGAAAAAACGCTTGTGAAAAGCGCGAAGAAATACGGAAAATCATCTTACGGGCAGCATCTGCACGCTGTCGCAAAGGGAAAGGTGCTCGACATATGAAAAAAGTGGAAACAGGCATCGAGGGGCTTATCGTCATCGAGCCGGACGTGCACGGAGACCATCGCGGATGGTTCATGGAAACATATAGCAAGCCGAAGTTCCACGAACTCGGCGTCACGTGCGATTTCGTGCAGGATAACCAGTCCTATTCCGCAAAAAAGGGCACGCTCAGAGGGCTGCACTTCCAAAAAAACCCCATGGCGCAGTCAAAGCTTTTGCGGTGCACGCGCGGGAAAATTTTGGATGTGGCGGTGGATATCCGCAAAAACTCGCCGACCTATAAAAAATGGTATGCGGTGGAGCTTTCCGCTGAAAACAAAAAGCAGTTTTTTATGCCAAAGGGAATGGCACACGGTTTTGTGACCCTCAGCGACGATGTGGAGGTACAGTATAAAGTCGACGAGGTCTATTCCGCAGAATGCGACCGCTCCATTCGTTTTGACGACCCGCAGATCGGTGTCGATTGGGGGATCGGCGATCCGGTGCTGTCGGAAAAGGATCTCAAAGCGCCGCTTCTTGCGGACAGCGATGCGGATTTTTGATAAAAAAAGCGCGTAAAGCGCGGCAGAGGTAAAGTATGGGGCTTTTTCAAAGGGAATCTACAGACAACGAGATATATGCGAAAAAGATCTATGCGCAGATCATTTTGTTGGCGCTGCTGATCCATGTTTCCTATGCCGTGATTTTTGCGCTCCTTTCCTACTGGATCCCGTGTATATTCAACGTGTGCAGCATCGTCTATTACGCGCTCGTGCTGCAATTTGTGGTGCGCCCCGAACGCTTCAAGCTGGCGGTGGCGCTTGCGCATCTGGAAGTGTGCATTTTTGTGGTGGTGTGCACGGTGACCACAGGCTGGTCGCTCGGGCTTCCGCTGTTTTTGATCGCGCTCACCTCGCTGGTCTACTTCTGTCCATACGAAAGAAAATATATCACATACTTGTTCGCGCTCGGGGAGATCATTCTGTTCATTTTGCTGAAGATGACCGTCGGGCAGACGGCGGAATATTATCCTCCGCTTTCCGCGCTGGCGGAAAGTGCAGTCTACATCTACAGCGCGTGTGTTTCCTTCGCGCTCATTCTGTATGCGGCGTTCGTCTCCGGCCTTTCTGCGGCAGTGGGCAAAAAGGAGCTGAAGGACGAAAACGAAATGCTGAGCACACTCGCGAACTACGATACGCTTACCGGCCTTTTCAGCAGGCACGCCATCTTGCAAAAGCTCGATGAGCTGCAGGATGAAAGCTACTTTTTGGCCATGGGGGATATCGATGATTTCAAGCGGGTCAACGACACCTACGGGCACATCAGCGGCGACGAAGTGCTGCGCAGGGTAGGGACAATCATGCGCGAGAACGCAAAGGGAAAGGCGGAGGTATGCCGCTGGGGCGGCGAGGAATTTTTACTTCTGATCCGCCTGAGCGAAATGGAAGAAGTGCGCGCCTTTATTGAGGGAATTTGTCATAAAATATCCGCCGCCAAGTTCTTGTTTCAGGGAAAATGGCTGCACGTGACAATGACCTTCGGGGTCGCCTACCGCGAAGCGGGAGAAGACATCGACCAGCTGATCGCGCTTGCAGACGAGAGGTTATACTATGGCAAACGGCGCGGCAAAAATTGCGTGGTGACCGCGCATCGTTCGGGGGATCGGGTGTGGGAGAACGGCACAGAACCCAAAACTGAACCGCCCGAGCCTACGCAAAATACGAATCATAATGCGCTGTAAAGAAAAATACGACGGAGGAAACGAGATTTTATGAAGTTGCTCATCACCGGCGGGGCCGGATTCATCGGAAGTAATTTTGTGTTTCACATGCTGGAAGCACACCCGGAATACGAGCTTGTGGTGCTCGACCTGCTGACCTATGCGGGGAACCTCGAGACATTAAAAGACGTGCTCCAAAAGCCCAATGTTAAATTTGTCAAAGCGGATATTGCGGACAGGGACGCGGTGTTTCAGATATTTGAGGAAGAGAAGCCGGACGTCGTGGTGAACTTCGCCGCGGAATCGCACGTGGACCGCTCCATCGAAGATCCGGGCATTTTCCTGCGCTCCAACATCATCGGCACGCAGGTGCTGATGGACGCAAGCCGCAAATACGGCGTAAAACGCTATCATCAGGTGTCCACAGACGAGGTATACGGCGATCTGCCTCTCGACCGCCCAGACCTGTTTTTCACAGAGGAAACACCGCTGCACACTTCATCGCCCTATTCGGCGTCCAAGGCCTCGGCGGATCTGCTGGTGCTGGCGTACCACAGGACATACGGCCTTCCCGTCACCATTTCGCGATGCTCGAATAACTACGGGCCGTATCATTTCCCGGAAAAATTGATCCCGCTCATCATTTCGCGCGCGCTCGCGGATGAAAGCCTGCCCGTTTACGGCACGGGCGAAAACGTGCGCGACTGGCTCTATGTGCGCGATCACTGCGCCGCCATCGACCGCATCCTGCACGACGGACGCGAGGGCGAGGTCTACAACATCGGCGGGCACAACGAGCGCACGAACTTGCAGGTCGTCAAGACGATCCTAAAAGAGCTTGGTAAGCCGGAGAGCCTCATCACCTACGTCAAAGACCGCGCGGGCCACGATATGCGCTACGCCATCGACCCCACGAAGATGATGAACGAGCTCGGCTGGCAGCCCACCACCACGTTTGACGAGGGCATCAAGCAGACGATCAGCTGGTATCTTGAAAACGAAGGCTGGTGGAAGAACATCATCAGCGGGGATTATCAGAATTATTACGAGCAGATGTACGCGGACAGGTAACGGAACATGAAAATATTGGTAACGGGCGTCAAAGGACAATTGGGCTACGACGTGGTGCGGCACCTTGATGCGCGCAGCGTAGAAAATAAGGGCGTTGACATCGACGATTTCGATCTCACAGACAGCGCCGCTGTGCTTGCCTATGTAACGGAATACCGTCCCACGTGCATCGTGCACTGCGCGGCCTTCACGGCGGTCGACAAAGCGGAAAGCGAAAGCGAGCTCTGCTATGCGGTCAACGTGACGGGAACCAAAAACATCGCGGAGGCGGCAAAGGCCGTGGGCGCGGAAATGATGTATATCAGCACGGATTACGTGTTCGACGGCGTGTCCAAGGATACCCCGTGGGAACAAGACGACCCCAAGGGGCCGCAGAGCGTATACGGCAAAACCAAATACGAGGGCGAGCTTGCGGTACAAGAGCTGCTCGACAATTATTATATCCTGCGCATCTGCTGGGTGTTCGGCAAAAACGGCAATAACTTCATCAAAACCATGCTCCGTCTCAGCGAAACGCGCGACGAGCTCACAGTGGTTGCGGATCAGTTTGGCGCGCCCACCTATACATACGACGTGGCGGCGCTCATGTGCGATATCATCGCCTCACACAAATACGGGGTTTATCAGGCCTCAAACGAGGGCGATATTTCTTGGTGCGATTTTGCGGCGGAAATTTTCAAACAGGCGGGCAGGAGCACGAAGGCGATCCCCGTCACAACGGAGGAATACCAGAAGATGGTTCCTACTGCGGCGCCCCGTCCCAAAAATTCGCGCATGTCCAAAAAATCGCTGGACGACGCGGGCTTTTCACGTCTGCCGGACTACAAAGACGCGATCGCGCGTTATTTGAAAGAGCTTTGAGTATGGAACCGCTCGTTTCCGTCGTTATCCCCTCCTATAATTATGAAGCGTACATCGGCGCGGCCATTCGCTCCGTTGCGGCGCAGACCTATAAAAATATTGAGCTCGTGGTGATTGACGACTGTTCGCAGGACAAAAGCCCGACGCTTGTTCGTGCGCTTGCTGCGGAGCTGCGGGACCGCTTTGCAAGCATCATCATACGTGAAAATGAACAAAACATGGGTGCGCACGAAACCATCAACGCGGGAATTGAGGCCGCGTCCGGCGAATATCTCGCAATCCTCAACGCGGACGATTTGTTTGAAGCAAACCGTTTTTCCGTCATGATGGACGCGATGCGAGCCCAAAACGCCATGTGGAGCTTTTCGAAGGTGCGGTGCATTGGCCCAAACGGCGAACCGCTGCAAACAGACGAGGCGCGCGCATTCGAGCATATCCAGCATAAGTTAGAAGGAAAACGTTATACCGCACTCGCGGCGGCGGGCGAAAATATGGGCATTTCTACGGGCAACCTGCTGTTCTCACGGCTGCTTTACGAGGGCGTGGGCGGCTTTAAAAATTATAAATATGTGCATGACTACGATTTTTTTCTGCGCGCGTGTCTCTACGACGAACCCGCGTTTGTGAGCGAAACGGCCTACATCTACCGTCTGCACGGGGAAAATACGTTTTTGTCCCTGCACGAAGAAGGCGTGCGTGAAAACCGCGTGGTGTGGCTCGAGGCCTACCGTGCCGTACAAAGTGGCGAAGTCGCGAACCGTAAAATGCTTGAAGATCCGGCATATGTCGATGAGTTCCGCGATGCGGTGTTTGCGGAGGGGAAAAAAAAGGCTATGCTGTGGCGGCTTGCCAAAAACCCGCTTGCGCGGGCGGGCCTCCGCGCGTTCAAGAAAAAATACGGAATGGATTAAGCACGAACACATCAAAGGGGCTGTCGCACGAAATGTATAACAGCGAAGCTCCGTCCCGCCTGTCTCGCGCGTCCGTCGGCATCTTGCAACAGGTGGCACATCAGGGTCGGTTGTGGTTATGTGCGCCGCGCGCAGTTTATTTGCGAAGCAATTACCTGTTTGAGCACGGGATAAATGACCACTGGCGGCCCCGTCAATCAGTCGATTGGGTCAGCGGGATGCAAATTCCCGTTCGGGGAAAACCGCGCAGATATTACCGCGTGACGTTTATTTCAGACGAAGTAGCCCAAAAGCTTCTGGAGATTTGAGCATGATGTGTCGGACGGGCGTGGAAAACGACGATTTTGAAAAGGCCGTCAAGGCCATATACGCGGCGCTGGTGTAGAAGAAAGCGAAAGAAAAACGGCTCATTTCGAGCTGTTTTTTTGTGCGCGGATGTTGAGCGGTTCGAACTCGATCAGGAAGCCGTCGCATGCGCGGCTTTTACCGTATATTTTGGAATAGACGGCGAGGCTGCGGCGAAAGAAAGGCTCGTCGATCTCAAAATAGTCGCAGAATTCGTCGGCGGAGCGAAGACCGTCCAAAAAACCTGCGAGAAGCTTTTCAAGCGGCATGACCTTTTCCGCCGCCCAGCGGTCGGCCATATATTCATATTTATTCTGGATGTGGACATCCGCGTCGAGCAAATTGATGGTGCAGGTGTTTTGGTGACCAAGCTCGTGTGCGGTGACCGCATTTTTTTGCGCGGTGTTTTCAAGGCTGCTGTTGAGCAAGATGGTGTTGCCCACCGTAAGCGCGTTGAAATCACTGCGGAACGGGTATGCCTCGAGTATGATATTATTTTTCCTGAGTTCTTCTTCCAACCATTCGTTTAACATGTTTCCACCCCTTTGAACAATCCGGCTGTGTGCCGTAATTCCATTATAGCAGTACAGGGTGTCGAACGATGTCGATTCGTGGAGATTAATGAAAATATTTTTTAAGAATCTTTGCGCTTGTTGTAGATGGCGATGATCTCTTCGATTTCGCGGCGTTCATCCTCTGTGAGGCGGTCGTAGCCTTTGGGCGCTGAAAGCGCGACGAGCGTTTCACCCTCCGGTTTCGCGGATGGCTCGTCTGTCAGACACAGGATATAATCCACAGATACGTCAAAAATTTCCGACATCTTTTTGAGTGCCTTGATGTCGGGTTCGTAATTTTCATTTTCCCAACCCGAAAGAGCGCCCTGCGTGATACCGAGCTGTTTGCACAGGTCGGTCTGCTTGAGCCCGTTTTGGGTCCTCAGTTCTTTGATTCGATTCATGGGGGATTACCTCGAATATTAGAAAGCCTTATATTTATTTTGCTAATACAATATCATTTTACTTGATTTAAAAAAGAGTTTCAATGAAAAATATATGAGAAAAACTAATATTATGTGTTGACAAAGAAGGACTATCGATGTAATATTAAGTAAACTAATATTAAGTTTGCTAATATTTATTGGAGGACAGGTGGAAGCAATGAGAATAGCGGATGTGCCATATATCAGAAACTATATGATGACAGGAGAAGAATTCCCGCGGCAAAGGAATGCGGAGCTCGAGGAGGCGGAGGAGCGGTTGATGATGCTGGAGGATGAACGGCGGGACGTGGAGGAGCTGGAGGGGTTGAGCATCAGCCTGAAGGAGGACGTAATCGACCACTACGACAGGGAAATACGCGCGTGTGAGAGAACGATCGCATATTTTGAAGGGAGCCGGATACGGTAGGGGGAAAAACGATGGAAAGAGCTGAACGGTTGTTATATAAATATGGAAGCCTTAAGAACAGCATTGCGGAGTGCAAAAACGACATCAGAGAGCTTTACGCGGAGAAATATTCGTGTGTGGACGAGATGCTTAGGCCGCCGCGCCTTGGCGTAAAAACCCAGCGAACCAACGTGCACAGCGACCCCGTTTACAGGGTGGTGCAGCGCATGGTGGACGTGTATGATACGCGCATCGCGAAGGTGACAAAGTATATGGAAAAGCTGTGTGCTGAGCATGACGAAATTAGGGCAAAGATGTGTGAGGCGGGGCTTTCGGCAGAGGAGCGGGAGTATGTGGAGCTGCGCTATGTGCAAGGCATGAACGTGGGCGAGGTGGTGCACAGGATGAACTACAGCGAGCGTCAAACGCAGCGGATACGGCGTAATGTGATCCGCGCGATGGAGCGGGTGTTGGATTAGGACACGATGGCGGCAGGATGGCGGCAGGATGGCGGGGCAGAGCGGTGAAAATGTGATACACTGTTAGCGTGGAGCAGTGGGGGATACTGCGCGAAGAGACTGGGCGATCCGGTCTCTTTTTGTAAAAAAATTCAGAAAAAGGAGAAAGAAAAGTGATGTTAAAACAGAGAAAAAAGACGGGCGCGTCGGTGAGCGCGGGGCAAAAACTGCTCAATGGGTTTGGATTCACGGATGGAATGGGAAGGAGTTTAAAAGAAGACGGTGTACTTGGAACAAAGACGGGGGAGGCGCTCGGGAAGCTCAAACGGTACCAGGAGGAGCTTGAAAAGCCGAGCGCGAAGACGCGGGCGATCCAGACGGAGCTGAATAAGAGCGGGCGGAAGTATCTCGATGGCAAACCGCTCAGGGTAGATGGAATATTTGGGCCGAAGACGGATTATGTGCAGAACGCGGTAAAAAATGATTTCACAGGCTGGCTGATGGACGAGAACTATAAGGAACGGACGCTGCCCACGAAGATATTTCCGAAAATGCCGAAGATCGGGCAAACGGAGGTGGATAACCTCGTGAAAGGCGATTGGGCGGAGCTGCCGGACTTGAGCAAGCAGCCTGTGCCGATCACAACAGAGTCGGCTAAAATATCGGACAGATCGTGGGGAAAAGAGCAGGAGAGCGCGTTTGAGAAGGCGTACAAAACGCTGGAAGATAAAATAGGCAAGGAAGAAAACCCGTTTGCGCCGCAGCCGGACGGGCAGAAAACAATGAATCGTGCGCTGCCGGGCAGCTATATGGGGACGCAGAAGGAAAAGGACGACGTATCGGAATTGCAGGCGCTGATCGAGGAAACGGCGGGCATGCGGAAAAACGGGACAAAGACGGAGAATATGGTGTATAATATGGGCAAAGGGGACACGGGCGCGATCAAGTTTTTGAGCGACACTGCGCCACAGCCCACACAGCCGCCGCAGGGGACGGCGGGAAGCGGGCTGGACTGGGGAAAACCGTGGGACGCAGAGCCGCAGGCCGCGCCGAACAAGCCGATCGAGAGCATGCCGGCGGGCAGAACCAAGGAAGAAATCGACGCGGCAAAGCTAGCGGAGCAGAAGGCCTATGAAGAGGAACAGGCGCAGAGGCGGAATTCGCAGATGTCGCTGGAGGATATGCTGAAGCTGTCGGACGCGGAGCTTGACGCAATGGGCGTGGACAGAAGCCAGTTGGAGAATGCGCGGGCACAGCAGGGAATGTGGGACGTGGAAAAGGCGCATGATGAAGCAGTCAAAAAAGAGACCGAAGAACAGGGAAAACGATGGGACGACGCATGGCGCAGGGCCTCGGGAGACTGGATGGAGACGCTGCTGGAGCCGGTTGTGAACTGGGGACGCGGAAAAGCACAAGAGCATATCGAGCAGAATGAAACGCCGGATGGAAGGCCGATCCAACGTGAGCCAGCGAGTGCGGAGGATGTAAAAAAAGCATACGATGAGGCAGAAAAATGGAAAAGTATCCTTAAACCGGCAATGGAAGATCCAATTATTAAGGGGATCGCGGAAAAGGTGAGCCCGGGGAAAGCGACCGTTTACGGAAGCGAGGAGGAAGCGGCGAAGGCATTTAGCGAACAGGCAAAGGGCAAAGACAACTGGGAAACGAATGAGTATGCGGCGATGATGGTGACAGTACAGGTGCCGCAGACGGACGAGGAGGGCAATACGACGCTGACGGAAAAAACGATGCTGATGCCGCCGATGGAGGGGGGCGAACGGGATGTGATCGCGCCGGTACTCACCCAGTGGATGGCAACATACGGAGCGGAGAACATGGGGAAGATGTTTGGGATCGATTTGCCAATCAAGGGGATATCCTTTGTGCACAGTCATCCGAAAGGAAGCAAGGAGCAGCAAGAAAATAATAAAGTCGGGATCATCGACGAGTTTTCCAACGGGGATCGTGCGGTGGCATTGCTGCCGGGGGTGTCGAACATGTATCGCGTGGATGGCGATGATGATGAGATTTGGCGGCACAATGAGGTGGAAGAGCAGATGCGCCCGGATAAATATGGAAAAGATGCAGATTTTTGGGATTACTCAAAAGGAATTTTTCATAAGGACGATAAAGTCTATAAAGGTATACAGATCAAATAGGAGGAGCGTATGAAACAGGCGAGGGGGAAGAGGATCGCGGTTGTGATCGCGGGAATCATGACGGTGTTGCTGCTGAGTGGTTGTGAAGGGGGTGCAAGTCTAAGAGATTTCGAGAATTTTTACCTAAGACCGGCTTATCTTTTTGAGGTTGGTGAGGATGATATCCAACGGCTCAATGTGGACAACACCCTATACGAGGGCGTTACCGAAACGACAGGGTGGCTGATGCAGCCGGAATATTATGGCAAGGTGATCGGATATGCAAATTACTATATGTCGATTAATAAGATTGGTCTGATGGAGGGTGAAACGGAGCAAGATTTTCTTTACGCCGCGCCTGAAAAAGGACGTTTTATCTTATTTGATTTGTACGCGCGGGAAGGCGTGGAGGTGATGCGGATGGGCACGGACACGGTGAGCCGGATCGAATATCACGCGCCGGATGGGAACAAGGATAATTCGCGTGTGTTGGAGGAAGTGGAGAACACGGTGGCAGACCCGGAGATCATCAAGGCATTCTTTGACGATCTGTTTGATCCATCCAACCTTGTGACAGAGGATAGGGCTTACAAAGAAAGTGATGTGGGGGCCTTGTATCTTTACAGCGATGTATATCCAAAGTTTTATGTTCCGGATGTGTTGGTACAAAGAGCAGAGGACGGAAGATATTTTATTGTGTCGTGCCCGTTCCGTTGGCTGACGGATTACAAGGATACGTTTGATGTGGAAATATCCGCGGACGTGATGGAAGCGCTGATTGGCCCGGGCGGGCTAGAGTAAGAAAAGATATCGTGCAGATGAGGCAAAGAAGGCAGCCGAAGGGTTGTCTTTTTTGCTGTTGAAAAAAAGGCGCGTTTATATTGAAAGGAACCGCTGCGGTATGATGCCGGGCGGTTTTATATATTGTGCTCAATATGACAAAATGAGACCGTGAAAGGAGGAAGAAAAATGGAAACAGGACTGATTGTGATCGGCATGATTGCGGCGTTTTTTGCGGGCGCGTATGTGCGCAAGCCATTTGGACCGCGCGTGAAGGAAAGACGCGAGGAAATCGCACGCGGAGAGACTGCGGAAAAGGATCGGCAGGCCGAGCAGCTCAACAACCTGATGAACTACAATGGCAGCCGTCAATACCCGGAGGACGAATAAGAAAAAACGCCTCTGCGGAACCGGGAATCGAAAAGAGATTCCACACAAAAAATAAAGTGAGGAAAAAGGAATGAAAATCAAAAAGGAAGCACACGAGATTTGGAAGGAATATGAGCGGGGGATATCTTACAATACGGGGATCAACCTCTATGAAAACGTGGAACGGAACAACAATTTTTTCAATGACAGGCAATGGGAGGGCGTGAATGCGCCCGATCTCGACAAGCCGGTATTCAACTTTTTAAAGCCGGTGGTCAATTATTACACGGCAATGCTGATTTCAGACGACATTGCCACGAATGTGGAGCTGGCGAACAACATGGACGGCAAACGGGAAAAGAAGACAAAAAAGCCCGTCATGCCCGATGAAAAGCAACCGGAGAGCATGGATGAAAAGATTCCGAAGATTATTGCGCAGGAGGTGGACAATATCATCGAGCGCACGAACATGAAGTTCAAGAACAGGCGTATGATCCGCAATTGCGCTATCGACGGGGACGGGTGCTTTTACATCTGGTTTGACCCGGACGCGGAAACGGGGTTTTCGTACCGGGGGGAGATCAAGATCGATCTGGCGGACAATACGAACGTTTTGTTTGGAAATCCATCAGAACCGGACGCGCAGGAGCAGCCGTACATCCTCATTGCGTACCGCAGGCTGAGCGAGGAAGTGAAGGATGAGGCACGTTTGAACGGTATGAACGCGGACGAGGTGGTCGCGGACAACGAAGCGCATTATGTGAACGCGGAGATGGATCGTGACAACGATTACACGACGGTGCTCCTTAAAATGTGGAAGGAAAAGGGCACGGTGCATATTTTGAAATGTACGCGCACGGCCGTCATCAAAAAAGAGGTGAATACGGAATATAAGCTGTACCCGCTGGTGTGGATGAGCTGGGAGGGTATGAAAAATTGTTATCATGGCGTATCGCCGCTGACGGGTAAGATACAAAACCAGATTTTTGTGAACAAGCTGTACGCAATGGCGATGATGTACACCACCAAGATGGCGTTTCCCAAGATGCTTTACGACCGCACGAAAATTTCCGCGTGGGATAACCGCATTGGAAAGGCGATCGGCGTGGCGGGAAACCCGAGCGAAGCGCTGTTTGCAAACTTCCAATCCGCGGACATGAGCGGGAATGTGATGAACATGGTGCAATCCACGATTTCGCAGACCAAGGAGATGATGGGCGCTTCGGACGCGGCCCTTGGCAATGTGAAGCCGGACAACACATCGGCGATCATCGCGGTGCAAAAGGCTTCGAGCATGCCGCTTGACCTCCAGCGCATGGATTTTTACAATTTCGTGGAAAACTGCGTGCGGATATTCATCGAGATCATGCGCGTGAACTATGGGACGCGCGGCGTGACACTCACGGACAGCGAGGGCGCGGTGACGCAGGAGGAGTTCGATTTTTCCAAGCTCGCGGACTACGCGCTGAATTTGAAAATCGACATTGGACAGGGGTCTTACTGGTCGGAGCTGATGCAGGTGCAGACGCTTGACAATATGATGAAGAGCAAGGTGATTCCAGACGCGCTGACGTACCTTGAGGCGGTGCCGGAGGGTTACATCAAGAACAAAAACAAGATCATCGAGAGCATCCGCAGGACGCAGGGCGCGGGCATGCCCGGTATGGAAGGCGGCGCACCAACGAGCGGAATGCCCGGAATGCCGGGATCACCGGGGCAGGAAGGAATCGGGGGCGGCGGTTTGCCGGAAATGCCGGGAATGGGCAACGCGCCGGAGGGCGGTTTACCCGAGCTGCCAAAGATGGATGATATATCGGCGGTGCCGCCGGGTATGCCGCAGGAGGGAGATATGCCTGACTTTGGCAGCATGAGCAAGGATGAGCTTGCGGCGTTTATTGCGGAGATGGAAGGAACGGATGGTGCGCTTGGCGAGGAGGAGCTGATGCAGATCGTGGAAGAACTGAAAACGCTCGAGCCGGAGGCGGCGATCGAGGCGATCGACAAGCTGCCTGTTGGGCCGGAGGAAAAAAAGCGAATCGCGGAAATGCTTGAGGAAGCAGCGCAGAAAGGATAACGAATATGGCGGGGAATTTATGGGCGCAGAGCGCATTGGGCGCAGTGGCGGCCGGAAAAGCAGCGGCTGAGAAAGCGGCGGCAGAGAGGCGCAGACGCGAGGAGGAGGAACGCCGTCGCAGGGAGGAAGAGGCGCGCCGGAAACGCGAAGAGGAGGAACGCCGTCGCAGGGAGGAGGAAGCACGGCGGAAACGGGAAGAGGAAGCGAGAAGAAAGCGCGAGGAGGAAGCGCGCCGGAAACGGGAAGAGGAAGCGAGAAAGAACGCGATCGCGGCTGCCGCGCGTAATGCCATGCAGGGCGTGAAAGGTGCGGGAGGAATGGCAGCGGGGGGCGTGAAGGGGCAATCCCCCACAA